>CBDDRW010000086.1:0-11822 GCA_965233175.1 uncultured bacterium
ACTTCGATCACCGGCTGGAGCGCCGTCAACGCCAGCACATGATCGGCCACCGCCACCGCCGCCACCGTCCCCACCGTCACTTTTAAAAACTGCCGCCGTGACAAAAACATGGGTCGTACCTCCTCCAGTTGAGGGCTTCAATCAAGCCCACGAAACGTCTCTACACTTTACTTGTTGATGCAGATCAGAAGCTTAACTTCTCATTCATTTTTCAACGCACTACGTAATAAGGAGAAAGAGTCAAACATAAATAGTATTTCTAACATCACGGGCATCCTCTGCTAGCAATAGATGAACCAAACTAAACAGATCCATTTCTGTAAATGGTAAGTGCAATAAGCTATTGAATAATTGACTATAAAATAGTCGGCGGTGAAACCTATTCATTGGCAACACGTTATGTGTTATTGGGTACTTTATGTATCACTCTGTGAATGGTTTGCGATTCCATGAAATAAATATTCAATAAATCAATAATTTGACAGCAATATTTGCGCGTTACCTTTTTGTAGCGCTACTGAATCAATGTAACGAAAATAGAAAGCCTCACTTTTCGGAGTCTCGCGTTCTAGAATGGGCCGTATTATCGAAGTGCTTCATCGTGACAGAGGCTTGCCCCACTCAGAATGGCTCGGTGCAAACCCATTTTCTGGTGCCGGAGCACCAAATAATCGCAAGAATCGCATGTTTAAGCGTCTGCAAGACTATCTGAACAAGTGACGATGATTATTGATGAGTCTAGTCAATCGCCAGATCGCTTGACAGTTTCGTTCCTGCATCAGTAAAATCCCACCCCTCTGAACAACTGTGATCGAGCGGGAATAGCTCAGTGGTAGAGCATCGCCTTGCCAAGGCGAGGGTCGCGGGTTCAAATCCCGTTTCCCGCTCCAATCACATCTCGCACATCTCGTCTGTTTCTAGTAAGACACCTTCCTCTCTTCCTGCTTCAGGAGGGGCGGCTTTACTTATTTTTTGTCGAAGTGGCTATCCCAACGCGTCTGCACACGACTGACGCGTTTGAAATAGCCGTTGCACTGGTGGAAGAGGCGGTTCGCGCTGGCTGACCAAGGCCGATGATGCAACTCAAGGTGGTTAACGGGGTGTATGTAGAAGGGATTGCAGCCGCCCTACCTGTTCGGCTGCACGGGAGAGCTCGCTTGCTGTAAGCGGGGTTTGGCTATATCGTCCTTGATGGTAGAGGGCGATGATATCAGCCACAATGGGGCCGGCTGCTTTCCATTCCCGTTCGACCAGTCTGGCAAATTCACTGGCAGTGGCGGATGGAGGTTTGCTCACGCCGTGTCTCTCCACCGTGCGAACCATTCGAGTATAGAGATGGACGATCGCAAGCTGTGGATGCGATGTTGGAAGATGGGTGGTGGCCCAGAGTCCGATTCTATCACGAAGCATAAGGAGAAGCAGGGCTAAGCCGACCACAGCCACGCCTGTCATGAGCTCCAGCACGCCGGGCCGAAACGTTTGAGCCACATGCATCAAGCGGCTGAAGCCCTTATCTATAGGTGCAGTAATGAACGAACCCCAGCGGCTTACTTGTTCACGCAAGGAATGACTACCTTCGCGTACTCCATGAACGACAGCCAGTTGATCCTTCGCACTATAACGCACGAACAGACGGTCCCACTGTAATCGAACGGATTCCCCGAGGCGGCGAACGGATTCCCAGCGATTGGTGGCAACGAGTGTGTCGATGGTGGGGGTAGGATCCATGATGATCCAGCCTGAGGAAGGAAAATAGACCTCGACCCAGGCATGAGCATCTCGCTGGCGCACCGTGAAGTAGCCTCCATATTCATTCCATTCTGTGGCCAAAAACCCTGTCACCAGTCGAGCTGGAATGCCTATGGTTCGCAGCATCACAACCATCGCGGTCGCATAATGTTCGCAATATCCGGTTTTTCTCGTGAAAAGAAATTCCTCGAGCGGATGACTGAGTGTGGCCGTATCGCCTTCAAGGCTGTAGCGGTAATTTCCCAAGAGATGTTGGTGAATAGCCAACACTCGCTCGAAGGGAGTTGTGGCTTCTTGGGTGACGCGATGGGCTAAGTCCGCCACCAGCTGTGATCCATCAGGAACCTGAAGATAGTGGGAACGGATAACGTCTGGATAGACCAGGGTCGAAGCGGTCCGTTCGTCCTGAGCAAGGCGTGTTATGTACGAGGTCACGGAGTATCGGATACGGGAAGAAGGAGGAGATGGCAGGTACAGCCCACCCATGGTATCGGCTAGGACTGTCACAAACTCGCCGCTCACCTGTTCAGCGAATGGTGCGGCAAACAGGACAGCGGTATCGAGTGCTTCCAACAGAATATCTTGACGAATCGGGACAGAGAGGTTGCCTGGAGAGCGGCCGGTTGGGCGAACGAGGAATAATCTTCCTTCATCCACGGAATTCAACGAGCGACGCCGAGTTTCGCTATGGTTCCATGATCGCCCATTGTACTGATTGTACGCGAGTCCTCTCAGATAGAGTCGATCCTTTTCAACGGCGGGCTGGTCAGGCAATTCAACTCGCATGACGATCTGGGGATCTTGTTTGACTGACCCGATCGTTCCCAGGTCGACCCGATCGGAAAAGCCGGTCGTCCGCAGTGTTTCCCCACTTGTTTTCTGAAACATCCCTGCTCCGATGCGAGGAATGAGAAAGAAAATGGTGAGTGTCAGCGCAATCGTCATGACGGCCGTTCCGTTGGTCAACCAAAAGAATCGGTGCGTGATGCAATTTTGAAATGCCGCGTGACCGGCGGCTGCGCCTGAGGGTGTGACGTCGGCAGAGATGTCGCCTGTTTCGTGGGTCAAGTGATACAGCAAGAGCGTCCAGACAGCCGCAAGTAGATACAGCAGAAATATGGGGATAAACCATGCGTCGGTCGTCAGTGCCGCGGAAGCCAAGATGGCCATAAGACTAATCGCGTAGAGATGCCGATAATCATGCCGTTGCTGAAGAGTGAGCAACTTGATGTCCAGCAACACAACCAGAAAATGGATACCAGCCGGGAGAAGATCTTGTGACACCACGGTGAGATCGATCAGCAATATGAGAAAGGCTCCGATCAGCAAGGCATTCCACAAGGGTGGCGAGACGGTGACCCGGGCCATTGTCTGACGAATGATTCCTTCTTCTCCTGCGCGAAGCAACGAGATGATGAGAATGATGACGGTGGGGAACGCGAGCCAGAGCGGGATGCTCTGTGCGAGTACGAGCCCGCTGAACGCCGTGGTGGCGAGGAGAACGGAGCTGATGGTAAAGGCTCGATCAAAAAGCATGTGTCAATTCTACAAGCTGTGCGGCATGGAGCACCCGATCAGCGCGCACCGGGCTTGTAGAAGCCTCCTGATCCGACCACGGCACAATCGCCACTGTGTAGCCTCGCACGTCATGGTGAGTGAGTGGGAGACTCTCGGTCTGATCGACACTCCCGGTTCCGGGTCGCCGCCGTTCACATAACGCCAGCACGCGTAGCATCGCCAAAAGGTGCCCGGATCCCGATCCGAGTCCCGAGTCTGCCGTTCCGACGATCAGTCGCACAGGGTGGGCTCGATCGGTCAGCTGTGAAAGGAGTGAGGCCACGAATGTCACGCTCCGCTCGAAGAGATTGTCGCATTCTTCGGGGGCCACGATTGACAGGACGACCGTGATGCGTCGTTGATCTTCCGCTTCGGTTTCTCGAACGATCAGCTGAGAGGTGCGTGCAGTGGTCATCCAATGAATCGCTCTGGAATCATCGCCTGGTCGATAAAGGCGAAGGTTGTAGAGTTGGGTCCCATCTCCTCGTTGAGGGATGGACTCTCCTTGCCCTTCACTCACTAATTCATCGATGAATCGCAAGGTGAGCGGTTTGATGGGTGGGCTGACGAGCAGATGCGCTTCCGCAGGGTAGCGCCCTTTCTTGAGAAACAGACCGAAAGGGAACAGCGTTTGAGCTCGGATGGCTTCAAGCCGGATCTGACCCCGTTTTGTGGCAAGGAGTGGATAGGATAGGAGCATAGAATTCTGTGCTGGCAGAAGAGGGATCGTGAGACCTCGATCGACATCTTTTCCCTCGACGATATCGCAGAAACGCAAGGAAAAGCTGGGCAAGTGACGGTTGCGATTGGTGACTGAGAGTGTGAGGGTAGTCAGCTCGTTGGCGATGATGAGATCGGGGACATGGCGGTGAAATTCCAGTCGGCGAAGACAGTGCTCTGAGAGCAGTCCGGATATCACGATCAGACTGAGCATCATGGCAAAGAGCAAGTAAAACAAGTTGTTACCGGTATTGATGGCGGCGAGCCCGATCCCCAAGGTGAAAAGAAGGAACTTCGTCCCTTCAGATGTAAGACGAATCGACCGTCTCTGGGAAAGGCCTCGGATGAACGAAAAGGGTGAGAAGGTATGGAGATTGAGGAATAGGTGCGTCACGCGCCTCGTGTATCCAGTTGCTGGGACATCCATCGCTGACTGGCTAGACGGGGACGGGAACGGTCTCAACAAGGTCGAGCACCATACGCTCCGCCTGTTCGAAACTCTGTGTCCGCATGCCATGGGTTCGGTTCAGCATGACACGGTGGGACAGCACAATCGGCGCCAGCTCTTTGATGTCATCGGGGAGGCAATAGTCTCGCCCTCTGACGACGGCTAAGGCCTTGGCCGCTTTGCTCAACCCCAGCGCTCCGCGCGTGCTGACTCCCAAGGATAAAAGCTCGCTCTGACGAGTGGCTTGTACGATCGTCAGGAGGTAATCTGTCAGACTTTCTTCCATGTGGACCTGATCCACACGTGCTTGCAGAGCCAATACTTCCTGGGCCGACAGGACCGCGTCCAGCGCTTCAGCAGGGTGCAACGAATACGCGCGATTGAGCACCTTTCTCTCTTCCTTGAGTGCGGGATATCCAATACAGAGGCGCATCAGAAACCGGTCGAGTTGGGACTCTGGAAGAGGGAATGTCCCATGATATTCTGCAGGATTTTGCGTGGCGATGACCATAAAGGGTTGCTCAAGCGGGTGCGTCTGATTATCAACAGAAATCTGCGCTTCACCCATCGCTTCCAAGAGACTACTCTGGGTCTTCGGCGTGGTGCGATTAATTTCATCGGCCAGCACGATATTGGCGAAAATCGGGCCGGGTATAAATTCAAATCCTTGTTTTTGCCGATTGAACATGGAGACCCCGACGATGTCGGACGGCAAGAGATCGCTGGTAAATTGAATGCGTTTGAACGAACAGCCTAACGAGCGAGCCAAGCTGTGCGCCAGCGTGGTTTTGCCGACGCCGGGCACGTCTTCGAGCAGAAGATGTCCACGGGCAAGAAGGCAGACGACTGCCATTTCGATCACATGAGTCTTCCCCTTGATGACCAGTGCAATATTGTCCTGGATTGACCGGATGGTGTGAGATGCGTTCATGGTGGGATTAGTGGTCCTGATGATTCAGGAATGCAGGGTGATCTAACACGATCGAAGTCTAACAAAGGGTCTGTCGATGGTCAATTTTCAGCTGAGTTCTTGCATCGACCACTCTGGAAAGAACGGCTTGCAGGCCTTTGCGCTGGCGGGACTATCCAGTTCGAGTCTATTCAGGAACGAGGATCAGCATCCATGGAGGGCGTTCTTCGGCCATGTCAGAATATCGTCGGGCAGTACTGCTGGCGGGAACTCCTGGGAAGACGGCTCCGCGTCGGATCTGGATCGAGCGGAAACGATAGGAGGAATCCTGCGTTGGAAAGAGGGGAAGGACACGAGGAATCTCTTTGCGTAATGGGCCGCAGTCTGACAAGTTTAGCGTGTCGCCGATCGCAAGGCTCGAAAGCTTCTCGAAGGTTGCACCGAAGATCGCTGGGAGATTCTCCGGTGTGAAGGGCTGATTGTCAGGTCGATAGCGGACATCGTCGAGCAGTTGCGCGAGGATTTCCCAGAAGACCTGGGTATCGACGGCTCCCAGGACGCAGAGGAGGCCCCGGCGCGCCATGAGGTCGAGCAGAGCGAGAGGGCCTCGAACTTCAAACTTCCAAGAGGGAAAGAGAAGTGCACGGCCTTCATGCTGGACTTCCAGTGCCGGTTCGCCGGAATAGCGGGTCTGCTCGAACGTGCCTTTGGTCCGATGGAGATCTTGCCTGATGATGAACTCAGACAATCGGGTCGGTTCATAGGCGAACGTGGGTGTCGCGGGGGCCCAGCAGGTCGCGATTGTGTAGCGGGGTGCGAGTTTTCCAGCCTGATCGAGTTTGCCCAAGTCGAACATGTCCTGGTTCCCGTAGAATTGAAATGAGAGGCCTGCCCGAGATCGAAGGCCGTTGAGAGTTTCTCGTTCTGGATGGAGTGGGCCACCGAGTTTTGATCCTGGCTGAAGCCGGTCGAGCGCGTGAAGCATCAACTCGCGCTGTCTGTGCTGAAGAGGGGCGACGTAGAGCTCAACTAGCTCGGTGGCGAAGGAGAGGTCGCCGGCTCCTAGATCGAGCAAGGAGGCGACATCGGCTTCGAGCAAGAGGTCAAAGGGATTGGTGTGTGACTGGGCGAATGCCTCAATCTCTTTACTCCACAGGGAAGGTATTGGCCAGGGGGATTTCGGGCTCTCAAGAATATCGAACCACACACAGAGTGCTCGTACTGCTTTGGTCGGTGGGAGCCCTGTGAGTTCTTTGAGCCGGGGACTGGGCAGACTCTTAATACTGGTGGCTTCTGAGCCGCCTAACGCCAAGGTGATTGCGTCTCGGACGATGTCGGGAAGATCGACACGGTGGGCTTCATCAATCAGCCGCTTTAACGTTGCCGTGAGCTGCTTCGCCTCAACCAGTTTGCGAGAGGCCTCCCACTCCTTGTCTCGTTCCTGCAAGAGTTGGGTGACTTGTGACCGAAAGTCTGCAAGGACCTGTGCGGAAGAATCCAAATCCATGAATCGCGTGATCTGGGTTGTGCACGCCCATCCGTCGCTATCGGTTGTTGATGATGAGGCAGCATAACGACCTCGCCCACCAGCGTCAAGGTTTCCGTCTTGCCCATCCCGAGAGACCTGTGTTAGGACACACTATGCGCAAGATACCGGTAGCGTGTGCTGCACGAGCCATCCTCGCCACATGTCAGGCGCTGCTGATCATCGAGGTCTTGTGCTTCACTGCCGCCTGCACGAGTGGAGGGGTGGCCAAATCTTCCGCCTCTGCACAGAACGCGCAGGACGCCTTGTTCAAGGAATGGCAGATCATTGATACGAAGACGGGTCAACCGGTTTCTCTCGACCAATGGGCGGGGTCGTTGCTCCAGCAAGACATCATTTATTTGGGAGAGGAACATCACAATCGATTTCATATCGACGCGGCGCTGACAGTGCTGCGGTGGCTGAAGGCGGGTGGGCGCACACCGGCCTTAGCTATGGAGATGTTCGGCTGGGATGGTCAAGCGGCACTGGATCGATATGTTTCCAGGTCAGACATGGACCGCCAGGAATTCCTAGAGGCAGTCCGGTGGCGACAGAATTGGGGTGGCCAGTTCGAGGATTATGAACCGCTGGTTCAGTTGGCCAAAGATCATCATTGGACTGTGGATGCCATGAATCCTCCAAAGCCGTTGGTGAGGATCGTGGCCAAGAACGGTTTGGCTCAAGCAGGGTCTGATCCCATGATGGTGCAATGGGATATGAAGGATGAGGTGATTGTCGATGATCCGATTTATCGAGCCCGTATTCTTCAGCAACTCCAGGCCTGTCATGGCAAGGGGGATGACAGCCTCTATCACACGATGCTTGACGCGTCCATGTTTCGCGACGAAGGGATGGCGAAGACCTTAGTCCGTCGCTTCAACCAGATTCGTTCGTTGAGTGAGACGATGGACGGGCCGCTGGTGAGCTATACAGGAGCCGGACACATTCAGTACAACCTTCCGGTTCCCAAGCGAGTGGCTCGCCGCCTCACGGATCAGGTTCGCCAGATCAGCGTTTATATGACATCGTTCGAAGTGGGGCGCATCGAGGAATTACAAGGCATGATTGACGAAAAAGTTGCGGACTATCTCTGGCTGACACCGGTCGGTGCGAAGGGGCCGCCTCGCCGATGTTGAGAAAGCCGTCAGGTGGGCAACAGGCTTCACCGGTGCGCGGGTTGCCTCACTTTCTGTAATTTAGGTAGTGCCGGCAGCTCCTCTCCATACCCGACCGGAGGCCATGCAATCAAGAATGCGTTCTGCATGGTGTCGATGATGGGGGCGTCGCGATGATGTAGCACCCGTTGAAAACGGATCAATTCTTGACAGTTTCCCGACCCTGTTTCAGACTACGACGGAATACAAGCGGGGGTGTGAGCAATTGGGAACATCACATATGCGAAACAAGATCCCCTGTTCCGCTGAGCGGTTAAGCCTCCTGGACCCTCCGATGATCAAGGCGGTTGCTGACCGCAATGCCTTCCACATCGGCAACCAGTACCTCTCTGAAAATCGTGTCCGGATCATTGAGGCCGATGACGCTCAGATTTCGTCTGCCGTCATCGGGAATTCCGGCCTCTATGAACAGACGATCCGTCTCAAAGATGGGCATCTCATCTCAAAGTGCAGCTGCGCGTTACCGGAAGAGCCGATGTGTCGTCATTGTATTGCAGTTCTGCTGGAATATCATCGCTGGGCACAGCCGAGAAATGGTCAGCAGAAAAGAGTCAAGCCGTCCGTCGTACCGCAGACGCAGGCCTATCCGGTTCGCGCTGCCACGCCTGCTTCGCCGACCGATCTGAAGCTGGGCGAGGTGATGGCATTCATCGAATGGCTGTGTCCTGCATTAAAAGCATTGGAGTCTGGGCAGACATTGCCGGATACGGCAAAACTGGTTGGGGACGTCGCGTCTTGGAGTCAGATCATCCGGAATCTGGAGGAGCGCCGCCGCGAGAGCGAAGAAGCACGAATCAATTTGGAATCCGACATGCGGGATCGGGAAGTCTATGTCGGTCGATTGACACAACAAATACAAGCGTCGATGGAGGAAATCAAAGCTGCTCAGACCTGTTCTCATCAGCTCCAGCAGGAATTGACGGCTTATAGAGAAGTCCTCACGAAGATTTCCGAGATTGCCTCAGAGGTTGGGAGCTATGAGAATCAGCTGAAGTCTCTCGCGGGTGAAGTGATAGCAAAGGGATCACAACTCGACAAACTTGCTCAATCGTTCAGGGAAGTCTCGACGGTATTGAAAGCGCTTGCCAAGCCCCCTGCCACTTCCTAGTTCCTGTTGCGGATTGATCAGCGCGTTGCCGCCGCCCGCCCTGCCAGCAAGCCCGTCGCCCATGCCCATTGGAAATTGAACCCACCGATTCGTCCGTCGCAGTCGAGGATCTCCCCGATTAGATAGAGACCCGGGACCAGTTTGGATTCCATTGTCTGGTAATGAACCTCTTCGAGCGGAACGCCGCCGGCGGTGACTTCGGCATGGTTCCAGCCTCGATCATGTATGATGGGGAATGTGAACTTGGTCAAGGCTGCGAGCAACCGGTTTCGGCCAATTCGCGACAGTTGTGCCACCGCCGTTTTTGGATCACATTCGACATGGGAACAGAGAGCTTCGGCAAACCGCTCCGGTATCTGTTTCGTCCATGTCTTCAGTAATGATCGTCGAGGATTGTTCGCCGTTTGCTCCATCAACCACGATTTTGCTTGTTCTTGGGTCTGGCCGGGTAAGAAGTTTCCATAGACCTCGATGGGTTTCCCCTGTTCATGTGCAAGCGCCCAGAAGCGGCTGGCATCCATGACCGCTGGACCACTGATACCGAAGTGGGTCCAGAGCATGCTCCCAGTTCGGCGATAGAGAATGCGACCCTTGACGACTATGGTGAGTTCCACCTCCTGCGAGAGACCGGAGAGAGTCTGGTGAAACATCCGGTCGTCGAGCATCAATGGCACGAGCGCCGGGACGGTAGCCGTCACGCGATGGCCGAGTCGCCTGGCAAGACAATATCCAAACCCGTCACTCCCTGACTTGGGGATCGATCTGCCTCCCGTCGCCAGAATGACCTTCTTCGCGTGCAGGGTCCCTTGACTGTGCTGCAGAATAAATCCGGCTTCAGGAGATTTCTCGATGCCTATTACACGATGATCAGGTCGAATGCGGGCACCCAGTGTGTGACAGCGATTGACGAGAGCGTGAAGAATTGTTCGAGCCTTATCAGTGACGGGAAAAAGCTTTCCGGTCTCTTCGCGTTTGAGCTCGACCCCTAACGAGGCAAACCACGCCACGGTGTGTTCAACGGAGAACCCTGCCAGCACGTTCTTGATGATGCGGCGATTGCCAAAGAAGTCGAGGGGCGAGACGACCTCGTGTGTGACGTTACAGCGGCTGCCTCCGGAAACCAGGATTTTGGCACCAATGGTCTTAGCACCATCGAGCAGTACGATTCTTTGTGCGTGACCGTCCTTTGTCGCCGCTTCTGCCGCGAAAATCGATGCTGCCAGCCCGGCGGCGCCTGCACCGACCACTGCCACATCATGCGTATCGTCATGTATAGACATTAGAGGGTTTTAACTGCCAGTTAACACCGTATTAATCTTGTAATGCTACATTCCCCCTCGTGAAAGGCAGACTTGTCCGTGCTGGAACACATGAAAGCAGGAGGAGAGCCGATGATTTGTCAAAAATGCAAAGGGTTGATGGTGAAAGAGTGGAGACCGGAGCTTTCGCAGGAATCCGCGGTGCTCCGCTGTATCAATTGCGGATTGGTTCTCGATCCGTTGATTGCGCAGAATCGCGTAACCACATTGCATGCCAAGCCGCGGGCTCTGAAGGCGGCATGATAGTTCCTTCAATCTCGTGAGCCAGTTCGGACAGCGCGAATGACTTATTGAACCGACTGAACTGGGCAAGTGTGGACGTGGCGCTCGTGGTTAGACCGAAAACTCCGCCCATAAAAATGTGTGATCTGAAGAGTCTTTCGCTCGCCGCGGCTCAACGTCCACCTCTACCCTTAGACAATGCTCAGCCAACGAGGTCGTCGCAAGAATATGGTCGATGCGCCAGCCTTTGTTCGCTTCCAGTGAGCTCGGTGCCCGATAATCCCAAAACGTATATTGCTGCTGATGTGGGTAGAGTTTTACGAACATATCCTGAAATCCCCATGCCAGGGTGTTTTCATAGGCCCGCCGTGCATCTTCGTGATAACACACATGTTTGAGATGTTTTTCCGGGCTATGCACGTCTATCGGACGCGGAGCCACATTCATGTCACCGCACCAGATGGCTGGTTTGTCCGGCAACAGGTGCTTCTTAAAATACTTGGTGAGTCGATCATACCAGCCAAGCTTGTATTGATACTTGGGTGAGTCGATCTCGAAGCCCTGTGGCACGTAGGTATTGACGATGGGAATTCCCTTGATCACCACTCGTAAGAGTCGGGCATCCTCCGTTTCTCCTCCATCATCAAACCCATAGGCTATCGATTCCGGTTTTTCCCGGCTCAATATTGCGACGCCGTTGTACGATTTCATTCCTCGGTAGGTGATGTTGTATTCTGACTCCGCCAGTGCCAGCAGCGGAAATTCGCTGTCTTGGACCTTGGTTTCTTGAAGACAGAGTACGTCAGGCTTGTGCTGGGCCAGCCAGTCGAGCACGATCGGCATACGCTTCCGGAGCGAATTGACATTGAATGTCGCGACTTTCATGGCCTCCCCTGCAACCACGCATCCTAGCAAAAGGCTCATGGAGGAACAAGACGAGTGATCTTATCAATAAGGGGGTAACAGAAGAGGCGATTTCAGGCTTTGCCGTGATTTCCCGAAAAACTTTCTTTCCGCCTGGCCTCGACCTGAGAGGTTTCCAATGTAGCACGGCCCCCAGGAGGAACGACCTCCTGAGGGCCAGAC
>CBDDRW010000087.1:0-27330 GCA_965233175.1 uncultured bacterium
ACTTCGATCACCGGCTGGAGCGCCGTCAACGCCAGCACATGATCGGCCACCGCCACCGCCGCCACCGTCCCCACCGTCACTTTTAAAAACTGCCGCCGTGACAAAAACATGGGTCGTACCTCCTCCAGTTGAGGGCTTCAACCAAGCCCGCGAGATTCTAAGATCCGCAGATAAGATGATAAGGTCAGATTACTTCTTCCTCACTTACCTATGAATTGATGCAATTCCACAAATATGCCGGTCATCTCAATAAAATGCTGAGTCAGAATGAGCGTAAAGGAACAGTGCAGCGACTAGAAAAACCCCTAGCCCGAATGCCCGCGCTTTAAAGCAAGAAAGTTGCCAGAATGCAAACGATTCGGCGCCGTGAAATTTGTATTGTTAACATATTGAAATTAAATGATAGAAATGATTTCAGAAAACATTGAAGAACTAAAAGACACGGAAGATTAATTCGCGGGTCGAATATAACGATATGCTCTTTGTCATCAATAGAATATTTATTCCAACATATTAAATTGTTATGCCAGCATAGCTGGATATTCGCAGGACGATATCACGGTAATAATCTCGAAAAAGTGACTCGCAAACCATGTATGTTCATGGTCATCCTACTTGAAAGTAACACGATCAAGGGAAGAAATAGAGATCCCGATCAGCGAATGGAAGGATTGTTACCGATGAAGGACGATTCTTAGTGAGTCTCGACATCCTCGCTCCCAAGAAATCGTTTCATGAGCAGCGAGAAATGTTGCCGTGGAATGCCGCTATCCTCAGCAGCCTTCGTAATGACACCGCCATGCTGCGAAAGTTTGACACGCAGGTAGGATTTCGTAAATTCTTCAAGGGCTCGTTCTTTCGCCTCCATGTATGGAAGGGTAGCCAGACTTGGGTCAACTGAGCCAAAGCTCTCGGCCTCACTCTGCGGAATCAAATTTTGGACATCTCGCGCCTGAATGACGTCGTCGGTTACGAGCATGACCATCCGTTCCACAACATTGCGGAGTTCCCGCCCATTTCCGGGCCAGGAATATGATAAAAGGGCTTCCATGGCTGCTTCGTCAAAACGGCACTGTGCCTTGCTCATGGATCGAGCCAGTCTGCCGAGTAGATGGCGCGCGATAACGGGAATATCCTCGCGACGTTCGCGGAGCGGCGGCACTCGAATCAACACAACGGCGAGCCGATAGTATAAATCTTTCCGAAAGGTCCCTTCACGCACTCGCGCTTCGAGATCCCGGTTCGTTGCAGCAATGAAGCGAGTATTGATCCGACGGACTCTGGTTCCGCCTACGGGACGCACCTCGCTTTCCTCCAGGACACGCAGGAGTTTCGCTTGGAGGAGAAGGGGAAGCTCTCCGATTTCATCAAGGAACACACTGCCGCCGTTCGCCAGTTCAATGAGCCCAGGCTTATCGACGATCGCACCGGTGAAGGCTCCCCGTACATGCCCGAACAGCTCGGACTCCATCATTCCGTCGGGAACGGTCGTGCAATCGATCACTTGAAACGGCCGATCACGTTCAGCGCTCTGTTGGTGGATCGCCCGCGCAATCATCCCTTTTCCCGTTCCAGTTTCACCGGTGATTAAGATCGTGGAGCGGCCTTGGGACGCCTCACGAATACTCCGCGTAATGCGCTCGAAAGCGGCGCCGGTCCCCACGAAACTATTGGCGGTGAACTCCTGCCTGTCCTGTTGTTCGTACACGGAATGCCTGCGCAGGATTTCGGAGATTCGAATCGCCCGATGAAGCCGCACCCCCAAGTCCTCTGCGTTGACCGGTTTCAGCACATAGTCGAAGGCGCCACGCCGCATCGCATCGACGGCTAGAGAGACCGCGTTCATCCGTGTCACGACCAGCACCGGCAAGTTGGGGTCGATCCGTTGAATGCGGCTGACGAGATCCAGCCCATCCATTCCCGGCAACATCATGTCGGTCAGCACAAGATCAACAGCCCGTTCCCCGATCAACTCCAAGGCCCCCTCTGCCTTGGCGCGAACCTCCATTTCGAAATCTCCGCCAAGCGGTTTCAGATCTGCCGATTCAAGAGCGTGCAGCATCAACTCAACATCCGTTGCGTTGTCCTCGACGATCAGGATCGTGAACGGCGCTTTAGATTTGGTTCTGGTTGGTCGCGTGTCGGACACTCCGCCACGTGTCATCATCTCCTCCCTCCTCACAACGCTCCTTGCCGGACGACATCAACTACCGCAAGATCCTTCAACGACCGCTTCGTAACGTTCGACGTTCCCTCTTGTTTCTGAAAACTCGGGATCGTGAATTGCACTGTACAGCCAGCTCCTTCGGCCCCGTCGATCCACACGTTCCCGCCATACAGCTCCACGACACGCTGAATAATGGTCAACCCAATCCCGTCGCCGGCTGCGTCAGACACCAACAGCCGGACAAAGGGCTGAAACACTCGAGTGCGTTGGGCCAACGGGATCCCGATCCCATGATCCTCAACAGAGAACACCACCATTGCCCCTTGGACAAGCCCGCTGATCTTTATCTCGGGTGGTTCTTCTTTTCGAGTGTATTTCAACGCGTTCGAGACAAGATTATCGAAAATCTGCCGGAGAGAAGCGTTATGACAAGCGACGAGTGGTAACCCTGGTTCAACCTGTATCACCGCGCAAAGCCGACGGATCTCATCGGCTCGGGCGTCCAACACTTGGCGAATAACCACAGTTGGATCAATAGCCGTGATGGCTTCCTGCTCAGCGCCCGCGTGAGCCACGGTCATGATTCCCTCCACCCGCTGCACAAGGTCCCTGCCGTTCTCTTCGATAAGAGACAACCACCGTTTCGTCCGATCATCGAATTGCCCACTGTTCTGTTGGACCAGCAACCGCGCAAGTTCTTCCATGCGAGCCCCCGGCCCCTTGAGATCATGCGCCAAGGTTTCCGCCAGATGCTCAAGCTGTCGAAGACGCGCTACCAAAGCACGCTGCTTTTGTTGTGCCGCTTCGTGTAGCCGTGCAGTTGAGATCGCCAGCGCAGCCTCCTGAGCCAATCCTTCAGCCAGGCGCTGATTCCACTCTTGCGCGGCCCGGGAACGCTTGTTCAGAAACCACAGAACACCGAACGGAATCCCCTGCGCCGACAGTGGAATTGCCAGCCTGCTCTCTCCGGTCAAGTTGTGCCGAACCGTCTGCGGCCACTCATCGGAATGAAACCGTTCCCCGGTAGCCATCGCACGCGTTTCAAACGCTTGAACCGCGACCGGAAGCGCATCCCACATCATGACCCATTTCTTCAAACGGTCGTTCCATTCACCGGATCCTGCTTCAACAACCCAACAAGCCAACCGTTCATCGCGAAGGAGCACTAGACAGACATCCGTTTGCATCAATTCCACTGCCCGGTCCGTAATGCGGCGGAGCACCCCCTCAAGATCGTCCGAACCGATCGTGTTGATCTCTTGACCGATCGTGTCGAGCGCCTCGATCTCTTGGATGTTCGTCTGGATGCGGCAAGCCATGGCGAGGTAAGCCTCTGCCAATTGACCGAGTTCGTCCTTCGCTCCTCTGCCATTGGCCAACAACTCGGTGATCCCGGCCACATCGACTTGCGCTCCAATCCTAGCCGTAGCAGATTGCAGCCGCGTGATCGGATCTGTGAGAGAACGAGCCAATATGCGCGACACAATCCATCCCAGCGCAACCACACTAGCCAGCGTGATCCACAGTCCGAGAAATGTCCGCTGCGATAGCATATCCGCTCGCTCGTTCAACGAATTTCTCTGCTGCTCGAGGCGGTCTTCGACGGCCCGGACGCTTTCGCGAAGAAGAACAGACAGTCGGAGCCCTTCACCGGACCTCACGTATGCCAGCGCCTTGTCAGCTGGTCCCTTCCGTATGTCGGAGATCAATTCATGCTTCGAGCGCAGCAGATCTTTCAGCTGTCGTTCGATCGTTGCGACGCTGTTCGGGGGACCCGTTAGCTGCCCAAGCGACGTTGCGGCATCCGACAATGCCCGGTCGAGTTTCGATTCTGCTTCAATCAGTGGAGCAAGAAAGGCGGGTTGCTGGGTCAACACATAGCCTCGAAAGCCGTCTTCAATATCAATGGCAAGTCGCCCGAGTACACGAACCTGCTTATCAGCCAACATGACTTCTTGCTGTTGTTGTTGGAGCACAAGCAACTGTTGGACAATATACAGGTGAATAGCAATGCCTATACTGAGCGGAACGCAGAGCAGCAGGAGTACTACCCATACCTTGTGCTGAATGCGGAGATGACTCCCCCACTGTGAGACCCATCGGTTCATCGGCGGCGCCCTCTCGCTTCTTGGCGATGCGCTCAGAAAGCTGCAGTTATTCTATCCATTAGGGCTTAGAGAGGAAGAAACCCAAAACGCAATGTCTAGAATCCAACAACTGGATCATAAACTTATTTGAGGGGCGGAGCTAGTGTCTCAGTTGGCGAATGGCTAGCTTTCTCAGCGTTGAGCCTACCCGTCGAGACGACTCGGTTGCCAAATTATGTGGTTTGTGGACCGCCCATATAGAAGCACGCAATTCTGTCTGAGAGGCTCGCCCGGAGTTTTCATGACCACTCTGCCGGTCTTCCTTCGGAATCTTTGCCTACGACATAGCATCTCCAATCAGGAGAAACTTGCTCGGAAACTGTTTACCAACGCCATCATGAGCGTATCCGCAATGACGTAGACGTGTTCTCGCATCATCGGCCACGTTGCCCCTAGGGGGCATATTCCTTGGCCTTGTACGGATTGATTTGAAGCACACGGTGGATAGCTTGCTACCGACTTTTCACTGGGATCTGAATACTGATTGCACCGGCAAGATCGCCTTCCTGGGCGCCTTCCCGTGGATAGCCGGAAATATCCAAGATGCCTTTGGGGTTGCCATGGCAGGCCAGACAGTCTTTCGAATAATATATCGGAGTTAATACTCTCAGAGTCGTTTCATTGTCAATCCATTCGATGATGGAAGTATCTGAGGCCGGTTGTGTTGCCAGCCGTCTCAACCCGTGTTCTTCGTATGCATCAGGCGTGTTTTTCAAATTCCTCGGATTGAGTGTCGTTTGCTTGATTTTCACGTGAGAGCGACTGGAGAACTTCCGAGCAGCTTGGCTGCCAAAGGTTGCCGGAACGAAATTCTTAAACCCAATGCCTCGTTGATTGATCACAAGTTGCGCATCGGCTATTACCTCCTTGCTCGATTCAAGCAATAGCGTTAATAATTCTTTCGTCAGAGAGGGAAGATGCGAGGGATAATCCTTCAGATCGATGTCTGTCTGACGGCGAAACTCATTGACAATCTCATGTTCAAACGCCTCCGGCGTAAATCCTTTATCGCCTTTCCGGGGATCATTGATCAGTGTTTGATTGCGTTCGATGACGAGACGACCCACATGGAGCAATGTCGCTAGATGTTGGGCAGTGTGTTCGGTTTCTTCACGAAGTGACTGCGCCAACCCAATAGTTGACGATGCAAGAAAGAACACCAGGCTCAAGGATATGAGCACAAACGGGCGCGAGTTCATCAGCATGTCCTTCTTGCTCACTCTCCGGTTCCGAAACGGCACTGTCCCTGATCGTAATGTTCCGGCACTTTTGAAACTTCAAATGGCAGGCCTTCCATGGTTGCCCGTCGAGTCGGCGCATAGTCTTCTTCCAACCAACGCCTGCGCATCTGCTCCAACCGCCCTGATTCCCCTAACCGAAACAGCAGGTTGCTGAGGAACCACTGCAGCCGTCTGTGTTCTTCAGACGTGACAATGGAGAATTGTTCCTGCGTCAGGATCAAAGGCGTGCCATCATTCCGCATGAGAAGGCGCCAGTCCGGCCAGACGTGCTTCGTCACATAATGGAGGATGGCATGTTTGGATAATATCACGTCGATGCGTGAGTCCTTCGTCTCGACGGCGGCTGGAAGGGAATCGCATATGAGCAACCGGCTATTCTTCAGATTGGCTTCCGCATAGAGGTGAGATGTCCTCCCCTTCTGGACGGCAACGGTTAAGCCGGAAAGTCCTGCTTGGATCGCCGCAAGCGTATCTGGATTGCCGGCTTGTTTTTTAAACTGCGCCCATACTTTCTCAGCCACCTCCGGCTTTTGGATCATGGCCCCGATACCGCCGTTTTGAAAATACGGAACTGAATACCACAGGCCTGCAGGCCTTGCGCCAGGAACATTCCCACCGATGGATGAGACAAAAAGATCGAGATGCCCTTCATTCATCTCGATGAAGAGATCACGGAACCGGGTGAGATGCAAGGTGGGGACGATGGGTTTCTGGCCGCCGCAATATGTGGTGAGGGCGTCGCCCACCTCACGGATCAGCTCCACCTCGAGGCCGGTGATACGAACCCCTTCATCGGTGTACACGGCTGGAAATACAAAGGGACGATCAGGTTCAACAGAAATTCCAACACGCAACTGCCCTCGCGAGCAGATAGCGGATAGTTCATCGCGCGCAAGAGGCCGTACCAGTTCCACTGCGTCGAAGACGAGTCCGCATCCTTGCAAAAGGTATCCGAGAGCGATCAGGAACGGGACGATGCCTTGTGAGCCCAATTGTTTCAGGCTCCAGACCCTCCGTATGATCGACCATAGACTGATGATGGATCTGCCGACAATCATACTGTTTAGAATCGAACTCCGGTTGTAAAGAGCCATTGTTCCGACAAGTTGGATTTCCCGTTGAAGTGAATTTCAAGTCGTGTGTATTGGAGCCCCATATCGAGCGACACTCCTCGAGCCACAGGGAATCGCACTCCCACCTGGCCTCCATAGAGATAGCCTGGGGAATTAGCATCTCGTCCCGGGATCGTTCCACCAGCGATGGCTCCAAGATATGGCACCGCCCGGTCCTCAAGTGGTCCAAAGAGAACATGCCGAATCATCCGATTAATCGGGTAGTCCTTTGGAAAATCCAAGATATCGATGAAATTATTCCAACGGGGATTCAGATACAACGAATTTTGATCTGTCGTAAATGTAGGGGTATGCTGACTATAGTATTGATAGACGGTTCTCACTTCAAGGTTGCCGTAGCGAAAGGCCGTGAGGCCGGCCTGGGCGGCAATGACCCTGGTCTGAGGCGCAAATGTTCGCTGATTGAACGACACGTCGAAACTAAATGGACGAAGCGGGAACAACTCTGGAACCGAGTCTCCGGCTATTGCGTAAGATGTAGGGGCCGTGGCAAACAAGACACTGGCGAATAACAATGCGGCTTGGGATGGAAATCGGCGCATACGCATATATGTCAGCAGCCATTCCGGACCGAGCCTACAAGATGAGGGACGCACACCTGAAGCAATGTTGAGCAATCGAGAGGAAAACCCGCGTGCTCGGACGGCCTGTCAACTGCATCCACGTTCGTCGTAGCGGCAAATCTGCGATTGCAGTTGATGCATTCTTGAAAAATGTGGAATAGTATTCTTCCCCTCGAAACAACGCAGACGGCGATGGCGCTCACCAGTCACAAGAACTTGCTCGGAAACTGTTTCACTATCGCCTCAGTCAACGTATCTGCTATGACGTAGACGTGTTCTCGCATCATCTTCCAGGTTTCATCCAGATGCGCATAATCCTTTTTCTTGTACTGGTTGATTTGGAGCACATGGTGGGCGCCATGCGCCCCGATCAACCCCCGAGCGGTGGATTCAGATAGATGGGGGTTGATTCCGCTCATGAACACGCCGAAGTCCTTGGCATTGCTCGCTAAGCGGGCAAGCGCGGCATCCTGCAGACTCTTATTCCCTGCAGTGGTGGCTTCTGAATATTCTCTCACGGCGTCGATGTTGACATCCAGCAGGCTCTGAAATTTCTGCGACTGGGTCTCACCATAAAATGGCGTCAGCACACTCGCAATCTGTTTTGTATTGGCGTCGACTTCCTTTTTTACGGCATCGCGCTCCGCCGGACTGTTCTTCACGCTATCCAATACTGCGTGCTGCACCCAATAGATGTGCCCAAGCCAAAGATTGCGAAAAGACTGTTTCATTTCTGCGACACGGACTGGATTCGCCTTCCCGGCTGCATACGATTCGTAGTCGCAGCCTGCCAAGCAAGTGAGCGCGAGCACCAAGATTGGCATAGACTGAAAGATCTTGCCCATAACATTCTCCATCTCGACCGTTCCTGTCGATGTTCAATTGCAGCTATTCAAAACCCTGAGAAAGCAGTAAAAATCTCGCGGAATAAAATCCGACTATAACAGTCGTATATGAAGGATGTGTGAACGGAGGATGAAGAATTCTTCATGATCCTGAATGGATATGAAGATCATTCATCCGATTCGTCGCGAATTGGCCTTACGGCAGAGACAGGAGGGAGACTCACGTGGAATATATACACATCAGTTCGTGACTCATCGTGCGCATCCTACTCTCTTGCTCATTGAGGGTGAGTCAGGCATTGGCGGTGGTCAACGGGGTGATATGAATACAACAGGGTCGGTGAGGTGGTCTGAACCTTAAACTAACACAAGAAGACTCTCGTTCGATTGAGCCACGTATCCTGTTCATCTGCAGCGTGACGTAGGCCTTGTACCACGCTAGAACAGTAAACGGACTCGACTCACGTACCAACGCCCTCCACCGTTATGAAAACTTCTCTGGGAATTGTTTCGACAATGCCGTTGTCAGCGTATCAGCAATGATATAGACGTGCTGTCGCATCATGGGCCAGGTTTCTTCGAGTTTTGCATACTCTTTTTTCTTATATTGGTTGATTTGGAGCACATGGTGAGTTCCATGCGCCGCAATTAAGCCTCGAATGGTATTTTTCGGCAGGTGGTTGGGATTGACTCCGTTGAAGAAGGCATCAATCTCGTCGGCATTGGACGCCAAATGAACCAGCGCGATATCCTGTTGCTGAGCATTCCCCTCAATGGTAGCTTCAGAGTATGCTTTGACTGCGGCATAGTGACCACTCAGCAGAGTAAAGAGTTTCTCAGACCTCGCTTCGCCATAAAATGGCGCAAATGTGTCCGCAATCTGTTTAGCGTTTGTCAGAACCTGCTTATCGGCGGTATGCCGCTCCGCCGGATTGTTCGTCGTGTTGTACAAGACGACGTGCTGGATCATAAAGATATGGCCGAGCCAGAGATCGCGAAGAGTTTTCTGCATTTCCGCCACACGGACAAGATTCGTCTCTCCTTCAGCTCGTGATTCATACCCCGCCAGACTCGCGAGCGCGAGGATCAACACCGCCATAGCCGGATATATCTTCCCCATACGGCCCTCCATCGCTAGAGACTCATCGCCAGTTCCCCGATCCCTTGAAAGGATAGTTCGCTACTATCCCGCACCTTTCCATATTAGACATGATATCTGGTAAAGATGAACGGATCATGAATCGACCATGAAGAATTCTTCATGATTCCGAAGTGTTGAGGTAGGGCTTCACCCCCTGTGACCTTGCACCGAACCACAGGATCACAATGCCATAGATATCAGAGGAGAATACAAGCAGGAAGGGAATTCAAAATTCTTGACTCTGCCTAGGAATGACTAGCGAGCGAGGGTCGGCAGACGCAGGGTAAAGACCGAGCCCTTGTCGACTTGACTTGTGACTGAAATAGTTCCGCTGTGAGCCTCAGCAATTTCCTTGACGATGGGGAGTCCGAGTCCGGTGCCGCCAGCATCCTTCGCCCGTGCCCAATCAGTCCGATAAAACCGCTCGAACAGATGAGGGAGATGTTCCTGTTCGATCCCATGACCTGTATCCTCGACGGCCACAGTAACTCCTTCTCCGACTGCCTGTAAGCGGACGGTTACGGCTCCACCAGACGGTGTATAGTGCAGGGCGTTGTCGAGCAGATTAATGAGTGCTTGCTTGAGCCATTGTGCGTCCCCGAGGACGGGTGGGACCGATTGAGAGTCAAGCGACAAGGTGATTCGACGGTCATCGGCAAGCAGAGTGAGTTCATCAATCAGATCTTGAATTAGCGGTTCTAGGGCGAGCGGCACGAGATGAACAGGAGGCTTACCGCTCGTGAAATTTGCAAGAGTCAATAGGGATCGCGTCAAGGCAATGAGCCGCCCGACCTGCTCAAGGTTATTGAGGAGCGCTTCACGATACTCCTCCGACGTTCGGGCTTTCATGAGGGCGACGTCCAGGTTACCCTGCAAGATGGTCAAGGGGGTTTTCATTTCATGAGCGGCAATGTCGCAAAATCTCCGCTGAATTTCGCCACTACGTTGAAACCGGTCCATAACGGAATTGAGCGCCTGGGTAAGACGACGGAACTCCTGATACGGTGTATCTAGCGTGAATCGCTTCCCCAAATCGGCTTCGGACATCGTTTCGGCGCCAGTACTCAACACCTCGATCGGCGTCAGAACTTGCCTCGCCAGCCATCCGCTCCCCACCCAGGCGACAAGCAGGATGATCCCGGACCCTAGGGTCAGGAGGATCACAAGACCCGTGCGTGTCTCCTGGTACAGGATCAAGGAGGTTTCTGCCTGCAGCACGTACCGCACTTGTCCTTGCCGTGGGATCGAAATGAATACATGCCGTACAGGCGTGCCATCGATCGTCTCGCCGGTTTCAAATACCGGAGTCCCACGTCGAACTTGTTCCAGCAGGTGGTCAGGGACTGTCTGCTCTGTCGCCGCGTTGGGGGCTTTCCAAATGAGCCGGCCATCCGGTAAAAAGACCCGAAGAGAATGGGTCACATCCTGCAATTGATATGGTTCCTTGTTGTTCTCTCCGATCGTGGCAGTAAGGGCACCGCCCTCTCCTGTGCTTTCGATAATGGCAGGATACTGTTCAACGATCTTGGCCAGCGTCTCCGCCAATCCTAACAGCCGGCCATCCACAAAGCGGCGCAATAAGGCGTCACCTCCTATATAGGTCACCCCAGAAAAAACCAGGAGAAGCGCGACCATCAGAATGAGCGCCGACTGACGGATCAAACGGCTCAAGTATTTCATACGGCCGATTCTGCTTCCTCCAACATGTATCCCGCGCCGCGTACCGTGGCGATCAGCGGAGGTAAAAAATCTCGGTCGATTTTGGCACGCAGAGCCCGAATATGAGCGTCCACGATGTTGGTCATAGGGTCATAGCTGATGTCCCACACATGTTCGATAATCGCCGTTCGCGTCAATACCCGATTCTTGTTTCGGAGCAGGAATTCGAGCAAGGCATATTCTTTATTCGTCAGTGGAATTTCCTGCCCTGCCCGCCACACACGATGAGAGGCAGGATCCAATTCTAAATCGGCGGCTTTGAGTCGAAGCAATTGTTGCGGACCTCCTCGGCGCAGTAAGGCTCGGATTCTCGCCAGGAGTTCGACGAATGCGAAGGGCTTCGGCAAAAACTGGTCGGCCCCAGTATCGAAACCCGACACCTTGGTTTCAAGAGTATTGCGGGCTGTCAACAGCAAAACCGGAGTCATATCTCCCTTGGCCCTGATACGGCGGCAAAGCGTGAGGCCATCGAGCTTCGGTAACATAATGTCGAGGATCAGGAGATCATATGGATTCCCCAATGCCAACTCCAAGCCTTCTTCTCCATCAGCGGCAAAATCCACCGCATACTGTTCTTCCTTGAGCCCTTTGCGGATGAATTGGGCGAGGTTCAGGTCGTCTTCAACCAATAGTATTCGCATGAAACCCCTTCTTCCTATCTAGCGCATTTCTAGCGCCCGCTATTATGACAGCTCTTAATTGGCCGGTCACTCCTGCGCATGCATGTGAGCAAGCCTTCCGACTCGCTATACGTCTCTTTAGGGAGTGGCCAAGGCTGCTCTTTACTGCGCGCATCGAACGAGCACATTCTTATCGTGCGCGTTCTGCGAGCAAGAAGGGCACCTGGCCACTCCCTCCCTTGTTTGACTTCCTCTTCTCTGCCCTCCTAAAATCCTGCCATGACGTCGTCCTTCGTTCATCTCCATCTCCATACTCAATTCAGTCTGCTCGACGGTGCGAATCAAATCGAGCCGCTCATCCAACAGATAAAATCGTTTAAGCAACCGGCTGTGGCAATGACTGACCACGGGAACATGTTCGGGGCCATTGAATTTTACCGTAAAGCCAAAGACGCAGGCATCAAGCCCATCATTGGCTGCGAAGCCTACATGGCGCCCGGCAGTCGCTTCGCTGCGAAAGACAGCGGTCTTGCCCATAACGACTATTACCATCTCATCCTTCTCGCCAGAAATCTGACTGGGTATCAGAACCTGATCAACCTTGTTAGTAAAGCATATCTTGAAGGTTTCTATTATAAGCCGCGGATGGATAAAGAAATTCTCAAAGAACACCATGAGGGCCTGATTGCATTGTCAGGCTGCCTGAGTGGTGAGATTCCCTACCTCATTGGTCAGAAAGACATGGCTGGTGCTATGGCTGTGGCTGGAGAGTTTCAGGAAATCTTCGGGAAGGAACACTTCTATCTTGAGGTGCAGGCCAACGGGTTGGACCATCAGCGAGTGGCGAATAGTGGCCTGCTTGAGATCGCCAAGAAAATGGATATCCCGCTGGCCGGCACCAACGATTGCCATTACCTCAAGAAAGAAGATTTCCGCCCACACGAGTTGATGCTGTGCCTGCAAACCGGCAAGACGATCAGTGACCCAAATCGCATGAAGTTCGATACGGATCAGCTGTATGTGAAATCCACAGAAGAAGTCTCGGCCGCCTTTGTCGAATTCCCCAATGCCGTCACGAATACCTGCCGGATCGCGGACAATTGCGACCTCCAGCTGGCGCTGAACAAGACGCATCTTCCCCAGTACAAAGTTCCAGAAGGACTGACGCGGGAAACATATCTGGAGCAGTTGGCACTGGAGGGACTTGCGGCCAGGTTGAAAGAGCGGCCCAGCCAGATTCTGCCTGCTACCTATGAGTTGCGCCTGCGTGAAGAGCTGACGATCATCTGCTCGATGGGGTTCGCCGGCTATTTTCTCATCGTGTGGGACATCATAAAGTTCGCGCGTTCCCGCCACATTCCGGTCGGACCCGGCCGGGGTTCTGCAGCCGGAAGTCTCGTCGCCTATGCGCTTCGCATCACGGACCTCGACCCGCTTGTCTACACGCTCTTGTTCGAACGATTCTTGAATCCCGAACGCGTGTCCCTCCCCGATATCGACATGGACTTCTGCATGGAACGCCGGGGTGAGGTCATCAATTATGTGGTCGACAAGTACGGCAAGGACCACGTCGCCCAAATCATTACGTTCGGAACGCTCGGGGCGAAGGCTGCCATCCGGGATGTGGGCCGTGTGCTGGAAATTCCCTATGCCGAAGTCGATCGCGTCGCCAAGCTCGTCCCGAATCAGCTCAACATCACGCTCCAACAGGCGCTCGATCAAGAACAGAAACTGCGCGATCTCGTCGAAACCGATACTCGAGTCAAGGAGTTGATGGGCATCGCCCGTTCTCTTGAAGGACTTGCCCGCCATGCCTCGACTCACGCCGCCGGCGTCGTGATCTCGGAAGGCCCGCTCACGGACCACGTGCCGCTCTACAAAGGCGCCAACGACGAAATCGTCACCCAATATTCGATGGGAGACGTCGAAAAGATCGGGCTCGTCAAATTCGATTTCCTGGGGCTCAAAACCCTCACCATGATCAAACGCGCCGAGGATCTGATCAATGAACGAAACCCCGGCAATCCACCGTTGGTCATGGAACAGGTGGCGTTCGACGACCCCAAGACGTTCGCGCTGTTGTCATCCGGTAAGACCACCGGAATCTTTCAATTAGAAAGCTCCGGCATGCGTGATCTCCTGACCGGCTTCAAGCCGGACCGTTTCGAGGACATCATCGCCATCATCGCGCTCTATCGCCCCGGCCCGATGGATCTGATTCCCGACTTCATCAAACGCAAACAGGGCAAAATTCCGATTGTGTACGAAGTCCCTGAACTCGAATCGATCCTGAAGGACACCTATGGGGTCATCGTCTATCAGGAGCAGGTGATGGCCATCGCCAACAAGGTGGCAGGCTTTTCGCTCGGCCAAGCCGACATTCTCCGGCGCGCGATGGGCAAGAAGAAGCCTGAGGAGATGGAAAAGCTGCGTGCGCAGTTCCTCGCCGGCGCCAAGACCAACAAGATTCCAGATAAAAAAGCGGACAAGCTGTACGAACTGATCCAAAAATTTGCGGGCTACGGGTTCAACAAATCACACGCCGCGGCCTATGCCGTCGTCTGCTACCAAACCGGGTATTTAAAAGCGCACTATCCGACTGAATTCATGGCCGCCCTGATGACGACCGACATGGGCAACGCCGACAAAATCGTCGGGTATTTTACGGAATGCCGCGATCTCAATATCAAAGTCCTGCCGCCGGACGTGAACGAAAGCCATAAGAATTTTACCGTGGTGGACCACGCCATCCGATTCGGCTTGGCGGCTATCAAGAATGTCGGTGAAGGCGCTGTCGAATCAATCATTGAGATTCGAAATGAAGCCGGCCCCTTCAAATCCTTCTTTGAGTTCTGCCGCCGGGTCGATCTTCACAAAGTGAACAAGCGCATGCTCGAAGGGCTGATTAAGACCGGCGCATTCGATTTGACCGGAGCGAAACGATCTCAACTCGCCGCGGTTCTGGACCAGGCCGTTGAGGATGGTGCGGCCGCGCAACGCGAACGGGATCGGGGTCAAACCAATATTTTTGGCGACGAATTGAACGGGCAAGATTCAGTAGAACATTCGGCGATGCCGTCACTGCCGAACATTCCGGAATGGGACCAAAGCGAGCGGTTGAAACACGAACGTGAACTGACCGGCTTCTATATTTCCTCCCATCCGCTGGCGCGCTATGAGGCCACCATCCAAGCACTGGCTACAGCTTCGACCATCGGCCTGTCGGACTTGTCTGACGGTCGCGAAGTAAAACTCTGCGGAATCGTCACGACCGTCAAAAGTATGCTGACCAAGAAGGGCGACCGGATGGCCTATCTGACCCTGGAAGATCTCCAAGGCATGGTCGAGATCATTGTCTTTCCCGATCTCTATAAACACTCAGCAGACTTGATCGTGCCGGAACGCCTCGTGCGCATCACAGGAACGGTGGACCGAGGAGATAAAGGTACGAAAATTCGAGGGAGCAAGATTGAGCCACTCGCTGAGGTGCAAGCACAGACAATCAAACGAGTCTATATTCGATTGGCGGATCGCCCTGACGTGACAGAACAATTACCGCGGCTTCGTGACGTCTTTTTGCGTCATCCTGGTGGCACAACCGTCTCGCTTACATTAGGGATGGATTCAACATTAGAAGCTGAGACGGCCCCTCTCCCTCACATGACCGTCACCCCCAGCGAACGCTTTGTGGCAGACGTTGAAGAAGTACTAGGCAAACGGGCTATTATTCTGCTATCGTAGCGAATACTTCAGTGTAGGGTGCTTATGTTCCCTTCCGATTATTTCATCGATATGCGTTGACACCGTATGCGCGATTACCTCGAGTTTGAAAAACCGATTCGCGAGATCGAAGAAAAGATTGAGAAGCTCGCGGCGGTCCCCGCTGGGAAATCGGCCCCTCAGGAGGAGATCCGCAAGTTGCGGATGAAGCTGGCACAGGTCGAAGATACACTCTACAGTACAATCACCCCCTGGCAACGCACACAACTTGCCCGGCATCCCCAGCGGCCCAGCACTCTCGATTACATCAGTTATCTCTTTAGAGATTTCTGTGAGTTTCATGGGGACCGTCTATTCGGTGACGATCGCGCAATCGTCGGAGGCTTTGCTCGCTTCAACGACCGGTCAATCATGGTCATCGGCCATCAAAAAGGAAAGACGCTCAAAGAGCGAATGCAAAGAAATTTCGGCATGCCGAATCCGGAAGGGTACCGCAAGGCCCTGCGCCTCATGCGGATGGCTGAGAAGTTCGGACGTCCGATCGTGACCTTTATCGATACGCCAGGCGCCTACCCCGGCATCGGTGCAGAGGAGCGGGGACAGGCTGAAGCCATTGCACGCAATCTGTTCGTCATGTCGCGTCTCGCCGTCCCTATTATTTCCATCGTCATCGGTGAAGGCGGCAGTGGCGGGGCACTCGCACTGGCTGTCTCAGACCGCGTTCTCATGTTAGAGCACGGGGTCTACTCGGTCATTTCTCCAGAAGGCTGCGCCGCCATCTTGTGGGACGATCCGACTAAAGTTCCCGATGCCGCCGCCGCTCTGAAGATGACGGCGAAAGACCTGGTCGACCTCCATATCGTGGACGAAGTCATTCCAGAACCGCTCGGCGGCGCCCACCGGGACCTTACTGCCATCACCGATCGAGTTGCCAAGTCGCTCAGCAACCAACTCTCCCAGCTACAGGACCTCTCTCTCCCACAACTGCTGTCTCAACGCGATCAGAAATATCGATCCGTCGGAACTGTCGACGGATTGACAGCCATATCCCAATAGAGTATTCCCGCATCTGGAACTCCGAGATCAATGCGGTCTTGGCGCCGTCCTCACTCTTTCCCTTCCGATAATGTCCATCAATAGATTTGTGCTCGGTCACACATGGAGGCCATTTCTGTCTCCCCCTGTTCTCGACCGATTCTGCCAGGACTATCGCTCCACAAACGACTATGGATTTGTGACAGTGCGACCGCAACCGAGAAGGCCATCAGGACGTATTGACATCGCTGAATAAATAAGGCTTGCTATGGGCTCACCGGATCGAGGAAGAACCGGGTGACGATGATTTTGGTTTAGGAGAATTCAACTCAGAGTGTAACCCGATCTTCGACTTCAGCCTTGGTTGAGAAGGGCGATGGAATGATCAAGGTGCCAGACACACCAGCGGGAATCACAGATGGTCCCGATCAGACAGAAAAGCGGCAACCCACTCCACATCGCGATATCGCGGATAGGCAGGTAGCAGACCTGCAACAGCTCGTGCATGAGTTGCGAGCCTGTCAGACTGAGCTGGAGATACAGAATGCGCAGCTCCGCCAGGCTCGGACGGATCACTACGATTTTTCTCCAGCCGGCCAGATGACACTGGATATACACGGCAAGATTGTTGCCGCGAATCTACGAGCCGCAACACTGGTGGGCATAGACCGGGACAAGCTCATCGGCCAACCATTCATCCGGTTCGTCGCACAAGATAGTCAGGACATCTTTCATTGGCATTGTCGGAAAGTCTTGAAGACTGGCACGCGACAAACCTGTGAATTGCAACTCCAAAAAAAATCCGGCGCGCCGCATTGGGTTCACCTTGAGAGCCTCGCCGTGGACAAAGAGCCGGGACCGGTCATCCATTGGCAAACAGCGCTACTGGATATCAGCGAACAGAAGCGGACAGAGGGGGCATTACGGCTCGCAAAATTTTCGATGGAACGGGCCGCCGACGCCGTGTATTGGATCAATCAGCAAGCCAAGATCCTGGATGTGAACGAGGCGGCCAGTCTCATGTTGGGCTATTCGAAAGAGGAATTGTGCGGCCTGACGGTCCACGACCTGAACCCTGACTTTCAGTCGGACACATGGCAAGCGTTTTGGACAAAGACCCAGCGATGCGGAACCATGGTAGTGGAGACAGTCCATCGAGCCAAGAATGGTAGGCTCATCCCAGTTGAGGTGAGTGTCAATTATCTGTTCTACGAAGGGAAGGAGTACCACTGTGCGTTCGTGCGCGACATCACTGAACGCAAGCGAGGGGCGGAAGAGATTGCTCAGCTGGCTGACCGGCTAGAACTCGCCACACGCGCGGCGCAGATCGGGGTATGGGACTGGAACATCCTCAGGAACGAATTAGTGTGGGATGATCGGATGTTCGCTTTGTACGGTGTGAAGAAAGAGGAATTTGACGGCGTCTACGATACCTGGCTCTCTTGCGTCCATCCCGATGATCGGGGGAGGTGTGACGAGGCCATACAAGAGGCTTTACGCAAGGGGAAGCCCTACGACATCGACTTTCGAATCAGATGGCCCAATAGCACAGTCCGTGTCATCAAAGCCTCGGGGCAGGTCATGCTGGATACGGACGGCATTCCGCTACGGATGACAGGCGTGAACTATGACATCACTGACCAAAAGCAGGCGGAGGAGGCGCTAGGCTCAAGTGAGCGGTTATTGAATAACATCCTCGAAAACATTCCTTCGTATGTGTTTGCCACCGACCGTCAACATCGCTTCATTCTCCTGAGCAATAACCTCGCGCAGTTCTACGGGAAGCCGAAGAAAGATATTTTAGGCAAAACGCACCACCATGTTTTTCCCAAAGAGTTAGCGGATGTCATCCAGACAACCAACGAACAGATCATGACGAGTGGTATCACTCAGCAACTTGAAGAAGTGATCGCGAGCACAGCCGGCGGAATACCACGTATTATGTCCACAAATAAGTCTCCGCTGCGCGATGAGAATGGAAAGATTTACGGAATTTCCGGGGTTGCAACCGACGTTACAGAGCACAAACGGCTGGAGACGCAATTCCGGCAGGCTCAAAAAATGGATGCTATCGGTCGGTTAGCCGGTGGTGTGGCGCATGATTTCAATAATCTGCTCACCGTCATTAATGGATACAGCGCGATGCTCATAGATCGACTGTCGGAAGAAGACACTCGGTATGAGATGGCAGTAGAAACCTTGAAGGCAGGCGAACGGGCCAGTGAGCTGACCAAGCAACTGCTCGCCTTCAGCCGTAAGCAGGTCCTCATGCCGCAACCGTTGAATTTCAACGATTCACTGCGGTTGATTAGCTCGATGCTCAACCGGCTGCTGGGCGAAGAAGTCACGCTGGCGATGGATCTTGCACCGGATCTCTGGTCGATCAATGGCGACAAAGGACAACTCAACCAGGTGACGATGAATCTGGCTATTAATGCCCGTGACGCCATGCCGAACGGAGGGACCTTGACGATCACGACACGTAATCTCTCAGTGACGCCGGAATGGCCGGACCGGTATCGGCTGGTGCCTCCTGGAGACTACGTGCACGTGAGCGTGTCCGACACCGGTCACGGGATGACTCCGGAAACGCTCTCTCATCTGTTCGAGCCATTTTTTACGACCAAAGAGGTGGGGCAAGGAACGGGTCTGGGGCTGGCGACGGTCTATGGGATCGTAAAGCAAAGCCATGGTTATATCTTTGCCGACAGTGCGCTCGACCAAGGGGCCACGTTCCATCTCTATTACCCACGCGTGATCGCAACCCCAGCTGTCGCGAAGACGCCATCTCTTCGCCGTAGGAAAGGCTCAGAAAGCCTCCTTGTCATCGAGGACCAGGACTCGGTTCGTGCTCTCATCGTTCAGGTATTGAAACAGGACGGGTACCAGGTGATAGAAGCCGCAAATGGCGAAGACGCCTTGCGGGCAGCGGCATCCTTGTCCGAACCTATTCAGGCTCTTGTCACCGACGTGATCATGCCGCATATGTCTGGTCTTATCGTTGCTGAGCGACTGAAACATATCTGGCCCGGCACCAGGGTGCTCTTTATGTCTGGCTATGTCGATCCCACAAAGCCGGCCTTTCTCGATGAACCAGGAACCGCCTTTATTCAAAAGCCTTTCCTGCCCGATGATTTGGCTAGGCGCCTGCGTGATCTCTTAGACAGGGCGATCTGATGGAACGGGCTGATGTATGAAAAGCCCCGATATCCAGCTTCTGCCTAGCCCTTAGCCCACCCGACTCATTCCGCCTTTCCTGAGCCACTCCACAGCCCCTATACCTGCAGCATGGCCTGTGGCAAGGCAGGCCGTCAGAAGATAGCCTCCAGTCGGCGCCTCCCAATCCAACATTTCGCCAGCACAGAATACACCAGGGAGGCTTCGAACCATCAATTGTCTGGTCAGAGCCTCGAAGGAAACTCCCCCGGCTGAGCTGATCGCTTCGTCCAACGGACGCGGCGCGACGAGTCGGAGCGGCAATGATTTGATTGAGGCAGCCAGACGAGCCGGATCTGCAAAATCTTCCTTCGAAACCACCTCGCGAAGCAGCCCCGCTTTCACACCCTCAATCCCCGCTCGTCGTTCCAGATGACTCGCCATCGTGCGTTTGCCTCGCGGTTGAGATAGGTCCTGTGTCAGCCTCCGGATGTCTCGATCAGGCGTAAAGTCTAGGCGCAATGTTGCGACTCCCTCCGTCAGAATCTCGTTGCGAAGAGCGGCAGACGCCATGTAAATCACACCTCCCTCTACGCCAGTCTCTGTGATCACAAACTCGCCTGGATACCTGATAGCATCGGCATCGTTTCCAATAACTGCCGCCACGGACTTGACCGGAGTGCCGGAGAACTTTGCCCTAAAATGCTCGCTCCAGCCCACATCGAAACCACAATTTGCCGGCTGCAACGGTGCAATGCGAACCCCTCGTCCTGTCAAGAGTGGCACCCACGACCCATCGGAGCCGAGATTCGGCCAACTTCCACCACCAAGCGCAAGCACCACGGCACCGGCCTGGATAGCATGAATCCCCTTCGGCGTGGCAAAAGACAACGCCCCCTGATCGTCCCAGCCAGACCACCGGTGACGCATGTGAAACTGCACACCGACTTGTCGCAATCGACGGAGCCACACACGTAATAATGGGGCCGCCTTCAGATCGGTGGGAAATACACGCCCAGAGGAGCCCACAAATGTTTGAATGCCAAGTCCCAAGGCCCAAGTCCTCAGCCTATCGGGTCTGAACGATTCGAGCAGCGGTGCGATCTGTTCGCGATGGGCGCCATAGCGCGAGAGAAATCTCTCGTACGGTTCTGAATGTGTCAGATTGAGGCCGCCTTTCCCTGCCAAGAGAAACTTTCGACCGACCGATGCCATTGCGTCATAGAGCTCAACTCGTGCACCAGAGGCGCTCGCCGTCTCTGCGGCCATGAGGCCTGCCGGCCCTCCACCGATAACAACGATATTCATCTACCGCCAATCCGATTGATCATATGGATATTGTCGATCTGGTGTTATGGTTCATGAGCCACCTGTCGTTCAAATCAAAAAAGCTGGAGTATCAAATGCCGGTCTGGATATGCTAGCCGATGCATTGGCATTCTATAGGGGTATTATTATCCTCACCACGCTATACTCTCACATAACGATGGATGAGCACGAATCAGTACAGGTGGTTGAACTTCGGGTCAGTTATCGCTATGCCACCGCCCATCCCTGGGTAGTCCAAGCCATTGGAGGGTTCCTATCGGCTTACTTCATGGAGCACCCGGGGTTTCGTGTGCAACGATACATGGAAGAGCTGGAGTCAGGCACGCATCTATGGTTATGTGAAACGCCTCCCACCATGAAATTCCCCAGGCTCTTGAGACGACTGCAGGAGGATATCCCCCCCTGCCAGACTCAACAGGTCACCACTGATTTACCCGCACGACCTCGATATCTTATCGATTGCCCCATACGTCAGACAGAGCCCTAGTATCTTGCCCATGGCATAAGATCTCAATCTTGTCGTCTACTGTGGAGGAAATCTGCGAGAGAAACGTCAGACGTTCAGCGTGCTGGGAAACTCATGTTCAGATCAATCTCTATGACTTTTGGCTGTGGGTGTCAGCATCCTCTCTGGGAATGAGCGCATGGCGATCCCTCCACTCCTCTCCTCCAGACCAGATCACATTGTTCTCATCAGCTTTGTTCAGCTATAGAGGTTGGTAGCGGGGCTGGCGGTCTTCCGTACGCTGCAACCTCACCGGATGGCCATACACGAAGGCAGAGAAACTGACATTGGAGTCTTCGGGATTATGAGAGGTTGGATAGGCACCATGGTACTGGGTCTATAAGCGGCCAGTTAGTTCGCATGTTAAAAAGAAGACCGGAGGCGATGCCAACAACGAAAACTGATCGCCGCGATTCTGCTTCGCACCATTTCGGAGGGCATCAATAGCATCAGCATCGCGAGACCAATTCCTACTGCATCCGTCACCAGATCGTCGACGCTCGCTTCTCTGCCTTGAATTGATCCCTGAAACACTTCAGTCCACAGACCGAAAACGAAAGCCGCAGCGGCGGCAACGGGGAGCGCATACGCCCGTGGCCATGCACGACTCTGCAATCCACGAGTCAGCATAATAGCCAAAATTCCATATCCCGGTGCATGAGCCCATTCCAACAGACTACCTGGCACCTGCACCATCAGTTGTCCGGGAAGACCGACTCCCGGCACGATGACCGCCCCGAAATACAGGAGTCCCATGTAACCCAACACAATCCCTAACCCCACAATCAACCCTCCCAAATAACTCTCCCTGCATCCATGGAACTTTCTTGGGAAGATACAAGAATTCGTGGGAAGGAACCTATTGGGCATTCGTAGGGGGAAGAACAGTAGTTCAGTCATCGTCTGTGTCTGTAAACCACTCGATGAGAGAATGCGGGTTCGCAACACCTTGAGAATCAAGTAGTTCACTGCGTGCAGTAGACATCGATCGGAGATCGTAGGGATTAGATCTTCACGATAATCTCCTCCTACCATTACTTGTCCATTTTAATTTTTCTCCTCTCGTCCGCACTCTCCATCACGTATCTCCTGGAAGTGGAGACGCCCGGCTGGGACTCCGAGTGTCCGTTTGAGGCCCGGCAGACTCCCTCGACAAACAATATACGAACTAGGGTCATACCGAGTAGCTGTGTCGCCTTACTCTGCTATGGTACTCAGCGAGCGTGATCTGAATTCGCGGTCAGTTTTGGCCGATCACCTTTGACGACTCGTCATTGAACCCAACTCCGGCTGAGCGTCTTCGAGAGAGGAGATCTACGCATATGAGATTTCTCACGGTCCATCCTGGTCCCCTCATGTATAACAAGATCTTTCTGCGTCTGGAGCCACTCGGGCTCGAAATGGTGGCCCAAGCCGCCCGCCAAGCAGGGCATGACGTCCGCCTCATCGATCTGCAGGTAGAAACCTGGAACGATTACCTGGCGCTCATGAAAGACTGGAAGCCTGACGCCGTGGCATTCGCATGCAACTATCTGGCGAATGTGCCGGAGATCGTAGATCTCGCACAGTTGACCAAGAAGGAATTACCGAACGGCTTTGTGTTCGTGGGAGGGCACAGTGCATCCTTTGTCGCTCAAGATTTTCTGATGCATGGGAATGGCGCGATTGATTGTGTGGTCAAAGGCGAGGGTGAAATGTCAACCCCTCAACTGTTATTGGCTGTGGAACATGACCGCAAGGCCATCACGAAAATTCCCGGGGTCGTGACTCTTGACGGGGAAGGTCCGCCACCGCAATTCATCGAGAACCTCGACGATGTCCGTCCTGCACGCGATCTGGTCCGGCATAGACGCAAGTACTTTATCGGGGTCCTCGACCCCTGTGCTTCGATCGAGTTTGCGCGAGGCTGTCCCTGGGACTGCTCCTTCTGCAGCGCATGGACTTTTTATGGCCGCAGCTATCGAATGGTCAGCACGGAGAAGGCGGTGGAGGAACTGGCACGGATTCAAGAATCAGGGGTCTTCCTGGTCGACGATGTTGCCTTCATCCAAGCAAAGCAGGGGCTCGAAATTGGCGAGGCGATCGCGCGGCGAGGGATTAAGAAACAATACTACATGGAGACACGCGGCGATGTCTTATTGCGCAATAAGGAGGTGTTTCGTCTCTGGAAGACGCTCGGACTCCAGTACATGTTTTTAGGTGTGGAAGCGATCGATGAGGAAGGTCTTCGGATGCATAGAAAGCGCATCTCACTGGGGAAAAACTTTGAAGCGCTGGAGTGTGCCCGATCCCTTGGCATCACCGTGGCCATTAATTTAATCGCCGATCCTGAATGGGATCAGAAGCGGTTCGAAACGGTCCGGCAATGGTGCCTGGACATCCCTGAGATTGTGACCATCAGTGTCAATACTCCCTACCCTGGGACCGAGAGCTGGCACACGGAATCGCGCAGGATCCAAACGAGGGATTACCGCCTCTTCGATATTCAACACGCCGTGCTGCCGACAAAGATGCCGCTTCCGGAATTCTACGCGGAGTTGGTCAAGACTCAAGAAGTGCTCAATAAAAAACATCTCGGCTGGGCTGCTCTGAAAACCACCGCAGCCCTTGCGGTAGGACATCTCATGCGTGGGCAGACGAACTTCGTCAAGATGCTGTGGAAATTTAACAGCGTCTACAACCCAACGCTCCAGTTGGCCGACCATCAGCGACCAGTATCGTATGAAATGTCTTTACCACCGCCCGCACATAAAACCGTCGACCCGAAACTTCTGTACATTCTTCCGGCGAAAGGGCGTCGAGGACGTGCCGTCGACGACTCGACCGAGCAATTCATCGAAACCACCAGAATGGGAAGCAGCGCCTAGGCCTCATTATTCGCATTATGCTACTCAAAGGTAGTACGGCCTGGTCGATCCTCTATTGCTCGCGTCGAACGATCGTTGGATACATAAATGATCCATCCAAGCTCGCTCGTACTCTTTTACAAGGGGTGGCCCGATTGGTCTCCCACTGCGCGCGTCCAACGAGGGCCTTCTGAGGCCGCGCGTTGCGCGAGCACAGGAGACTAACGGATCACTCCTATCTCCACCCTTCCCCATTCGTGCCTCCTCCGAACCCCCCGAAGTTTCCTCCAAAGCCCCCCTGCCCTGCTCCCCAATACTCTCCTTTTTGAATTCGTGTGTAGGGATGCCGAAGATCAGGCCGGCCAATCCACCAAAAGAAAGCAAACGCACTAATGCCTGTAAAGATGGCGAGCCAGAACCCCAGGCCTTTAGAATGTTTTGCCGACATGTCGCCGACGTGTATTTCCTGCGCAGGTGAAGCCAGCGTCACCACTGTGAGATAGAGGCCTTCGCCGAAGTGTCCCAACTCAATCGACGGCTGCAAGCGTTCGCGCCCGACTTGATTCACTACCGCTGGAGTAATCACAGGCAACATCTGTCGTCCAAGCGTGATTGCAGCTTGTCGTTCCTGCACTGCGACTAGCACCATCATGCCATGTTCCTGTTGCGTCGATCCGATTCCCCACTTTTCATAGAGTGCCGTCGCGTACTCGTTGGCCGACTCGAACGGCTTGATAGTCGGAACCGTCACCACCACCATCTCCACGCCGGTCTTTCGTTCAAGATCCTGGCAGACAGAACGGATGCGCTCTTTCCATTCCCCATCGATTGCCTGCGCATGGTCGCTCACATAGCCTTGAGGCCCCGGCAATTGGATCTTGGGTCGTTCATAGAAAGCGGCCTGGGCGACGCCCTCGAAGACGACGAGGCAGAGCACCATTGCTATAGAGAAGGCTTTCGTCATCGCGACTCCAACTGAGGGAGTTGCTCAACTGCGCGGGTGATCGATATCGTGGCATGCAGATACCGGTCGAAGAGACGAGGCACTTCGTGGGGACCTGGAGAGATCTGCCCTCGTTTAAGCAGCCAGACGTCCAGCAACCCCTGTAGATCCAGTTTCAACTGCTCACCGACGTCAGAGATCACCGCCTCTGAGTGAGAAAGGGGGGGGCGCCCGAGAAGACGTCGAACTCCACGCAGCAATGGAATCGTTGAGGTAATCGAGAGCGGCAGCAAAATCGTCGTGGCTTCGTCGCTTCCACCTCCTTCCACATAGCGTTGACGCAGCCGTAGGGCATGACTCGTCAAACCCTGGATGATGGCCTCTCTCAGCCGATCCGTCTTGACGTGAAAGCCAATGAAGGGATCGCGCCCATCGAGAACGCGGTGTTGTTCCTGGATCTCAAGAAACTCGAGTGGAAAGACCGCTGCCGACATGCGGAGCTCTTCTTCCGTCAGAAAGAGAGGGACCACGATCTGCTCTTTACTCCATCGACGGTGCAACCGGCTGTACCGCTTCAGGACGGCGCTGTCGTACGATGACACGAGCAGGAGAATGTTCAGGTTTGATCGACCCAGGAGAAATTCACCACGGACAGCGCTGCCATAGAGTAACAGGCCTTCCAGCTGGTCCCCAAATGCCCCTTTGACCTCCTTGACATAGTTCTGCAGCAGCGTTTGGGTTTCATCGGGTAATCCCTCGATTACACGCTCAGCCGTGCCCATGTTCCTCATAAAGACATTGGATGTGGAGATTTTTCATGCGCACGGATATCTGGGAGAAACCCTGTGGCAATCACACGATCGATCAGATTAAACGGTGGCATCGTCCGCAGCCCCGCTGTGGTCGACAGAACCTGATAGCGAAGCCGCGCGTTTCGATCCAGCGTCTGAAACACACGATCTCGGAGGAACGCGACCATTGGATTTTCCGTATTCCAATAGAACACTTGCTGATCCGCTAATCGCTGCAGCATGGTGACTTGCGGCCGCCTTGCCCGTTCAAACTCCTTCAGCCTTTCGGCGGAATAGTTCTGATCGCTCAGACAACCCGGCAAGAGATCGGCCAGGGCCATGGCATCGACCATCGCCTGCATGCGCCCTTGCGAGGCATGAGGATTCATCGCATGGGCAGCATCGCCGATCAACACCGCTCCATCCGCCACCCAGGTTGGTGTTCGTATCCGTCCGGTCGGCATATAGGCAGTCTGCCCCCAATCGTTCAGGCAACGAAAGAGCCTGGAGAATTGCGGCGCAATCTGGCTCCATGTCCGCTGTAGTGCCGTAATCCCCCGCTGTTTTACCGCCTCCATCGAATCCTTGGGAATCATGTAGAAAAGATAGACCATGTTTCCCGTCGCCGGAAAGATCCCCAAAATGGTCCTGTGCCCGACATAGTAGAACGATTCCGATACCGGCTCCTCCGATTCGAGAATCGCAATGAGATATCCATCAGGGTAGAGGTACAATTCAGCGGGAATCTTCAGCGCCTCGCGCACTTTTGAAAAGGCCCCATCGGCGCCGACGACAACCCTGGCACGAATTTCACGTATGCCGTCCGGCCCTTGCGTGGATACCCCCACGACCTGGTGAGCTTCATGGAGCAGCCCTGTGAAGGACATCCCATAGCGAAGCGTCACACTCGCATGCTCCTGCACCGCCGCAACAATCGCATGGTGCGCCACGTTGGGCAAGGTGACGATGGCGTGATTATAGGGAGCCGGTAGATCGCCATAGTCGATGCTACAGAGGCGCCTCCCTCCGGCCCGGCAAAAATGGAACAGCCGCACAGATTTCGTGGCATCAGCCGGCAACGACTGCAATACACCCAATCGATCCAGAACGCGCTGCCCGTTCGGTTGAAGGATTTCTCCCCGCAAGCCCTTGGGCGGACCAGTGGCCTGATCCAACACAACGGTGCGGATCCCTTGCTTCGCCAGTGCCAGGGCTAAAACAGCTCCGCCACCTCCTGCCCCCACCACCACGACGTCGGTGTTTTCAGTCATCACGTCTCACACACACCGGCGACGGCCGAAGTTGAAACTGAGAGTACGGCTATATCAAGATGGCGATTCATTCTCCGTCTTCCTCAATCGCAGCCTGAACCTCATCTTTTGTTTATTTCCAACTCCGATATCGCGTGCGATCTTTCCACATGGCCAGA
>CBDDRW010000088.1:0-16413 GCA_965233175.1 uncultured bacterium
ACGATATCAGATTCAGTCATCTCCTTCGTGTCGCGTCCGACGATGTGCGCGACCGCTGTTCGTGCCTCTGCCAAGGAGATGGATTGAAGCGCCCGTTGTACGGCCAGGACATGATCGATGAGATCGCGAGCCGCAAGCGTAGTCCAGGCCATCAACACGGCAACCGCGCTTCCCCAGAGAGAATCAAGCGAGTTAGCCAACCAGATGAGCCAAACCCCAGCCGCATAGGATCCTGCCGGCAATGCAAAAGCCAACAGCAATCCCGCCATCCGTTGTTTTCCAGGAGACAGGAGAAGTCGAAAGACACGCCGGTCGTACCAATCGACGAGAGCCCCCATCCAACGCACCGGATGCGGAAGCCAGCGCGGATCTCCGACCGCAGCGTCCAAGAGACATGCCACAGCTAATTCGCCTCCGGTCATCAGAGGAGCACCACGGGTACGAGCACGATGAAGAGAATCTCTGCAACTTCGTTGGTCGCTCCCAATACATCACCCGTAACACCGCCGAACATGCGGTGGAACCAGACAGTGGAAAGACGCACGAGAACCGTACCGATGGCAAGACAACACAAGGCCGGCCATGGCCCTAGCAACCATGCCAAGACAAGTCCAGCTGTGACGGTCGCCACACCGAGATGCCACCAGGACACATGCGCGAGAAACGGCTGGGCCAATCCTCCTTCGGGTCGCGCATACGTCACACGGAACGCCCCCACCACCATGGCCCATCGGCCAACCACCGGCATGCTGATCAGGAATGCGATATGCTCGCCCGCCGGCAGCGCATTGAGTCCTGCGTACCGCAGGCCGAGAGCGAGAAATAGTCCCGTCGCGCCGATCGCTCCGATGTGCCCATCCCGCATGATGGCGAGGCGCGTCTGAGCAGTCCGTCCCCCGGCCAAACCGTCTACCATATCGGCAAGACCATCCTGATGGAGACCGCGCGTGACCAGGATCAGGAGGAGCATCAAGGCCAAGCTCGTGACCTGGCTTGAGAAAAATCGTGCGAGGACCAGGTCCGCTGAGGCCAGCAACAGACCTAGGATCCAGCCAACGAAGGAATACCAACTCATGGAGGCTGCCAGCTCCTCCGGCTTGGCATCGTGCGTCGAACGGCTGAGTGGAATTGCCGTAAGGAACTGCCAGGCGAACAAGAACGTTCGCAGCACCGCGGTCACGTGTGACGCTCTGATACGCCTGCCTCGTCAAACGTTGCCATCTCTGTGAGGACCTTAATGGCGGCAAAGACCAAACTCATGCCAAGGCAGGCGCCGGTGCCTTCGCCCAAACGAAGATCGAGATCGAACAGCGGCTTCAATCCAAGATGATTCAATACTGCCTGATGGCCTCGTTCGACCGACTGATGAGATGCAATAAGATAGTCTTTGCAGTGAGGTTGCAGTCCCACGGCAATCAAGGCAGCGGCTCCGGCGATAAACCCGTCCAGCACGACCGGAACACGAGCCGCCGCTGCGCCAAGCATCAAACCGGCTAATCCACCGATCTCCAACCCACCCACTTTGGCGAGCACCTCCATCGCATGCATCGAATCGAGCCGATGGAGAGCGAGCGCGCGCTGAATCACGTCGATCTTGCGGGCATGACCGACGTTGTCGATCCCGGTTCCTCGTCCTGTAACTTCAGGGACTGGTTGCCCAGTCATCACAGCGGCTATCGCCGAACTGGCAGTCGTGTTACCAATCCCCATCTCGCCGGTTCCGATCAAGCCAATGCCCTGCTGAGCGGCTTCAGTCGCCAACTCGATCCCGACTGTTACTGCTTGCTCCGCCTGCGCAACACTCATCGCTGATTCCACCATCAGATTCTTCGAACCTGGCATGACCTTCTTATGAATGAGTCCTGGCACTGCCTCAAAGTCAAACGCCACACCAATATCCACGACACGAACGTCAATGCCGACATGGCGCGCAAGCACATTCACGCCTGCGCCACCACGCAAAAAGTTCAAAACCATCTGAGGAGTCACTGCCGAAGGATAGGCGCTCACCCCTTCCACCGTGACCCCATGATCAGCGGCAAATGTAAAGACCGCTCCACGCGGGACTTTCGGATGTATCTCACCTGTGATCATCACGTAACGGGCAGCCAATTCTTCAAGCCGGCCCAAGCTGCCGATCGGTTTCGTCAATCGATCCAGTCGGGCTTGCGCCTGTGCCAGAAGGCGAAAGTCGGTCGGTTGAATCCGGACGATGATATCGTGAGACTGCATCCTCGAACTCCTTCTATTTCAACCGTAACGGTATTCCGCTGATCGTCAGATACACTTCATCCGCTTCTACTGCCACCTGTTGATTGACCCGCCCAGCCAGATCACGAAACGCGCGCACAGGTTTCGTCGCAGGGACAAGTCCCAGCCCCAGTTCATTACTCACGACCACGACACGAGCCTTCGCCGCCCGAATCGCACGTAGGAGATCTTCAGTGGCTTCAGAGACAGCTAAATCATTCAAACGACACCGGCGTAAATTGCTCAACCATAGGGTGAGGCAGTCAATTACAATTACCTGATATATATGCTTATTTTCTCTAAACCACTTGGTAATATCCATGGGAATTTCAGCCGTCTTCCAGTCAGACGAACGTGCCGCCCTATGCCGCTCGATCCGCACTCTCATCTCCTGATCCAAAGCCTGGCCTGTGGCCACGAACGCCCTCGGTACTCCCTCACCTGCCAGATCAAGTGCCGCCTGGCTTTTACCGGACGCTGCGCCGCCAAGTATGAATATCAGCTTCGATCGCCTCGTGCGTGCGCGCTTCATACGATCAACCTGCCACCTTCTTCACATCACGCTGCCACAGAAACTCCGGCTCTCCCTGAGTAATAGCTGCCCACCGGGCCAGAACGAAGAGCGCATCGCTCAGACGATTTACGAACTTGATGTTGACCGGATCTACTGGTTCTTCCCGCGAAAGGCGCACACACACTCGTTCTGCCCGTCGGCATACTGTCCTGGCTTGATGCAAAAATCCCGACACTTTTCCTCCGCCAGGCAAAATGAATTCTTTGAGCGGAGCCAAGTCTTGTTGACAACGATCGATCATTTTCTCCAGCTTCGTCACGTCTTTTCCCGTCACCTGCGGCATGTTCTTGAACTCTTGGCCTGGAACCGTCGCAAGAATCCCCCCAAGGTCGAACAACTTATTTTGAATCCACTGGAGATCCACTTCGAGTTGCTCAGCCTGCGCATGACTCACGACCATCTCGGCGTTCATCACCCGCACGACCCCGATTACGGCATTCAGTTCATCGAGGGTGCCATAGGCCTCAACGCGAAGACTGTCCTTCCACACCTGTTGCCCTCCGGCCAGCCTTGTTTTTCCCGCGTCTCCCGTTCTCGTATAGACCTTCGTGATGCGCATCCCCGTTCCTCCCATTTCCCTGTCCCTTCTTTCCCCACGACCCATAATGAATGAGTTGTTCAACTGGAATCCTGGTTCGCCATCCCGCCGTCTCGAGATCAGGCTGAGGCGCAAAGTCTGACACGTAGCCGAGACACAGATAGGCCAACACTTTAACCGGTCTCGGAATACCAAGCACCTGTTTCAAGGCTCCATGATCCAAGATGCTGACCCATCCCACCCCGATACCTTCCGCTCGCGCGGCCAACCAAAGGTTTTGAATCGCGCAACAGGTGCTGTACAAGTCGGTCTCTCGCACGGTGGAACGGCCCAAGACATGTCGCCCTCCACGTTGACGGGTGCACGTAACACAGAGATTGATCGGCGCCTCTTCGATCCCTTCGAGTTTTAAGCTCCGATACAGCGTCGCCCGTGTGCCCTCATAACGTTTCGCCGCGTCCCCGTTAGCCCGTGTAAAGAGTTGTTTGACCAGGCACTTTGTCGCACGTTCCCGGATGACCACAAAATCCCACGGCTGCATAAACCCAACCGAGCCGGCATGATGCGCAGCGGTCAAGATTCTGGTAAGGACCTCATCGGCAATCGGCTGTCGTACAAAGTTTCGCCGGACATCCCGCCGCTCGAAAATCACACGATACACCGCTGCCCGCTCATCCTTAGAAAACCCTGCTCGGCCTGTACTCTTGACATCTGAGCGCGCCGTCATGATGCCTCCGTGGACTCGGGATGTAAGGGAGCAGACGGTTGAAGTGGAACAAGTCCCACATCGCCCGCGCCGACCTTCGCTAGACATATCGGACATAAACAATCCTGAAACCGCGAGGCGATCCAATCCATCTGTCGCTCAGTAATTCCAACCTTCCCGCACCAACATTGGTATCCGCCGCATTCGAACGCATCCCCGCAAGCCTCACAAATCTTTGTGATCGGGCCTCTCAAAACTCCACCCCCGGTTGCGCCTTGATGCCCTTTCGAAATGGATGTTTGACCTGTTTCATCTCAGTCACGAGATCGGCAGCTTCGATCAACACTTCATTGGCGCCACGGCCGGTCATCACCACATGCTGCATAGGAGGCCTGGTTCGAAGAACCGGCAACACGTCTTCAAGTTGAACATAGCCATGTTGAAGAGCAATATTGAATTCATCCAGAATGACCATCGCATAGGAGGGATCGCGAAGAAACTCGCAAACTTTTTCCCAAGCCTGTTGAGCAAACTTCGTATCCCGCTCGCGATCCTGGGTTTCCCAGGTGTACCCTTCACCCATGCGAAGAAAGGTGACGCGATCGCCAAAAGACTTCAGCACCCGCTCCTCTGCCGTATCGATCGCCCCCTTGATAAATTGGACCACCGCAATCTTCATGCCATGGCCGATGCAACGAAGCGCCATTCCCAGCGCTGCCGTGGTCTTTCCCTTCCCGGCACCCGTATAGACAATCACCAGCCCTCTTTCTTCTTGTGCTGCCTCAATGCGCCGATCTACGGAAGCCTTGAGCCGTTCCATCTTCCCTTTGTGCTCGGCTTGATCTGTCATCGTGTGTCTCCCGAGCTTGTAGCCGATTGAAGAGCGGTGAGGCGAGCAGCGGCGATCAATGATGCTGAGATCTTCGGCTGACTGGCAAAATGCAGATGCGAATAGAGCCCCACCGTGTTGCCGACGACGAGACCATCCCGCCCCTTGGACTTGCCTTGTGCATCCATCAACGTACAGGCGTACTGCAACTGGCCCGTTGGCTCGACCAAAGAATAATGAAACTCATGCCCGCGCACTGTGACACCAACGTCACCCAACACACAAGGTTGTGAGATGTGGAGTTCACGATAGCCCAACGTCATGCTCACGTTGGACATGACCGCTTCTGCGGCGAACAGACCCACCATTTCATGGGATTTCCCTTCAAGATCGCGAATCGCCTGCGTGAGATACATCATGCCGCCGCATTCCGCATAGATAAGTCCACCACGCTCGGCAAATTGCCGAATGGCTGTCCGCATGGTGACATTAGAAGCCAACCGCTTGCCGTGCAGTTCCGGATAGCCCCCGCCAAGATACAGCATATCCATATCGGGTAACACCTGATCGTTCATGGGCGAAAATTTCACCAATTCCGCCCCCTCTCCTTCAAGTAACTCAAGATTATCTGGATAGTAAAAACAAAATGCCTGATCAAAAGCGACTCCTACTTTAACCTTACGACCTGAAACGTTAGGCTTCAGGCGAGGAACAGCAATCTCATCACCACTCACGCCTAACTCTTCACGACTCACGAATTCAGAGGCCGATCCCGCCAGTTCCGCAATTCGATCCAGATCGACCGTCTCTGCCGCTGCCTTGGCCAGACGACCATACAGTTCGCCTGTCCCCTGCTCCATCGCTGTCACGAGCCCAAGATGGCGGTCGTATATCGTTACCGCCGGATTTGGCTGAAGGTATCCCACCACCATCACATCGGTTTCCTGTTCGATCGCTTCCTTGAGTAGCTTATAGTGGCCTTCACTGCTGACCCGATTGAAGAGTACGCACGCCACCCTTAATGCCGGATCGAACTTCGCATATCCCGATACCATAGCCGCCGCAGAGCGAGCCATGGCACTCCCATCGATGACAAGCAGCACCGGCGCATCCAGTTGCTTCGCCAATTCAGCCGTGCTGCCAACCTCACTCACCGGTGAGCTGCCGTCGAATAAACCCATCATCCCTTCGATGATGGAGAGATCCATCCCGGCAGCGACTCTCGCGAAGATGTCGCGATTGACAGCCTCTCCCAACATCCACCCATCCAGGTTACGAGATAGGCGACCAGTGACCGCGGTATGATGGCCTGGATCGATAAAATCCGGCCCGACCTTGAACGCCTGAACCCGGAGACCTCGAGCGTTCAAGGCGGCCAAGAGCGCCAGCGTCACTGTCGTCTTGCCGACACCGCTCTGAGTGCCTGCAATGACCAATCGTGGAGCAATCATAGAATTCTATTACGTTGCATCATAGTTCACCCTCAGCCCGACAAAAATGGATCGCACAGGGGTACCGAACAGCAAGACCTCTTCATATTTTTCATTGAAGATATTGTCGAGTCGAACATAGGTCTGCACACGGTTCGTGACATTGTAGCTCGCAGAAATATTCCACACATCAAATGTAGGCATCGATTGCCGGTTAGCAACATCGTTGAACCGTGACCCCACGTATCGACCTTCCAAGTTGATCCTGAGTGGATCGATCGGCTTATAGCTAATGATCATGCTCCATTGGTCAACCGGCATTCGGGGCACCCGATTACCAGGATTGTCATCGAGATTCCTGGTTAGCGTATTGGTATACTGAGCTTGCACGTCTAGGCTTTTAACAAACACCACATCCTTCACTACGGCATACTTCACGCTCGCCTCCCATCCCTTCGTACTCACCTGACCAACATTTTGTGCGCAGAAGTTACCTAAGGGATCTCCAAAAACTGTATCGGGACCGCAGACTGGCAAATTCTGCTGGAAGAGAATCATGTCGCGATAATGGTTCCAGAAAAATCCCCCGCTGATGGTCAAGCGATTATCCAACAGATATTGGTCCACTCCAATATCCATGCTCTGGCTTTTCTCCGGCTTCAAATTTGGGTTTCCCAAAACTGGAAAGAATAACTGATTAATGGTTGGCGCACGGAAGCCTGTCGCGTAACTGCCGCGGAGCTTGGTGCCGGTCTCTTGATGGAGATAGCCTGCAGTTGCTCGATAGGTTGTGGCGTTGCCAAAGACATTATAATCATCTTGACGTACACCGGCTGTCGCGAACACACGATCCCACAAGTTGAGTTGTCCCTGGGCAAATCCGGCATGACTTGAAATGATGTGATTATTGATATCAGTCACCCCAGTAGTGAGATTGAAATTCTCTCCCTGTTGCTCACGGTACTGATATCCAGCAGTCAGTAAGAGAGGCTTCCCAAGCTGGAAGTTATGTTGCCACTCAATCCGATTCGCCACCGTATTTATCTGCGATTCGGGATTGAATTGAGGGTCAAGGGGATTGAAAACGAAACCTGTCACCAGGTCTCTTGCGCTTGTCCCGGGAGACGAACGTAAGTTTTCATTCTGGCGAGACAGTGTTAAGACCTGAGTCCACCAATTCGTAATCGGCTGTTGATATGCAGCGCTATAGACATACTGCTGGCTCCTTGAATAGGCCCCGAGAATGTCAAACCCGCCTCCAAACCCACCATCAAAATTGCTCTTACCCTGTAAGAAGCGGAAATTTAGGTCGAGCCGGCCTTCATACGGAAGTTCGATCCCGACCTTTGTCGAGGCCTGCCAGTTGTGATAACCATCTCTTTCTGATGCCCCCCGGCGATAGTTGACGGCTGAGAATCCAGTATAGTCCCAACGTGAAATGGCAGCACTGAAATCCACAGGGCCTTTTTTCCCAGAGGCCTGCCCGCCTTCTCGAATAGACGAGAACGATCCGTATTCGAAGAAGGCACTTGCCGAGGGACCGCCTGCGCCTTTCTTGGTGGTAATATTGATCACGCCACCCATCGCATCCGCACCCCACAACATGCTTTGGGCCCCACGAAGAACTTCGATACGCTCGATGTTGTCGGTGGTCAAATTGGCAAAGTTGAAATTGCCTAGCGTGGCGCTATTCATGATGGCGCCGTCGATCACCACTAGCACCTGATCAGCATTGCTTCCCCGGATGCGTACCGATGAGGCCGTGCCTGGTCCGCCATCCGAGAAGACTGTGAGCCCCTGGCTGAGACGGAGTGCATCCATAACCGTCTTGACCTGCCGACGCTGCAGTTCCTCTCCGGTAATGACTTCCGCGGCGCTGGTCAATTGGGTGACCGGGACTGGTGTCTTCGTTGCAGAAATGACCACTTCCTTCGTTTCAAGAATGGACTCAACTTTGGCAGGTTCCTCAGCCACTGCGATAGACGACCATGGGATATGACTGATCAAGGCGATCACGGCACACAAGACGACGGATCGATACCGACGACGCGACTGCATACTCAACCTCCCTTTGACTCGAAGGGCTGTGTCGAAACATCCATCAGCTGGGTGTCCTGACTCGCGGATCGTTGTTCCCCTGCGCCTTCCCATGCGCCGAAGCGCACAGTGACGTGTGTGCAGGATCACTCCCCGCTTACAGTGGCGGCACCGTGATGGTTTTTCACCATCTTCCCCGGCGCTGACGGTCTTTCTCTGAGCTCTCCTCCTATTTGAAACAGCGTACCCTGATAAGAGACGAGAGGATCGGGCACGAACCCTTCCCGTTACGTGTGATCGCTTCTATAATTCGTTGAGACATAACTTGGCATGGTGACCCTGGGCACTCCCGATTCTGGATGGCGATCGATTAGGACGTCGCAGCCATAGACAGCCCGCAAGGCCTCGACATCGATGACTTCGTGTGGTGTGCCGAGGCGGAAGAGCGCTCCGGCCTTCAACATTAAAATTCGATCGCAGTATTGGCTCGCAAGGTTCAGATCATGGGAAACGAGCACCACGGTTAAACCCCGTTCTTCTTTCAACCGGCGGACGATCGAGCAGATTTCTATCTGGTGCTGGAGATCGAGAAAGGCCGTCGGCTCGTCGAGCAACAGAATTTTCGGCGCCTGAGCCAGCGCTCTGGCGATCATCACTCGTTGCCGTTCTCCGCCGGATAAGTTCGAGATCAGCCGATCAGCCAGCGATACGACATCGGTCTCAACCATGGCGTGGTGCGCACAGGCGAGGTCGCTCGCGGTTTCGTCTCCAATTCCCATACTCCACCAGCGTGCAGTCCGATGTGGAAAACGCCCCATCAATACCGTCTCGGCCACAGTGAATGGGAAAACCTGCGCGTATTCCTGAGGCACGACCGCTACCAATCTCGCGATATCGGCCTGACTCCGTTTTCCGAGCGAGAGGCCACCCAGGCGAACATCGCCTTCGCCTGCCGGCAAGTATCCAGAGAGCACTTTCAACAGTGACGACTTTCCGGACCCGTTCGGTCCGACCACACCGAGAATTTCTCCTGCATCGACATGGAAGGAAAGATGGTCCAAGATCCACGTTCTTTCCCGTTCTTCCGTCATTGGGTAACGAAACGACACACCCTCGACTTCGATGGCAGGACAGCCTATAGGCAACCAGGAACGCATGGTTTCAATTCGATCGGTCCTCATCTCACACCATTCGATCTTTTCGCCAGAGCAAGAGATAGAGAAAGAATGGACCACCGGTCAGTGCCGTGACGATACCGACCGGTATTTCAGCGGGAGCCATGATCGTTCGAGCGATCGTATCGGCTATGGCGAGAAACATTCCCCCCACCAACGCCGAGGCTGGGAGCAGCAATCGATGATCCGATCCGATGACTAACCTCACGGCATGCGGGACAACCATGCCGACGAACCCGATCATGCCACTCACCGACACGATGGCGCCGGTCAGGAGCGCAGTAAGGGCAAAGAGCCATTTCTTGATCCCCTCGGTCTCTACGCCCAGAGAACGAGCCGTTTCTTCTCCCAAGGTGAGCATATTTAACGACTGGGCCTTGTGCATGAGCATCACAAAGACACACAGAACGTACAGGAGAAAGATACCCAAGGCAGGATAGTTAGGCGCCGTGAGCGATCCCATCAGCCACGCCATGAGCCCCGCAGAGCGGTTCGGCTCTATAATCGAGGTGATGAACATAATAAATGCCGTCAAAATAGCATTCAAAATGACGCCCGCCAGCAGCAAACTGTGGATCGGTAAGCGGCCTTTTGACTGCGCCAACCGATAGATCAACAGAAGTGCCAACAGCCCTCCGGCAAATCCGAAGAACGGCAGGAGCGGCAACAACATGAAGCTGGAACCGATTCCAAACAGGATGGCCAACGAAACGCCCAATGCAGAGCCGCTCGATACTCCCAGCACATAAGGGTCGGCCAAGGGGTTTCGCAACAACGCTTGGAGCGTGACACCGACCGCCGCCAGACCGGCCCCCACGAAAAAACTCATGAGCACTCGGGGAAACCGAATCTGTACCATGATGATCTCGGAAGTTCCCGGAGTTGCGGTGCGTTCTTGGTCTGCGCGCAGCATGTGCATAATCGCCGTCGCGACGGTTTTCACGTCTACCGACGTGGCGCCAAACTGCAGACAGAGAACCAGAATGGCCCCGCTTGCCAGAAGTAGTCCACCGATCACCGCCACCCATCGATGAACGGTCAGCACCGTGCCAGCATTCGCCCATGATGAGGCCAGATCCGTCATCTCCTGCTCACGTTACTGCTCGGCTCCACTGCCTGCAGGACTGCCCGGGTGTAAAATCTCCACTAACGCGTCGAGCCCCCTGGTAATTCGTGGGCCAGGCCGGTTGAGCCAATCGGCTGGGATCTGATGAAGCCTGCCCTGCTTCACAGCCGTCATCGTCGACCACTGGCGCCAGGTCTGCTGTTCACTCTCAGAGATGCCTTCAGCCTTACCGACAGGGAACACCAGGACTTGAGGATCTTCCTGAAGCACGGCCTCCATGCTCAGTCGTGGGTAGGGGGTTGCGCTCTTTGCCGCCACGTTGGTCCCCCCAGCCATTCGAATCAGTTGGTCGATGAAGCTTCCTGGACCGACGGTGATCAGGGGCTGGCTGTTCAATACATAAAGCATCCGCACCGGAGCCCTTCCTTGAATACGTCGTTGAATCACGGCCACCTGTTGCCGAAGCTGCATCGCGACGGTATCGGCTTTGGATGATCGCCCCACGATGCGCCCGAGCGTTTGGATATGGACGAAGATTCCTTCCACATTTTTATCGGCCAAGATAAATACAGGGATCTTCAACTGCTCAAGCTTCACGATGACATCGGGCTTGAGAAAATCATCGGGCGCCACCACCAGATCAGGCTGGAGCGCCACCAACGATTCCAAGTTTGGATTCGAATAGCCCACCTTCGGTTTCTGGCGGGCATCTGGCGGGAAATCACAAAAATCGGTGACGCCGACGAGCTGCTCTCCCGCCTCCATCGCGAACAGCATTTCAGTGATGCTGGGCGCCAGCGAGACAATCCTCGTTGGAGGCTTGGCGAAATACATCCGCCGACCGGCATCATCGACATAGGCCCGCGCTGACACGTGTGTCATGAACGGCATGCCGGTGAGGATGCCTTGCTGCCGACGTGTCATATCCGACTTCTCATCGTTCGCATTCGCAAACGTTCCGGTTGAGACAATGAGCACGACTGCTCCTATCAGCAGCCCTGTCCACCATCGACTATGCCATGTGGAGTTCAAATAGAAAATCCCCAAGGCCTCGACAGACCCTGAGGATTACCCCCGCAACTCATCCTCGCCAATTCCCCAGCCCACGAGGGAACGTCGGTCTTTGGAACCTACCAGAGGATCGCCATTCTGTTGCGGCGAACGACCTCAGACCATTTCCCGCATACTCAGCGTGAAACGATCTGATCCGATTCTCCTTCGCCTTACAACGAAGAGATCCTCTGAACAGGCTCCCCCTCCCGGCAGGTCTTCTGGCTCATGGTTCGCCCTACTCCCCGCGCCTTCCCATCCATGAATTGGACAGTGGCATTCACGAGTTTCGTCCCCATTTACAGCGGCGGGACCGCGAGGGCCTTGCACCCTCTTCCCTTGCTCAGGAGTCACATTGTGGAAGGCACTCTAGGAGACCGGGAAGAAGGTTGTCAAGTTCATTAATGTCCATTGCCTCCTCTCCTGCTCATAATTCGACAGGAACAGATCCCACCCATCGGTAAACAGCACGAAAGGCTGGGGTTTATCGATCATTCTCCGGCATAGGGTTTGCTCAACTTACTGGTGAAGGCTTACGTGAATAGCCTATATCGTCCCATAAATTGCCGAAACCGCGTGCAACCTTTACCGATATATCGATGAAACACCTGGTCATCGGCATCCTTATCCTCTGGGCCTTCTTGGCACTATCGAGTTTCATCTGGTCTTCGAAGGGGCAACCTCCCAGCGCGACTTTTGCCCGACTCCTAGAGCCACCACAGTACCGTCTCACCAATCCTTATGAGAATGGCTACTACTATCTCCTCGGCTTTGCTGCAGCCGCCTCTCTCGATCCAGCCAAGGTGGGTTATGAAATATGGCTGGAAACCACTGCTGATCCAAGCGCTCGCAATTATAACTACGATAAGCCGGGTCGCTCAGAACTACTGGTTCAGCTTCCAATGGAACAGATCCTGTCTTCCTGGAGCTCAGAGAGCCAAGAAGGTGATGTACGGAATCTTCAGGCGCAGCTTCAGACTCTAACCGGTCACAATCGCATCTTATTGACGCGGTACGAACGCTGGCTCGCGATGCCCTTCGAGGATACGGGATTCGGACACCAAGCCATCCCACGTTTTGTAGAGGTTTTCGTTGGCCACCGTCTCTATATCGCTGACGGATTTTCTCGGCAAATGGCCCTGGGCATGCAGCGACTGAGGCAGGATATGCACACATGGCGACACATACTTCGAGACGCGACAACCCTCACCACCAAAGTCATGGCGCAGATTGTCATCACCGACGATCTCCGCCTGCTCTCGACGTTGTTATCGAAACCCGCCGTCGACAAGACCGTGATGGCAATGATGCCTGCCATGGCACCTCCACTCACCGCAGAAGAATCATCGCTCCGCTGGCCGCTCCAGCATCAATTCACACTTGGCATCCATGGCAAACATCCTGGTGAACGAACCACAGACGGGCAGACTGAATTCCTCGATTCACACACCCAGTGGTTGACCATCGCCGCCCACCTTCCCAGACAGGCTTTTCACCAGATCACACATCCTCCAGAGCGCTCATTCCTTGGAGTCCCACTGCCAATACAAGAGACCTGGGACATGTACGCGCAGTACTACGATGCGATGATCCATGCGACGGAATCGGGACAGAGCGTCTTGCCGGCACTTCACTCACTCGCAGTGACCACGCACCGAGGCATCGTGGAGAGCCTCGCCAACCCATACCCCTTCGAGCCGGACTGGGGTCCCTTTCACTCTCAACTGAAGGAAACCGATGCCAGGCTGCGACTCGCCTCACTGCAGATTGTCTTGCGGCGTCCAAGCACGCAGACCACCGTGCCGAATCGACTCGCTCAAGTCGGCTCGTCCTACTATGATCCATTTAGCGGATTGCCAATGTTGTGGAGTCCGACGCAACAGAAAATCTATAGCGTGGGAAAAGACCGCTATGACGATGGGGGTGATGCGAATTTCGATATCAGCGTCCCTGCTGTTGCTGCCCTCGCGCCAGGGCCTAAAGAATTGCGGACAGTTTCTCCAACCCGCCGCACTAACCGTCGTTAGCCCTTCCCATTAGCAGGATGCTCAAAAAGGCCGTTCAGCAAGGCCGCAGCGAGTGAAGATCCGAGGCGTACCCTTGGGGTACGTTGAGGGTCTGAACGATGCGAGAACGCCGCTGGCGGACTTTTTCAGCATCCTGTTAGGCTCGGTAGCGCAGCTTGAGCGCTAGAATGGCCCCTGTCAGAAGCAACGTGATGAAATTCGTGACAATGATCGGCCACGAATGTAGCACCAGTCCATAGAGGAACCAGAGACAGACCCCGCTCGAGAATATGGCGAGCATACCAAGTGATACATCGCCTGCAGATTTCGACATCCACGTCTTCTGCAGTTGAGGCCAAAAGGCACAGGTCGTCAGCGTCCCCGCCGCAAACCCCAGTAGATCAATTCCCATCATCGTCATCACCCCTCCTTTTCATTCATCCTGCTTGTCAAGATGAATGGCCCTGTGATAGATTTCGGACCTTGCACGTGCATCGATACAACTAGATGAAGGAGCATACCCCGTGGCATTTACATGCGATCTCTGTAGCAAACGTCGCCAATCTGGCCATAACGTCAGTCATGCCAACAACAAAACCAAGCGGATCTTCAAGCCCAATCTCCAACCAGTCCGAGCGCTGATCGACGGCCAGCCTAAGCGTATTCGTGTCTGCACTCGATGCTTGCGGAGCGGAAAAGTCCAAAAAGCTGTGTAGTACACACACAACCCTAGCGCCCCTTTCGATTACACACAAGACCTTCCTCGGTGTGGTTACAACTTCGATCTCTCCAGAGATTGTGTATCTAACTACCACGCTCTCCGTGCAGTGATCTATCAGACAGAAAAAAGGACTTGGAAGTGCATACTTCTCAAGTCCTTCACCACTGACGTGTGATATTTTGCGTCGTTTTTGGAGCGGGCGATGGGATTTGAACCCACGACAACTAGCTTGGGAAGCACCCATTAAGGGTTAACCCCATAGACCTTGTGGACCGTATGGACAGCATAACACAAGGGATGGTACACCGTGGACAGTATAGACAGGAGAATACAATCCGAACCGTGACCTAATTCGGAAAGGCCGGCAGACAAGAGGAGTCACTGCGAGCCCAGATTCCAGTGGTGATATTCAATGACGAGCCTGGGCCGATTCTCATGCGCGTCGTCCTCTTCATATTTGATGAATGAAAGGGCAACAGTTTTCGTATGAGCTTCCTGCGCCACAAAATCTTTCCTATCTCCACCAAACCAGTCGGGGCGGACAATCCGAATTTCCTCAACGAACAATTTCGCAAAGTGCGGAGTGACTTCCGTGAGAGTCGCTTCGGTGGGATAGTGAATGACATCGGTATCGGATGGGAAGCGAACGGTGACGAGCTTTCCTTCATGCGACTTGAGCGTGTCGTAGATCCTTTGACTTTGGCGATTCATCGGATCGTCAACGAGCTCAGTGGCGTCTATCATGCCCTCAATGAATGGCTCAAACACACACGTCGAGTCATCCTCGATGAATACTTTTCCACGCATCGAGAGCAGGTTAGGCGGCTCATGTCCGTGCATTTTCACGGCGGGAATTTCGACTCGAAAGTCGTGGCTCAAGTGCTGCAGGACCAGCGTCTTTCGGTTAGGAAAGGCGATGAATGTCCAAGAGTTCAGATCCTCTTTGATTGGCTTACTCGTGCTCCGTTGAATAGGGTTCGGACGGAGTTTGACGACCTCGCCGACGCATTCAGCCAAAGATTTCTTATTCATTATGGCGAAGGAGTGTGCACCAACTGTGACCCCTGTCGCAAGAGCCACGACTCGATGATCCTTCGGAAGGGCTAGCGCCGGACTGATCCTCTGGTGCGAACGTCGGCGACCTCGCGCTGACTGCCCTTCCCTACTCCACGAGGACCCATGAGGAGGGGACCATGCCGAGGTCCATCAAAGAGCCCGTTCAGAACAACGCTTCCCTCCCCGCCACACTCACGATTCCATTCCCCGATGGCAAGACAGAGAAAGAGCGTTTCACAGCGGTCCAACGTTTAGCGCGTCAAGAGTTACTGCGAATCTTGCGGGCGCAACATCCCGTGCACCTGAGAAGGGGCCGATCTAATGATCTGTATTATTTGGTCACCAAAGCATGCCATGAGGCCTGGGTGGAACGCGGACCGCGGTTACGCATGGGGCCGATGTCCATGTTGGTGGAAAGCGTTAAGCGACGGCTACCACTACCCTATAGATCTCGGTCCCTAAACCACAACCGTGATACGACTATCGAAAAGCATGTTCGAGCGTGGGTTGCACATTACCTCTTGCCTAGAGACTATCCTGCTCAGTTGCTTCGGAATAAACAACAAGGTAGAGAAATTGTTCGACTTGAATGTGAGGAGGCACTTTGTTTCTGCTACCGCTCTGCAATACTGACTGCGGGGTTCACTGTCGAAGAAGAACGTCGGCTTCTCGCAGCGTCTAAGGGGAAAGTCAAACATCTGATTAACACAATTCCTATAACCAAATTAGTTGAGACCTTCATCGAAACTCGCGATGCTGGCTTTCCTTATCTTGCCCTTTTTTCCTGTTTGAAAATCAAAAACCCGCTCAAATAAGCCTCGAGCTAATTCCGCGCATCTAGTAAATTCCGCCGCATGGTGTAACCTTCTGCGTAGCTTAACGCTAGGAGGTGCTTAATGGAACATACGTCACACCCTGAACCGCTCATTCGTGCGACGGAACTCGCTCGCCACCTGAGGTGTGCGAAATCCACCG
>CBDDRW010000089.1:0-19435 GCA_965233175.1 uncultured bacterium
CAAGATCGGTGGGAGATATCGCTTCAAAAAAGCGATGTTGGATCGCTGGTTGGGGAAAAAACCTGAAGGCGAGGAGGTCAGCGGTAGAAACAAATTGGTCGGCATTGTCTCGGCGATCAAGCGTGATGTCATCATGGCTCAGGTGAATCTGGACGTGGGAGTGAATAAGATCACTGCGGTCATCACGCGTGATGCGCTTGATGCGCTTGGCCTGAAGGTCGGGGATCGCGCGATCGCCCTCATCAAGGCGACCGAAGTGATGGTGATCAAGGAAACATAATGTCGTTTCTCAATCGGGTGGTCCATTTTCTCTGAAAATTATATTTTCGCGGCCGAAATGAGTATGTGTGCATCACTCGCTCAGTCAAAAGTATGGGAAGTATCATCACGAAACTGATTAATCCTACATACGTTTCTCGTTGCCTTGAACACCAGGGTATTTATACCTATTGTAGGTGGCCCCAGCATCGTGCAGGTTGGTAACTGAGACTAGTTATGCGCATACAACAAGGAGGCAATACATGGCTATCAGCGCAAGAAATAAGCTTCAGGGGCAGGTATCGAGTATCAAGTCCGGTGAGGGGCGATGTGCCTCGTCACTCTTGATGCGCAGGGAATCAAGGTCGTATCGGCTGTCACCAATCAAGGGGTAGAAGAATTGAACTTGAAGCAACACGATCAGGTCACGGCCGTCATCAAATCTACCGAGGTCATGTTGATGAAGGGTGGAGGCCAGGCCACATTGAGCGCCAGGAACCGTTTTGTGGGTCAGGTCGAATCGGTTCAAAAAGGCGAAGCGATGGGTCTGGTGACGGTCAAGATGGGACAATTCCGTCTGGGTGCAGCAATCACACGTGAAGCCATAGACGAGATGGGTTTGAAACAAGGCGACCAGGTGACAGCGGTGGTGAAGGCCACCGAAGTCATGTTGATGAAGTAACAAGCTAGGCAGTAAGACTTCAAGGTGGCCACGGACGTGGCCACCTTTTTTTGTGACCGCGCGAGTTCAGAGCCTTGAATCCAACTTCAATGGGGTCGATGCTGAAAGTCTGAGGAGCGGATGTGAGCGGCTCAGCGGCAGATTGAGCTAGAAGAGGCCGGCGATACCCTTGGCAATTTTTTCTTGGATGATTGGCGTCGCTTCAGGGATGTCGAGATCTTTCTGTCTGACGTGGCCAACCATTCGCATCTGTTGAACCTTCGGTCCGCTAGCAGCCTGTCCGCCAGCCGGTAGTCCCAACGTCTTGCCTAGTTTCCGATCGGTAATCTGCACGTCAGCCACGCAGAGATAGACGACGCCTTCTTCTTTCGGAGCCTGTTGCATCTGCATACCAGGAAAGCCTCCTCGCCCGCCGCTCATGGCCATGGCTTGCGCCATCATGGCGTTCATGTCGGGCATGCCTCCACCCATAGGCATGCCATCCATGCCCCTCATCCCCCTGCCCATCCCGCTCCCTGAAATATCACTGGCTGAGGCCATCACCGTACCGCCGCTGCTGATGCCCGCGCCGGCTCCTGCTTTGGCCACGCTTTCCGGTGATACCCCCTCTGCCGCTTTGTGGCAGTAGATGACCTTGGCCTGAATCCAATAGTTCGCCTGTTCCGGATCTGTGATTAGTTGATAGCCCTTCGCCGTGAGTTTTGTATTCAGCTCATTCAGCGTCACCTGTTGATTCTCCGAAGCGTTACGGAGCTGCGTGTAGACAGTTCGGTTGGTGTTAGGGTCGAGGAAGATGGTGTTGCTGTTCATCAGGCCGGTGCGAATGATGTTTGAGCAGCCGGTGGTGACACCAATCAGGACCGTCAGCATACAGACGAGTGAGAGGACACGTGTCATGATCTAAAAATTTCCTGCAACAGCGGCGCTGAGTTTTTGTTGTAACAACGGCGTCGCTTCTGCTTCGTCCAGCTTCTTTTGATGCACATCGGCAGCCAGGCGAGTTTGATAGATGCCGGGCTGCTGGCCTGTTCCAGATTTCGGCGGAACCGGGGCTGAAGTGGTCGTGCTTTGTTCGGTGATTTGAATATCCGCGACACAGGCGTAGTTCACATCATCCGGCATCTTGGGTGTTGACGAGGATGAGCTGAAGAGACTGCCGACGGCACTTCCGATGCCTTCAATCGCGCTGAGGCCCATGTCGGCTGCGGTGCCGACGAGCATGCCTTGCGGTCCGGCCATACTAGCCATACTAGTCAGACCGTGCAGCCCGCTCATCATGCTCGAACCAAATCCTCCCCCATAGCCGCTTGCGACGATGCTCTCCACCGGCATCTCCGGTTTTGTGATGTTGCAGTAGACAATATTGGCCAGCACGATGTAATGCGCGGCGCTGTGATCCTGCACGACCTCATACCCTTTCGCGAGTAACCGTGATCCTAGATCGTGAAATGAGACCTCTTGATTGTCGGACGAATTGCGGGCCTGAATAAAGACGGTCTTCTGCGAGCTTGGAGTCAGGAAGAACGTGTTGCTGGCGATGAGATCGGTATCTTTGATATTGCCGGCGTAGGCGGTGAGTGGGAGGCTGAGAAGTATGGGCAACATGAGATACCGCATGACCAACCTCCTGCTCGAAAGTGACGGGATTGTACGCGGAACATCAACGTACAGCAACAGTGAAACGGCGCTTCAGCTCGATTCCTAATGTCGGACTGAAGCAAAGTCCGGTAGTTCCTTTCATGTCAAGAACGCTCGCAGTGCTGTGGCAGTGAGCCGGCACAAAGCTCTATTCGAAAGCATCCATTTCTATATTTTATAGGATTAAGGACAATGCATTTGGCACCGTTGAATTTAGTATCGGTGGCGGAGTCGGTTGATTAGACGGATTGCTTCTAGCCCCTGGTTTTCAGGCAATAATATACTTGACTCATCATTAAAATATGGGTATACTCCGGTCATCGAACACGGAGGATGCCATGAAATTACCGACTACTCTCCAAGAAGCCATCAAATACTTCGCTGATCCACAGCACTGCCAAGATCTCCTGATCTCTATGCGCTGGCCAAATGGCCCTGTGTGTCCTCGCTGTGACTCAGGTGAGTACGGCTATTTGAAATCTCGCTCACTCTGGCAGTGCAAAGGATGCCGGAAACAATACAGCGCCAAAGTCGGAACCATTTTCGAGGACAGCCCTATCGGTCTTGATAAGTGGTTCAGTGGTCTTTGGATGATTGTCAGCGCCAAGAATGGCGTGAGTTCCTATGAGATCGCCCGCAGCCTTGGCGTCACTCAAAAGACCGCGTGGTTCATGATGCATCGTATTAGGTTGGCCCTACAGAAGGGATCAATTGATCGCAAGCTGATGGGAGAAGTAGAGGTGGACGAAACCTACATCGGTGGTCGAGGCCGTTTTATGCATAAGGATAAGCGCATCAAGATGAAACGGACTGAGGGATATATTCGCAAGGCCGCTGTCCTGGGAATGCTAGAGCGGAAAGGGGAGGTCCGTACCGCCGTTATCAATAGGGCAACCACCAAGATTTTGAAGCAGCACATTCAGGACAACATTGTCCCTGGATCAGCCTTGTTCACCGATGAATTTGGGGGTTATGTGGCAGTGGGGAAAGAGTACGCCCATCAAGTCATCACTCATGCTGAGGAATATGTGAGAGGGAATGTGCATACCAACAGCATCGAGAACTTCTGGAGCTTGCTAAAGAGGGGAATCAAGGGAACTTATGTGAGTGTCGAACCATTCCACTTGTTCCGGTATCTCGATGAACAATCTTTCAGATTCAACACTCGAAAGGATAACGATCAGGGTCGCTTTATGTCAGCGCTCTCCTCAATTCAGGGCAAGCGCGTGGAGTATAAAGACCTGATCGGACAAACAGCCCTCTAGGAGTATTGGTATTAATGGTTACAAGCGCCAGGGTAGAGGGAAACGGTCATGACCCTTCAGGATGCATCATTAGCATAAGCTCGGCCTCACGAACCCATGCACTTAGTTCATGCTCAGTATGCCAACTGATATCGATGCGTTTATCCTTTTCCAAAACACCGAAGATTTTGTAAAAGTTAGAGCGTACCTCTGATTTCTTTTTTACTTCTATATCCAGTGTCGTATTATATCCCTCATAGGCCACTAGGTCTGCTGCCTGCAATGGGATGAAAGTCTGTTTATCCTTCCAGACGGCATCCTCATAGGTACTCCCAAAAAAAGAATTGCGCTCTATAAGCTCGTAAAAATACGAGCGTGCGTAATGCTGTACTTCATTTTTCCTGTCGAATATGCAGACTATTTTCTCGTCAATTCCTGCCCTTCTTTTCCAGTTAGCGATGTCTGCCATGCACGAAAACATGAGAAACTGATAGATCGCTCTCGTCTGTTCCCTTTCATATTTCGTCAAGCTGGGGCCTATGATATTCCGCCAATCCTTTACTATGACGGCATGAATAGAAACGTAAGATACGGTTTTGTTAATGATTGAAACAAGATCACTAAAGAAATGTTTTTTATAAGAATAGTCCTTCCACTGATAAGTATTGAATGGCTTCTGCCCACCATGGAACGGTGACGCGTGGAAACACTGAATATTTGGATCAAGTTTCGCCTTGCGTAATCTGGCCTTCCATTTTGGTTCAAAGTATTTATCCCAGCCATCGAAAGGAGCAACGAGACTAGCGAACGCCATTACTTCGCAGTCGCGGTTAGACTCATCGCCGCTCTCGTCAAAGTATGCTTTCACGGCAAACCATTTTTGTTGTGAGCATAGCGGGTGCATGCTCCTTGCAAGTCTTTGCAGGAGAGTCATGATTGACCTCCTTGCAATAGAGCGGTAGTATAGATGCCATGGTCACTGCAAAAACCCCCTTTGAACGCTTCAAGGCTGCCTTGAGCGCCGTTGTTTCTGTCCCCAAGGTCTCTCTGCCCAAGCCCAACAAGAACAAACCCCGCAAAAAGTAATCCGGTCCACCAAACGGGCACGTAGCTCAGCCGATAGAGCGCAAGGGATCGCACCCCTGAGGTCGAGGGTTCAACTCCCTCCGTGCGTCTGAAATCACTGTAGTTATCTACAGCTTTACGCCGCGATGAGTCAAGTATATTATTGCCAGGTTTTCATATTCCCCAGCTTCTGTGGATAAGTCTGTTAATAAGGTTGTCCTGCCGTCAAAATACAGTACATTTCCTTTCTCTCTAAACGTCTTTGCCTAGAATTTAGGCATTGATCTCACTAGGACGGTACCACAATATATGGTGGTCCTAAGGGTTAAACCCAACAGAAATACCAAATACTAGATGTCCATTGTCGTTGCTGGGTTGGTGAGATGAATTACCAATCCTACTGCAGTGTTTCTCACAGGGTTATACACAGACTCCGCCCTAGATCGGGCCGTTTGCATTATTTATATGGGAACCAACTGAAGGGGCTTGACATTCGGTTGCACTATCATGTAACCATTGGTTACATGATGAAGCCGGTGGATCTAAAACGACTGCGAGAACAGTTGGGGCTGACTCAACAGCAATTAGCTGATGCGTTACAGACGACGCGTGTGTCGGTAGCGCGCTATGAAGCGGGGATGCGGCGCATCCCTGGAATGGTAAAGGTGGCGATCGATCAACTCAACCGATCGCGGGAGATTCCCATGGCAGGAATGGTGGCGGCCGGTTCACCGATTGAGCCGGTCCCCCAGTCCGAATTAATTGATGTTCCACCCAGCATGTTACGTGGCGGCAATACCTTTGCGCTCCGCGTCAAAGGAGAGTCTATGAAAGACGACGGCATTCTCCCCGGCGATCTTGTGGTGGTGCGAAAACAGGAGACGGCCAGGAACGGACAGACCATTGTTGCGCTGGTTAATCATGAGGCGACCATCAAGACCTACTTCAAGAAGGACTCGCACATTGAACTGCATCCGGCAAATGCAGCGATGCAACCGATTGTCGTGAGGCCTCCAGATACGTTTCATATCGAAGGGATTCTCATCGGCGTGATTCGGCATTGTCCGGTCTAAGTGCTCGCGGAAAAACCATAGTACTAAGTAGGGAATTAATGAGCCATTTATCTAAGGCAACAGGAGAACACCGCGCAGGATGCTCAAAAAGCCCATCCAGCAAGGCCGCAGCGAGTGAAGAGGCGAAGCGTACGCTTCGGTACGTTGAGCTTCTGCGCGATGCGAGAACGACGCTGGCGGGTTTTTTCAGCTCCTGCCAATGAAAGAAGGGAGGACGTGATGTTCACAACAGGGCGATCGTTTAGGACAGACCGGCTCGTTGATTTAGAGCGAACAGTGGAGTTCTTGAACGGACAGTTGCGCAAGATGCAAAGGGAGTTGTATCGGGCTAAGGCGGTGCCGCTTCCGATTCGGCTGTGGCGGAATTTGGTGAACCTCAAAGGTAGGCAGGAGTTTATGTCAACCGTGTGCAATCAATGCGTTCGCCCGAACACGAAGCTGGTGTCCCATGCTGACTCAAGAGCCTAGGACTGATATACCATCCGCCGGTGCCTGTTCTGACTGTGGAACGGTGGTCCCGCGCCGAATTGTCTGTGTCGATGGGATGACCCATTTAACCGTCGAACTGTGTGAGCGCTGTTGGAGCGTATTTCGGCAGCGGCAGGTCTTCTCAGGTGGGTGCTGTGGATAGAGATGCTGGAAGTGTGTATCCGACGGCGTCAATTACGATAAATTGATAATTAGCCATCGGCACAAGCGAACCATACGAGCAGGGAGTACTGGAGGTGTCTATCCGCTGACGTTAATTACGATAAAGCGATAGAGAGTCAGCGGGTCAACAATGCTTAAGTATGGTGGCGGTGCCCCGGATTGAACGGGGGACCCGCGGCTTATGAGTCCGCTGCTCTACCAACTGAGCTACACCGCCAGGGCCGCAAAATTAACGACTTACAGTAGCAGAGTCAAGTGTGGGAGTGGCATTGTGCCCGTAATTGTGTCCGCCAGCCATTTTGCGAGCTGCATCTTGTAGATCGGGCAGGGAAGACGGACGTTATAGCGATCGAACACCGCGCGGGTTTTGTGACCGGTGATTCTCATGCTTACAACTTCCAGCACGCCTGAACGAATCAGGTTTCTCGCGGCCGTTTCTGCGGAGAGGCAGACGATGCGTCCTTCTCCGGTCTTACTCCCGCCCGGATTGATCCGCAGCGTCCCGGCGTTGAGGGTCCACCTGACTCAGCTTTACGGTCAACACCTCAGACTACATCCTCCAACCATACGAGTGAGCGATCGTGACCGCACATAGTAGATCTGACTGCAACTGTCGGCGTACGGCGTCGAAGTCGTTCCGCTCGAAAAATCCAGACCGTGGGGCAGCCTCGGTCAGCTTATGAATCACCGGGAGTTTGGCGACTTTCTCGCGTTGGTATTCCAGTCTCAACATGCGAATAAGGGTGGCGAGTTCTCGGGTGCCTGCCTCCTTAGATCGAGTGTGCCCGTCGTCTCATAGTGCAGCCGCAAGTCTCTCGCCAGTTCGTCATACGTGATGCGATCAACACGCGACAGCGGATGAAGACTGTTCGCCATTCCTTCTCCTTAAGTATGCGTGTTGCCTCCTTCTGTTGTGTCGTGCCGGTGCTTTCGGGGATCGGTCCCCCTGCGGAATAGTATTTAATCCAGTAGATGGCTCCTCGTTTGTAAATCATGCCCATGATTTACCTCTTCCTATTGGGTGGCTGTGAGGTCCTGTGTCAGCTAACAGAAAGTGGTCAATTGTGAACAGCTTTCAGGTGAGCCCGTGCGGTATACCATCCCACAAACCCGTGGAGTGGTAATACTCTCATCACGGTGCCCATCATGAGCCTCTGGCGTCATCGTCAAGAATTTACTAATGGGATGATCGTAAACTTCTTTATTACACTGGCGCAGATTGCCCTCATATTTTCGGCGGTTGTTCTGTGGTTCTTCGGCTGATCCGCCGAACTGCTAGCCATTGTTCTTACCTCGTGGCATCGCACAGTGAAGGGATTCGCCGTGCGTCATCGCCAGCAGCACGTCAATCCCTGACTATCACGTTGCAGCCATTGCCTTAATTTTTGAATCACTACTTTCTTCAAATGCCATAGAGGCCTCCTTTTTTGCTTGTGTCAGAAATTGTGCCCGCGAGCGTCTATATACCACCTCTCGCCACCCTACGAGCCAATAGAAAACCCTTGGAACCATTGAAGATCACAAGGGGCTAGTACTATTTAGTCTTATGAGTCCGTTGCTCTACCAACTGAGCTACACCGCCAGAAAGGATGGTACGCACCGGGCGTTAGATGACCTTCCCCCGAAAACTAGACCATTGGCTTGGAAGTGTCACTGTGTTGGAAGGAGCCCCACAGGAGGGGCCATGACACGGAAACGCCATGCCGAGGAACAAATCATTGCGATGTTGAAAGATGCCCAGGCCGGGATCAGTGTCCAGGCGCTCTGCCGCAAACACGGCATCTCGGATGCCACCTTCTATACGTGGCGAACGAAATTTGCCGGACTAGAAGTCGCGGATCCGCGAGATTGCTGAACGCAAGCGACGATAGGGGTGTTCTCGAATCTCTGTCCGGTTGCGACGTGAAGGTGGGCTGGTCAACCATAAGAAGGTGGAGCGGATCTATTATCGCGACGAAAGGCTCGCGCTCCGGCGACGCAGACGGAAGAAGCTGGCAGCCGTTCCCCGCGTCGCCCTCCCGCGGCCCAGTCAGCCCGGACGCTGTTATGCCATGGATTTTGGGCATAACCGGCTGGTGACCGGCCGACGCTTCAAGTGATGATGACCGATCCGCGTTCCAAAGAGGTGCCGGTGATTGAGGTGGACGTGTCGATTGGTAGGGCGCGAGTGTGCCGGATTCTGGATCGGCTGTGTCTGACACGCCCACGACCGGAGACCTTGATCCGTGGACCACGGTCCCGAATTTGCCGGCGCGGCCTTGGATGCCTGGGGCTGCCCAGCATGGCGTGTACCGGCACTGTATTCAACCGGGGAAGCCGGTGCAGAACGCATTTGTCGATAGCTTCAACGGCAAGTTTCGGGAGGAATGTTTAAACGAGCACTGGTTTCTGACCCTGCCGGAAGCGCAGCTGGTGATTGAAGCCTGGCGACGGGAATACAATGAGGAGCGGACGCACAGCACGATCGGGGATGTGCCATCCCAAGAGTTCATTCACACTATCACAACGGGGCCCAACTGACGCAGGAGTTCACTTCCTCAGCGCTGGTGTAATAAACGGGGGCGGTCAAGAGTACAGGAATGATTTGGAGAGTGTCTAGCCCGCATTATTCATGATGGTTTGTCACGAACTCGAATGGTTACGAAGTGAGGCGGAGACATAGAGGTGTGAGTGTTGTCAGGCGTGCTTATGCTGTATACAGCAGGAGAGAACGGCAAGACTTCCTGTCATCGCTGCTATCCGTGTTTGCAGCAGAACTGTCATGAATTGTGCAGGTAGAGCGCCTGGATTTTGGTACGGTCTCAGAATGTTCGGCGTATGAGACCTGGCTACTTCTTCTCACCTGTTGGTTCTGACTCATTGTTCCGTTAGACTCGGTGCATGACTCATCCGCTTCCTTCTTCCTGCGAACGGGCCATTCTGGAACAATTCCTCAAGGCGGAGGCGATGGCATTGTGGGCGGTGCGTTCTGCCCAAGTGCAGGATGTCCCGCGCGGGGTGGTGCAGTTCTTGCGTCGTCATGAGGAAGAAGAGGCGCAGCATCTCAAGCAGTTCGAGTTGTTGCTGGGAACGAATTCGCACGGGAAGGCAGCCCTTCCTCGTATGCCCAGCCAATGGAGGGTTCTCGCGGTGCATCTCTACGGATATGAAGCGTTAGGATTAGAGTTTGCGAGACTGCTAGTCGGCTTGCGGCCAGATCTGATGTCGATTTTGGAAGACGAAGAAGTGCATGTGGGTTTTTTCGAGCATGAAGTCCGCGCCCTACTCGATCATGGAGGATCCGTCGCTCATGGCGCACGGCAGGCTGCCCAGGCCTGGAGACGAAGGTTGCCGCGTACGGTCCATCGCTATCTCCACGATGAGAGTCTTGCGGGTTTTCGGGATGAATTGCAGCAGCATATTCTTGACGTGATCGATGCTCGATTTCTCGCCGTTGGATTGCTGGTACGACCGGAGGAGCAGAGTGCGTCTCCTAGGAAGATGACCATCGGAGAGGCCGGGTCTTGCGACTTCAAATCAAATGGATAAGCGGGATACCCGATAGGCGTGATTCGAATTGGAGATAAGCAGTTTCAGAAGCTTCGAACCGTCGTCTGTCTCGTTGTCCGGATTTTTGGTTGTGCAAAACTAAGCAATGAACGGAGGGGCGACGAGCCCATTAAGATGCTCGTCGCCCCTGCACATACAAAGAGAGATTACCTATGCCCGTTACTGAAGGATCGTTGCATATGTGTATAGAGACCGATCTGTCGGTTCTTCTGCTGATTAACGTGAACTAGAGTGTTTGCATGCCGATATATTTCTTCCTCCACAAGGAATCGGCGTAGTCGATACTTGTGTGATTGCTCGGTCTGTTTTTCGATTTAGTTCCGTCTGTTTCTTCAAATCGACTTGGAACGCATAGCCTACACCGCAAAAGAACAGTGAGAGTGCTAGCGTGGCGCCGATTGAAAGCAGGGCAAAATTCTTATACATTCCGTATCTCCTTTGTAGTTGACTGCGTCGACCATTTTCTGGCTATGCTCATCAGCAATCGACGTACCAGGAGACCGTGTTCGCGGTTTCTGCCTGGTATCGATTGATTTTGTTTGGATTTAGTATGGTTGCCAAGATGGATGCCGCTCCGAGCACCGGGGCAATTTACCAAGTAATGTCAGGTTGAGACATAAATTGGTGTGTGTTCAGGCGCAGCCATCTGACTACGGGGAGGCCGTTTTGGCCAGGCGTTGAAAATTGGATCATCATTCATTAAAACATGTAAAAAGCGTGCCGCATTGACTCTCACCGACGTATGGTCATTTTCTCCAGGACACGACTGAGACTCGATTAGGACTTACCCTGGGTCAAGAGACGAGGAATGAAGATGGATTGCGTGTTGCTGCGGCATGGCATAGCGGTGGAGCGGGACGAATGGGAAGGGTCGGATGGGGATCGTCCTCTGACTGAGCGTGGGGCGAAACGCGTGGCGCAGGCGGCGGCTGGGTTGAGCCGGCTCGATGTGCAGCCGACTCACGTGTTCTCAAGCCCTTTGATTCGGGCGATGGAAACGGCAAAGATTGTGTTGAGCTCGCTGCGAGTGTGCTCTGCGATGCATGTCGTTGATGAACTCTTGCCGGATGCGCCGCCTCATCGTCTTCTATCGATCCTGCGCAAGCTTTCGCCTGAGTCCTGTGTCCTCTGCATCGGTCATGAGCCGCAACTGGGGATGACCGCAAGTGTATTACTTTCCGGGCGGGGTTCTGCCTCGTTTTCTCTGAAGAAAGCCGGTGCCTGTTTGATCGAGCTGTCGATGCCGGCGAAGCCAATCCGAGGCGTTCTTCGTTGGTGGTTAACGCCTGGTCAGTTGCAGGCCATGGGCAAACGGCGCAGGGGCTAGGGAGAAGTCTTGGGTTCTGAGTTGTCCGGACGAACTCAGTCCTACGTTCAGAGTCAATCGTCCTCGGAAGGTGAGGAGAAATCTCCAGGCGGCTTTCCGGCAACGTCTTTCTGCCGGAGTAGTTTCGTGAGGTACGTTCGTTGAAGACCGAGTTCTTCAGCTGCTTTGGTTTGATTCCATCCATATTTGCGCAGCGTCTCTTCGAGGATCTTTCGACTATAGCTGTCCATCCGTTCATGGTAGTGACGAGGCGGAGATCCTGTCTTAGTCTCACCTGACGATGGAAAGAGCGAATCTGCTAAATGCAGGTGCGCTGGTTCAAGCGTGTCCGTAGGACATAAGATGAGCGCTCGCGTCAGCACATTGTCCAACTCGCGGACGTTGCCCGGCCACTGATACTGTTGCATTGCCCGTAAGGCATGGTGGCTCAATGTGCAGGGACCGTGAATCCCCATGTTGGCTGCACGTTTGAGAAAATGCTTGGCGAGTGCGGGGATATCGTCCATCCGTTCTCGCAGAGGGGGAAGTGTTACGGTGATCACGGCAATCCGATAGTAGAGATCCTCACGAAACGCGCTCTGTTGGATCGCCCGTCGAATGTCTTTGTTCGTCGCCGCGATGAAGCGTACATTAGTGCGAACTGACTGTGTTCCTCCTACACGAAAGAACGTCTGATCCTGAATGACCCGCAGCAGACGGCTTTGTAACGAAATCGGCATGTCTCCGATTTCATCAAGAAACACGGTTCCCCCTTCTGCCACCTCGATTTTGCCAGGTTCCCGTTTGACCGCTCCGGTGAAGGAGCCCTTTTCATGGCCGAACAGTTCGTTCTCAAGGAGATGCTCCGGCAGCGCCGCACAATTGACCGCGATAAAGGGTTTCGAGCGGCGTGGACTCCAACGGTGAATGGCGCGTGCCACGACTTCTTTCCCCGTACCGGTTTCACCGAGCAGAAGGACAGTGACATCGGATGACGCGGCTTGTTTGGCAATCGTGAGTTGCGCAGTCATTTTGGCATTGGATCCGATTAGATGATCGTACCGATCGTCGACTTCTTGCCGTAGAACATCGACTTGCCGGTGGAGCGCCACGGTGTCCAGAGCCTTTTTGACCACGACGGTCAAATGGTCGGCGCTGAAAGGTTTTGGAATGAAATCAAAGGCGCCGAGCTGCATGGCCTGAACGGCGCGCTCGACGGTGCCGAACGCGGTGAGGATGACGATGAGCGGTGTCGTGTAGGTTGTACTCGTATCCCCTTCTGTGCGCCGTTCGTTGTGCGAGGCGTTTCTTACACGCTCCAGAATTTCCAGACCGGACAGGAACGGCAGCTCCAAATCCAAGAGTGCGAGGTCGAAGTCTCCTTCTTCTATCAGCTGGAGCGCATCTTTGCCGTTCACAGCCGTGACAGGTTCATGCTCCATTGAAGCAATGCGATCTTTGAGCCCGCGAAGAATATCGGGATCGTCGTCGACGATTAGAATTTTAGCGCGCATGGTGTGTGTGGAACAGCGGGAATACCCGTGCGATTGTAGATCATACACATAGAAAAATACACTCTCCTCTCAATCGCTCACGCATTTCACTGCGGCACCGGTTGCGGTGAGCTTTGTCGCGAAGACGCAACAGGCACGGTGAAATAAAAGCGAGTGCCGGCTCCGATCGTGCTTTCTACCCAGATGGTTCCTCGATGCATCGTCACCAGGCTTTTTGTAATGAAGAGACCAAGCTGAGCTCCCTGAGCAGTGGGGAGAGCAGACGGCACCTTGGAAAACTCTTGGAAGAGTTTTCCAAGGTGGTCTGGATCAATTCCGCAGCCGGTATCGGCAACACAGGTTTGGACAAAGCCCTCGGGGGTCATCTTGAAATCGACGGTGATACGGCCGCCTGGCGTCGTAAATCTGATTGCGTTGCCGATAAGATTCCAGAGGATCTGTTCTAGTTTATCGCAGTCCCCCTGGACTGCTGGAAGCGCATCGCCATGCACAATCTCGAGTGTCACCGTCTTTTCAGTCGCGACGGTACGTAAACTGTCGGCGACCAGAAGGGCTGTGGCTTCGATGTTAACCGGTGTGAGACGGAGCGGGTCATGTTTAGAGTCAAGGCGGCCCCAATCGAGCAATTGATTGATGATCCTGGTGAGCCGATTCAGATTATGTCCGATGCGAGTGAGGTAGGTCATTTGTTGTTCGCTCACCGGCCCTGCGATACCATCGCGCATATTGTCCGCAAAGCTGCGAATCACGGTCATGGGGGTACGCAGCTCATGTGACGCGACAGAGAGGAATTGCGACCGCCGTCGATCGTGGTTCTGGAGTTGTTCATTGGCGATGGACAGTTCCTTCGTGCGCTCTGCAATACGCTGTTCGAGGTTATTTGTAAGTTCTTCGAGATCGGCATAGGCCCTGGCGTTGTCGATGGCCGCAGCCACGTGGCTGGCGATCGTCATCAACATGTGGAGATCTTCGTCTGTACACGGTTGCGCGCCCCGGTCGGCGGCGAGATACCCGAGAATCTGGTTCTGGCTCTGGAGCGGTACTACGACAAAAGATGTCACCTCGAGACGATGAAGCAACTCCAACGTAGGTGCTTGCACGCGATTGGCTACTGCCGCAATATCCTGGATGAGCAAAGGCTTGCCGTGAATCAGCAGGTCGGCGAGCAAGCTGCCATCGTCCCGGATCGGGAAATCGAGATGACGAGCTGCTTCTGCGATGTCTGGCGATACTCCTGCAACCTGGGCCACATACGCCGTGTCTTGTTCGCGATGCCGCAGCATCACACACATCCGCACAAAACCCATATTCGCAATCAGTAGCTGTAAGACGGTGTTGAGAACATGGTTTAGATCCAGCGTCCTGGCGATGGCCGCACTGACTTGATGTAATGTGGTCAATTGGCCGACCTGGTGTTCGATGGTCGCCATGTTCGCTGTGATGGCGAGGTTCCGTTCCTGTAATGAGTGGGTCATGAGATTGAACGTGCTCGTCAGCTGGCCAATTTCGTCCCGGGTGGAAGGGATGAGGGGCGTAGGCGAGCGACCCTCAGTCACTTGTTGAGCGACACCGGCAAGACTCCTCAGCGGTTTCGTGATACGGAGAGAGAGCAAGTAGGCACTGAACGCGCTTGCGCCGATGATGAAGGCGGTGAAGACGATAATATTATTGATCATGCCAGCGAGTTCGTATTGCCGGTGTGCGTTGGTCAATCCTATTTGGACGGTACCAGAGACGAGTGTCGACTGCGTCTGAGGTGAGCTAGTGCGCCCTTCTTCCTGCTGAAGAGAGAAAGGCGACAACGAGATGTTTCCACTATCCGTTCGCAGCACCGGCATGGCAAAGTCGTACACCTGTTCCTCCCATGCAAATCGATCGTCGGGCGTGTGTGAGATGGGCAGGCGTGTGATCTGAGGAGCGGTACTCGACGATTGGAAGAGTCGTTTCGCAATATGAATGTCCGGGTAGAGAGGGTGACTCGCAGATCGTGCAAGGCTGGAGGAGGATTGACGTGCTCCCTTCGTGTACTGGGCGAGCACGGTTCCGTCTGAGCGGGTAATGACGACATAGACCACCTCTTGCACAGCTACGAGGCTGTCAATGAACTGTTGAAGCGTCGCACGATCTTCCGCCACAAGACCCGCATACCGGAACCCAGCATTATCCACCACACTTGTGAGGAGAATCGTTCCCAGTTGCTGGAGGTTGTTGGTCATCGCTGCTCGCCTCTCCACGACGTAGTACCAACTCAAGGTCGAGCAGGCAAGGACGAGAATGAGGGTGAAAAATAATACGAACTTTGTGCGCAAGCTGAGGAACCCGTATGCGGGTAATGGCGTGGGAGACAGGGACTCGTTTGGTGGATAAGGCGTAAGCGGTTGCCCGTCCGCGTCAATAGGTTTCATCGATGAGACTCGTCACTCCGTTTGAAAACGTGATGCCCAGGAACCTCGCGGTTTTAAGATTGACCGTGACCTTGAGTCGCTCGACCGGCACGGGGTCGAGTGGCAGACGCCGTGTCCCATCGAGAATGCGTTTTACGAGCAGTCCGGTTTCTCGACCGACATCGCCATAATTGATGGACATGCTGAGCAGTGCTCCCAGGCGTGTGAACTCCGGTGAGAACCCGATGACGGGTATCCGACGCGCGAGCGCTGATTCAAGGATGAATCGTACGGACTCATTCGTCAATACCGTGGAATCCGGCATGAGCCAAAAGGCCTCAACATCCGAGAGCAGCGTGCGCAATTGCTGGGGCACGTCCTTCTCACTTTCGACAGGAAGTCCCGTTAATTGAAAGTCTGAGTTGGCCGCTTGGAGCACCGCGTCTTTCACCCGAGAGGAGGTTTTGGCGGGGTCATAGAGCGTCCCAAGCTGGCGAAGGGTCGGCAGGAGCGTCCGCATGATTTTCAGCTGCCGGTCGACGGGAACCTCCAAGAGCGTGCCGGTCATGTTGTCGGCTGTGAGCTGATGTTTTAACGGGTCCAAGATCATCATATAGACGATCGGGACATCCACAATTTCTACTTTCGCTGCCAATGCGGCCTTGAGTCCCACGGCGACGACCAGTGACGCATTCGAGGCCCGCAGCTTGCGCGCGAGCTTTTTCCCCATCTCCAAGTCGCCTTGAGCATCGTATTCGGTGTAGTTCGCTCCAATAGGGCCCGTGACTCTCAAGCCCGCAATGGCCTCGCGATATGCTGCAATGTCGGAAGACCGGAGGATGGCAATGTCCATCGCCGCGGATTCTGATACACCGAGGGTACAGAGGCCGAGCATTAGGACGAATCCCACCATCGCCCAGTTGGCTATGAAATGCTTTGGCATGCTTGTCTCGCCGTCAACCACACTCTCGTATTCTCTGGAGATGCGCGTCACGTGTATCGAGCCGTTGTGGTGTGGACCGTCCCCAATATATGCAACGCGGTTCCGTCGCGATCTCGAATCATCTTACCAGTCCACACACACCAGTGGACGCTGCCGTCCGGATGCAGGACGCGATGTTCGAATCTCACATCGGCACGTTGAGACTTCATGGTGTGACGCATGGCAAGCACAACAGTTTCACGATCGTCTGGGTAGACGAGTGCGAGCAATGCGCTCTGCGTGCCGCGGGCCGATCCTGGCGCCATGCCGAGCAACGTGTCGACCTCTGGAGACCAGAACAGTTGACCGGTTTGAAGGTCCCAGTCCCAGAGTCTCACCGGCGTAGCGGTCAGGGCAAGACGGCGGCGCCTGTCACTGGCATGGAGCGTATCTTCGATGCGCTTCCGCTCCGTAATGTCGGTGGAGATGCCGCCAGTCGCATAGGGTTTACCGGTATGGTCGCACAGTGGGAATTTGATTGAGATGTAGGCATGAAGGCCGTCTGAATGGGGCGCATATTCTTCATATTCTACCGCGCGGTTTCGCTCCAACACCGCCATATCGTTGGCACGAAACGCATCGGCGATGTCCTTTGGGAAGATCTCGTGGTCGGTATAACCGATAATCTGGTCCATGGTGAGGTGAAAGAGTTGTTCAAATCGGCGATTGATGAGAAGGTACCGGCCATCGGCGTGTTTCACATAGATCACGGCAGTGGTGTTATTGACGATACCTCGCAGGAGTTGCTCGTTCCGGCGAAGCGCATCCTCTGCGTATTTGCGATCAGTCACGCACTGGAGGGAGCCGGCCATACGAACGACCCGACCGGCGTCGTCCCAGATGGCTTGGCCACGGGCGCGGAACCAGCCATACTCTCCTGTCTTGGTGAGGATCCGGTATTCCACGTCATAGGGAGTGTGTTGTTCGACATGGGCGGTCACGGCAGCAAAGACGCGGTCGGTATCTTCGGGATGAAGTCGGGAACTCCAGCTTTCCAAGACATCGGGAAATTCCTCGTCGGTATAACCCAGCATGGCTTTGACGCGAGGAGACCACCATATTGGTGTGCGTGGCGAACTCCACGGTTCGTCTGAAAGGAACCGTCCATCCCAGAAGCCGTCATTGGAGCCTTGGATCACGAGTTCCAAACGTTCCTCGCTTTGGCTGAGGAGGTGTTCCGTCCGTTCGACCTTCACGGCGAGTTCCTTAACCCCGATAGCCCTCCGCAGTGTTTGCCTGAGCTCCTCGCGATGATAAGGCTTTGTCAAATAGGCAAACGCGCCTTCCTTCAGCGATCCCACGGTGCGATCATGCGAGATATGGGCAGTCACGATCACGACGGGCAGAGTGGGGTCCATGCGTTGAGCTTCTTGTAAGACCTCGAGCCCATCGCCGTCCGGCAGGCCCAGGTCTAGCAAGATGGCGTTGAAGTGAGTACTGCGAATGAGTTTGATGGCTCCTGCCACGGAGTCTGCAACCGTGACCGAGTACCCATCATGGTGCAGAAAGTCCTGTAACCCGATGACGAGATCCTCATTATCTTCTACGACAAGAACCGAATTGCGATGTGTTGCAGTGCTCATGGTGACCCTCTACGGCCTCAAAGTTGAACGAGGAATGTGGAATGGTGAATTGTGACGGCCCACAGGTCGAGCCGTGATGTCGTGTCAAGATTTTCGCGAGTCGTCAGGGTGATACAGCTGAGCAGCCTGACAAGTTCTTGGCAAGCAGGTATATGCTCTGGAATGGGAATCTGATCGGACTGCATGCTCGATTCTTCCGCGTAACCCGGAGGGGATGCCTGAGCGACAAGCAGGATTGGCAGTACGCCGAACAATAGGGATTGTTGAAGGACTGTGAGTCGTGTCATCTGCGTCTTAGAAACCATGTGGATTCGAGCGGGGGAGGGGGTGATAGGCGAGGGGGAATGTATCACAATAATATGCACTGGAGGAAAGTCAGAAAGAAGAAGGAGCTGCGTGGCTAGCTTGAGGGCGACACACGTAACCGTGATTGACGTAGCAAGCAGGCAGACGGGCTCACTGCTTGGTAGGTCAACACACTGGATCAAGCCTGCCTCCCCACCCGTCGTCTGCTTAGCTCTGAGCTTGCTTCCCCCCTCTTACAAGGGGGCCAAGCCCCCTTGTAGAATCTTCACGAAGGGGGCACACTCCCTTCGGAACTCCCAGGCGGGTATTACCAGGCCGTGCGCTCCGTGTGCCTGTCTCGCTGGTGATTGCGCAGGCTCCTCGATCAACCGTCATGAAAAGCGCGGACGAGTGGGAGTTGGCCCGCTTCTCTGTTGATCTCCTCCGTCTGGGTTCCGATATCTTGGTCGCTTCGTACACCAGATTACGAGTGGGCATTTCCCGTCCAGCGCGCAGAGAAACCATAAACTATGAGCTCTGTGAAGCGGGAGCCGGTCCCACTGGCAGGTGCGTTCTATAATGGTGGTCCTTTGAGGCACTGTCTTGCTGTTTGTCGTTGACATGATGGTCGCCGGCAAAGATGTCGAGCATCACCCAAATAAGCCCGACCAATCCCATCAACAACACACCCTCAATGATTTCCAATGTCATGGCTGGCGCCTTCCTTTATCGATGAATGAGACCCGAAGCGTTTCCGTGCCGCTTATCGTTACCAAAGATGTTAAAAACCAGTACCCAGAGGAGCCCCCCCAGTCCTAGAAGTGATACCCACACAATGACCAATGGGACCCCTATCCGCCATCTGCAGACCTCAAGGCTCACCAGCCCCATCAGCAAGACCCACACAACAATCCCTCGTGTCATGGCGGCGGTCCCTTCGCGACGGCATTCGTGAACAATTCTGGCAATGCGAATGTATAGCAAGCCACATGCCTAATCTGAATCGCGCATGCGCTCCGTCATAGTCTGTGGTTTTTCAGAGAATTGCGCATGTGGAAAGCATTGATAGGAAGGGTACATGGTGGTTGACGTGAATCGAAAACGATTCGGTACTGAATCTAAATTGATAACATGGATGCTGAATCGATGTTGAGTGCAATTGGTCGATAGACTGCCACGTTGCGAGTGGATGGAAAAGGTCGACGCGAGATTGGCGAGTGG
>CBDDRW010000090.1:0-20915 GCA_965233175.1 uncultured bacterium
GTTCCCGTTGGTGGGAGCGATCGTGGGGCCGATGATGATTCTGCCGAACGTGGGGCTCAACGAGTGGGGGCATGCGTTCTGGTTTGTCGATGAACTCTTTGCGGCCCCGTTGCACTGGGGCTTTGTGACCTTGGGCTGGTGTGGGTTGTTCGGCGGGACGGGCGGCGTGGCGGCGCAGATTGTGGCGCGCATGTCCAACCTGTGCGATGTGGTGTGGAACAACGAGAGCAAGGACTGCTTGCACGTCATTCCATACTAATCCAGTGAGTGATATCGGATGGCCGGCCCTGCGCGCGGGAGCCCGGAGTGCAGGGCAAGCCAAAAAGCCAGCTAAGAATAAAGGGAGGGGTTGGATGTTCAGAACGAGCGAGGAGGAAACACATGGCACTGTTTAGAACACCTGAGATTATAAAAGCCAGCAAGCTTCCGCCAGAAGGCGTCAAGCTGTCAAGAATGATAGACGCGGTGTATTTTCTTCCCATTGCATATTTCGGGGTGTTTGCGACATTTCACATGCATTTCGATCTGCTTGCAGGCGACTGGGATTTCTGGATCGACTGGAAGGACCGGCAATTTTGGGTTACAGTCACACCGATCGTAGAGGTGATGTATCCTGGTGCAATCATGTACTATTTCTGGACGTTCTACCGGCAACCGTTTGGTGCGACATTGAGCGTTACGGGACTCCTCGTCGGAAAGTGGATCACGGTTCTATTTGCTTGGTACTGGTGGGCCAATTTCCCTGCAAACTTTGTGATGCCTGCCACCATGGTTTCCAGCGCATTGATCCTCGATGCTACCTTGCTCTTGACAAGGAGCTGGATGCTCACCGCGATATTCGGGGTATGGGCGTGGGCAATGATGTTTAACCCGACACAATATGCCCTATTCGGATACAGCCACCAGCCAGTCGTAGTGGACGGACAGCTACTTTCGCTGGCAGATTACATGGGATTCACATTTGTGAGGACCGGGACACCTGAATATATCCGGATCATCGAGGTAGGTTCGCTGCGTACATTCGGCGGACACACCGTCTGGATCTCAGCGTTCTTCTCGGCCTTCGTCTCCATGTTGGTCTTTACCATTTGGTGGCAAATCGGGCACTTCGTCGGACAATCCTTCTTCTGGGTCAAGGGCAAGAGAGGCAAGATGTCTCGGATGAACGATACCATGATTATCGGAACGGATGAGTATGCACAGAGACATGGTACGCCAGACGGGATTGCACCAGGGGCGAGGGTGACGGCAAGGACTGCGGCGACTACAATATCATAGGGGAAAACATGAACGTCAAAAACATTTTTAAATTGTGCGTGATCGGCTCCCTTGGGATGGCGACGCTGGGGCTTACCCTGGCTTTCAATGTCTCAACCGCCGCCGCCCATGGGGAGCGCTCTCAGGAACCGTTCCTGCGGATGCGTACTGCGCAATGGTACGACACAAGGTGGAATCCTCAGAAGACCAATGTCAATGAGGAAGCGATGCTCTCGGGGAAGATCCATGTTTCTGAAGACTGGCCAAGGGCCGTTGTTAAGCCCAACCGTACCTTCATAAACGTGGGAAGCCCGAGTTCAGTGTTCACACGTCTCAGCTCGAAGGTGAACGGGGTACCGATGTTCACATCAGGTCCGATGGAGATCGGTGGAGACTACGAGTATGTGATCAAGCTGCGAGGCCGGTTACCTGGTCATCACCACATCCACCCAATGTTAGCTGTCAATGGTGCTGGTCCTATCGCCGGACCAGGCGGATGGATGGATATTACAGGCAATTATAAAGACTTCACCAACCCAATAAAATTGCTGGTTGGTGGAACTGCCGATACAGAGACCGCCGGATTGGCGGCCGGGTTGTTCTGGCATGTCCTGTGGGGATCCCTTGGGTTCTTCTGGATAGGCTGGTTCATGGTCAGGCCGATGTTCCTCATTCGCGCCCGCGTGCTGGCGCAAGAGGGAGGAGACGAACTCCTCAACGATCCAATTGACCGCGTATTTGCCTTTGCCATGTTAGGAGTGGTTTTTGCTTTGATCGCTATTGGTTTCTTCTATACCGACAGTCAGTATCCTTATACCATCCCACTCCAAGCGGGTGAACCAAAGATCAAGGCCACTCATTTGAAGTCGGATTTGACCGTTAAGGTACTTGCCGCAGACTATGACGTTCCTGGTCGCGCCCTTCGCATGACTTTGCAGGTCACCAATAGCGGAGAGCAGCCGCTCAGGATTGGAGAGTTTACGACAGCAGGTATCAGGTTCTTAAATAAAGTTGGCGTGGCAAACAACATGGATCCGACATACCCGCCGGAAATCATGGCCACAGACGGACTGCACATCGAAGATGAGTCCCCGATCAACCCAGGCGAAACCAAAGAAGTCAAGCTTGACTCACGGGATTCGCTATGGGAAGTACAAAGATTGATGGACCTAGTCCACGATCCTGACCAGCGCTTCGGAGGGCTCATCATGGCTTGGGATGAATCAGGAAATCGGCACATCAACAGTATTGCCGGTAACATCATCCCTGTCTTTACAAGGGCCACCGCTGGATAAAGTAAGGTTCAGTCACGTTTGAGAGTGACACCACACCGCCATCCTATCGAAAGATGGGATGGCGGTGTGTATTTCTATTACATGTGATAAATCAAATGAACTCAAGACGCCTTGAAGTTACATTGATGAATAAACCATACATTTTAAAATGAACAATCACTGCCCCATTGCCTTGCTTCTGTTCGTTTGCCCCATTCAAAATTCTCTATTCTCAGAATCTTAAGCCTCTCGGCGACTCCGACAGGTGGTGGAAGAAAACAGCCGGTTGAAACGGCTCATCGTCGATCGCTCGCTCAAAAAACACAGGTTGTCGATGCCCCTACGAGAAAACAATCTCCAGCCTGCCCCACACCGGGAATGGGTTTCCTGGTTTCAGGGGACGTTTCATCAGGTGAGTAAGGCGAGAGCCTATTTGCTTGGCACAGGTTGGTTGGTCTTCCTGGTATCGTAGACGCCTGGGGAGAACCACGCTATGTATGCGCCCAACAGCCAACCCTCCGGCCTTCCCGACGCCAGGAACTGTGGCGACCTGACACGTCGATTGCCGTTTTTAGGTTCAACGGTCGCATTCGTAATGAAGGCTTGACCGTGCACCAATTCACCTCCCTGGCCGAGGCACATGCCATCATCGAAGCCTGGCGGTGCGATTACAATCAGCGTCGGCCCCATAGCTCGATCGGGCACCTGACCCCGGACGAGTTTCTCGAACAGTGTCAGGGACAACAGAGCGTCGAAGAAGTCATCTGTTCGGGTTAAGAGTTGTCTCGGGACTGGGACCACCGTTAAACGGCCAGATGTTCACCTGTTGACCGTCTCGATCTACGGGGAGCTTACGCCATGACCAGCACCCTGTTCCTGACGTATGTCCAGGAGTTCACATGCCCAACTCTTCATCTCGGCGATATCGTCATCGCCGACAACTTACGCGGTCACGATGTGACGGGAGTCAAAGAGCTGTCGAAGCGATGCGAGCACACATCCGCTAGCTCCCACCGTATTCCCCCGGGCTCAATCCCATCGAATAACTGACTGCCAAACTCAAAGCACTGTTACGCAAACCGCCACCGGCTCGCATCGTGGACACGTTCAGGAATCAAATCTGGAGGCTTCTTGACCGCTTCACACCCAGCAAATACACACACTACGTCGCGCACCCTCAGGCTCTGTAAATCCATAAACTAAAAGGGGCTGACGAGCAGGCCTAAAGAGGTAGCTAAGTCAGCCTCATATTATTTTTCTATCTTCTTGAGGTCACCAACCGGCTCGACCAAGATCGCGCCGTTCATGCCGTTCGCAATGAGTTCAGGAAATGGATGGAGATGCGGTGGCACAGTGATAGAGATAGAGGCTGGTACTGAGGGCCTTAAACCGTAACTTGCTTTCCTCTCCTGGGTCGGTATTGAGACTTGGTCGGATCCCGTTAAGGGAGGCCGGTCACTGGCCCATTTGGGACTAGCAAAGGGCGAGGGCTTGACTCTTAACGGACATTACGATATCAATCACGGGCGAAGTGCCAGTGAGACCCTCACATAGAAAAGACCAGTTGCGCATTTGCCCGGAGAAGTTTTCCCAACCATTTCAGAGAGGAGTTCAACCATGATGAAAAGACAATCACCTCAACTGATGGCCATCGCAGGGGCCATGGTCCTTGCGATGGCCGGATTGATGGGATTGCCCTCCGAGGCATCTGCGAAGACCCATGACGTCAAGATGACTGCCCTCGAAGTGGAAATCGTGACGGAAGGAACGGGAAAGAAATATAAGGCCTGGACGTTCAACGGCCAGATGCCGGGGCCGGCCGTGCGGGTCACGGAAGGTGACACTGTCAACTTCACGCTGGAGAATTCCAAGACCAATATTTTTCAACACTCCATGGACTTCCATGCGGCGGAAATCGATTTCCTGAAGAACTACCGGGCCATTAAACCGGGAGAAACCATTTCCTTCACCTTTGTGGCAAAGAAGCCCGGCGTGTTTTTCTATCATTGCGGAGCAGCGCCCATGATCCAGCACATCGCGCGCGGCATGTTCGGCGCGATTATCGTCGATCCCAAGGATCCGAAGGTCTGGCCAAAAGCGGACCGGGAGTTTTTGTTGGTGCAATCAGAGCTCTGGAATAACCCCGACGATGTCGAGGCCATGTTCGGCCGGAAGTTCGACAATGTGATCTTCAATGGAGGGATCTGGAAGTATCATCCCTTCTTCATCGGCGCGGAAGCGCTGGAGGCGAAACCGAATGAGCGGGTCCGGATCTATTTTGTGAACGCGGGCCCCAACGAGTTTTCCTCCCTCCACCCGATCGGCGAGATTTGGGACAACGTCTACGAGAGCGGGAATCCTGCCAACAAACTCACAGGGGTGCAAACCTATGTTGTGGGACCCGGAAGCGCCGCCACATTCGACTTGGTCTCCGAATCACCAGGAGTCTATCCGATTGTGACGCATTCGCTCACTGCAGCCCTTCGTGGAGCCATTGCCGCGCTGACCATTACACCGGTAGCCAAGAACGCTCCGCTGATGCCACTGACGCCCTGGAACCCCTAAACGACCAGAAATATGATAGAAGTGTGGACTCGAAGGAATCCCTCATTTACCCCTCAAAAAAGGAGCGCCTTTCATGAAACAACTTTCTTGCACTGTCAAGACTATGCTGACCGTCGCCTTGCTGTTGATCTCAGCGCCGGCGTGGGCAGCCGATGCTCCGTTGCCCTCACTATATGAACGGCTCGGCGGAACAGGCCCTATCACGGCCGTCGTCGGCAAGTTCGTCAGCATCGTGGGCCAAGACACCCGCATCAACGGGTATTTTGCCAAAGCCGATCTGCCGCACCTGAAGAAACAGCTGGTCGACCAGGTCTGCCAAGCCAGCGGCGGGCCCTGCACCTATGATGGACCCGACATGAAAAAAACGCATGCCGGCATGAAAATCACGACGGCTGCCTTCAATGCCCTGGTTGAAGACCTCGTCAAGGCATTGGATACGTTCAACGTGCCAGCCAGGGAAAAGAACGAACTCCTCGCCGTGCTGGGTCCTATGAAGTCCGACATCGTCGAAATGCCGTAAAGGGCGACGGGCAGGCGGTGAGATCCTCGCCGCCTGCCCATGAACGCGTTCAAGAGAGGAATACTGCAACCCAGCCGAACCGGAGCTTCGCATGGTCCGACCACTCGCACCACCGTCTACCATGATATCTTAAAACAAATGATGAACCTACCCAAGGGCTTCAGATCGCTTCCCTGCAGACAGGTATTCCGATGACGCGAAGAGCTCATCGCAGATACGCAAACCGGACGCAGCCGCCCTTCACGAAGAGCGTACCCACAACCTGCCCCCAGCCTCATGTAGACGGCAAGGCCACGCTCAGGCACAACCGTCTGATGCTTGCGATGGCGCTCACCGTGGGTCTTGCCGTATTTCAACCGGTCGAAGCCAGCCACGCTGCCATGGAGAGGGTTCCCGTCGTGCTGATAGGACCTGGCTGCGACACCCATGAGAACGAGCTAAGCAGGGCGTTGCTCACCTTGCAGGGTGTGAACGCCGCGCATTTTCATCGCATAGCCGATCACGTCTTGGTGGATATCACCGTTGGCATAATCGTGCCGGAAGAACTGGTTCACCATCTCAATACGGCGGCCACGTCATGGCAATGCCGCGCTGAAATTATGCAGTCTTGCATCACTGCAGACCTGGCCCCCCATACTCGAACAATCGCACCATGAGTGGGCGATTGAAATCCCACCAGGTTCGCACGCTATGCGGGATCATCGCCGGACTGATGTTTCTCCACGAACAGCCACTGCCGTAGCGGGCTTCGGTCAGTTCTGAAGCAGACGTTGGCGGACCGATCCTGACAGAATGTTCAGGAAAGCAATGCCATCAAATTCATGAGGAAGAGCGATGCGGGAGAGCTTATTTCGTGATGTGTTTTGCAGCTTCCACGATCGATCGTGCTCCGATACCAAAATGGTCAATGAGTTCGTCCGGCTTCCCACTATGCGGGATCGTACGAACCGCAAGTTTATGCACTTTGATACCTTCAGGTCCAACCGCACTGAGCACCGCATCTCCAAGACCACCATGCGCATAGTGATCTTCAACCGTGAGGATTCGCCCCTGCGTAACCCTCGCACTATCCAACAATGTGGTGCGGTCGATCGGAACAACACTATAGAGATCGATGATTCGCACGGAGACGCCGGCAGTTTTCAATATATCGTACGCCTTCAGTGCCTCAAACAGCGTGACGCCGGCAGCGACGATCGTGAGGACGTCCGATGCGTGCTGACGGATGACCTTCGATCCACCGATTTGGAACGTTTCATCAGGTCCGTAGAGAACCGGGGACTTCGGGCGACCGGCCCGAATGTAGACCATCCCTTTGTGCGTGGCAGCCATTTCAACGAGCCGATACGTGCTGGTCGCATCAGATGGATACAACACAGTCACGCCCGGTTGCGCTGCCATCATCGCAATATCTTCTAAGCCCATTTGTGAAGGGCCATCTTCTCCGATGCTTACACCGACATGTGTGCCGACAAGTTTGATGTTCGAGCCGCTGATGGCCGCCATACGGATGAAATCATAAGCCCTGGCGAGGAAACAGGCAAATGTCGCCACGAACGGGACTTTGCCGCACGCCGCGAGGCCGGCTGCGGCGCCGACCATATTTTGCTCCGCGATAAAATTTTCAAAGAATCGATTGGGGAACTTCTTGCCGAACTTATCGGTATAGGTTGAATTCTTTACATCGGCATCCAGCCCCACCACCAGCGGATTGACCGCGCCCAGTGCTTCAAGTGCCAGACCGAATGCTTCACGCGTCGCAGCCGCCTCGCCGACTTTGTAGGGAGAAGGTGGAAGCGGGCTAATAGATGATGGCCCCTGAACCGGCGTCGATGGTTTCTTCGATGATAGGGCTGCGTTGCTCGGCTTCATTTGCTTCGTCAACTCATCGATCGCCTTCTGGGTTTCCTCTCCTTTAGCAACCGGCTTCCCGTGCCAGTTAGGATGGTTTTCCATGAAAGAGATGCCCTTGCCCTTAAACGTTTTGGCGAGTAGCACCGTCGGTTTCCCTTTGGTGTGTGCAGCGGTATCGAACGCTGCGAGTAACGCCGAAAGATCATGTCCATCGACCACCAGCGCTTGCCAGCCGAAGCCAGCCCAGCGGGAGCGATACCCCTCCATGTCGTGTTGCAGCATGGTGGGATCGCTTTGACCGAGTCGATTGACATCGACAATCGCGCAGAGATTATCTAAACCATGATGGCGCGCGACTTCAGCCGCTTCCCATACCGATCCTTCGACGGACTCCCCATCGCCCATCAAGACGTAGGTTCGGTGGTCCAGTTTATCGACGAATTTTGCATTCAGGGCAATGCCGATACCAACAGGCAGTCCCTGCCCGAGTGAGCCCGTGGCCATGTCCACGAACGATAAGCGAGGAGTTGGGTGGCCTTCCAGGTCGGATGTCAGCGTCCGGAGTTTGAGAAGGTCGCTCTTCGGGAAAAGACCCGCTTCAGCCCACGCTGCATAGAGCAAGGGAGCAGCATGGCCTTTTGACAACACAAACCGATCGCTATTGTACGCTTTCGGATTGTTGGGGTCATATCGCATGACGAAGAAAAAAAGAGCCGCAACAATATCCGCAGCGGAACAGCAACTGGATGGATGTCCGCTCCCCGCTTCGCTCGTTGCACGAACACTCTCGATTCGAAGCTGCGTGGCCTTGTTCTGCAATGCAGCAAGCAATTCTGGGGAGGCGGTTGCGCTAGACATCGGAACTCCTTTCGGGATTTGATGCCAAGGGTGTTTGTCTGACTTTTCTTGTCTTCTCTATTGGCAATAACGCGGCGGGTCTTAAGGCTAACAAAACGAAATGAGCGAGTCAATCAACCTTAACAAAAGGTCACGCACAAGGGTTGGTACGGTCGCCCGCTGGCTCACTCCACTGGCCGAGCTTTGTCCTCCGCCTCACGAGTGGTATAAGGAGGAGCGGAAGTGTCGGTTTATGATCCATCGACTTAAAACTAATTCAGAGTCATGTTGCGAGCAAAGCGGCTGCCTCATGCGAAAGCCCGGCCTCTTTTACACTTTTACCACAGCATTATTGAGCCATCAATGGAAGAATTTTTGCTCTCAGTCATGTCAAACGTCGCTCAAGTCTGTGGACGTATAGGAAAATGATCTACGCTTAATTCTTCTTCAAGAACAATGGGATAGCTTGACATGTCGTCGGTCTTCACGCAGACTCTCGTCCATGCATGAGCTAACTGAGCAGACCCTTCTTGCCAAACTCGCCGAACGTGCCGGCATCGCGAGTGACTATCACGATATCGTTGGTACTCTTCACCTCACATCCGATGACACCAAGCGCGCTATTTTGACTGCCATGGGGTTTGCGACCGATTCGATCGCTTCGCTCACACAGGCACTACAAGAATGGGATGACGCGCCGTGGCAACGCCTTTGCGATCCGGTGCGGATTCTTCGTGATGGCGAGATCGGAGGTCCTCTGTCCTGTTATCTGGCACTCGAAGACGGAAAAGAAGGGTCCCTCACAGTGGAATGGCAAATCCGTGACGAAGCAAATGCTATGGCGCAAGAAGGCCGAGCAGGACCTGGACTCACCACCGCCGAGGTTCGTTTCCTCAAAGGGCAACGACATGTGCGTGTGGAAATCCCGGCCCCGCACGGGCTCTCACTTGGATACTATACTGTGGCAATACGGGCCGAGAGTCTGGTTGGTATTGCCGAGGGAACGATGCGGGTCATCGTGGCGCCCCGGCAATGCTATATCCCCCCTCCACTCGAAGCAAACCAACGGCTATGGGGATTCGCCTTGCAGCTCTATTCGTTGCCCTCCGATCGTAATTGGGGATGCGGCGACTTCACCGATCTCGGACGGATTGTAGAGTGGGCCGGGAAAGAACTCGGCGCTGGAGTGATTGGGCTCAATCCGCTGCATGCCCTGCGGAATACCGCACCCTATCATATCAGCCCTTATGCGCCCTACAGTCGGCTGTATCTCAATGAACTCTACATTGATCTCGATCGGCTACCTGAACTGTATGAGTCAGAAGAGACCCAGCCCCAACTCCTGGACCCTGAGTTTCAAGCTAGGCTCCAGGCACTACGACAGACTCATCATGTAGACTACGACGCCGTAGCAACGGTCAAACGCACCATGCTCAATCTGGCCTATAGCACATTCCTCACGAAAGACTACAGCGGAGAGGAGCCACATCTCCAACCGAGCACGGAACGCGCCCGGCGCTTGGAACAGTTCATCCAGTCCGAGGGAACACCCCTCGAGCTGTATGCCACCTTCCAGACCTTGGAGGAAGAACGCCGGCTGATTCAATCCCCATCAACCACGTGGCACGATTGGCCCAAACAATTTCTGATGCCCGGCCAACCAGTCCGTGAATACGCCAACCGGCACCGGAAGCGCATTCGCTTCTTTCAATACATTCAGTGGGTGGCAAGCGAACAGTTGAACGAAGTCCAGCGGACAGCTGAGCATGTGGCGATGCGAATCGGTCTGTATCATGACATGGCACTTGGCGCAGATCGGAATGGAGCCGAAGCCTGGATCTATCAATCAGTGCTGGCGCTTGGAGCCGACTGCGGCGCCCCGCCGGATTCGTTTGCGCCCGAGGGGCAGAATTGGGGCCTTCCACCGATCAATCCTCACGCACTGCGCTCAAGCGGCTATGAGCTTTTGATCCAGCTCTTGCGGAATAACTTCCGATCCGGAGGGGCGATTCGGCTGGACCATGTCATGGCATTCTTTCGCCTCTTCTGGATTCCGCGTGGGAGGCCCGCGTCCGAAGGTACATATGTACACTATCCATTTGAAGACATGTTGGCTATCGTGGCATTAGAGAGCGTACGATCACGTACCCTCGTCATCGGAGAAGACCTCGGCACGGTCCCCGATTGGGTCAGAGAGCAATTGGCGAAAGCACGAGTGCTATCGTACCGTGTGTTCTACTTCGAGCGCCATGCAGGCGACGTCATGAAGCCGCCTGGTCACTACCCCGCGCAATCATTGGCTGTGACTACGACGCACGACTTGCCGACCCTTGCTGGATTTTGGTCCGGCGAGGACTTGCACATACGGTCAGGATTGGGCGCCTTTCACAATGACGCGGCGTACCGTCAGGCCTGGGAGGAGCGCCAGCGCGACAAAGCTCGCATCCTCAACGCGCTTCAGCGAGAACACCTCTTGCCAACCGACGTGACTGAAGACCTGGCCACTGCACCCACCATGACGACTGAACTCTGCCAAGCGATTCATCTCTACCTGGCTCGCTCGCCGTCCTATTTGGTGCTGGCAAATCTCGAAGACGGCCTAGGCGAACTGTCGCAAACCAATCTTCCAGGAACGATCGACAGTCATCCGAACTGGAACCGTAAGTATGCAATTCCTGTCGATCACATGCTGTGTGATGCACGCCTACGGCAACTTGGGGCTGTCTTGCGTTCGGCACGTCCGGGAGTGTAAGACCCTCTATTCCAGATGCTGAAAAAGTCCGCCAGCGGCGTGCTCAACACCGAGGAGCAGACCGTTGACGGTTTCGTGCGTGAGATAATGTTCTCTCAGCCCGCGAAAGATCGGACCATGGTTCATCGGCAATCACCCGGCCACCCTTTCCCATGTTAAAACAAAATCGCATTGTCCTGGCAATCGCAGGGGCGGTATTCCTGACGATCGTCGTGCTTGAAATGGTCGCCCCCGCCAACGTGGTCGGCGCATATGGCTTTGTGTTGCCGATTCTATTGGTTGCAACCGTGCGCAGCCGCAGCCTGATGTTCGTCACGGTGGTGGCCTGTATCGTGGCGACCTACATGGGGCTACTGCAACCGACCAAGCCGGGGCGATTGCAATCGGCAGTGATTAATCGTAGCGTGGTCGCTGGCGTACTCCTCGTCGTGGCCTATATCGGAATGACGTGGGAAGAGCAAAAAACCAGAGAGGCGGCGGCGCGCGCCGCGCTGGCTAGGGAGACCGAAAATCTCCTGAGGGCCAATACACAGCTGGTCGATGCAAAAGATCAGTTGAATCGCTCGGAACGCTTAGCGGCAGTGGGGCAACTGGTGGCGTCCGTAGCGCATGAAGTTGGAACGCCCTTGCACTCGATTGCCTGGCACGTGCAAGCGCTGGCGGAAGAACCAGACGTCACACCTGAAATGAAGAAGAGGATCACCGTCATCGATGAGCAGCTTACGCGGGTGGTTCGGATCATTCAGGATTTGCTGTCCTCAACCAGACAGCGCCAACCTGAACCGACGTGGTTGCCTGCGGAAAAGGTCATCAGCCCGGCGGTCGTGCTGATGGAGCCAGCCTTCCATGCGAAAGAAATTACGACGACGATCGAAATTCCCAAAGACCTCCCACTCGTGTGGGCCGATGCGGAGAAAATACATCAAGTGATGGTAAACGTGTTCGCCAATGCCTTATCCGCCACCCCGCCGCACGGAGCAGTGAATGTGTTGGTAGGAGCCCGTACGGCCTCGCCCGAGGAGCTTGACCGTGGCCCCCGTGTTGCCAACTCACTGTCACCTCTGGTGCTCACCATCGAAGTGAGGGATACAGGATGTGGCATGCCTGAATCCGACGTGCAGAAAGCGTTTGAACCATTTTTTACGACCAAGGCCGTTGGCAAAGGCACCGGATTAGGGCTATTCTTGAGCCGCGAGACAGTATTGGCCCACGGAGGGAGTCTTGTACTCGAAAGCGAAACTGGGCGAGGCACAACCGTGACCATCACCTTACCTGGGTTGAAAGCCGAGTCCACGCATATGGCGGAGAAGCACTGATGCATCCAGCGAAAATTCTCGTTGCCGATGACGATATGGTCGCGCGCGATCTCTTGGCCGAGGCCTTAAAGAAAGAAGGGTATGCCGTTGAAGCCTTCGCCAGCGGTGAAGAAGTGATTGCGCGAGGACGTCAGGGTCGAGTGGACCTGGTGCTGACAGATATTCGCATGGGAGCGGTTGATGGGCTTACAGTCTTGCGTGAGTTTAAACGTATGAGCCCTGACACGGCGGTCGTGATGCTGACTTCATTCGGTTCCCTTGAGGGCGCCATCGAGGCAATCAAGCAAGGGGCCTACGACTATCTTGCCAAGCCGTTCAAGAAGGAAGATATCAAGTTGGTCGTCAAGCGGAGTCTCGACCATTGCCGACTCATCAGAGAAAATGCCCGGTTTCGTGAAGAGTTGAAGAACAAAGATGAATGGTCGCCACTGGTGGGAAGCAGTCCCGCTATGCTGGAAGTCTATAAGCTGGTGGCACGGGTGACCGAGAGTAAAAGCACAGTGCTCCTCCAAGGGGAGAGCGGGACAGGCAAAGAACTGATTGCACGAGCGATCCATGCAAATGGGCCCCGTCGAAACAATCCGTTTATTCCGGTGAATTGCGGAGCGCTGCCGGATACTCTGCTGGAGTCGGAAATGTTCGGGTATGAGAAGGGAGCCTTTACCGGCGCGGTAGCAAATAAAATCGGCCTTTTTGAGTCCGCAAACGGAGGCACGCTGTTTCTCGACGAAATTGGCGAGATGGGCCAACCGCTCCAAGTAAAGTTATTGCGGGTGATGCAAGATCACGAGGTACGCCGCGTCGGCAGCACAATATCGACCAAAGTCGATGTCCGCATCATCGCCGCCACCAACCGAAACCTCGAACTGCTTGTGAAGGAAGGGAAGTTTCGAGACGACTTATTTTACCGGCTCAATGTCGTGCGTATCACCCTGCCGTCGTTGGTGGAGCGGAGGGAAGATATCCCGATGTTGGTGCATCACTTCTTGCAAAAATGTGCAGCCGGGGAGACGCATGCGGTGCGCGGAGTGTTGCCGGAGACGATGGAACTGTTGATGCAGTATCGATGGCCAGGCAACGTGCGGGAACTGGAAAATGCCATTGAGCGGGCCGTCTCGTTGAGTCACGGCCCCCTCCTTACACCGGACGACCTCCCAGCATCACTGCATCGGACAGAGTTACCGGCACATGATACCGACAGAGCAATCGATCGTAACGATCAAGGATCGTTGTCACTTGAGGAAGTCGAGAAGCGTCATCTTGTCCGCGTACTGAAGGAAACCAAGCGGAATAAGGTCAAAGCCGCAAAGATTCTGGGTATCGATCGGCGCACGCTCTATCGGATGGCCGATCGGTTTGGATTGGATCTTGGTGATGATGCCGACAACGGAGAGACCGAGTAGGAGGTGAATCGCCTACCGTGATGAAACTGGTTCTCCTGCATGGGTAAAGCGCGTCATGCCGATCACGTCCAGCTCATGAAGAAGTGAAGGCCAGTATACTTGGGCGCTCACATGACAAGGCTGAATCAAAAAGAGGGTGAGTCACTTGGCCGCATCGGCCTTCAATCGATAGACAAGATGGGTGTCAGTTTGTTGCACACCGTCGATCTCGTGAATCCGGCTCAGCACCAACTGGGTCAAGGCATCCTGATCTGAAACTTCTACCACCACAATGATATCAGGCTTGCCCCAACAAGGATCGATCGTCTTAATCTGCTTGATTCCAGACAACGCCCGAACCACATCGCTCGTGCGACCGGGCTGCACATTGATAAGCACATAAGCCCGATCCGACATGATTCTCCCGCCATCGACTGGAGCGTGAATTGTACATGGCACTGCGGCAATCGTGACGTCTTTATCAACGTAGCGGATGCTCGGCGCATCTGTCAATGCAAGATTGCCCGCTGACGAGCTGGGACGCGTGATGGGAGCAGATTTAGACTTTTTCATGTATCACCTCATTTCGGGGCTACCAGTACGTCGACAATAAATGAATCGTTGACGCTCGTGAGACTCGCTTCGAAGCCTTGAGGGTTCCCGATACGACCATCAGGATCGTACACAAAACACAAGAGCGTGGTGCAGCGGCCATGGAATCGATACCGCGCTGCGTCAACCCGAAGTTGATCTGTGAGATCTTTGGCAGTGAGGCCTGGGCGTGTTTTTTTGACGATCACCGCAAGGTGGCTCTCATGTAGCAACAGTGTCGTACGCAGGGCGCCACTTGAATAGCTTGGCGTCCATTCATCCGTGTCGATATCGTTGAATTGAATCCGTAGCAGAGCGTGCAGAAGATCTAGCGCATCAACCTCGTCCTCCACTTGTAACGTCGCCCGATATTCCCCACGGAGTCGCAACTGCTTGACAACGGCATGGAACCGGCCACAGATAATCTTCACGAGTTCGACAGGGTCCGATCCCGCATCAACACGCTGCGGTCCAGGCTCAAGATGCGAGAAGGCGCTGGTCGGCATTGAGGGAGTTTGCTTCGGATTCTGAAGGATAGCCTGGGTTTCCTGCGTCTTAGCCTGTGGACTGGCAATGGGATTAATGAGATGTAGGTGTATGCTGGGCTCCGGTTCCGGTTGTGGTAAATGAGTCGGCGTGTCGGCTAGGGATACATCGGCTTGTGCAACCTGTCCCGCTTGTGATGGCAAAGGCTGAAGCTCTTGAGCGACTTGAACCACTGGTTCCGAAGGGGAAAGAGTATGCGGCATCGCCATTGCTACCGGTGCCGGTGCTGCTTCAGCCAACGACGTCGATGGGCTCATAGGCTCAGGCTTTTGCTGAGAAGCAGAACGAATCGGGGGAGCCGGAGGTGAGCTCGGTATAGCACTAGCTGGAACAAGACCGAGATTCGTCATCACGGTGACCGGCGGAACTGTGATCGGCTTTGTTTGCGTCAGGGTCATCTGCACCGTTGAGATCGATGCCGGCACGATGGCCATCTGTGGACGTGCGGGAACAGACACGGGTGAGACCGGAGAAGCAAGATGGCTTTGCTGAAGTGAAGCTCCCCCCCCTTGGAGATCACGTTTTTTTTGCTCAAGCGTAGCAATGAGGGTCTTAATGAGGGCGATGCTTTGCTCCGTGCTCTCAGGGGTGTCCATGAGAAGTCTGTGATGACGATGTTCTTGGAACTCCGGAGATTTCTCGCCAAACGTGCGGCGAATACATTCGCGAAATTGCAACTCTGTTCTTGCCCTGGCCGCGTCGAGATAAGGAAAGCCTTCTCGGCCCATGTCTTCTACCTGTGCGAGAAATTCCTGGAGGTTTCCAACACCGCGGGTGAGTTCTTCAACCGTGGCGGATTTGGACCGCACGCGAGATAGTTCTGATGTCTTTGCCCGTGCCATAAGTCTGTAGAAAGTCTAGCCCAGCCTCCACAACCTGGCAAGAAAACATAGGAAAATGGACGAGGACTTTCGAAACCGCCTCTGAAATAAAACGACCTAGCTCCCACTGGCACGGCGATTCATTCATGGCCAACCTGATGACCACGAAACTTATGATGGCGCCGAGATGTTCCTGGGTTCCATCTTCTGGGCCAGCTCTCCTACAGTTGAGACGACTACGGCCAACCGCTGCTGAAGCCGATTCCGTTTCATCACAGGGTCAAGAACGTTTCCGCAGTTGAGGCAGCGCCAACCGGCCAGCCACATATCTTCCGCACTCTCCATGAGATCCAAGAAGTGATCTTTCGCCATATAACCCTGACAACGTGTACAGGGTCATAATGCCCTCCTTGTGTACCAGCCTGGTCACAAGAATACCGGATCATCTTGAATTGGTTAGACCTAAAAGAGATACCTCGAACGAAGGAGGACGTCCCATAGCCCGTATTGTTTGTGACGGTTCGCGGGTCCCCCACACTTACTCTGACGACTTATGGGGAATGAGGAGGGGAAAGCGAGTCCGGGCCACTCTGAGCTCGATCGGGCAACAATATTTTCCCGTGGTCGGATAGATTGGTGAGCCTTGGTACACCAATAGAAGGTCGTGGAGTCGTGCCAACACTGATGCCTCCATCGGACCAAACTTAACCCCGAACTCTTGATTGCGCGTCCATCGCACATAGGCGCAGGGAATCTGAATGGGTGTGGGAGATTCCCGACCGATAGTCGGAGGCCAAGGCGCATGCCCACATGAACTGAGCGAGTGCCGATGATTTTCATTCCAGCGCCAGAAACATCCGTTATCGTTCCCTGTTCCGTAAAGTTCGGCCCAAGGTACTCCACAACACACGGGTTGGCGAGGCGGCTTCTTGGCTTCGAGGGACTTCGCTTCGACACGCGCGTTCCTTTCTCAACATGGTTCGCTTACACAAATGAGTATACGCAACCACGCGTGACGGGCAAGCGAATTTGAACTCCGTATCGGCGAGAGGAGATATTATGGACGAAGTGACTGGACCGATTGCACGAGCGATTTCTGTTTGGTGCCCCCGATACAAATTGAACGTACGACAAACGGTTTAGGAATGTGCGTAAGGCACTATTGAAAAGGCTCGGTGTTTCAAATGGTTCCCCGCTTCTTATTTGAATATCGAGGCCCTAGGCCTTCTCTTTGACCCTGAGTTCGTTCTTCACCAACTTCACGCCGGGGACCTGCCATGCCGCCCAAGACGCGTGGGCACTGGTTACGATGTCTGAAATCTCACCACTCAGAGAGACCACACCCGCAAAGGTCTGAACGAGAATACCGGCTTTCTCCAGTTGTGAGTCCTTTGCGATCCGCTCAGCAACTCGTGTCGTGATCGCCTCATCCTTGTCATCGATCACCTCGCGTATAGACGGGGCGATGACTTGAAGATTATTCTTCACACTCGTCACCCCGGGAATCTCTTTAGCAATTCCTTCCGCTGTCTGCCTTGCTTTGTCAGAATCCACCTTGCCACGAATTATCACCGCACCCCGTGACGCCTCGACAGTGATCTCCCTCCCCTTGACCCGGGCATTGGCAAACAACGCAATCTTAGTCTTCGCCGTCAGCCATGTGTCCGTGATCGGGGTTTTCCCATCAGCTGTACCGAATGCATTAGCCGATCCGGCGAGGAGAGCCTCACTGAGGATCAGAACCGTGCAGAATCTCAGGATATAGCGTGTGTTCATCATGTTCTCCTTACGCGAGAGGTACAGGTCCATCGGCCATCGGTGTTCGTGAGTTGCTTGTGTTTCCGTGGAGCTATTTCCCCTCCCCCACAGGTTTCATCGTCGGCATCGCATGCCACGCGTCCGCCCACTTCATCAGCGCGACATTGTTATCGGCATATCGTTCTTGGACTTTGCCGACAAATTCCTCATAGTTCCCTTCAATCCGCTGCAAGTCCTCATCGGTAAACTTGCCCCATTGCTGTTTCAGTTCACCTTTGAACTGCATCCATTTCTCCTTGAGCTGATCCGCATTCATCGCATGTCCTCCTGTGGAATGTACTGATACCGCAACTTCACTTTGATCTCTGATCAACACGCCTGAAATCTGTCGGATAAGCGACAGCCCTCCCATCACGCAACCCGAGGAATGCGTCCTAAGACCGAATGGATTGTGGCCAACATGATCCCGATTCGGAACAAAACCCAAGAAACCGGAGACTTGAGAATCAATCACGCTCCGAACGAGCAGGAAGCGCAGGAGATAGGCCAGTCAGCGAGCGTTACACCTCGCAGCATCACTTTGGTTGCAATGCGTCAGACAGTCAAGATATTCAACAAAATATACATACGAATCTGGATGGAGCAAGGATACTGGCGTACTTCTCCGTCTAAATGTAGATAGTGTATTGAAGATTGGGAGCGATTCATGTGCGGAGAAGCCGGCCTAAACTACCTGTCCACAAATTAAGCGGGGGCCAGCTCCCTGTTCGGTTGACAGGGAAGCGGTGTTGAAGTGCATGAGATATATGGAGCCAGCAATCCGGATTGAACAGACCTTCGGTTTACGAATGTGAGTAAGACGATTTTGAAAAGACTCGATGTTTCAAATGGTTTTCCCGTTCTTTACTCTATATCGGGGCCTTAGGTTGTTTTACTGTCTCCATCGATTCCGATGAGTCTTGACCTTTAAGAAAAGTTTTAGCACACATTTAGCACAATTGGCTCTCCGATCTGTATTTTGGCCCCCCAGTGGACGCGAGTCGGATTCATTTTACTTGGCAGTTTTTACTTCTTCTTCATGCATATGCAGAAACAGCTCTTGTCTGATTTCTTGCAGCTTGGTTTTGATTTTCGCCTCATTATCGCTCCCTATCCGCATGAGAATCCTCTGGCCTATGGAGCGTCCTTCAAGGTCAGGATCAGCATAGACGTAGACTATTTTGGGCTGAACAAGCTTCACGGGTTCTTTGATATCGGGTGCGGCCAACAGATGGTCGATGACTTCGATCAAACGGTCATTGAAATATTTATTCGGGTAGCCAAGCTCCTCGTAAGACTGCTGAAACAGCGGATAGAAGCGAAGATACAGCGCCACTAATTTCTCGGTGTTCATCACTCCGGCAAGACGCACATACGGCGTATAACGCTCGGTGTTTTTTGGGCTAATGCTCATTTCCCCATCCGCTACCGAAGCAACAAGGTTGCCCGGCACCGAGGTAACCGGCATTGTGTTCACTGGCAAGCCCTGGCTTGGCAGGTGATCAATAGTGACTACGATATTATGTATGAGTTGTTCAACGCGGAAGATCTTCAACAATGATTCTTTGCCCATCAAGCTGGCCAAGGCTTCAAGCATAACACTATCGCTCTCACCCAGCTGTGGGAGCGGAAACTTTTCCTCGGGAACTTTCACCACTTGGCGCACCATCGGCTGAGGCGGTTCACTCGTCGGCGGCAGCGCTGTGACTTCTACTGCGTCAGGTTCAGGCTGGGTCTGCTGCCAGTAATAATACGCAGCAAGAGCACCACCGAGGATTACTACTACTGCTATCACCATGAATGTTTTCATAGGCACACCATTATTTGATAAGCACAAGCGTTAGATATTTTTTACTCATTAAGCCACAGCACACGACCGAGAAAAATGCATGTTACTCCCACCCTCTGCCGCCGCACATAAGCCGCGTCCCGCATGTCCGCGAATCCGTCGGATTAACGCGCTGCTTATTAGATATCCAACTTCCGCTCGGTGATGTTTCCACGATCTGCTCTATCTGCTCCTCGTCATAGGAATGGTAGAGGATTCGTGACTTGCCAGGTAGATTTTCGTCCGCCTTCGCTGGTGCGACCTCCACGATCTCCGATGGTTTCGGACACAGGATATCGATTGCGACGTCTTCGGTAACGATCACATAGTGGAGGCAGCCCGCAGAGTGCACCTCGAGAATGCATGATCTGGTTCCTTATAAAGCGCCAAATGTTTGGCCCCGCAACCTCCTAGCGAGCCTGTGGCAACTGACGAGGAGCAGGAAGTTCAAAGAAAAAACGAGTGCCCGCCAAGTACATCTTGACTCGGTCGCTTACCGAAATGGGCCGAGCCCAACATACTTCGACCAATTTTGTGCCCGGCATTTCCCTCGCCTCTGAGGGCACTTGAATTTCGACCACTTGCTGTCTGTGCAATGGCACAGGAAGCAAGAGCAGCATGCCCCTGACGCTCTTATTGATCGCGTGCCCGGATCCCTTTGTCAGCTTCACAGTTCTCTTGCCCACAAACTTCGTCAGTTTGAAGAGGCAAACTCGCCTGCAGGGCGCACGCTTGCTATCTCTTCGCTCCTGTACACCCTGCATCACCTGCCTGACGCGTATTAGTTGACCGCTCGGTTTATCCATAGCATGTTCCCTCCGGCAAGATGCCCTTGTACGCCTTACGAAGTTAGACGCCGGCCATTTCGATCCTAGGCGCAACGCCCTGAAAAGACTGTGTACAATTAGTTGAATCTAGCCGAGCAAAGAGGGGGGATCAGTCTGCGAGGAGCTTGACACGTAACGATGCTGTTTGTGGTTTAGAATGTTTTCACTTCGAGGTGAATTCAATTCCAGACCTCGTACTAAATTACAGAGAACTCTCCTTCGCGCAGGAACTCTTAGATTTTTCAGCGGAACCAACCGCCGTGGCGTCCTTTCCGATGAAGGCGCCTGTGTCGACCGCGGCAAAGTGGCATATGCATATATTGACGCCCCTTAACGCGATGCGTCAACCCTAAAGAGAAGGGACATATGGGCCCTGCTCGGAAATTCATCGAGCCGATCATAAGTGCAAACGTGAATGACCTTCGGCTTGTTAGAACTCCGGTCTGGATACAGAGATGTGACTTGCATCCATCCTTACTCTGTCCAAAATCCTCCTTCTGTGCAGGTTTCTCAGACATCGACTTTTCAGGGATTTCCTCCTAGGCTTCATGAGTGTTCAAAAAGAACTTGTTTTTGAACCTACAACCGGGCCACATGCTACGTATAGACCGTCGATGCGTCACCGTTGACCACTTTCATCAGGGAGTGCAAACCCGGGTGCTTGAATGAGTAATCTGAACCGATTTAATCTCGTAAAATCTGCTGCTTAACCATGTACCCATCATCAGACGGAGTATGATCGGTGCCC
>CBDDRW010000091.1:0-117688 GCA_965233175.1 uncultured bacterium
GTTCCCGTTGGTGGGAGCGATCGTGGGGCCGATGATGATTCTGCCGAACGTGGGGCTCAACGAGTGGGGGCATGCGTTCTGGTTTGTCGATGAACTCTTTGCGGCCCCGTTGCACTGGGGCTTTGTGACCTTGGGCTGGTGCGGGTTGTTCGGCGGGACGGGCGGCGTGGCGGCGCAGATTGTGGCGCGCATGTCCAACCTGTGCGATGTGGTGTGGAACAACGAGAGCAAGGACTGCTTGCACGTCATTCCATACTAAATCGTATCGGCAGTGTTCTTAGTGTCTGCGGGCGACCTCCTACTTCGGTGGGAGGTCGCCCGTGTAGTTTTAAAGTCGTGTGGCGCTGCTCTTCCTGACATGTCCCAATCCACACATCTAAGACTTTCACCACTAACTGTATGTTGCTCTATGAGGGCCTTCAGTGTCGCATCGTTTCCATGACTAATGATAAGAGGCTGCCGGGTTCTTCCAGGCCATACCAGACCAGGTAATATCAGGCTAATGCATATCATTGCTGACTGGACAGCATTGCGCCAAGAGTGTCTCTCGTAGCGATGTACAACCAGTACGGCTGTACATCTGGATCGGAGCGAGTTCGACATATTGAGTTTGCAGAAAAGTAATATTCCGATGATCGGTTAAAGTGTGGATTGGAAAAATATTGTTTCAGCCTGTTGTTTTCACGCTCAACGGTTCCTTTCGCCAAGACTGGTTCGAGTATGTTGAATGTAGTCGGATATGTCGGCACGAAAGTCGTTTTATGAAGCTGTTATATGGCTACGAATAGAATAAGTAGTAATCCGAGCCTATATCAGCGCGGTTGATAGGATCTCTCCGATATTGGAGAATCCGTCACAGACGTGCAATGTGCCAGAGTACCCAGCAAACGGAAATACCCTGAACAAGGCGACACACAGCTTGCGTGTCTGTTCCGTCTTTATAACGGTTCTGATGCGTTGGTCATTCTCGCAAGAGTTGGCACTCTGACTCTCTTAGTCTCGCTCTCTCCTGTCATCGAGCATGAAAGCGGCTGCATAGGCGCACTCCATCCTTTCGAATCCGATGGTCTCGATGAGGAGATACTGAATTTGTATCACTGCCAGATTCGTCTAGGCCTGTCGCAGGCACCTATGCAGCGTGACGGTGGTCGGCTGAGGCGTGCGTGATTGCCTCTCCCGGCGCATTGATCTTGCCGTTCGGTTCCTTAGGTGACCCCTTCGAGTTAGAGGACAATATACCGACACATTCGAAAATGGTCGCCACCATTGCCACGAAACCTATCACGATTCCCCAATATACCCAGGACATAAGTCACTTGCTCGCGTGTGGATCACGCGAGTCCTTTCTCTGCACGCCTTCATGCCGCCATTCGATATACCCACTTGGCTGTCTGGTGTTCCATCTCGGCAAGTGCTTTGATTTCTCTGCTCCGAGCAGCCAGCGAAAGACCTCCGAAGAAGACGGTAACTAACATGAGGCCGGCGAAAATCAGATAGCCCATTGGAACTTCGGGCCAGGACGCCGGTTCTGTTGAGGCGACTGCTACATCATCAGGAAAAGACTCGATGGCTGCCAGTAGGTCCAAGCGATCCGCTAGTGCCTCGGTGCGAATGGTGGCCACCAGGAGACTCGCCAGTTGCTCTTGTTGTGTAGCCCGGACCTCTTCCGGTCCTACTTGGGCTTGCGTCAGATGGACAATAGCCGTGCCAAGCTGTTCTTGGATTGCACCGGCCCGCCTACTACGATCTTGGATTGTGTCCACAATTCTTTGCCCAAGAGTCGCTTGCCACGTGGATGCGAATTCATGATCAAGGCGCTGTCCTCTCGTTTCGGTTGCGCGAATCATGCTGGTGTTGTAATCCGAAAGATACTGATCAGCCGACAACAGTCCGCTTCGAATGCCGCGTGCGGTAGAATTCACAATCGCCCGTCCCATGACATACTGGACTCGGGCCATATGGTCGGCCGGGACTGTCTCAGCCTGGCGCATGACTTCTCCCAAGGGACCGCCTGGGAGTGATTGGAACTCTAAGTGAGCGAGGGTCGCCTTGTTCCATTCTGTTGCAGATTGGGCACTAAGCTGATTGGCCCGGCGTTCGAATAGAGTCTGATCCACAATGGCTTGGCCAAGGGCGGGTTGGAGCGAAGCCATTTCAAATTCAACACCGACAGGTTGTTCAATCGCGATGGGCTGTGGGATAGCGGCCTGATAGGTGCCGTTCGCAGCAAAAAAGATCAGCAGGCCTCCGAAGACAATCGCACACATGCCGACCCCTACGATAATGTCGATGGTGTTGTAGCGCTGCGACATGATGACCTCCTTTTGACATCGGGCAATTAAGCGCGAGGCTCGCGAACCAGGCGATATCTTGCTCGAGTCGCATGAAAGGGGTTTCGACCCCTATACAATAATCGGAGCGTGAGCTGGAACTGCCCCCTTTGTCGTTGTAAAAAGAGACTGATGCGGTCGAAGAGACTCGTCCCGGTGTTCGTAAATACACTGGCGGAAGGCAACGGTGCGTAATTTCTGGAAAGAGTTGGATTGGGGAGGAGGCCGCACTTGCCATTTCCATTCCGATGGATCTGTGCTCCACGGAGGATCATGGCCACCACCTCCTAGTAATGAGGCGGCTCGTGAACGAGACTATACTCTACGCCTTGGTCACACACTGGTCAAGGGTGAGGACGGCCAAAGCAGTGGCGGACTGGAGCGAATCAGAATTGATGATGGACGAGACTGAGCTTGCCGGATTCATGAGATGGACACGGAACCAGTGACGCTACGCTGTATGCTTGTCATGGAGCCCGATAAGGCGACTATGTATTCAATCGGGTGCTAGTCCTTGGCCTGTGTCGATCTGCTCCTGTAATCTGCCGTCACTGCGGAGATGCGTTGATCTTGGAGGCTTCTTTCACAGGCGGTTCGATCTTGATGTTCGGTCCCTGAACCTTTGGAAGAATTCCCGCTCCTGCTTTTTCTAGCAGCCGTTGGTCGTTCTGATTGATTGAAAGATGATGGGACGAATGGACATCGTCGAATGCCGCTGACTCACCCAACGCATTCTCGCCTGAAGCGTTCTTCTGGCCCGGATCATTGGCAAGGGACTTGCCCTTTCACGGGATCTATCGATTTCCCCATCGGATAGCCCGGGTGTTTCGGCAGCATATCCGGATTGGCAAGCGCGAGAGACGCGATAAGACCGACTACGAAAGGGCTGGCATAGATAATGAGCGAGGTCTTCATGACGGCACCTCCTTGTGGACAAAACGGATTTCTGAGTCTATGAGGTCCTTTCATGGATCAACCGTGGGTTTATGACCGAGCTGCGCCTGTATGCCGCCCTGGGCTGACAGCGCCACGCGCTGGTCTCATCCCGCTCGAAGTCATTCGTCCGATGGCTCCATGCGCTTGCGCGTTCCGATTCGTCATGATGAGCGGATCGGTAACATTGCCGCAGATGAGGCACTTCCATCCGTAATACTCCCAGGCTCGGTCCCCCTCGAAATGCGTGGCGACATTCATTCCACCGCAACGTTCACAAGCCATAGGGTCCTCCATTGGGGGTTTGGAACACGTATGTGTGGCGGCAAGTCTTCTCGCACACGATGCATGGGCGGTTCTGCTGCAATCGCGGACTCGCCGTTGACCGCTCAATGTCCTGTTTCAAGGACGCTTCCCGGTGATCCTGTTCATCGGAACGTTTTTCCGGTTTCTCTCCATCGTCAGGTGCGGCACTGTCAGCGCATGAGGCCCATATTGCAACGACCCACGTGAACAGCATCAGGATGATCAGGGCAATGATCGGGTACATACGAAAGCCTCTTCGGCATCGGGCAATTGGTTGCGCGGCAGGCGTGTTATGCGACCTCTTGGTCGAGTTGTAGAGAACCATTTCGGACGATGATGGTTAGTCCAGACCTGTACCTCATCGAGATATGGGCTCACCACGCCGCCGAGATCAGCGAACGTAAAAGGACCAGTGGGATCGTATAACTGAGCTAGATTGTGAGGAAGAGATTGAGCGGGGAGAAGGTTATACCAGGCCTCGCCATACCGTTGGCTCTGTGCTCTATGGAGGGCCATGGCCACCACCTATAGAAAGAAAAGGCGGTTGCTGCCAATGCATTTAGTTTACGCCCCATGATGAACTGGGTCAATGTGCCCAAAAATCCGAGGAGTATGCTCCTTCCGAGGAGTATGCTCCTTCATTGACATGCAGATGAAGGCAGGAGTATGAAGAATGCCACTGTACTCTGACTTTCAGAGAGGAGGTCGCTGATAAGAAGACCTTGGCTCAGTCGGTCGAGAGACAGGACGCTGATACAGAAGGATCCTCCACACGGAGTGAGCATACTGTCGACGTCGACGAGCAGGGTCAAGACCCACAATCGCACAGGGCACAGTACTAATAAACACGTGCATCGCGGTCGGCGGCGTTATCCCACATGTCCATCACGAGCGGTGCTTGAGTCTTTCTTCCCTCTTTCCCTTGATGGGTGTCCGTGGCGGTTTTCATGCCGATGTCGCCCTGGGGTCTGGAAGGAGACGTCATTCCGATTTGATTCACCAGAGGAGGCCATCGTGCTAGTCCAAGACGTCATGTCGACTGGGGTTGTAACGGTTCAGAAGACAGATACGATCCGATCAGCCGTGATGAAGATGATGCACCGTCACTGTGGGTCCCTTCCTGTGGTCGAGGCAGGCAATCAGCTCATCGGAGTGGTGACGTTGCGCGATGTTTTGATACAACTGTATCCTAACTATGGAGACTATATTCACGATAACGTACACAGCCGGAGTTTTATCGAGATGGAAGATGGATATCACGAGGTGCTCGGTGGGAAAGTCGAAGACATCATGAGCAAGAATCCAATGACAGTGGGACCTCACGATCCTATTTTGGAAGCCGCCTCGTATATGGGCCTCAAAAACTTCCGGCGCATGCCCGTCGTCGACAAGGACACGCTCGTCGGCATAGTCAGTATCAGCGATATCAACCGCGGGTTGTTCATCGAGAAAGGGATGCAGCGCTAAAGGAGTAGGCATTCAATGGGCCATCCCGTGGATGGGGTTATGTGCTGTAAGACTCCAAACTGAGTCTGTATCCACTTTCCGATTCTTTCCTTAATTTACCCTCCCAGCCTTACGCGGATCGATCCTTATCTCTTCGCTAAGAATGACCATGAATATTCAACCAGTACAGTCGTTTTCACACTTAGGATGCTGTGTGGGGAAAATCTAGATACCCTATTCCGCATTCTTGACATTTGTCGGCAAGGAGTTATAGGCTACATTCCTAATATGCCACCATTCACGTGAGGGGAGAACAGCCCAACGCGCGTATGGCACTGTAATCCCCCACGGTTCTTCCGAATCGAAAGGAGGGAATAAGCATGGCAGACCTTAATCCACCAGATCAGAATGGCCCGTCGAGTTAAGGCTGGGTTTTCTCTCGTCAGATATGTTAGCCGGCTCTAGTCTTGCCGCGTAGGCAATCTGAATCGACCCTGTGAATATCACCGGCTGTATCGAATTGCTTCTCCTCTGACGAGCTGTCTTCAACCCATTCCTCGAACGGGTCTTCATCATCAATTGCAGGGGTGTTTCTCGCGTGCGCGAGAAGGAGGTAAGGAATATGGCGAGTACAATCACATGGGGGGGCGGGAGCGACAATGGCTATGACATGTCGCTCTGGTACGATTCCAGGCCCCTCAAGATCGGTTGGTTTGCAATCCTGGGGGCGGTGGGGGCCGAGGTCGTCTTTCAGCGCGTCTTCGGGTATTCCCATGGCCTGGACTCTATGACGCCGGAGTTCGAAAACGTCTGGATGAATCTGTGGCGCTTTAACGTGATAACAAACATCATCAACGCGTCCGCGATCTTGGGGTGGCTTTGGACGACGCGGGATCGCAACGTGGCCAATGTGGATCCCAAGACCGAGCTGAAGCGGTACTTTTACTGGATGATGTGGCTCGCATGTTACGTCTTCGGTGTCTACTGGGCAGGAAGTTACACGCTTGAGCAGGACGCATCCTGGCATCAAGTAATCATACGCGATACGAGCTTCACCGCCAGCCATATCATTGCGTTCTACTTCACCTTCCCGCTCTATATCACGATGGGAGTCGCAAGTTACCTCTATGCGATGACCCGATTACCGCAGTTCAGCAAGGCGGTGTCGTTCCCACTGGTAGGAGCGATCGTAGGGCCGATGATGATTCTGCCCAACGTGGGGCTCAACGAGTGGGGGCATGCGTTCTGGTTTGTCGATGAACTCTTTGCGGCGCCGTTGCACTGGGGCTTTGTGACCTTGGGCTGGTGCGGGTTGTTCGGCGGGACGGGCGGCGTGGCAGCGCAGATTGTGGCGCGCATGTCCAACCTGTGCGATGTAGTGTGGAACAACGAGAGCAAGGACTGCTTGCACGTGATCCCGTACTAAGGCGCGCAATTGGTTTCGGCGGGCTGAAATAGGGAGACCGTCAGCGTTCTCCGCTCCATACACGGGCGACCTCACCTAGCCATGGGGTCGCCCGTGGTGTTTTTCATGAACGACCCGAACAGAGCGGGATATTGCCCCTTTGGTTATTCCGCGACTGACAGTCTTCAACCGAACGCATCCCGCAACAACTCGTGATATCTCTGCCGAAGAACCGTTTCATCACGTTCGATCCCTGACGTCTCATCATGATTGTTCCAGCCCACGTCCGTGCGCTTCATTGAGGATAGTCTGAAAGGCAGCCTCTTTCTGGTCGAACTTTACAGTGGCTTGATCAAGAGGAGGGTTGGTTTTCCCGAACAGTTCCAGCGGCTGTCTCAAGATCGAGGATGTCTGCATGTGCAGGTATACGATGAAATTCCTCGACCACCGGAAACACGAGGGCGGCAAAGTCCCAGTAGCGCATGCGAATCGCGTCCGAATGGGTTCCGGCTTGGAAGATGATGTCCTCGTCCTCCGCGAGCGAGCGATCCACATACACTGGGAGCCTATAGAGGTTGCCGAAAGGCGGCATGGCGCCCAACTCGCAGTCGGGAAACAGGATTGCAATTTCATCTTCGGTCGCGAGCCTTACCGAATGTGTGGCAAAAACAGTCCTCAAGCGATGGAGATCCACACTCCAATTTGCTGGGAGCACGGTCATGACGAACCGCGTCTCCACTTTTACCACGACGATCTTGGCCATCTTTTTCTCCGGGGTATGGAGCAGCTGCGCGATAGCAAGGGCGCGGAAGGCCTCTGGATGTGGTAATACGTCATAATGAACTCGTTCATGATTCAGATAGGTGCTGAGTATTCGTGAGATGGACATGATGACACCTCCTGTTGTAGCGAAGACTTCACGGCCGAGGCCGCTGCTGGAATGATTGAAGGGGATGGCGGGGTGCTCGATAACGACGCGACCATGGAAGGGGATATGTTTCACGATCAAGGCTCCGCTGTGATCATGAAGGCTCACTCGACATGTGGAGTATACGCCGATTGCAATATCCAAGTCTCGGAGAAAGAGTCCCGTGCATTACAATGAGGCGGACCAATGGTTCCAAAGAGTAGAGACATTGCCATCCACATCGAAAGATCGGATTGTCTGCCTTGGAAGAGATTTGTACGGACCCTTGACATTCCCAGCTTGGAAGCGTTGGAATAACGGGGCACAGTACCTTCATTCCACTATTGGGCATGACTCATCGGTGCCCCATGAGGAAGCCGGTCAGTCTTCAGCGCTCGATTACGCTCTCGGTCCTCTCTATCGGTTTGCTCTCCGGCGCACTCGGCTTGGCCTATGCGTATTGGCAGACCAAACACTCATTCCGCGAAGCTATCGGTGTTGGGTTTCAAGAGTTGGCTCGCCAGAGCGCAGATAAAGTCGGGCTCATCCTAGAAAAAGAAATCGGGTGGGTGGAACGGCTCAGTTCCTTGCCACAGGTACGTGAAGCGGTTCGAGAAGGCACCAGGCTGACCTTCGATCAGCAAGTCCTTGAGCGGTGGAAGGAATCACAACGACCGTATTTTCGATCACTGGAAATCCTGGATCTTCGAGGTCGTTCGGTCGGGGGAGCGACCAGTGAGAACACCACGACGCAATACAGTCGGCAACCCTGGTGGCCTGTCGTCTTCGAGCAACGACGATTATGGGTGGGGAAGTTGCGTCTCGACGAAAAAGGCGCTGGGGATTTGGAAATTGCCGTGCCAATTATTGATGAAGCAGGGACTCTATTGGGGGCGATACAGGCGGTAATCGAAAAGGACCAACTCTTGACTTCGGTCCTCCGAAGCAGGATCGGCAGTACCGGTCATGTAATGCTGATTGGGCCCCAGGGAACGGTGCTGGCTTGTTCGCTCTTTCCCCCCGGACAGCATACGGCTCTTCTTGGGCCACTGAAAGACTCACTTGCATCGGGCCCACTCCCTGAGGCGGCTTGGATGGAGGTCCAGGACGATGCCCATGGTCTAGGGGGCGGGATCGTGGGATTTGCGTCCGTGGTGCTTCGACCGAATATCCGCCAGGCAGAATCGTGGTCGATTCTTGTGCGTCAAGATCCCGACGAAGCGTATGCCCCCTTACGTCTCCTTCTGTGGAAGCTCGTGGCGTTCGGCATGGTGGTGTTTGCCGTAGTCATTCTGCTTCGATGGCGCCTCGGACGGCGCATTATACAGCCGATCAACGCGCTGGTCTGCCGAGTGCAGTGCTTAGGGCAGCAGAGCGATAAAAAACCGATGATGCCCACGCAGGCTGCCGGAATTGTGGAGATCGATACCTTGGCGGCGAGTTTCGATGAATTAACGGAGCGGCTGGAACGTGCATCACGGGAGCAGGAGCGGTATGTGGGTGAACTCGAGCGAGCGAACCAGGAACTGGTCATTTCCGAAGAGCACTACCGGATGTTGTGGGATCATTCGACAGATACCAGGTTACTCGTCAATGAGGAGGGAATCATTCAGGCTGTCAATCGCCGAGGCGAGATGAAATTAGAGGCGCCGGCCGATCGTCTGATCGGAACGAAGGTGGAGACTCTCTTTCAAGAGGAGGATCGTACCCGGCTGCACCGATTGTTGGGAACGGTCATCGTCACGAAGAAAGAATTGCCTGTCGGTGAGATGCGGGTGCCCTCATCGAGTGAAGGGACGCTCATCATGGAAGTCGATCTGGTGCCGGTTGAGAACGCCGGATCGCCGGTTGCCGTCATGGTCCAGCTGAGCGATCTCACCGAAAAGAAGCGTCTCGAAGAGCAGTTGATTCGTTCGGAACGCCTCGCCTCGCTTAGTCACTTTGCGTCGATGTTTGCTCACGATATCCGCAATCCGTTAGTAGGGATCAAGAAGACATTGGAGTTGCTCGAACAAGATGAAGAATCGCAATCGGCCATGCACCGGCCATGGTGGGACGATATGCGTCTGACGATCGATCTGTTGCTCGGCATGATCAACGACATGCTTGACGTCTATCAAGAAAGCTACTCTGGGCTGCCACTGTTGATTTCGACGGTGTCGGTCAAAGGCCTTGTTGCCGATGTGGTGCAGCTCTTCCGATCCGAAGCCGCCGCGAAACGAATTGCCTTTTATGTCGAGATGCCGGACGACGATGTCGCAATTACAGCCGATCGTCGTCGCCTGTTGCGGGTGCTCATTAATCTCGTGCATAACGCACTCAAGTTTTCCCCCCAAGAGGGAACGATTACTGTGACGGTTCAGGCGGAGGTGCCAGAATATATGGGCGGCGGATCTCATGGTGTCTCACCCTCCCAGGCCATTATTCAAGTCGCGGACGAAGGTCCCGGCATCGCGCCCGAGGATCTTCCTCATGTGTTCGAGATGTTTTGCAGGAGGGAAAATCCCGGAGACATTCGAATTGGACGGGGGCTTGGACTGCATTTTTGCCGCCTTGTTGTGGCGGCTCATCGGGGAAAGATTCGAGTGGAGAATCGTTCGTCAGGTGGCGCAGTGTTTTCTGTCGAACTGCCGCTGAGTCAGGAGGCCTATGCCGACCACATTGCTGATTGCCGAGGATCAACGGCTCTTTAGGCAAAGCCTTCGGCTGCTTCTAGAGCGCGAATCGGATCTGCAAGTTGTCGGAGAGGCAACTGATGGGCACGAAGCATTCGATCTTGCGATGAAAACTAAACCCCATATGATTTTGATGGATGTGGATATGCCGAGACTTGATGGCGTCACGGCCACACGCCTGATCAGGGGCTGCCTCCCTGACGTGAAGGTGTTGATGTTGTCGGTCCATGATGAAGACGCAAGAATCGTGGCGGCGGTGCAAGCCGGCGCTTGCGGCTATATTCTGAAGGACGCCGATCATGCCGAGTTTCTCCGCATCATCCGAGCCACCTACCAAGGGAAGCAAGTCCATTCCCCCTTTATGCCGGACGGTTTTGCTCGGAACGTGGTCTCTGCGCTGCAAGAGGCCGGAAGTGGGTGCCACGCCGGTGTCACACTATTGACCGAACGTGAGCGGGAGATCCTTGCGTACGCCGCATCCGGCCGAGGCAATAAAGACATCGCGGATCAGTTGTGTGTCTCACTCGATACCGTGAAGACTCACCTTCACCACATCTATCGCAAGCTTGCCGTCACCGGCCGGGTTGAAGCGATTCTGGCCTATCTCAACAGCAAGTAACTCTGTCCGCATTATCCATGAAGCTTCTGCTGCAAGCGTGGATACGCGGCTATACGGGCACTCTCGCCGTTCTGCCCTTCGATATACTGCACGAGTATGCCTCATGACTTCACGGCTCCGAGTGCTCGTCTCGCTTCGCGTCTGCACGCTTTTACGACGAATCCTCATGAATGCTGGCTACGCGTTTCTTTCAACCAATCACCCGAACGGTGTATGCAAAAACCATCCATTGGGCGATGGGCTTCGTTCGCTTTCCTCGATAGAATGATGCCACATAAAGCCAAGATGAAAGGCCGTCCGTAGGGGGAGCGAGCGTTCAACAAGGAAAGGAGGGTAAAGAGAGAACAGGTGGCAGGCTCATTCTATCGGTGTCGACACACTTTCGATTGAATGAAAGGAGGCTTCCATGAAATCGATAATCGTGACATTCATTGCAGTCTTCTGTGCGGTGGTGCTGTTCTCCGGGGGAGTCGCATTAGCTCAAACGACGAATTGGATGGATGAACTCAGCAGTTCCGTGAATTTTTATAAAAATAGATATCCCACCACCGACAATGTTCCAGCCGATTGGCAACCGTATCTCAGTGAGCTGACTCTCATGAAGAAAGCGGCGATACGGGGCGATCAAGAGACCGTGCGGGTCGGGATGGCCAAGTGGTTCAAAATGCTCAAGGATCGTGACCATGGGATCAACCCGAAGGCAGCAGACGAGCTCTTCAGAATAGCGGTGTTGGCGACGCCCTTCGATGAATACAAAATTTCTGTTCCGAAATAGCCAAGGCGAGTTCTCATTCAGGGCGAGAGGCGAGGAGTGGGCGAGCAGTGCCGGCTTTCATTGAGAACTAGGAGCCCGGCGCCGCCCGCCCAAGCCCACAATGTTCTCGTTTCACGCTCAAGAATCTGAAAGGTGACACATATGGTACAAGACGACCGGTGATTGATTCATTTGCGTCGGCCGATACATCACGATTCACGATTGCCGGCCGCCTTTTGTGGGCACCCTGCGGGGTGCTCTTTTTTTCTTCTGACGTACAGGTTGTCGAAGCTTGCCGATTACGTCATGATTGACATCCGTCGGTTATGGTAAAGGAGTCGGTCTGCACGTCTTGACTTCACCTCTGACCAAACGTACCATCCGATTGTGAGAGTGTCCTGTTCGCAGTCAGCAGGTCGCCTCTCATACGTGCATCCACCACGAGTACATAGCAGAGTCGGCGCTATGACGAGTCGCCTGCGGTGGGTTCTCACATCGATCCTGGCCTGTGCCATGGCTGGCTGGGCAAGCAACGAAGGTATCTGTGCGAAAGATCGCTTGCCGGAATCCGGTGTTCCCCTTCACACGGTCCTTGAATTCGAGACGACTGCCCGGCTCCTGGCGATTTTGCTCGATTCTGGAAGAAACGTCATCAACGAAGACCTCGTTCTGCTCGATGAGCAGAAGAGATCCGAAAAAGATTTTACCCCTGACCTGTTTGAACGACAATTAGTCGATGTCTTTCGCAGTCGCTCCGGTATCGATCTGCAGGATCTTGATGCCGCACGGATTCCGGTCCGGGCAAAGAGGCTGCTCAAAGAACTGGTATTAATCAGTAAACAGGTGGTTGCGGAAGCACAACCTGAGATCAATCGACGAGGTGGCACCACTAAGGAGTTTATCCCCGCGATCTTCGGTGCGCGAGTGGGTATCCGATTTACTGATCGGACACATGTGCGGCTGAAGCAGACGGCGCTGGCGCCTCGCAATCCTCTGAACGCGCCGGATCCTGTCGAACGAACGGCATTAGAGGCATTTGCTGATCCCTCGTATCCTCTTGAGAAAGTCATTAGCGAAATCACGACGAAGAGCGGGTCGTTGCGCCTGATGTTTCCGCTCTATGCGACAAGGAAATGCTTGGATTGTCATGGCGATCCCAAAGGGGAACTGGACCGGACTGGTTATCCACGTGAGGGGCTCAAACTTGGGCACAATGCTGGTGCGATTAGTGTGGTGATCCCGATTCGACCATGAGACGAATAGCCTTTCTTCTGTGGGTGATGATCGTCGCCGCTTCCACCAGCCTCTGGGGTGCTGAGCGACCGGATACCTCAGCGGGGAAGCCTGCTGGGAGCGGGGTGATTGTCCATAGCGATGGGTATGTGCTGACGGCGGAGCATGTGATCGCGAATGCGAAACGGATCTTTGTGCTCACCGCCGGAGAATTCCGCGCGCCGGCGACCCTTGTCAGTACCGACTCCGAGCACGATCTCGCCTTGCTCAAGATTGAAACGGTTGGGCTGACGGACGCGCCTATCGGCTATGCGGGCGCTGTTCGACTCGATCAAGAAGTCATCACCGTCGGATTTTCGTTCGGTCTCAGGGAAGTGTCCGTGACCCGCGGGCGGATTGCGGCGGTGCGGACAAGGGGCGTCCAGCGGGTCTTTCAAGTAGATGCAGCCGTCAACCCTGGCAACAGCGGAGGGCCTATCTTCAATGGACGTGGAGAAGTGATCGGTGTGATGACCAGCAAATTCAGTCACTCATCCGGGATCGTGCCGGAAGGGATGTCCTTTGCGGTGCCGATCAGTTATGCCACGCCTCTCCTTGCGAATATCCCGGATTTCGACTTTACGATGATAGGGAAAGTAAGGAAGGCTGCTAAGGGAAACGGCAAAAGCAAAGGCCTTGCCCAAGAGGTCATCCGGACTACGGTGCTCATCGAGACGGTCAGGAACACGGACACGGCTTCAATGTCACCGGCGTTAGATCACGCGGCCGGAGCGTTGCCGAAAAGTGATCTCCCGGCAGTCGTCACGCCGCGCATACTACCGAGTCCGTTGCGAGATCATGCATCGAGTGTGCAGGACGAGAAGACGATCTCGCGGGTGAATGGTCAACTCCAGACTTCACAGGAAGAAGAACTAAAGCAGTTGGTCCAACGAGGCATCGCTCAACCTGAGGGGATGGTGCTGATTCCTGCCGGAGAGTTTTGGATGGGTTCGGAGGATGGGCTTCAAGATGCACGTCCCTTACACCGAGTGCACCTGAGTTCCTACTGGATCGACCGGCACGAAGCCACCAACGTGCGGTACCGACAGTGCGTGGAAGGAGGCGGCTGCACACCGCCCAAAGACCGCCAGGCGTTCGACGACCCTCAGCGGGAGCATCATCCCGTGACTAACATTACGTGGAGCCAGGCTCGATCGTTTTGCCAGTGGCAAGGTAAACGATTGCCGACAGAAGCTGAATGGGAAAAGGCGGCGCGAGGGACAGATGGTCGACGTTATCCCTGGGGTAATGATGAAGAGGTCGCGAAAAGACATATGAAAAAAAGAGAACTCATGGCTGACACCAGCGGTGCCGAACCGGTTGAGCGTCGGGTCGCGACGGCGTCGCCCTACGGGGTGTTCGATCTGATCGGCAGCGTGTCGGAATGGGTGAAAGATTGGTATGCAGAAGATTTCTATCAGGCTTCTCCCACTCATGATCCACAGGGACCATCGCGGGGGTCTTTCCGTGTGTTGCGGGGAGGAGAATGGAATGAAAAATCTCCAAACCTACAGACTAGTTATCGGGGCTGGGATGACGTGACCTATTGGGGACCGGCGCTCGGCGTTCGCTGCGCAGAGGAGGTACCCTGATCTTGTGCGTTTTTCCTTGTCTTTCCTCCTCATCTTTCATGCATACAGGTATTCTTAACCAAATTGACGTCAACAGCGACAGGGCTCTGCCTTAGCCCCCTGCAGCGGCGTCACGTGCAGGGGTGCACGTATCATCTGATATGACCGAATACGCGCAGAAACAAATCTCGCTTCGCGAGATATACTTTCAGATGTGAAGCGTGGACCTGGTAGGTTTTTTAGTTCGTAGGCGGTGTCTGTGGTGATGCCGTGTTCTTATCGTAAGAGGCGCTGTTGATGAGATGTTTCGGTAGAGGGTCATGGTGTGTGATCGTCACGGGATTCTTTGTCCTGGAGGGATGTGCCGGGCAGAGCCCGTTCGGGACCTTCGTGGACTCCACGAAAGATTGCGCGGAGATGCTGTTGCAAGGGGATATTCAAAAGGTGGCCAAAACCAGAGAGGAGAGATTTTTAGGGAAAGTTCCGGAGAGCACCGCTCGTTGTCTGGGAGGAAAGAAGGCCGAGAGCCTGAGAGAGGGACCTTGGCAGGATTGGCCGAATTATTGGGCCGCCGGCGATACCGCGTCCCGTGCTCCAGCGCGGCTTCTGACTAATGCCAAGATCGTCGGCCCCAATGCGCACGGGATCAACGGCGCGCTCTATGAGCTGGAGTTGCAACGTGTCGAACTCATCAAGTTCAATCTCTTCGACAATAACAACACCTACGAAGCGTACGTCACCGGCCGAGACGGAGAGGCCGGGCCGGTGCTCAATACCTGGCCAGAAATGCGATTGCCGGGGAGCCATCCCGACTTTGCCTCCGTCGGCGGGGATCAAGAACAGGTGTGCCGCGGAACGTTGATACGCTTCCGTTCCCTGACCGGTATCTGCAACGACATCCGCAATCCCCTGATGGGGTCGACGCATCAGCTCTTTGCACGGAACGTGGATTTCGACACCACGTTTCCCGATTTGGGTCTGAATGAACTGACTAAGAATCGTCATGGAGATCGAATAGGACTGCTGAAGCCGGATCCTCAGGTAATTAGCCGAACACTGTTTACCCGCCCGCAGCTGCATCCAGAAAAATGCCGCGAGGGGTATGGTCTTCCTGGCAGTCCGATAGTGGCCGAGTGTGAATACAAGAAAGCACCGTTCTTTAATGTGCTGGCCGCGTTCTGGATCCAATTTATGACTCACGACTGGTTCGCGCATCTTGAAGAGGGGCGCAATCGCCCCGAGTGGATGGCCGTGGGCTGTACGACGCAGCTGGTGAAGAGCATCGCGCAGCCGCTGGCGGGTGAGGACGTGAAGACGTTGGGTTGCCGGCCAGATGACAAGATCGATGCAGCGATCATTGCCGAACGCACGGAGCCCAGGTCATTCACGCAGGACGGTAAGACCTATCTCACGCGAGCGCCGAAGACCACCGCGAATCACGTCACTGCCTGGTGGGATGCCTCGCAGCTCTATGGATATGATGAGCGGTCAGGCCAGCGAGTGAAGCACGATCCGAACGATCCAGCCAAATTGCTGCTGATGCCGGTCGGAGCAGGGGCGGGAGAAGGCGACAAGCTGGGATATCTTCCCATTTTCGAAGCGGGTGATCCGATCAATCCTGAATGGTCCGGCCAGGAGGCCACGGCCTTTCCCGATAATTGGAGCATCGGGATGAGTTTCTACCATAACGTGTTTGCGCGAGAGCACAACACCTTTGTCAATGCTTTCCGGAACCAAGCCGGGCTCACGCCCGATGGAGATAGCGGATTAAGAAATCCCGCGGAGCCAGATCGTGTGATCCGTTACAGGGACGTCACGCCGACAGAGTTATTTGGAGTCGCCCGGCTGGTCGTCGCTGCTGAGATTGCTAAAGTCCACACCATTGAATGGACCACACAACTGCTCTACAACGAGCCGTTACATCGAGGCATGAACGCCAACTGGAGCGGGGTTTTTGCAAAGCAGGGAATGGTGGCGGATGCGCTGAAGGAAGTCGTGCGCCGCCTTGGCGATTCGGAGAATGCCAAGAAGGCGAACAGCCTCTACGCGGTGTTTGCCGGCGGACCCGGCATCTTCGGACTGGGAAATCGGGTATACGAAGGAGTGCCGCTCGTGGGCCTGATTGATCGGAACAGGAAAGACCGTTGGGACTTGAAGAACGACAATCATATCAACGGCGGCGTCAACCACTTCGGCTCCCCTTTCAATTTCCCTGAGGAGTTCATCACTGCGTACCGGTTACATCCATTACTGCCTGACTTGATCGAATACCGTGAGTGGAGCAACGAGCCGAACGTCATTCGACAGAAGGTTCCGGTGATTGAGACCTTCCGAGGCAAAGCGACTGAAGCGATGCAGCAGAAAGGCTTGGCCAATTGGGCGCTCAGCATGGGCCGCCAACGACTGGGGCTGCTGACGCTCCAAAATCACCCGCAGTTTTTGCAAAATCTCAAGATGAATCGGCTGCAGTCTTCTACCCAACAGATCGATGTGGCGGCGCTCGATCTCATCAGAGACAGGGAGCGGGGAGTCCCGCGCTACAACGAGTTTCGCAGACAATATGGTTTGAAGCAACTGACCAGCTTCGATGATTTCATCGATACGCGTCTATTCTGGCTCTCGTCGGTTCGACGTGAGCAGGAACAGCTTGTGGAGCTGTTGCGGGAAGTCTATGGGCAGCACCAGTGCGATGCTTCTAAGAAGATCACCGAGGCGCAGTTGAACGACGACAAATCCTCCATCAACGATTGTTTGGGGCATCCGAACGGCAGCCTAATCGACAATATCGAGGACGTCGACACCGTCGTCGGCTGGTTGGCTGAATTCAGGCGTCCGCATGGGTTCGCCATTTCTGAAACACAGTTCGTTGTCTTCATTCTCAATGCTTCGCGCCGCCTCTTCAGCGACCGGTTCTTCACCTCCAGTTTCCGCCCGGAATTCTACAGTACTCTTGGCGTTGACTGGGTGACGAACAATGGACCAGGTCCGGAGATGATGGAACAGGGAATGCCCAACGGTCATGAGCAGCAGGTCTCTCCCATGAAACGCGTCCTGCTGCGGACAATGCCGGAACTAGCAAGCGAGCTTCAGGAAGTGGTGAATGTATTTGATCCATGGGCGAGGGATCGTGGGGAATATTACAGCTTGGATTGGAAGCCGCGGGCGGGAGCGGAGGAAGATGAGGCATTCGCCAATAAATAGGAGATGAGGGTGGGAAGGGAGCAGCCAGGTGCCCTTCTTGCTCCCGGAGCGCGCACGATCAGAATGTGCTCGCTCGACGGCCGCAGTAGGATCTGCCCGGGAAGCATCTCCGCCTCGCCCGTGTGCGAAGAGTTGCCGGCCGAAACGCTTGGCGTTCTACGACCGAAGTGCTGTCCACCAATTCCGTAACCACATTGATCGTATGAACATGTACCCGAGCCAGACTACGAGCAGCAGGCCGAGCAGTGGCACGGCCGTGGTGCGCGCGAGTTGCTGATAATCGGTCATGTGCACTCGTAAGAGATATTGTGGGCGCCGCATCAAATTCTGATTGTCCGATGCAATGGTGACGGTATAGAGACCTTCCTCCAGCCTGACTTCGCCTCGGAGTACTCCGTCCGGGTGGGGGCTTGGGCGAATATCTGCCACAATCTGATCTTCTGCCGAGTTGCTTCCGTTTTTTCTCATGACCCGCATCCAGATCGGCTCGTTGCGCAACGCCGGATCTACGAGATCTACGACCAGGAAGGTATCGCCTTCCTTGGGAATATCCGTGCAGTAATGTTCTTTCAACTGATATTGGGGCTGGTAGGTACTAAAATGCACAAGCCGATCACCTACCCGACGTAAACACGGGTCGTTTTCTCCACTCTCCGTTCCATGGGCAGCAGCGACTTCAGGATGGCACAGTGCTGCAAGAATGATAAGTATCATGCAGCCGCTTCCCGTCATATGTTTTATCATGGCCGAATCCTCCCGGACTGAACGTTGCCAGGTTGAGGGGTGCCGACAGATTTCCTCTGATCTGTCTGAAGGAAGCCCTACGTGAAGGCGTCATGCAGCAGGTTTTGCCAGATACCCATATGTATCTCCTGTGCCGTAGTTGAGTGAATCGTCAAGGAAGAGAGGGAGGAATACCGCATTGAAATTGCCTGGGTGGATATCACCGCTTGTCGATGGGGTAGACCGATGTGCAACACGAGCGGGACGGGTAATCGCACCATAGTGGATGTGATGCCATCCAGAACATTTATCGCCTTCCGATTCACGCCTAGATCTTCAGCATTCTCGCGTATCATCAATCCACCACCGCATGACCGTCTCACTCAAACCTTAATTCTTCAAGGGATCGAGCATCCGATTCATTGCATCGTTTCCATTTGTACTTCTCGCGAGAAGAAGCGGAGGAAGGATTGAGGCTTGTGGTGCTCATACTCCTGCCTGTCATGTCCTCGATGAGCATGATGTGCTTCGGAAATCTTATAGGGCACTGGCCTTCTTGTCCAAAACAAGTTGAAAAATTTACCCGGCTTCTGAGGAGGTGAGTTGCCCATCCGGACTTGTCTGCAGCGTTGTGCCACTCTGTCACCCACAAGCTCGAGGGGCCTCATGGTTCTTACGTGAGGAGTAGGTCGTGAGTATGCTGTTCTGGATGTAGAGGAGCGGGCTGTAGGGATTCGAGTCTTGCCCCACACATTGCGGAGGCAATCTGTGTGCGGGAAGTTATACCATGGTGATGAGGGATGCGTTGCTGGAGGGGAATGGTTCCATCAAACTAAAAAAGGTTTCAGGAGGCATTGAAAGGGTCGTATGTCTTGTTAAAGAGTCCGCTCTGATCGAAGATATTCCCGCGAGTCCTAGCCGTCACGGTACCTCTAACCGTACACCCGCTTTGCTCGATACCCGTAAACGTTCCATCAGCTGCGGCGGTCCAACAAGGCCGAGGCCGATATCATTTCCAAGAGGAATGGGACGAGGACGTACGCGAGCACGCGAGTTTTCATTGTTATCATGTCTTGGAACAGCCGCCTGCCGGTTGGTTGCAAGGCACAGGCCGTATCACCGAGGACATGCTGCGTGTGCATCTGCCGCCGCCCGGCCCTGACACCGTGATCTTTCTCTGTGGTCCCCCCCGATGACTGACGCGCTGGAAGCGACCCTCAAAGTGATCGGCCACTCCGAGCAGGCCATCATCCTTCCATAACCACTGACAGGATGCTGAAAAAGTCCGCCAGCGGCGTTCTCGCGTCGCTCAGAGGCTCAACGTACCGAAGCGTACGCCTCGCCTCTTCGCTCGCTGCGGCCTTGCTGGACGGCCTTTTTGAGCATCCCGTATAAGTGTGCACCTCTTTCTCCTCGCGATGAAGACAATGATGGACAGGTTCCCTTGCCTCCGGCAATTGGGATGGGGCTTGCCTTGGCAGCCCCTTGGAATCGGGGAATTCAAAGGAGATAATAGAGAGGCTGCGTCATTTGGCCCCCTCCCAAGGAGGTTGCTATGCGAATGCTCCTGGCCGTCGATGAGTCCGAGAACTCCCATCGCGTTGTCCAGTATGTTGGATCTCTCCTGGGCCGGACACCTAATGTCGAGATCACTCTCTTTCATGTGCTTAAGCCCATGCCGCGGGGACTGCTGGAGCATGGTGGATCGGAGAATCCTGCCGCTGAGGCGCAATTAGGCGTGCAGTTGCGCGATGATCAGGAAGCCTGGATTCGAAAGGAACGGGAATCTGAGTGTCAGGTACTAAAAGAGGCGTGCGAGATGCTGGCACAATCAGGGTTCGACATGAGCCACGTGGCGGTGAAGTATGGTCATCATGACAATATTGCCAGAAACATTCTCGAAGAGGCACGAAGTGGACATCACGATACCATCGTTGTAGGGCGGCAGGGGATATCCCGGATGAAACGAATCTTCGGGGGAGGCACAACTGATCATATACTGCGCGACGCCAAAGGTTTTGCGATCTGGGTGGTGGAGTAACATGGCCGATGTTTGAATCCCGCTACGGTGATGTTCTGTCAGAGGCAGGTTGATCCGATGCGCCCCTTCTCATATGCAGCACAGACGAGTCGTTGCACAGTGAGGGGGAACTACCGCACACAGCCGGTGGTCTACTTCTCAGTCCTCTGGTCACTGATCACAGTTCTATTTCTGAGTAGCATCTCTGCGTACGCGGAATGGATGGCAGTGGAGAAAGACTATCTGTTACCAGGACTGCAGACTGTGTACGTCGATCCAGAGAGCATTCGCAGAGATGGGAATCTGGTCACGGTATGGCAACTCATTGACTTTAAGTGGATGCAGGGGAATCCGAGAGGCCCTCATCGATTTTTGTCTACGAAGACTCACAAGCAATTCGACTGCGCGGATAAACGTGTTCGACTGCTTGTATTCACGGAGTTCTCGAGGGGTATGGGAACTGGCATGCCGCGTGACGGACACGTCGATAAGGACCACTGGCTTCCGATTGAAGCAGAGAGTATGAGCCATGCGCTCTGGGAAGCCGTTTGTGGTAAGGAATAAATAGTCTCGCTCTTTCCAGGCGAGGCGTCGTGCAGGATCTTTGTCATCTGCGATGCCGAACGTGTTTTTCGGCAGAGACAAGCCAGAGGAGTGGAAGTCGGGATTCTTTGCCTGAGCCCTTGTCTGTTCGCGCGATATCATGCACTTGCCCATGCGGGGCGTTCAGGATCCAATCCTGAGCGCCCCGTCTTGTTGATGATGAACAGTGTTCCTGATCCAGTATGAGATTGCTACAATGGTGCGCCATGAAGAATCGGGTCGCCAAAAATGTTTTATTGCGGCGTCTACCTCATGAGCCGCTTTCTCTACTTCGTGTGTTGGGGAAGCGTGCAGATGAGGCCCGCGTATCTTTATATCTCGTCGGCGGAGTCGTTCGCGATCTTCTACTGAAGCGGGAGAACTGGGATTTCGACCTTACTCTGGAGGGCGACGGGATCGCCTTTGCACGGCTGGTCGCTGTCCAATATGGGGCTGGGTTGGCGGTGTTTGAACGGTTTGCGACGGCGCGGCTCACATTTCAAAACGGACTCAAGATGGACATTGCAACGACCAGACGAGAGTCCTATGCGCAACCTGCTCTTCTGCCGACGGTTCAGCCTGCTTCGATCGAAGAGGATCTCTCTCGGCGGGATTTCACCATCAATGCCATGGCGGTACAGCTCAACACGAAGCAGTTTGGTCGTATGCTCGATCCCCATGGAGGGCAATGCGATCTCCGTGCTCGCACGATCCGTGTGCTGCATGCGGGCAGTTTCCAAGACGATCCTACACGCATCTTCAGAGCGATCCGGTTTGAACAACGGTTCGGTTTCCATCTTGAGCGCACCACCTCGCGCCTGCTTGCCCAAGCAGCCTCCACGAATCTGATCCAGCAACTTTCCGGTCCTCGATTGCAGAACGAAATCCTGTTGCTGTTCGCCGAGCGCGATCCGGTGCGCGCGATTGCGCGACTAGGGAAGTTGAATCTACTTCGCTTCCTCCACCTACGTCTGCGTTACACAAAGGACGTACAACGAACGGTCATGGCTGTACCCAAGGCGCTTGACTGGTGGGCGCATCGATTCCCAGATTCTGTGATCGACAGGCCGAGCATCTATCTCATGGCGTTGTTGAGCGAGTGCAGTCCGGCCGTGGTGACCGCGATGATCAGACGGATAGCGCTCTCACGCGAACAGGCTAAGAAGGTGAGTATTGGAAGACGTCGAGTCGATCGCACGCTGAAGCGACTCACCGATCCAGAGACAGTACGACGGTCACAGATATTTCGCCTCCTGGAAAATTTCTCTGACGAAGCGCTTGTCTTGCTCCTTGCAAAGCAGCAACGCCAGCAGTCGGTGGTGCGATTGAGCCTGCTGAAACGACAGCTTGTGGCCTATATGGAGAACAGAGCCATGAACACGGTATTGACGGGGCGGGATCTTCAGACCATGGGACTGGAGCCGGGGCCGCAGTACAAGACCATTTTGGGACAACTAGTGGACGCGCGCATTGATGGAGTCGTGATATCCGAAGCGGACGAACGCGCTCTCGCGCACAGGCTGCTCAAAAAGGCCGTTCAGCAAGGCCGCAGCGAGTGAGGGGCCGAGGCGTACCCTCTGGGTACGTTGAGGACCTGAACGATGCGAGAACGCTGCTGGCGGGCTTTTTCAGCTGCCTGTTAATTCAGCGAGGTGATGGAGAGCGACACTTCGTTCGGCAGCAAGAGCGTCACGTTCGCCTGGTGCGTGGGATCCGCCTGAATAAGAGCAAACAACGGCACCGGTTGTGGCACCTGGCTCGGTGGCAAGGCCAGCAGAACAGGAAAGTCGATGAGTGGCGACACTGTTGTCAGGCCGGCCAGGCGAAGACGAAAAGCCAACAAAATGTCGCGCAGTCGGCTGGTTTGCTCTTCCTCGGGGAGTGATTGGTTTGTGACAATGCCCGCTTCCCAAAGGGGTCGGGTCATTGTGACAGGGAACGTAATGCCAAGTTTCAGTGCGGTGGGTGTCACGTCGATCAAAATCCCGGCCTGAATCGCCGCTTCACGGTCTCGAATGGCAGGGGGTTGTGCCGTCTGTTCCACCAACTCTTGCCCACCTGCATACTCTAGCGCGAAAGGTATTTCCGCGTGATCCTGGACAGGCTCGCTCTGGGCTATAAGAATTTCCGCTGATTCTCCGGTATTGGTGGAATCGGGGGCCGCGAAATCTGTGCGAGGCAAAGCCTTCATGATACCGTCGTAGATCGTTCGGGCTGATGCAGACCATGCCTCATTGAACGGACGGCCTGCGAATGCTGCGTCGGCGGCTTTCTTCTCGTCGTGGGTCAAGACTTTGGGTGGTGGAATGTTCGTCATGGTTTCAACATAAGCCGCTTTGCCGGAATGTCAAGAGCTGTGCGATTAATGCTGACTAAGAAAGAATCAGTCAGGTAACGGTTTGCCCTTGGTTTCAGGTGCGAAGAGTAGGACCACCAATCCTACCAGGTAAATCAATGCCACTGTGCTGGCCGCTCGGCCGAATGTACCCAGGGTCGTGACAAGCCAACCAGTGAGGAACGGCGAGGCTGAGGCTAGGAACCGTCCCGCGTTAAAGCAAAATCCTGCCCCGGTGGCGCGAAGTTTGGTTGGATAGAGCTCGGGCAGATAAATGGGAAACCCGCTAAAGATACCGTTATTAAAAAATCCAAGAATCGGCAACAACATGAGCACCGCCATATAGCTGCTGGGAACGAGAAAAATGATCGGGAGCATCACGAAACTGCCGACACACATGAAGGCAAAGATAGCGCGGCGGCCAAAACGATCCGCCAGCGGGCCGAAGCCAAGATAGCCGAAGATCGCCCCTGCGTTCAACGCCATAATGGCGTAGCTGACGTATTTCGTCAGGGTCGCAGGGTCGTGGCCCTTCAAATCGGGTAGCTCGCGGATAAGTGTTGGAGTCCAGTTCGTCGAACCCCAGAGGCCGAATACGGCAACGAATGCCAAGGCCGAACCTATCAACGTTCCGCGGCGCAAGTTGCCTTCAAAAATGGCGGAGAGTGGTATGGATTCTTGCTCACGGGCATGAGTCCAGCGCTCTGGTTCCTTCACCCACCAACGAACGAGGAGTGCCACAAACGCCGGCAGGATGCCGACGAAAAAGAGCCCCCGCCATCCGTACGTTTCCTTGAGCGTAAGATTGAACGTCGCGGCGAGGAAGAACCCGACAGCCCATGCGGATTGAAGGATCCCCGCGGCCTTCGCTCGTTTTCCTTCCGGCCAGGTTTCTGCAACGATCGCTGCGCCGGCCGCCCACTCACCGCCGATCCCGAGTGCCGTCAGGAATCGATAAATGGCGAGATGCCACCAGGTCTCCGATAAGGCAGCGGCTCCGGTGAAGACGGCGTAGATGATGATGGTCGCGATCAAGACCTTGGTCCGGCCAAAGCGGTCCGCCAGGATGCCGAATGTAATCCCGCCGATAGCCCAGCCGATGAGAAAAATCGAAAAGATGATGCCGCCGTACCAGCCGATTTGTTCCGCCGTCGGAGGCCCACTCGCCGAGTGTAGGAGATCGTGCAGTGCTGGGTGGAGCACGATCGCATAGATGGTCGCGTCCATCGCATCGAAGACCCATCCGAGCCAGGCCACGAAGAGGACGAGCCATTGATAGCGTGTGACACCCTGTCGCCAAGGCTGTACGTTCACCACGGCCTCTCGCGTTGGGGAGACCGGAGCGTTTTAGTGCTGAGTGCTGAGTGCTGAGTCTCGAGTGCTGGCATGGAGGCGCTAGCCCACATTGTTCATGACGGTTCGTCGCGAAATCGTTGAGCCGCGTCGTGAGACCTGCGCGCGGAGCCGTGAGGACCCGAGGCGTACTCGTGCAGTACGTTGAGGGTCCGAGGGGCGAGCCCGCAAGCCGAAGGCTCGTCGCAACAGCGGATCGGCGATTGCAGCAGAAGCGCTCATGAATAATGCGGGCTAGGCTAGAGTCCTTCACCACAGGAGTCAAGGTGAAGCTGCCAAAGCCCCATGCTATAGTCCGTTGTCATGGCACGAGTCGACTTCTACCGTGTGCTGGGGGTTTCCCGCGATACGTCCGACGAGGCGATCAAGAAGGCCTACCGGAAACTAGTTTTTCAGCACCATCCTGACCGCAATCCCGATAGCACACAGGCGGAAGCCAAGATTCGTGATCTCAATGCGGCCTACGAAGTCATCGGCGATCCGGAGAAGCGTCGGACCTATGATCGACTCAATTGGGGAGAGGAAGCGGCGCGAGATGAAGCGGCTGATCCAGCCGTTATTCTCGATGAGATGGAGAAGAAGCTCTTTGATGAAGGGCGCAAGGAAGTGTTTGCGGTGTTGATGAAAGACGTGAAGCGGATCAAAGCCGAACTGGCTGTGATTCGCGAGCGGACCGTGGCGGATCAAGGGTACGACACGTTTAAGGAAGCGATCATTCAGGAGAGGGCATCGGAGGTCATGGAGGAGCTTGTTACGGCTGAGATGGAGGGGCGTAAGAAGCGGCTTCTCGAAGTAGCGACGGAGATGCTGCTGTCCCAAGGTGTGGTCAAACGCGGCGATGAAGGGGGCATCAGATTGTTACGCGGACAGCTTGAGAACGTGTTCCGCAAGGGACGAATGAAGGGTTTTGCTGCCGCGTTGGAATTGTTCTATGAGCGGCGTTAGACGTAAGATGTGAAAGGTGAAACGGTCATTCGCGGGGTAGATGTGCGGTCCATTGAGGACAGGGTGGTGATCGAGTGGTTGCTGACCCGTCCTGAAAGGAACGTCGAGCGATGATTTCAGCACTTAGGACGATCGGGATACGAACCCATGTACAGCGAGGTGCCTGGTTGGCGCTCACGAGGAACACGCAGCGCCTCATTCGTCGCGTATGCCTGGCGACGGTACTATTGGTAATGATCGCCGCCGTGGCTCAGTCGGTTCACGCCGCAGGCGGAGGTCAGACGAAGATCAAGCGCATATCGACGCAGTTCATCGCGGCGTTGGGCGATTCAGGTGCGACCTCCGGGAGCGGCGCGCAATCGTGGGGTCTGTGGCCTCTGGACCCGGGTCCTCGGGGCGTCGAGCTGAACCGCTATCAACGGTTGAAGGATGCCGGTGGCGTCGCGCCGGCGCGCTGGCAATTCGACGACACGGACTGGTGGCTGGAGGAACACGGATTGATTATGGAGCAGCCGACCTTTCCGCTCCCTCCCGGGAAATACCTGGTCACGGGTAACCGTGAGGTGACCGCTGTGCTGACCATTCATCCCGCCGACAAGAATGGTGATAGTCGCTGGGAGCTCGATAAAGGCGCGACGCTCTATGACGTGACGCACTTGGCCTGCCGCTCCGCGCGCTATACACCGGCTGCGGTGGGTGGGTCGTGCTCACCTGCCAACGCACGGAAGACGGCGTTTCCCGTTGCGCCAGGCGGAGTAATGCCTCCGGTCGAAGGCTGCACGAAGCAGGACTATGCGGTGCTCATCGTGAGAGGCGTGGGCGTGGAAGACTGAACGCCGGTCGCAACGACGGCTTGCGCCGCCGCGTTTACACCTGCCACGAAACCTTGCGGATCCATCCGTCTAAGCATTGTTGGGCCTCATGAAGGTCACGCTCGACCACAACTGCATCATCGACCTCGCCAACTGCACCAGCACGGGCGCGCTCGTTAGAAACTTGGTCACAAGCTCCGATCATCAATGCTTCGTTGTGAACATTGGCGCATCTGAAATGCGTGAGCGCGGGGTTGAGCCGGGCTGTTACGACAAATTTGAACAGTTATTGACAGAGGCGGGAGTAAGCCATTTGCGGCGGCTGGATCCCATGGCTATGGGGGATATTACATTCTGGGACAGAGGTCTTTGGGCCGACGACAGCATGATCAAACTCTCGGGCGAAATCGAGGTGGCGCTATTTGGAGCAAAGCTTTCCGGCGTGCCATCCGAAGGATTGGCTTCGCCGAGGGGGAAGAAATGGCTTAACCGCCTATGCGATGCTTATTCCCTCTGGAGCCATATTCATAACAAGAACGACGTTTTCCTCACGAGCGACGCCAACTTTATGAAGGAAACAAAGCTGCTAAGACTACTAGCACTTGGGGCAGGTCGAATATGCAGCCCACGAGAGCTATGAGGGCCCAACCAGCAGTTCCAGGCGACGGTCCTCGCGTTGCGCGCTCGGCCAGCGCCTGAGCCGCGGCGTTAAGGTTGAGGACCACTTTACGGCGGTGCGACCTCGGCACCAAACTTCTGCTGATGACCGGGAGCGATATTCGAGGCCAGAATTCGTCTGACCTAGCCCGCATTATTCACGAAGGCTTCTACTGCACCCGCCGATACGAAAATCAGAACTCATTGCGGTATTCTTTCTTCGCGCCAGGATCGTACAAAAGGCGCTCGACCTCGCAAGCGCGGTAACGACGCACCTGACGGCGGGCAGGCTCGTCGCTCAGTCAGTCAACATACTGTGTCAAGCATGCCTCCTTCCTTCGCGCCTCCGCGCGCCCGTCTCGCATGGCGTCTCGGCGGTTTCGTCACGAATCCTCGTGAATAATGTGGGCTCGTCTGTCCGATTAAGTACCGATGAATGCATGTAACGTTTTACGTCTTTGAAAGAGGCCCCGAGACAAACTTGCCCGCTTGCATTACGCCCATAATTCTGCTGCGGTCTCGTAGCAGGTCGATGTGTCGGAGAGGATTGCCTTTGAACAGGAGGAGATCCGCTCGTTTCCCTTTCTCGATCGTTCCCACCTGGTCTTGAATTCCGATCAATCGCGCGGCAGCGGAGGTCGAGGCGAGAATCGCTTGCATCGGGCTCATTCCGAACGCGACCATCCGTTCAAGCTCCTGGGCATTCTCGCCGTGGAAGTTGAAGGGCGTTCCCGCGTCCGTCCCCATCGCAATCAGAATGCCGTCCCGTAGCGCATTCTTGAAGCTTGCTTGATGGCGCTTCGTCATGGATTTGGCTTTGTCCAAGGCGCTTTCTGGAATGCCGCATCCGAGCCGGCAAGCGGCAGTGGTGGCGAGAGCAGAGAGTGTCGGCACCATGAAGACGCCCTGCTGTTTCATCATGGCCGCGGCTTCTTCGTCCATGAGTGTGGCGTGCTCGATGGAATGAACTCCTGCGCGGACGGCATTCTTCATCCCCGACGAGCCGTGGGCATGGGCGGCGACTTTCCTCCCAGCTCGCTGCGCTTCATCCACGGCGGCCTGAAGTTCTTCCACAGTCATTTGCGCCTGGTCCGGTGAGGTACCTGGCGTCAGCACCCCGCCCGACGCAATGACTTTGATAACAGAAGCTCCGGCGGCGATTTGCGCGCGCACGGCGGAACGGACTTGTTCTGCTCCTTCCACTTCTTGGCCGATAAATCTGGCATGGCCGCCGATCATGCAAATCGCCAGGCCTGCTCCGACAATACGAGGGCCAGGAACGAGTCCTGTGTCGATAGCCCGTTGCAGTGTAAAGATGGAGTGGTCGCGCGATCCCACGTCTCGCACGGTGGTAAAGCCTGCCTCCAGGGTCCGCCGTGCGGCCTGGCCGGCTTTCAGCAAGGTCAGCGTGCATGTCTCCTTGGCGATGGCCTCGACAACATCCGGTTCAGCGCCGAGGCAGAGATGAACGTGACAGTCGATCAGGCCAGGCAACAGCGTGAGGCCTCGGCCATCGAGTGTGGTTGCTCCTCGGGGGATAGAGAGGTCTCGATCCGATCCGACAGCAGCAATCGTGGCGCCACGAACGACTACCGTAGCCCGTTCGATTGTTCGACCGGTCCCGTCGATGACGCGTACTGAGCGAACCGCAACGGACTTCATCATGGTCTATCGAAAGATAGGGTCATCGTGCAGCTCTTCACACCGCCTACTGTGTCGTCGTCACCTTGTCCTCAGGAACAGGATAGGGTTCCATGTGCTCAGCCAATGTCAGGGCAAAGAACAGGTATGCGATCATGGCGATAAGAGCAAAGGCCCCGGCAGCGAGCAACCAGAGTGATGGTCTCTTCTTCATGCGATGAACACCCTCCCCAGTCAAACTGCCGAGCGGCTATAGATCCGGGCGGCGGCCTGGAGTCCAACACCCGGAGTAGACAGCCAACCGTCACGAATAAACAGTTCTTCCAGCGCATTGAGCAGAGTTAGGACATGGGCCTCGGTCGATGATTCACCCATCAAGCCGATGCGCCAGACCTTCCCCTTGAGTGGTCCGAGTCCACCGCCGATTTCTATGCCGTAGGTTGAGAGTAGGTTCGCTCGTATTTCAGCTTCAGGAATGGAATCAGGGACTGTGACACAGGTCAGCATAGGGAGCCGATGACCTGTCAGGGGAAGTGGAGTGAGTCCAAGTGCGGTCAAGCCCGCGACTAAGGCCTCGCTATTGAGCTGATGGCGAGCGAAACGTGCGGGCAATCCCTCTTCTTCGACGAGCCGCAACGCTTCCCGCAGGGCATAGAGCATGGAGATCGGCGCTGTGTGGTGATAGGCTCTGGTGCTTTCAGTCCAGTAATCGGCAATCAAGGCCATATCCAGGTACCAACTTTGGCAAGGATTTCGCCTGTTTTTGATGGCAGCTACGGCGCGGTCGTTGAGTGTGAAGGGCGACAATCCTGGCGGGCAGCTCAAACATTTCTGCGTGGCGCTATAGCAGACGTCAATACCTACGCGATCGATCTCGATCGGTGCGCCTCCCAACGACGTCACAGCATCGACGACAAAGAGCGTGTCATGGGTACGACACAGGTGGGCAATTGGCTCAAGCGGCTGCCAGACGCCGGTTGAGGTTTCAGCATGCACAATAGCCACCGCTTTGACTGGCCCAGATCGGCGCAATGCTGTTTCTATCGCGTCTGATTCTATAATCTGCCCCCAGGGGGCTTCAACCCGAATGGCTTTGCCGCCGCATCGTTCTACCATACTGGCGAGGCGTGTGCCGAACATGCCATTGACTCCGACAATCACCGTATCGCCCGGCTCAACGATATTCACGATCGACGCTTCCATACCGGCTGACCCGGTGCCGGACACAGCGATGGTGAAGCGGTTCTTGGTCTGAAAGACCATCCGTAGCAGGGTTTGAATTTCATCCATGAGCGCAAGAAAGGCCGGGTCTAGATGGCCCAATAGAGGAGTCGAGAGCGCACGCAGGATTCGCGGATGCACCATGCTTGGCCCGGGACCAAGAAGCAGCCGGCGCGGGGGAATAAAGTTCTGAGTTGGCATAACGGTCCAAATCTAACAGGATGCTGAAAAAGCCCGCCAGCTTCGTTCTCGGCTCATCGAAATCCTCAACGTACCCCTGAGGGTACGCCTCCGGGTTCGACTCGCCTGCGGCCTTGCCGGACGAGCTTTTTGAGCATCCTATACCGATTACTCCTGTTGCCTAAGATGTGTGGACCATCGAACTGCCATTTGGCCTAAAAGAGGTTTTCCCGAGCCTGCTCCGAAATTTTCTTAGTATAGCGGAGTTCAGTCGCGCTCAGCCACGGGTATTCTGAACGGCCTCCTGTGCCGCCTAGCTATTCTGGGGGATTTCGAGGGAGAAAAATAGCATGTTATAGTTCCTACGATGATCGAGTCTGCTGCCGTGCCTCTCAACGATCCGCAACAACCCAAGTCCTGGTGGCGCGCCACAGATGCGCCGCCGCCGATCGGGGTCTATTTTGGGCGATTCTCGCCCATGATGACCCTGCTGTCCGCGCTCTTTCTTACCGTGGCGCTGGGGTCGATGGTTGGGTTGTCGACATCGGCATCGAAGCTGGATCGGATCGAGTCGCCTGAGCAAGCGCTGAGTTTGATGGTTAGTCGGACCAGGGATGTGGAGGAAGGCCTCAAGCGTGCACCTCAATGGGAACAGCGGTTCTTGGCCTGGGCCTCCGGCAACGACGAGGCTGAACGGGCCCATGAAATCGAATGGTATCGAGAACTGGCAGAGTCCTCCGAAGACCCGTCTGTAGACCTTCAATTGGCGATTCTCCAAGCCGAGGCCGGCCATGTGTCGCAGGCGCTCCTTTCAGCGCATGAGTGGGAAAAAGCAGGAGACCCGTTTCCTCTGTTTGCCGATCTGGTGACAGCTGCCTATAGTGAAGGACCGGTCTATGACGCGGATCAATATATCTCACGACAAGCTGCAGCGGCAGAAGTGTTGCCGTCCGGGTGGTTTTACGATCGCCTGGCAGAACGTCTCGCGCGCCGCGCCAACGATGCTGCGCACGTCACCAGGATTCAAGAACAAGCTGCTGTACGTATCGACCGCCAGTTTGCCCGGTCGCATAGCCTGACACTTGTTGAGCTCGGAGCGATGATTGTCGGGACGGTGATGTGCATGCTGTTGTGGCTCAGACGGAATGAGCCGTCCAGCTTCGTCCGGCTGCATGAGCCGGGTGTGCCGCCGCCATGGCCGGGCGGCGTCGGTGCGGCGGTGTTGCTGCGCGGAGGCGCGATCGGCGCCATGCTTACGGCGCTATTTCTCTTATATGTGCCGCCAGACAATGCCTGGCTCCGGGCCCTGGCCATTCCACTGACGAATGTGCCGCTACTCCTTTTGGCGTACCATCATCTGTTCCGGCCTTCCGGGATGACGTTCTATAGTGGATTTGGGTTAGAAATCGGATGGACCAATGCTGGTCGTTTAGCGGCTGCGGTCTTGGCCGTGGTGGCTGCCGGCTTGTGGGGAGGGTGGGTGATGGATCGGCTGGCGGAGCCGTTCCATCTGACGAGCCATTGGGTTGAGTGGTTCGATGCCAATCTCGTCTGGGCTACACCATCCTTGACAGCCGTCAGTTTGCTCGAATACGTAATCTTCGCGCCGCTGTTCGAAGAACTCGCGTTTCGCGGATTGTTGTTCGCGATTCTCCGCCGTAAATTCCGCTTTCTGCCGGCCGCATTGATCAGCGCCGGCATTTTCGGTGTCGCGCATGGTTATGGATTAGTAGGATTGTTGAGTGTGTGTTGGAGCGGAGTGCTCTGGGCATGGATCTATGAAAAAACCGGAAGTCTCTTGCCGGGCATTCTCGCCCATGCGATCAACAATCTGCTGGTGTGTCTTGCCGTAATGGCCCTCCTCCGTTAGTAGGCTTGTGAAAACAGTCCCCAACTTCGTTCTCGGTTCAAAGCAATCCTCAACGGGGACCCGGCCGCCTCACCAACTCGGCGGCGCGCACAGACGTGGTGCTCCTTATTCGTCGCACCGTGCGCCCCAGAGGGTACGCCTGTGGTCCTTTCTTACCTGCGGCCTCGTTGGATGACCGTTTTAACAAGCCTTTTCCTCTACCCCTCCGCTGATTCGATCAACGCGAGTGCCTCGTATAAGTCTGGGTGTTTGAAAGTGTAGTCTAGTTCTGCACCCAGCTTGGCGTTGCTGATTCGTTTCCCCGGTGACCGGTCTTCTTTTACTGTTATCGCTGCCACGCTCCATCGCTGCTGTGCCGTGACGCAGATCTCATTCCACGTCCTCGGCGTGCCGTCGCTGATGTTGTAGGCCTCGCCGGGCTTCCCTTTCTCGATCGCTGCCAGACAAATCGCCGCCAAGTCTTCCACATGAATCAGGTTCACATACTTATGTGATGGGCTGACTCGTCCTTGCCTAACCCAATCGAGAGGGTTGCGCTTCGGCCCATAAATGCCCGCAACACGCAGCACGATCGCGCCATGATGTTCGCGCAGATATTCGTCGCCTTGCACGCGCGGCTTGGTTTGGTCGAGCGGAGCTGATTCGTCGATCCAGGGTGGAGGATATTCAGTCGATTCACTCGACGTGTCGTACGCTGAGGTGCTTCCTAAGACAACGATGCGTCGGGGTTGCGCGGCGAGCGTGCGCATGAAAGCCTGGACTTGTTCAATCGGTGTAGCGGGAAAACACCAAATGAGATCGGCGTCTTGAAAAATGTTCGGCCAGGTCGAGGGTTGCTCCAAATCGAACCTCAGGCGCTGTTCCGAAGGAATGTGTGCGAGATTATTGAGGGGATTCCTGCTGGTGGCGTGGACGGTTCGTCCTCGCGAGGTTCCGGTCCTGTGCAATTCACGTCCTGTGTAGCCGGCTCCCAACACAACCAGTGGTGGTATTGTCTGTCTCGTCACTCAATATCTCCATCCATGAGGAAGGTCCATTTGTTCATCGTTGCGTAAATTAGCACAATTTGTTGCCTCAAAGAGGAATTCGTAAGAGGATGCCCATATGAAATCCATCGCATCTGTGTTGTTGATCATTGCCCTTGGGGTCGGACTCGCCGGCTGTCCCAGCAGCGGGGGCGGGGGCGGCGGAGGCACCAGCCAGGCCTTTGCAGTGTCGACGACTGCGGCCGGTTTCGGTGTGGTCGGGAACGCCTATACGGCGACCATCGCGGTCACAGGAGGAACAGCCCCGTTCACCTGGGTGCTATTCGGTGGAACCTTGCCGACTGGCTTATCCCTCAACCCAGGCACGGGCGTCGTGAGCGGCACCCCGACGGCAGTAGAAAACCAGACTGCCGTATTCACGGTGACGGACAGCTCAGGTAGGACCGCGACCGGCTCAGTGCTGTTTGCCATCCATACAAGGACGGATCGTGTGTCGGTCAACGGCAGCGGTACGGCGGGAAGTGGCTCCAGTTCGACTCCTTCCATCAGCGGAGATGGAAGTCTGATCGCCTTTGTTTCGTCGTCGACAAATTTCGTGACAGGTGTTGGCGGCTCGCAGATCTATCTGCACAATCGACAGACAAATCAGATTGAGGTGGTATCACGCGATAGTGATTCCAGTGTCATCAACGAAGGTGGAGGCGCCAGTAGTGATCCCTCGATGAGTAGCGACGGTCGGCTCGTGGCTTTTGTCTCATTGTCTCCGAATCTCGTGACAGGTGTGAGCGGTCAACAGATCTATGTACGGGATCGGCAGACCGGTCAAACCACCGTGGTCTCGAAGAGCAGCGTCGGTATCACCGGAGATGGGTCCAGCAGTGCGCCGGCGATCAGCGCTGACGGCCGATATGTTGCCTATGCCTCAACCTCCACGAATTTGGTGGCCGGCGTCAGCGGGACTCAGATCTATGTACACGATCGACAGACTGGTCAGACCACGCTTGTTTCGCAAGATAACAGTGTGACTCCAGTAGAGGGCAACGGCGTGAGTGCCTCACCAGCAATCAGTTCCGACGGCCGATTCGTCGCCTTTGCCTCGCTGTCGACGAATCTTGGCGCCGCTGGCGGTAACCAACAGATCTATATCCATGACCGCCTCTCCGGCGTGAATGGAACCACCAGCCTTATTTCCAAAGACAGTGGTGCAACAGCCGGGAATGGCAACAGCAGCACGCCTTCTGTGAGCGGTGACGGGCGTTACGTCGCATTCGTCTCGGGGGCCACCAATCTCGTGGGTGTGTTCAGTGGGCAACAAATATATGTCCACGACCGGAACACGGGCGCAAATGGCACCAATAGCCTCATTTCACGAGATAACAGCGGGACGCCCAATGCCGGAAGCCAAAGCAGCAGCGCACCGTCCATCAGCAGCGACGGGCGATATGTGGCCTTTACATCGCTCGCGACCAATTTGGAGACTGGAGTGAGCGGCCAACAGATCTACCTGCACGACAGGAATGGGCCCACGACAAGTCTCGTTTCCAGAGATAATACGGGATCTATGGTCGCGGGGAATGGGTCCAGCGATACTCCATCTATTAACAACAACGGGGAGTTTGTGGCCTTCGTTTCGCAGGCGAGCAATCTAGTTACAGGAAGTGGTTCCCACATCTATGTCCGAGCGATTCCCTAGCCTGTAGAGCTTCGTCAGGCGGCGTGGTACGATCATGTGCCATGCCCCTCTCCCGCTTTCATCCTCTTATCGCCGAATGGTTTACGTCGTCAGTCGGTACCCCTACTGATGTCCAGGTGCAGGCCTGGCCTGTCATTCAGTCGGGGGCTGACGTTCTGATTGCCGCACCGACTGGATCTGGCAAGACATTTGCCGCCTTTCTCTCCTGCATCGATCGCCTATTCCAACAAGCTCTTGCGCGTGAACTCGACGATCACACCCACGTGCTCTATGTCTCTCCACTGAAAGCGCTGAGTAACGATATCCAGAAAAATCTCCAGCAGCCACTGGCTGAAATCGGCACCGCAGCAATGTCCGCCGGACTCTTGATGCCCGAACTTCGTGTCGTGGTCCGCACCGGCGACACACCGATGACGGAGCGCCAGCAGATGCTCAAGCGGCCGCCTCATATTCTCGTCACCACACCGGAGTCGCTCTACATCCTCCTGACGGCAGAGAAGAGCCGCCGAATGCTGCAGACGATTCGGACCGTCATCGTCGATGAAATCCATGCCGTTGCACCGAATAAACGCGGTGCGCATCTGGCCCTGTCGTTAGAACGACTGGAAGCGCTCACACTCACGAAGCTGCAGCGGATAGGACTCTCCGCCACGCAGCGCCCGATTGAAACGGTGGCGCAGTTCCTCGTCGGGGATAGGCCGATGCCGACGATCATCGACATTGGCCACAAGCGCGAGATGGATCTGGCCGTGGAAGTGCCGAAGGATGAACTGAGCGCGGTGGCTACGAATGCGATCTGGTCCGATGTCTACGATCGTATTGCTGAGCTGGTTCGGCAGCATCGCTCGACGCTGGTGTTCGTCAATACCAGGCGGTTGGCTGAGCGGGTGTCGCATCATTTGGAAGAACGCCTACATGACCTGGGCACCGATGTTGTTGCAGCGCACCACGGTAGCCTCTCGAGACAGATTCGTTTGTCGGCGGAAGAACGGCTTAAGAGCGGCAAGACGCGCGTCGTCGTTGCCACGGCCTCGTTGGAACTCGGTATCGATATCGGTGCTGTGGATCTCGTCTGTCAAATCGGTTCCCCCCGCGCGATAGCGACCTGTCTGCAACGGGTTGGCCGGGCCGGTCACTGGATCAAGGCTATTCCCAAGGGTCGTCTCTTCGCCATGACGAGGGATGATTTGCTCGAATGCGCGGCGCTGATGCGTGCGATTCGAACAGGAACCTTGGATCGCATCGCCGTACCGCCGGCTCCGCTCGATATTTTGGCGCAACAGATGGTCGCGGCGGCGGCGACGCAGACCTGGCAGGAAGACGACCTGTTCAATCTTTGCCGACGGGCCGATCCCTATCGAACCTTGACTCGTCCAGAGTTCGATCAGGTGCTCAGGATGTTGGCTGATGGGATTGCGACCAATCGCGGGCGGGGCTTGGCCTATCTCCATCACGATCGAATCAATCACCGTGTCAAAGGCCGGCGAGGCGCGCGGCTTGCGGCGATCACGTCCGGCGGGGCCATCCCGGACACGGCGAACTATGCCGTGGTTGCGGAGCCGGATGGAACGGTCGTGGGGTCTGTCGATGAAGACTTCGCGGTGGAGAGTTTGGCCGGCGACATCATGCTGTTGGGCAACACGTCATGGCGGATCAAAGGCGTGGAGATGGGCAAGGTGCGGGTAGAAGATGCTCATGGCGCACCACCCAACATTCCCTTCTGGCGTGGCGAGGCCCCCTCTCGTACGGCAGAGTTGTCGGCTGAGGTCGCCCGCCTGCGGGGCGATCTGGATGATCTACTGTGTGCCGGCGATTCACTCAGCACCCAGCGCTCAGCACTTCGCTGGCTCCAACAAGAATGTGCTCTGGATCAGCGAGGCGCCCAGCAGGCCATCGAGTATGTGGTGGCAGGCAAGGCGGTGCTCGGAACCGTGCCGACGCAGCAGACGATCGTCGCGGAACGGTTCTTCGATGAAAGCGGCGGGATGCAGCTGGTCTTGCACACGCCATTCGGGGGCCGAATCAACCGGGCCTGGGGTCTCGCTTTGCGGAAGCGGTTCTGCGTGACCTTCGATTTCGAATTACAAGCGGCAGCGACCGACAACGGGATTGTGATTTCGCTGGGCGAGAAGCACAGTTTCCCACTCGAGACGGTGTTTAATTTCCTGCACAGCCGGACGATCCGCGAGGTCATGCTTCCCGCCGTGCTCCAAGCGCCGATGTTTATGACGCGCTGGCGTTGGAATGTCAGCCGCGCGTTGGTGTTGCTGCGTTTCTCCCATGGCAAAAAGGTTCCCCCGCAGATTCAACGGATGAAGGCCGAGGATCTCCTTGGTGCCGTGTTTCCCGACGCAATGGCCTGCCAGGACAATATCGTCGGCGAGCGGACTCGCCAGATCCCGGATCACCCGCTCGTGAACGAGACCTTGCGGGACTGTTTGACCGAGGCGATGGATCTTGACGGGTTGACCGCGCTTCTCAAGCAGATTGAAGCAGGAGCCATTGGCTGTGTGGCGGTCGATACACCGATACCCTCGCCCTTTTCGCATGAGATCTTGAATGCCAATCCCTATGCGTTTCTCGACGATGCACCCTTGGAAGAGCGGCGGGCGCGGGCGGTGGAGATGCGGCGCACGTTGCCCGCTCAGCTGGCCGGCGAGGTCGGATCATTGGATCCAGCGGCCATTGAAGAGGTGCAGAGAGAGTTTTGGCCTGTCGTGCGGGATCCGGATGAATTGCATGACGCCTTGCTGACGTTGCTCTGGCTGCCGGGGGAGGAGGTACAGGACTGGGCGATTCACTTGCCGCGTCTGATCGAAGAGGGGCGAGCGGTTGAACTCAACGTGAGAGGTGAGGGGTTAGGGGTAAGGGGTGAGGCGCAAGAAGTAAGAGGGTGGGTAGCAGCGGAAAATCAGGCGCAGGTTGATACGGTGTTTGCGGGCGGCGATGACACGACACTCGATGCCATCATGCTCGGTTGGATGGAAAGCATCGGGCCGATCACGTCGCTAGAGTTGGCTGCTCGACTTCATCTACCTTCCGACTCGATTCATAGCTCGTTTCTTCGCCTCGAAGCATCAGGACAACTCCTTCGCGGACATTTCCGACCTAACTTAACCCTCAGCCCTCAGCCTTCAGAATTGTCGGGGGCTGGAGCGTCCGAATGGTGCCACCGCCGGTTGCTGGCGCGCATTCATCGGCTGACCATCGGTAGACTGAGGAAAGAAGTCGAGCCGGTAACCGCGGAAGAATTCATGCGATTTCTCTTTCAATGGCAACATGTCTCTCCTGGGTCTCGTCTCCATGGCGAGGCGGGCCTCTTGGAGATCATCGCGCAGCTGGCCGGATTCGAAGCGGCAGCGTCGGTCTGGGAACCGCATCTACTGAGGGCGAGGCTCGCGAAGTACGAGCCTGAGTTGTTGGATCGCCTTTGTTTGAGCGGGACAGTCAGCTGGGGCAGGTTGTCTCCTCATCCACGACTTGCGCAGGTCGGCGATTGTGAACGACGTCGGATCATCCCGACGAGTGTGGCGCCGGTGAGTCTCTTCCCGCGCGAGGAGGGCGAGTGGTTGATGTCTGTCTTCCACGATAACGCCACATCACATGGGCCTGGCCCGTTTGCTCAGTTAAGTTCGGTGGCGCAAAACCTGCGCCGTACCTTGCAAGATCGAGGCGCGAGTTTCTTCGCCGATCTTGTGCGGATGACCAACCATCTTCCGGCGGAAGTAGAAGAGGGACTCTGGGAACTCGTGGCCGCCGGCTTGGTCACGGCTGACGGCTTCGATAATCTTCGTGCTCTCATGGACCCACGCCGCCGACGTGCACAAGGACGGGAGCGGTCTCGTCGGCCTCGACACACAGCCGGGCGGTGGTCGTTGCTCCAAGCCACTCTCTCATCTCCCGCGACTCAGCCCTCACGACTCAGCACGCAACACGTCCCTGCCGAGTCTGTCGCGCGTCAATTGTTGCGACGCTATGGCGTCGTGTTCCGTGATTTGCTGGCACGTGAGTCTCTCATGCAGTCCTGGCGTGATCTGCTGATGGAGTATCGCCGTATGGAGTTGCAGGGCGAGATCCGTGGGGGAAGGTTTGTGAACGGCTTTACTGGGGAGCAATTCGCATTGCCGGAAGCTCTTGAATCGTTACGGGCAGGAAGAAAACGGAATGAGTCAGGTGCTGTTCCTCACGACATCAAATTATCTGCCAGCGATCCGTTGAATCTTGCAGGCATCATCTTGCCGGGTCCGCGCGTGCCTGCGGTGCCTTCGAACTTCGTGGTGTGTCGTGATGGGGTGGTGGTGCGAACGGTGTTAGGGCGGGAGGCTTCGTACAGATTGAACGAGCAGGCTATGGAGCGAGGACGGGTAAATCTGGTCGAGCAGGAATAGCGAGCAAGGGACATCGTGTGCCACGCACCACCCGCTCGGTGGTGCTTCCCCGAATCAGGTCGATCAGGCTGGTATGTCTTTCAGTCGCCATCACAATCAGATCAACATCGAAATCCTTCCCAGCCGCCAAGATCCACTCGGCTGGGTCGCCCTGTGCGACGATTGTATTCCACGACCAGCCTGAGCGTTCAGGGTGTGTAAATTTCTGGGGATCGTTCTCCTTTCCAATATGTATCAGCTCAAATAAGACTTTCTTGCTATCTAGCGTGCTTGCCAGGTCTGCGGCAAAATCTATGGCCGGTTGCGGGTCCGGCTTATCGGCAAGCGGAATCAACACACGAGTCAAGTTCGTGCGGCCCGTCTCCGCTGAGATGAACCCTTCGACACCAGCTGGGACAAAGAGCGTCTTCGCGTGGGTGCCGCGAGCCACAGGTTCGGCCACTGGGCGATGTGTGAGGCGGTCGAGGCCTTCACGCTGGTGAGTGGACAACACCAAGAGCTCTGTGGGGTGCGCCGTCAGGTGTTGGAGGATGGCGCCTGGGGTATCGTCTGAAACGGCGCGTACGCGTTTAATCTGGACTCCCAACTTCGCGACGTCGTCTTTTGAGCTGCCTTCCGGTAAAATTCTCCAGCGAGCGAGGAGTGGCCGGATGCGGGGGAAATCCTCGAAGGCTTGGCGCCCGACCGTGGGATCGACATGCATCATTGTCAGCTCTCCCTGGACGAGGTAGGTGAGCTTCAACGCATGGGCAAACGCCGCCTGGTCTGCGGCAGAAAAATCAGTGGGGTGAAAAATTCGGCGAAACGAGAGCATTGTTGTGTCAATGGCTGGGTAGTTGTTCGTAAGCCAGCGTCCGCAATCGGTGAAGTTGGGTTTCGTGATCTGGCATGGTCAGGACATCGAACTCGCCCTGCGCCTTTGCGTGAAAGGACGGTTGCTGGTCACGTGTAACTCCCAAGAGTGTCGCGAGGGACGTGACATATTCTCCCTGTCCACGCGCGAGGTCCTGTTCCAAGTTTGCTTCGTTATACTTCGCAAATGCAATAGCCTTATGCTCCGGGAGCAAGAGACCGTCTTCACTCCACCAGGCATGACCAGACGTGGTGCCGGTAATGTTGGAAGTGGTATCCGTGGTCTGTTTGAACGTAGCCTTGAACGTGCAGCCTGACGCCAACAACATGAGGACCGGCATGATGGCCCAAACAGTGAAGTGCTTCATTCCGATACCTCCTCAGTCTGGAAGTGAATGATTTCCATCATGGTCGACGTGAACACTATAACACAAGCACCCTACAGTTCAGCCAGATGGGTGCGGATAGGAAGAGTATTCGGCGCCTGCGGCGGTCCCGCAACCGTCAACCGGCCACGGCGCCCACCCCGTTATCGACCGTGGCATCTGTTGCGAATCCCGCCAGCGGGCCAACCTCAGTGTCCCAGCGCAGGAGACACAGAGACCTAGGTCGCTGGTGCAGCAAGTCTTAGAAGCCGTGAAGGCGGCCGGCATGGAGTCGCGTAAGGTCCAGACGTATCTTCCGGATTTCCTCAAGAAGCTACGAGAGGATCTGGAAAAGGAATTAAAGGCCGAGTAGGAGCGCCCTTCCGAGCAGTCGGTGAAGCAGGTTCAGACACCACGTTATCATTTCAACGTCAGAGGGAAGGAGTCGCCAGACCGTCTTTCTTGCTCGGCAGAGCAAGGGTGAGATTGTCGCGTGCAGTGGGAGACCACCTAGCCTGTCCTTCTGCATGGCACGCGGGCGAGTCGCTAAGGAGAGCGCTGACAAGTGATTGAACACGGACCCGCCGGTCACTCGCTGTTCTTGCGCTTGTCCTTACGTTTTCTGCAGTCATGGTGCTGATTGCAGATCTCGATCGTCCAATGGAGGGGCAACTCCAAGTAAGTGAACAGGCCATGATCGATCTTAGGAACTCCTTGATAGTTCAGAGCCTTGAATCGAAGCGCGGCACAAGCCTGTCGGCTCACAGGCGGGTGCAACTGGCGGGTTGCGCACCGCTGCTGATGCCCTGCCGTGGGCCTCAGGATTGAGTAAAGGCAAAGTCTCGGTCTCCCCGCTGTGCTCGTATCTGTTTATTATGCTGCTGTTCCCATGGGTGCCATGCCGGCTCACGCCTTACCATGATTCGCCGTGGAAAAGATTTCGATCCTGAGTTGAATGGGGGGGCCAGGAGTCGTTGGGGGCCACAATCAGGCCGTATAGACGTGGCGCGTGCTTGAAGATGGAGAGATGAAAAAATGAGAAAAATTAAGAGTGATTGACCGTCACGGTTCTTGACAAACTCCAGAGGCGCTCCTACCATGACCCTTCGGCTCTGGCTCTCGGTCCAGCCAGGGCTCTTTTTTTGGGAGCAGGAGTGGCAATGGGAAATCTTGTGGTGATCGGGGCGCAGTGGGGCGATGAAGGCAAGGGTAAGATCGTGGATATCTTGGCCCGCGACGTCGATGCGGTGGTGCGTTACCAGGGAGGGTCCAATGCGGGGCACACCGTCATCAATGAACGTGGCACCTTCGTGTTTCACCTCATTCCTTCGGGCATTCTCTATCGTGGGACGCTCTGTGTGATTGGGAACGGGGTCGTTGTAGACCCAGCCTCCTTGATCGAGGAGCTGGATCACCTCCAGATTCAAGGGGTGAAGATCGGAAACAATTTTGTCGTGAGTCAGCGTGCCCATCTTATCCTGCCGTATCATAAGGCCATCGACAAAGCATCCGAACAGTCCAAGGGTTCCCGCCGAATCGGGACGACAGGTCGAGGGATAGGCCCAGCCTATGCTGATAAGATGTCGCGGGTCGGGATCCGAATGGGGGATCTGTTGAACCCGAAGGCATTTCGAACCAAGCTCGAAGAGAACGTGGTTGAGATCAATTGGTTTCTTGAACAGCTCTATAAGCTGGAACGTTTCGACGTCGAAAAAGTGTTTCGGCAGTATATGGGCTATGCCGATCGGCTGAAGGGTCATATCGTCGATACCGCCATGCTAGTCAATAAGATGATCGAGAAGCGAAAGACCGTATTGTTCGAAGGGGCGCAGGGGACACATTTGGATGTGGACTTCGGCACGTACCCCTACGTCACCTCTTCCAGTTCAACGGCGGGGGGCGCCTCAACAGGAACGGGCATAGGACCGACGAAAATCGACGCAGTCCTTGGGGTTGTCAAAGCGTATACCACCCGTGTTGGCAGTGGGCCCTTCCCTACGGAATTGACTGATGCGGTGGGAGACGGGCTCCAGACGCGAGGAAAAGAGTTCGGGTCGACGACGGGGCGCGCGCGCCGCTGCGGCTGGTTCGACGGGGTCCTTGTGCGGTACGCGACCAAAGTGAACGGACTTACCTCGCTCGCCGTGACGAAACTGGATGTTCTCGACGGGTGCAAGGAGCTCAAAGTCTGCACCGGTTATCGGTATGAGGGGAAACTCTATCGAGACATGCCCGCCGATCTTCAAACGCTGACTGACTGCAAGCCGGTGTATAAAACATTCAAGGGATGGTCTGGCTCTACCACCGGCGCGACCACCTATAAACAGCTTCCTGCGGAAGCCAAGCGCTACCTCCAGTATCTTGAAGAGATTTCCGAGTGTCCTATCGATATGATCTCCACCGGTTCGAAGCGCGGTGAAACCATTGTTCTTCGCAACCCACTCAAGATCCGCTCGCGCCGTGTGTGAACGGTGAAACGTCAGAATCCTAAAAAGAACAATGTTCGATGAGATGCGCCCGTCGACGGGCTCAAGGCATCCCGAGCCTGTCGAGGAGCGCTTGACAGATGTTGAGAATGACGTCGGTCGGATTTTTCCCATAGCGTGCTAGGCATAGGCAGAGCGTCGGTGGTAGAATCCGCGCTCTTTGCTCGGTGAGCCGGTAGCTCAGTTGGTAGAGCATCGCCCTTTTAAGGCGAGGGTCCTGGGTTCGAGTCCCAGCCGGCTCACCATTTAGGACTGTAGACAGAACCTTCAAAACAACTTTCAGGATCATGCCACGTGCCTAGTCGTTCCGTGCACAGTGTTCAAAACCTCTCTTGAACTCAAGATCCGGAAGTCGATTTTCCCACCGGTTTTGAAGTATCCTCCCGCCTGTTCAAAAAAATGTATTTGGAAAGGTTCGAGTCCAGACCGAGGTGCCAGCTCTCATGCATACACAAATCAAGAAATTAGATCATTGCTCGGATCGAGATTTCGCACCTTTGGCAGGCTGATTTGTCTCAACTGATCACACACTATGTCAGCAGAAGACAATAGAGACCTCATTCGACGGTGGATCGCATTTGCAAATGCGGGTTTCCTAGGAAGCTTCGACACCTTTATTGGTCCAGATTACATCGGCCACCTAGGAGACTCAACGATGGACCGTACGGAACTTGAACGGCTTGAGCGTGCGTTTCTGACAGCCTTTCCAGATGCACATCACTCCATTGACGATCTGCTCGCCGAGGGTGACCGCGTTGCGTTACGAACAACCGCCTGTGCGACCCACCGTGCACACTTTCATGGAATAGACCGAACGGACCGGTCGGTTGAGTTTACCGCTCTTGTCATTTACAGGGTTTGGGATGGAAAGATCGTGGAGTCGTGGGGTGAAATCGATTTTCCGCGCTTGATGCGAAGATTGCGATCAGATGGGCCTAATCAGTAAAGGTCTACGTCAGAATGGTTGGAATCGGCATTGTCGAAGGGTTTTTTGGACCGGAGTGGTCTTGGAAAAGTCGACATCAATTTTGTGAATCTCTTCATTCATATGGTGGAGACTTTTATATTTATGCGCCCAAGCGCGACTCATACTTACGGAAATTGTGGGAGCAGGATCACCCCTCAGATGTTTGGAATGAGCTGGAGAGCCTAAGCTCAAAATGTCATCGAGCTAATGTTGCGTTTGGGGTGGGACTAAGTCCATTCGATATTCACTCTCAGTGGAATGAAAAGACGAAGGGAATTCTTCAAGAAAAAGTAAAGAAGCTTGAAGAACTGGACATTAAGTATCTGGGACTATTCTTTGATGACATGAAGGGCGTTCCGGATTTAGCAGATAAGCAGCTAGAAATCGTTAATTTCATTAGAGGCAGCACCGACAAAACGCTTTTGTTCTGTCCAACCTATTACTCGGACGATCCAATCTTGGATAAGATCTTTGGCCAGCGATCGCCAGACTACTTACAAAAAATCGGAACTCTTCCTAGAGAAATTCAAATTTTTTGGACGGGAAGTAAAGTGATACCCAAAAGTATTTCGGTTGAGGAATTGGCTGTGGTTGCTGGGGTGCTCAAGCGTAAACCGGTGATCTGGGACAACTACTTCGCTAACGATGGTCCCAAGCAATGCAATTTCTGAAACTAAAACCATTAGAAGGGCGAAATCAGGATGCTTTAAAAAATTCGACAGGTTGGGCATTTAATTTAATGAATCAACCCAGCCTTTCTGAAGTCGTATTCGCTTCTTCCGTTGATGTTCTTCACAATGATGCTGTCCCAAGCGAATCTTTTTATAACACGGCACAACGACTTATGGGGGCAGAGTTTTCAAGATCATTGAACGCCTTTGGGGACACTTTTGTCACACGTGGCCTTAATAGAATTGAGGTAGATACAAAACGGCAAATTCTCGCGACACTGAACGAGAGCAGATTTTCGCAGGATATTGTCGATTGGCTCGATGGGAAGTATTTAGTTGGAGACGAATGCCTAACAGATTAACCAAATATGAGGCGAACGCTTTCGATGCGTGATATTACAGCCAAATCGCCACGCCAGCAGCTTTGACCGTGTCAAAATCAGTTTATTTTGACGACGGAAAGAGAAGGCTTAAAGTTTTGGCAACACTTGATGCCGGCCTTACCGAGGCCGTCGACCGCGATCGACGCAGCCAACCGTGAATACGCACGATCTCCAATACTCACGTCTTTCCGCGCCGCCTCGCGCCGCCTTGACTCACGTGCTCGCGCTAGTGCGGCACCAAGAGACTATAAGCAGATCGTACATCGCTGAAGCCCTCCAACGCACTGGCTCCCAAATTGCCGCGTATGGCGCGGCCATGGAGTCCATCCAAGCGCACGCTCGCGTGGTGATCCACTTCCATCCCGACCGGGTTGGCACTCAATCCATTCCGGTGGTTTCGGCCCTCCTGAAGGAAGGCGTATACCGCAACCAGTTCGAGACGGGCCTGTCGACTGGAAGCCTTTCCGCATTCCCAGGCGGGGCTCGCGACTCGTGGGAACATTTGCTGTTCGGAGGCGCTTATCACGAGAGAGGCGTCAGCGACTCGGAACGTCCCAAGTACGGAGCTCTGGAGCTGGTTCGCTATGCTGACGGCCCGATCCCTCGGTTCGGATCGTGCTATTTCGTGATGAGGCCCGCCGTATCGAACCGTACGTCGTTCACATTCGCCGGTAGCGAAGATCCGCATGCAACGAAGCGGCTCGGGATGATGGGTGAGATGGACAATCTCATGGCGGCGCTATTTGAGGAGATCGAAGCCGGTGGAATGGCGGCTCCGCCGTGGCCTCCGTTTCGCGCACCCACGCTCGGGCTTTCCAACGTAACTGTCCCAAAGCTGCTGGACGTTTTGAAAGACCTCGCGAGTCCGAGGACCGAGCCAACAAATCTGCCAATGGGCCGCGTGCTCGACACCCAGATCGAAGCGCAAGTACACGGGCCAATCGACCTGCAGGAGGACATCGAATTGTTGGTTGCAGACCCCGCATTTGCCCCGACAAACACTGGGGAGACTCTGCGCGAGCTCGCCGTGCGATATGGATTTCCGCTGCATTGGCATTGCGGTTTCCGTCTAGGGGTCGGCGAGGTGCCCGCCGATTTCCGAGGACCGGTGATGCCGCGCCTCGCAGGGCGCATTGCCGGTGGGAATGGAATGATAGATGCTGCAGTGATCGGAGCCGCTGAAGCATCGCTGCATGATGAGCCTGCGCTCTGGCGCGATTGGGGAACCCGTGAAGAAGTACTGCAGCATCTAAAGCAGCTGTGGCATGTGCTCGTGCACTATGGTGCGCCCGGCAGGAATTGAACCTGCGACCTGCGGGTTCGAAGGGGATTGCTCTTGGGAACTCAGCATACTGTCCACTACTAGAACGATGTGTTGACCGCTCCGTTCATTCCCGGGACGAAGGAGAGAACCTACCTGCCAATTGTCATGTTTTAGCTAGGGCAGACGGACCTGAGCTGACTCAAGCCCCCAGGCCGCTTTGTCTTACTGAACGGGTCTGGGATGGCATACAGGCATCACGGAGGCGGATTTAGTCGGCCAGGTGGGATTGCTGTAATTCGCAGTCGTGAACAATTTCTCATTCGGATGCGGGATCTTTATGAAGGGAATCAAGCCAAAGAAGCGCTGATTACAGATATGCTAGCCGACTCCTACAAGCTAAGTATTATCTAGTGAGCATTTGTGGTATCTCGCTGATTTTTGCACGAAAAGATTTGTATCGTCCTTTCGAATAAGCCAAAGGTTTTAAATCACTAGGGAAAGTCCGAGAAAGTTTAAGACACCCACATCCATGTCCTCGGATTCATAGTTTCAATATTGCGCCCTACCGTATCGGCGTCACTTCTGCATTGCCGAATGCGCAATCCATTCGGCCTTCGATATTCTTGCATAGATCGACACACTTCACTTCTCGTCGAATCTCGTGGCTCATCGCACGAAGACTTTCTCCCGCTGAATCTTTTCTTGTAGCTTGAGCAATCCATCAAGCAACGCTTCTGGGCGGGGTGGACAGCCCGGCACATAGACATCAACCGGAATAATCTGGTCCACACCCTGGACCACGGCGTAACTGTTGTAGTGGTTGCCTGAGGTGGCGCAGGAACCCATAGAAATGACGTATCGCGGTTCCGGCATCTGGTCGTAGATGCGGCGGATCACCGGGGCCATCTTGCGTGTCACCGTCCCGGCGATGATCATGAGATCGGCGTGTCGTGGGGACGCTCGAAAGACACCGGCGCCGAAACGATCCAGGTCGTACCGCGACGAAGAGGTGGCAATCATCTCGATCGCACAGCAAGCGAGGCCGAACGTCATGGGCCATAAGGCTGACTTCCGAGACCAATTCACGACTGCGTCCAGATTGGTCGTCAGGATATTCGCCTCAAATTGCCGCTCAAGAAAACTCATCTCTTCTACTCCACCATGAGCTGACAAGGGATTGACGGGATGCCCAGCAACCTCGACTGTTTCTCCGGTCTGAGACCTCCTGCGTTCTCTTTCCTATGGTCACACCGGAATAATCGATCAAACATTCAATTATTCAGTCCTATATTCACAACACGCGGGTTATGCGACGTTCCTCAATTGGACGATCCTCGTATGCCGGATCTGCCGTTTGGACTGAAATGCGCCCAACAGCCGGACCTGGTTCTGCAAGATGACAGGGTCAATACGGTTTCCGCATTGCACGCAGCGGAGAGTCTCGACATTGTGATTGACAGTATCTTGCAAGTCGTAAGTCCACTCACTCACGAGTAGACCCTCACACCGGATGCAGGTTGTCGTCGAAAACTGCTTGCTCACTGGAACAGACCGAATGGCAGATCCTCTACCGTTCTGCTCTATCATTCCGCCAGCCTTTAGCTCTGTTCGCTTCATGACCCGTTCCATGATTCAGTCTCCTAGTTTTGTCCGGTGCAAAGAACTGATGTAGCCGAATTCCCCCTAGTGAAGTGCTGCAATCATTTCAGCATGACCATAATAATATTCAAAAACATCGGCCACTGGGAAAGGCCCCAGGGTCGGCAACCTGCTCCTACGGTTTCAGGGGGCAGGGCCAGGATAAGTTGTCCCTCAAGAACAAGATGCCCCGTGACATAACCTCTCTCAGTCCCAGCGACCAAATGATTTCAGTGGGGACAACTTGTCTTTATCTGTGACTCACTTGTCCCCCTGTTCTTAGAGCCGTGCTCCTCAGAGGTTTGCCAATCGCCTCGAAATTCCAGTGTTTGCATTGGGGGGTCGTCAGTCTGCGCTGACCTGGTGTGTAGTTTGCAACAGGAAGAAGCACGTCCAAAGACCCATCACTTCGAAGGCGAGAGCGTTGACATGGTCAGTCAGCAGCACAGGCGGGAAGCCGAACAAACTTCGACGCAATCCGAATCAGCCGACCGTGTCAGCAGAGGATGGCGGTTAATCAACACCTGGGACTTTGGGTTGCTCTGGTGGGGGCAGGTGACGTCTCAAGTCGGCGAAGGCCTCAATAAGGTGGCGTTGCTTTGGTTCGTGTACGAGCTCACCGGGTCGGCGCTGATGATTGCGATGGTCGGTCTATTACAGACGATTCCTCCGCTGGTGTTTGGTCCCCTTATCGGTGTCTATCTGGATCGTCTTCCAAAGAAAAAGGTGATGATCTGGGTGGATCTGATTCGAACCGTGATGACTTTCCTAATCCCGGCACTGTACGGACTGGGCCTCTTGAGGCTCGAAGGGTTATTCATCTTGATCTTCCTGACCTCGATGGTCTCCACGGTGTTCGGCCCAGCGTTGGTCTCGGCGGTTCCGTTGCTGGTCAGACGGTGCGAACTCGTCTCGGCGAACGCACTCATCCAGGGCACCAACAATATCGGCAGCCTGTTGGGGCCGGCGGTCAGCGGGATACTGATTGCACTGATCGGAGCGCAATACGTCCTCTACGTCAATGCGGCCACCTTCTTCATTTCGGCTCTCTGTCTCATCCCGATCCAAAGTAATATGACATTGCGGTCGAATCCGAAGGCATCCGCGCCGTCGGGATCCGTGCTGAGCGATCTCTCTGTGGGGTTCCGGTTCGTGTTCGGCGACCGCTCGACCTTGTTCCTATTGGTGATTATCTCGGCCCTATACAATGTTGGAGCCAGCGCCTTTGTGTTCGTCCTGCCCGTGTATGCAAAGGAACTGCTGCATGTGGGACCGATGCAGCTGGGCTGGCTCTGGTCCGCCCTGGGGGTCGGGATGCTCACCGCCTCTTCGTGGCTGGCGGTGAGACGGAAGAACGATGCGCGGAGCCGGATGCACATCCTGGTCAGCGGGACAACGGTGGGGGGGCTGGCAGTCTGCGCCCTCAGCCTGCTGGAATCTCCGTTGATTGCAGCGGGATGCGTGACTCTGGTAGGTGCAGGCGCAGCAGTCCTCAATCCGGTGATGTGGTCGTTTCTGCAGGAGATCACCCCTTCGCACCTCATGGGTAGAGTGCTCACGACCTTCAGCACCGGTTCGATGGCGGCAGCCATGGTTGGAATCTCGGGATTCGGCTGGGTGGCGGATGCGATCGGACCAGCGGCAAGTCTGATCGGCCTCGGCTTTGTGCTCCTGCTGGCGGCTTGTATTGCGACCCAGTTCACCCGCCAATCCACGAATGTGCAGATGGTAGCCGCCTAGCCGAGCCCTCGGTGTGAGCATTTCTCCTGTCCTCGTGACGACGTATGAAAAGGACAGCGAATCAATGGCTGCTCACGCGTGATTTCAGCCTGATCTGGTGGAGTCAGGTGCTGTCGCAAGTAGCCGACGGCGTCAGCAGGCTGGCCCTTCTCTGGTTCGTGTACTCCGTAACTGGATCTGCGTTGAAAACGAGCATCGTCGGTCTCCTCCAGACCCTCCCGCCTATTGTCTTAGGACCGCTCATTGGCGTCTCGGTCGACCGGCTACCCAAGAAAGCGATTCTCATCGGCACCGACGTTACACGCGGGATCTTGATCGGGGCAATTCCCTGTTGGTTGTCGATTCAAGTGTTTACGGTCGACATGCTCTACCTCCTCGTGTTCCTCTATGGCATCGCAACAGCGATGTTCGTGCCGACCTTGTCCTCGTCTGTCCCATTCCTGGTCGACCGACCCCGCTTCGTTGCGGCGAACGCGCTGCTCCAGAGCACAACAAGCATCGGAATCATCATTGGGCCAGTGCTCAGCGGCCTCGGCATCGCCTTCTCAGGGTCCCAGGACGTCCTGTGCGCCAATGCACTGATCTATTTTGCCTCGGCACTCTGTCTGGTACCGATCCGTCTCCCTCGTAGCGTGTTGTCGCATCCGCACGGCAACCCGGTCGCCGCGACGTTACAGGACGTTAAGGAGGGGATCTGGTATGCACTGATCTCTCAGCGAACCATCCTGATTCTCATTCTGATGGCGTCTCTATATACGTTCGCGTCAGGCGCCTTCACGACGCTATTTCCGGTCTTCGGGAAAAAGATGCTGGCTTTAGGTCCGGTGGAGGTCGGGTATCTCTGGTCCTCGCTCGGCATTGGCTTTTTTTTGGTCTCCCTCGGGCTCGTGTTGTTGACACAATGGGACACGCGCAACCGTATCCAAGTTGTGTCGGTCTCCAGTGTGATCGGAGGGGCGGCGCTCTGTGCGCTCGTCTGGACCCAGGACCTCGTGATGGCGATGTTGCTCGTGGCCATTATCGGAATAGGATTCGGAACCTGGACACCCATTGCCTGGGGAATGATACAGGAATTCTCGCCGGCCCACCTGGTGGGGCGAGTCATGGCGATCTACACGGCGATCGCAACCGCGACGTCAATGGCTGGCATGGCTTTTTTCGGATGGATGACGGAGCGATTCAACGAACAGACCAGCGTGATTGGGATTGGGGTTGTGCTTTTCCTGTTGGCTCTGGCAGCCGCCTGGTTTAGTCGGCGGGTGGCGAATGCAGGCAATCCTGTCGATGCATTGGAACGCGACACCTGCCCCACTGTCACAACGTCTGTCGAGACATGACGATGCGCTTGTGAGGGCAACTTTTCCGCTGAGTGTTCCTGTGCCATGCTGGGCGGAATCTTCCGATTTCCGGCGGGGCCGTGCTAGGTCTTTCCTAGCGGGCCCTCATCCTCGTGTGCAATAGAAGATATGATCGGAATGAACGAGCAAAGGAACCAGAATTTACCAACCGAATGTTCCCCGCCAGAGATCATTGGCAGGATAGGCGAGTGCTAGGGCAATCCCCAGTTCAGTTCTCCCAGGGTTTTTCCTAGGATTTTGCCTCTCATCATAAATGCTACAGTCCGATCCATCATGAGGATAGAAGTGCGGGATTATCTGCGCGTGAGCGGCAAATTGCTTGGATTGGTATATGAGGAGGGGGTGCTGACTCAGGCGGAACGCCAGGCCATTGTGTTCTTTGCCCAAGAGATCGAAAGGAAATTCCTTCGGTCCCCTGAGCAGGATGATCTGCCATGGTTCTCGCCCACTCTCCGAGAGATGGATGGAGTCCAAGAACAGCGCCCCTCCGATTTCAAGAATGGAGGAGCACTGTGACCTGTGTGAGAGCATGCATGCCGAACCCACCGTAATTTGGACGCTTTGTGGATGCAAAATGACTCCTCCGCAAGTGCACGTGTGGGCTTGTCTGAATCTGAAATGTGGCCACGAATGGCCGCGAGAAATCACGAGCCCTGTTGTGGCTTCACTTTCCCCGAACGTACACCCATCTGCGACTCAGCATTTGCCCAAGTCCCACGGCGTTCCCATCCTAAGAGTGATAGGGCGCTATTGAGAACGGGTATGTTTAGTCCTCGCGCACAGCCGTGATTGACGAGGAGGAAACACAATGAAGATTTTCATATTCTTTTTGTGGATGATTCTAACTTTTCAATCATTGTCTATCGGACTGTGTTCGGCAGAAACAAATAAACGGCCATTCTGGACAAAACAATCATCCTTTATGGAAGGAGAAGACTTGTTCGTAGTCGGAAGTGCCCCCCATGCGGCCACGGTCGAAGAGGGCAGAAAGCAAGCGTTTGAGAATGCCAAGGTCGAATTGATGAACTTTGCGCAAGTCACCAATCTAGAAGCGAAAGGATTGGTGATTGAAACTCAGATGACCTTCGAAGAAGAACCCAATCCACTCGGTATGATTACAGTCTATCAACTGTTACGCGTTCCCGCCAAAAAACTGATTGAGATCCAGGGGAATGTACAAGAACAAACACGTCTACAGGAGCAAGGATTTGATAAGTCGCAGCGAGACCTTCAACTTGTGCAACAAGGGGCGGTAAGTCGATATCAGCGTCTCGAACAACAGCACCGACAGATTCAGGAAACCCTCGATGCCATGTCCCGGCTACAGGAAAGCTTGAGAGAGAAAGCTCTAAAAATTGAGCAAGCGCATACAGAAGTGGAACAACTCCTCCAACAACTGTCGGCAAAGGTTAAAGACACCCAGCCCACCTCCATCTCATTCGCCGGTCCGGCCATGATAAACATTTCCACCAAAGACAAGAGTATCGCCGAACCACTTTTGAGGAGAATTAAAGACACAGAGAATAAACTTGATGCGCAAGCGGCCCAGTTAAAGGACCTATCCAAACGAGCAAAGGACAGATTGGCGAAGGAAGATGAGCGAGCCCGTGCCTTCGAGAAGAAATGTAAACATCTGGTGCGGGGTATGACAAGAGAAGAAGTAGGTCAAATTATGTCCGAGCCAGCTGAACAATATCTCCATATTCCTTCCAAGACTACAACTTCCAAGTACAGGTATATGAACAAAAGGGGAGCTACAGGAATAATTTCTATTGGCTTCGCGTTCAACGAACTAGTCGATTCGCTCGATGGGTGTCCGGGGAAATCGTTTAAGCCCTAAGACAGGTACACCCTTTCGTCGGAGACGATGCTGCCCTGCAGCCGATGCGCTGTCTCATTATCGCGCCCTAACACTATAGACTTTGGAATCCCCCCTTTATCCAAACTCGCCGGCAACCTACATGCGACTAGGGTTCTTCCTAGTACGCGATTTTTACAATTGCAGTAAAAAGAAATTACTTCAGAAGACGCGATGGGAACACGGCCCAGTGGACGCGTGGTGAAAGAGCCGTGAACGCCAGGGGAATTCTGGGGGACTGATTGTGCAGGCCCGGTGCCGAATAGGGGCCGGGTCGATTTAAGAAACCGTCATGGAAGCCCTGTGCAGGCACACCGCCTCCGTGGGCATGCAGTGCGACCATGACGGAATCTGAAGTAAAAGGCTCGACGCCGAAGGTGTCGGGCCTTTATTCATTTGATACCCATCTTGGCGAATTTCTGCTCCGTCAACGGCGCATTCTTCCGTACTATGTGATTGCCCATGGCGTAGGTGGGTATACCCACGTCGCCTGAGCGAAAGTCAGACCCCTGGGCAACTTCCTAGTCTCCAAAGTTCTTCAACCAAGCATAACCTATAGCTGCAAATGGCTATTGGCTCTATCTTGACAAGGAAAGGTCCTGCTCATGGTTTCTGCTTTCAGATTGACTCGTCTCCTGGCTGGGAGTTGCTTCTTGTGGCTGGGTTTAACCAACTGTCAATTCAATGCGGATCGCACGCGTGATGCGGGTTGGCCCGCAGACGCAATGAAAATGGACCCATCGGACCCTAGACCAATGACTGAGTCGATCAAAGGAGAGGTCCTGCGTGTCGAGGGCACGAACTATGCTGTCAAGCGGGAGGATGGGAAGGAAGTGAGTGTGTATGCGGACTCCACCACCCAAGTAATAGGAGATATTCATGAAGGATATAACATTGAAGTGGAGGTGGACCCTCAGAATCACGTGGTATCGATTCGCTCCACCTCTACCACCGACCGTCGAAGAGAAAGGTCGGAGTCCATACTAGTGCAGTAGAAATAACGGAGGGGAGCAGTCAGCCTGGCGCCAGTCTCGCGATATGAAGAAAAATATCGGCTCGTGGCCACCGCCCGTATAAACATTCTTCCTAGGAGGGCAAATTAGTGAACGAACATCGCGGAAAGATCGATGCCATTCGTCGGGACCTAGATGGCAAAGCTTGCACCTTCTGCAGAAGCGAGAAATATCACCTAGTTCTTCGGTCGGATGTGGAGTCTCAACTGGTGGAATCTATGCCAATTGTTCAGAGTGCAACCGCGCTCGTGATGTGGATGAAACCTCAGTTGATACTCTGAGTGGAGGATAACTTCCGTGCCACCTCTTACACCTGTACCTGATACCCGGCAATTTTCTGAGCTGGTTAATCCTAAAATGGTGGCCTGAGACGGTTGCTGAGAGGGACTGATGGTCCCTGCTGACAGACGGCTACCGAGCGTCTTAACTGCATCGCAGTGGTGAGACCCGGTTGTTCATCAGGAAGTCGAATAGCCATGACCCATTGCATCAGAAAGGCTGTTGTTCGTTGGTAGAGGGCAGGCATAGGCGTTGAAACTCAATGCGAACAAGAGCACGACGAGTGTGCAGTTCAGAACCGAAAGCGAACGATGGGAATAGACGTGCATGCGACGAAGTTACTCGTTTTTGACCCCTGCCGGGTTAATGAGGGCTGCCAAGCGCAGGGTCTGAAGCGAAAAGGCTCGGTGCAGACAGGTCTCGGTCACGTATTCGACCGGCAAGCGTGGAACACCCAGACGAAACTTGGAGAGGTTAGAAGGGCCCGTGTAGATCTTCTTTGGGCAACCGTCCCACATACGCTATGGCACGCTGAATGGCTTGATCCAAATCTTTACCCGAGGTGAACGCTTTTATAAAGCAGGCATACGCCCCATTTTGCATGGCGATCTGATGGAGTCCCCGTTGCGCGTTATTGGTGAGCATCAGCACAGCAATGTTCGGTCTCCTGGCGATAGGGATTAAGTCAACGAGTACTCTGAAACCCGAGCAGTCAGGCAATTCGAGCGCAAGGATCACACAATCGATCCGCTGAAAAAAACGGTAGAGCGCCAGCCCCGACTCTCCATCGGTGGCTTCCAGTATCCGATAGTCAGGAGAGCGGCGCTTCAATTCTTCAACGAAGACTGTTCGCTCGGTATTGTTTGGATCAATGAACAGGATAGTTGTGGTGGGAAGATCGGCGCGCCGAACCATACCTGGCACTCCAAGGTGCTCACTTAGAATTTGGGATCATCTTATTGAGGTCTCTGGTGATGGAGGCCAGAGCTTGCTCCTCCATGGGATTGAGCCCGTCAAGCACGATGAGTGCGTCACACGCCGCCCTCAAGACCTGGATTTCTGGACGAACGGCCAAATCGTCTTTAACTTCAGTCTTATTGTTTATTTCCATACTGCAAATGATAGCGTCTCCCTTCTGATTAGATACCTAGGAAAAGTCCGAGCCGCTTCTCCATTGTCGTGCTGTCTGCTCGGACGCCAAGTTCAGGTGCGAGGTTTCGGGTTTCTGCAATAGCGAAACCTCCGCTATCACCTATGGAGCGGTGTACTGTGCGACTAGAAGGGCCGGTGTCGCTCTTCCTTGGGCATCCATCCCACAAATGCCATGGCACGCTGAATGGCTCGATCTAAATCTTCGCCCGATGTGAACTGTTTGACAAAGCAGGCATACGCCCCATTTTGTATCGCGATCTGATGGAGTCCCCGTTGCGCGTTATTGGTGAGCATCAGCACAGCAATGCTCGGTCTCTTGACGATCGGGACTAAGTCAACTAACACACTGAAGCCCGAGCCATCAGGCAATTCGACTGCAAGGACGACGCAATCAACTCGCTGAGATCGGTACAGCGCCAGCCCCGATTCTCCATCGGTGGCTTCCAGTATCCGATAGTCGGGAGAGCGGTGCTTCAGTTCCTCAACGAAGAAGGTTCGTTCGGTATCATTTGCATCAATGAAGAGGACAGTTGTGCGGGGAAGATCGGCATTTCGAAGCATAACCTGTCACTCCAAGGTGCTCACGCGGTGCAAAGTTTTTTACGTACTTCTAGCGACATACTAAAAACAATTTAATCAACCAATTCCATCCTCCATAAGTAGGGAGGATCCAGCCGAATGGCTCTATTCAGAATTCTGTCGAGCTGTCTTCTTTTGAACAGACAGACGCCGGATTGGAAGGAGAAAATAAAACTACCTACGGTATGAAAGTCGGAGGGTTCTTTGGCCACTTCAGTACAATCCTGCGTCGCGGGACCAATCCGGATTCTCGTGGTTGATGACTCTCGGCCTTTCCGTCGGATTCTCCACCGATTGTTGACGAGCTTCTCTGGCCTGACCGTCGTAGGTGAAGCCGAAGATGGGCAGTCAGCCATTGAGATGGCCTCCCGTCTAGGCCCTCAGGTTATCACGATGGATATGCAGATGCCTCGCTTAGGTGGTGTCGAGGCAACCAGACGCATCAAGAAGGCCCTTCCAGAAGTCCACGTCATTGGGCTGTCTTTGCAGGATGACATCGTGACAAGAGAAGTAATGGAAATGGTGGGAGCGTCCGCCTTTATCAGCAAAGAATTTGCCCATACCCTTCCTGAAGTTATTGCGAAAATTACTGGTAGCCAAGAGCTTAAAGAAACGTTTCGTGAAGGTCTGTAGTGACCCCAGAAGTGTCTAAAACTGTAAGCGTGCGCGTTACGTCATTTGAATGAATTGCTCGAGCAGAGCGATGAGCGTTTCGGGCGCGTCTTCCTCCGCGAAGTGGCCGGCGTTCTCAAGCTCAAGGACCGGCTCGTTGGGGAAAGCGGCGCGAAAGTGCGTAAGGGGAATCTTCGACGGAATGGCCCGGTCGCGAATTCCTTCGGCGAGCATGGCGGGCTTTGTCTTAAGCACTATCGGCGTCGCGAGCGGCGCCTGTCTCGAACTTCACCCGTCCGGTTGCGAAATCGAGCGGGAACTCGATCGCAGCTTTGCAGTCGGCTTTGCTCTGGTCAAAATGTCCATATTGGCTTACTTGCTCTAAGATACCCGAGGAGGATATCTCTACGAGCGACGATGCCAACCAACTTCTCTTGAGCATCAACGACGGGGACCCGGATGAGATGATTGTTCTGTAGTAGCTGAATAATCTCTGTCGCGCGCGTCTCCCTGGTGACGGAGACATGTCCCTTGGTCATAATCTCCCCTGCTGTGACCTGTGCCAAGTCTTTGCCTTCAGAAATGGCTCGTAATAAGTCGAACTCACTGACGATTCCTACCACTGTGCCGTCTTCGCTTAAAATAGGAACGCTCCCGAAGCCGCCTTCGGTGATGGCCCCAGCCAGCTTATAGGCAGGATCATTTACTTGGTAGTACGACACCACATCTTGCATGAACTGCTCTGCCTTAAGAGTTGCAAAATCACGAGGACCAATCATCATCTCAACGCGTCGCATTATCAGGGCCCTCCATGTTCATATAAAAGAGAAATGCAGGTCCGACTCGCTATTCTTAAGTTAGGCGGGGCACAATGTCGGATGCGCTCTCCTGGTTTAGCTTATTAACAGGCATGGCCTCTTCTGGATGTGGTGTGAATAAACTTTTTTTACTAGTATAAGAGAGGGAAATCGTTTCACCAGACTGGAAAAAACCCGAGTTTTTTGTTTTAGGCAGCATCGAGTGTGATCGAGAAGCCTGGTCCTACGGACAAATTTTGAACGGGAACCGCACCTATTATTTGACCAGGTCGCACCCGCCGTTTCTCACCTCCATAGGATTGGCGGTCTATGATCATTTGCCAAAGAATGAGGAGACGCAACTGTGGCTCGCACGTGTGTTTCGTGCAGCCATCAAAGAGTACTACACCGTGTGGATGAGTCCACCACGTCTAACCGACACGGGGCTTAGTCGGTTTTACGGCGAACAAATTGGCCCCCGCTCTGGAGGTCGAACCGGGACATTTTGATGCGACCTATCGATCCTATGCGGAAGAGCGCGAGCTGGACATTCGAACATTCGAGGAGCAGTACAAAGCGGGAAAATTCACGATTCTGGTACAGGTTGGACTCGCCTATTTGTCGCCTGACTTGGGCGTACGATTGAATAGTCTGATCCCTCCCGAGTGGATCTTTGAGTAGGATACGTGGGTATGACGTTCGTTTAAGGATTACAGAGTTTTGAAACATTACGCGTCGATATTGAAGATCAAAGTCCTCGATCCGCGAACGGTTGCTCGCGACGCGTTAAATAAGGAGACACATACATGAGGACGCTTTCTATGAATGAGGTGGCTGAAGCTGTCGGACTCATGGCTGGCGTTCTGACCACACTGTCATTTTTACCCCAAGTGCGTCAGACTTGGAGGACCAAGTCCACCAAAGACATCTCCCTTCCGATGTTCCTTTCATTTTGCACCGGCGTGTTACTGTGGCTCGTCTACGGGATGATGATCCACTCGCTGCCCGTGATGTTGGCCAACGGCGTTACGTTCGTGCTTTCCGGAGCTATTCTGATTATGAAGCTTAAGTGGGGATGATCGCTGTGTATGGCTGCTCAGAGGCCGGTCCCCCCGGAGCTCAGCACCCATTCATCGTGCCAGAATAACTTACTGGAGAATGAATGGACGTTAGCCGGCGGTTGCCGCGGCTACAACGTGCTGCGATTGTGGACCAAGATATAGAGGTTGCCCGGTGGGCTCCTGTCCCACCTACGAATCTCGGGTTATTCCTAGTACGACTATTCACCGAACGCAGTAAAGTACAGTCATGCTTTAGAAGACGCAATGGGAAAACTGGACAAGCACAATGGAAACATTGTGAGCGAACAGTGGAAGCATTGCAAAATCTAAAGCTAGAAGGCTCGACGCCGACAGGTGCCGGGCCTTTGTTTTGATGCGTCGAAGTGCCCAGACCAGAATTAATTCTCGCGTTCAAGGAGGGGTGGTGGAACACATGGCAAAAATCGGAGACTACATTACGGTGCCTGATTATGCGACGATGGGCACTGTGGGCTGACGGTCTTGCGCCATGGATGCGCTTCACGGTCCGCCATTCCTTTTTATTTCTTCTCCCTTCAGCGCTGCCACGCGCTCATGCAAGGACTTGGCAATCCGTGGAGTTGGCTGCGCTTCCAGATCATCTGGAATCAATGGCTCGCCGAACGTGACCGTAATCGGGTGCAAGTGCGGCCATCGTGTTCCACGCGGCAGAGCCTCGTAGGTTCCGGCGATCCAGACCGGCACTGCTGGGACAGGCTGAGCACGCAACAGTACACCGATCCCAAGCTGAAATGGTTGAAGAGTTCCGTTCCAAGAACGCTCGCCTTCAGAAAACCAGACCAGGCTGCCTCCTCGAGCCAGGACCGCGGCACCGACTCCCAGGCTCGCCAGCGGACCACGGAGCGGATCAATCGGCACCACATGAGTGGCGCGACTGATTAACCGCATCAGTCGATTTCTGAACATAATCCCAACCCACCCGGCCCAGTACGTATGTTCGAGAATATGATCCGGGAGCACCGCCGCAATCGCTAGCGGGTCCAGTAGGCTGACGTGATTCGGTGTGAGGAGAAAAGGAGGTTGCTTCGGAAGGTGCGTAAGCCCTTCCACCTCGACGTGAAAGGTCCAACGCATCAGCAGCCGATTGAGGGTGAAGAGCGCCGCACCGAGGCTTCGACCAACCGCTCCGGCAGGCTTCAGCCACCGGCATTGTTGGTCATCCAGGAGGTTTTCCGGGTCTTGGAGCTGTTCGAAGGGATCTCGACCGTCAGAAGTCTTCTTTCCCACCTCGCTGGCTTCTCGCAAGAGGTCACGGAGGATTTGGATTCTGCCGATCGACTCCTCATCAAGATCGATGCCCATTCGCTCACGGATCTCCAGCGTGAGAGTGAGCCATTCGAGGGAATCAATGCGCAAGTCAAGCTGGACGTTCGAATCCGGTGTCAGCCGCACATTTGAGAAGCGCTCAATCAGCCAGTCCCAGACCTGTTTCGCAGTTGGGTCCTCGAGTAGCTCCCGGTCTTCCAGGGACATCTCCTCACGCGGGATCGGTCCGGTTTCCGGTTTCCGCTGGCCTCGTTGTTGCTTCGCCTGTTTATAACGCAACTTGAGCTCATGGCGGCGAATCTTGCTAAGGCGTGTGCGCGGCAAGACGTCCAGACTGATCACATATTCGGTGATCCGGTGGTGTGACGGGAATTCACGCAGTTCCTGATCCACGTCATGGCGGAGCAGTCGCTCAAGCTCCCCACGATCATGGTGGCGCATCGCTTGGGTTTTCGGAACCAGCAGGGCCACCAATCGACCATCGTATTCCAGCACACCAGCCTCACGGATCCGCTCACTTTGTTCCAACGCCGCTTCCAGCTTCTCGGGCCAGATGTTCTCTCCGCCGGGCAAGACGATCATTGAAGAAGTCCGGCCAGCCAGACGAAGGAAGCCCTCCTCATCGAAGTACCCCAAGTCCCCTGTGCGGAAGTAGCCTTGATCGGTAAATGCTTCATTGGTCTTTTCCGGGAGATGAAGATAGCCATTGAAAACATTAGGCCCTTTGACGATGACTTCACCATGCGACACGTTCTTTTCCGGTTCCGCGATACATATCTCGACGCCCTTGAGCGGTTTGCCGGCCGTACCGATGCCTTGACCGGGTAGGTTCAAAGTCAGAATCGGTGAGGTCTCCGTGAGTCCGTACCCGCTGGCCACCTGCCAGCCGAGGGCCTCGAAGGTCCATCCCAGGTCGGCATCCAGCGCTGAGCCACCTGATACCATCATGCGCAGATGCGGTGCCATGCGTGTACGTAACGGAGCAAACAGCCACAGACCCAGACGTAGTGCGAGCCTCCGGCGGAACATTTTCGACAGGGCCAGAGCGAACTGGAAGATCGCAGATACGATCCTGCCGTGCTGCCGCATGCGCGTCTGGATGGCCGAGATAAGCGCCTCATACATTCGTGGCACGCCGATGAAGACCGTGACGCGACCATCTTGCAGGACGCGCAAGATCTGCGGACCGGTCAGCGAAAGCGGAAAGACAATTGTCACTCCCGATGCCAGTGCGGTCAGCATGCCCACCATGAACGGATACACATGATGCAAGGGCAGCGGCAACAGGAGGCGGTCGTCCCTGCGAATCAGGTTCATTTCGAGAAGCGCCAGGAGGTTGGCCATCAGGTTGCGGTGAAGCAGGGGCACGCCTTTGGGGGGACCAGAAGTGCCCGAAGTGTAGAACAGCACGGCTTGGTCGTGAGATTCTCGGGGTAGATCACCGGGCTCCCTCGAAACATAGCGTCGCCATGTGCGAGGATCCTCGTCGTTGGCGTCAAGCAGGATCAGAGTGAGTGCGTCGTTGAGATTAACTAGACGCTGAGCTAGGGGGGTAGTGGTCACGCCCCAGTGGGCTTCGCTGTCCTGTAGTATGTGTCGGAGGTCTTCATCACCAATCTGTGCATCAACTGGCACAGGAATCGCCCCTGCTTGGACCAGAGCCAAGCAGGCGATGACCCATTCTGGCCGATTCGGCGCCCACAGCACTACGCGCGTGCCCGGTGCCATTCCTCTTTGGGCGAGACCGCTTGCCAGGCGCTGGACATGATCGAGCAGGTCAGCGAATGACCAGATCGCGGGCTGTTCTTTTCTAAATGCGATAATGGCCGGCTTGTCACCATAGTCGTTCAGCGAACAGATGACACTCTGAAGCGTCCTGTCATGCCTCATGCTCACCTTCCGGCCTGTGCAACCTGGCGCGTCACCTCCAGCATGCTGTCTGGATACAGCGAGATGGAAATCAATATTCTACTGCGTGAAGTATCTCCGTCTCGGGGATTGTACGGGGAACTCTCACCTGCCTGTCGCCTTTTTCAAAAGATGCTTTCCATGCGGATATCTTTTGCCACATCCGTCAACCGCCCTTGGATCTGTTTCTTGGGCGAAGACGGCCTGATTCCGCCTTCATAGCCGTTTGTCGTTCCTCATAATCTTCAGACGACGCTGGGTCATCCTCCCATCGTGCATCATCGCGCTTGTCATATTTCTCATCAAATATTAATGGCTCATCATCTTGATAGGTGACTCCTACGGCCTTCCCGATCTCGTCGACCATATCTTGGTCCGGCGTGGGAGTAGAGCCGCCAGGAGTTTCCTCTCTCGTATCGATTCCCTGACGTGAGACATCGGGGTCTCCGGCGCGTAATCGAGCCCCTTCTTGATCGGACTCTATCTGATTCAGAAATGATTCACGCTCCGGTAGCGATTGAGAAGCATTCTGATCATAGATAGCTTGATCGGCGTCCACCGGTATCCGTTTGTTGCGTTTCGGCTTCATAAATCCCTCCCTGCTGTAAAAACTGGAATCGAGGACGCATACGTTCCGAGTCATCATTCGTGTGGAAGATCTATGACACGGGAGTCACCATGCTCGCAAAGGGATCGAAAGGTAAACGGAAATATCGCCATGCGGCCATAACAGATCGCTTTGGTCGATCGCAAAGCATCAAAGCATAGTATAATGGTTTTCTGGCATCACTTTCAGCTGTATCTCATATGCTGGCAGATATTTGTCAGGCGGCACCCTAGGAAATGCCCCTGGATACAATGATCAGGAATGGCTCGAAAGATATAATGCAGCCTGTCCCAGACGCTCTTTATGTCTGAGGAACATGCGTACTCCCGCGTATAGTCTTGATGTTGTCAGCCGCACTATCAGGACTTTAGAAAGACAAATGCAGAGGCGGCACTTACACGCCATCGTGACGGATGAGCAAAGATTCGCGCCACGATTCTGGGGTTACTCCTAGTAGCAGTATTTGGCGAATGTAGTAGGGTAAACATATGCTTTAAAGCGCGCACTGCCGACACTGGTACCCATGATGGAAACATTGTGAAAGGCCAGTGGACGCAGAGTGAGATTTTAAGCAAGGGCTCGACGCCGAAAGGTGCCGGGCCTTTGTTTCGTCAGCAGAGAGAGTTCGGGCGGTGAATCAACAGCTGAGTACGATGCCGTTTCGGCTCACGCGACGAGAGCGGTACAACGGGGTTACAATGACGATAAGCTGACACACACTGGAACATCGCCAGGAACTCAATGAATGGCGCCAAAGCTAAGGGTCCCGATGATGTTGGTGTCACCACGAAAACGGGTCAGTATCTGCAAGAACCCGCCCGATTGACCTGGACGAAGCAGAAGCCAACGACGCCTGGACTGTATGGCTATCGACACTCCCGAGATGTGAAAGCCTATGTGGTTGAGGTGGAGTTGGATGGTGACACGCTAAAGGTAAATGATAAGAGCACTGAGTATTGTAGGGGTCCCGTCGTGACCATTGAGGGAGAATGGGCGGGACCACTGCTTCCTCCTAAGTAGAAGGATGGATGGCAACGGTGCATGCTCACGCCGCGCAATTGTTTAGACCTAGATCCTAGTCAACTTCTGATCGTGCGGCAGTAAAATAAAGGCCCGACACCCCTCGGCGTCGAGCCTTTTACTTTTAGATCCGCCATGGTCGCACTGCGGTGGGTCTGCAACAGTGTGTACATGACGGTTGCCAAAGCCACGTCACTCTATTAGATCCAGGGATTAAGGGATCCTGGGACAAAACCTAGTGTAAAGGAACCCTGGATGTGGACCAACCCACTTCATAATTCGATCGGCCCCTGCAAAATACGGCGTGAATAAAACCCCACAGTATGTATTGAAACAAACAAGGGAAGTTACCAGTCCGATATTTTTATGAGACTCAAGATAATAAAGTATGCGCTACATTTTCAGAAAGAGGTGAGTCATGTTGAGCATGAATGGGATTATTGCCTGTGAACTTATTATCGCTGTGGTATGGATGGGTCTCATATTCACGTCGTTTGCAAATACGGAGCTTATTGCTGACCAATCGTCGAAGTCAGAAGGTGAGACGAAGACCGATGGGTTCAGGACCGCGTTGAAGCAACCCGATCTCTCGCCTCGTGGACACGAGGATTGTAGCCGTAGACTGTTGGGTGAAAAACACGGGTGCGGCTCCGTTCCTTCTGGCAAGTAAGCCGGCCGTTCACTCCTGCGCTAGCTACTGACGATTCTGCTTTGCATGGTGGACAAGAAGTGCAAGCCTTCGAGAGTACCCGATGAGGTGGAACAACCGTCCGGTCATTGCACATCAGCCGCGTAACTCATTCCTGCATAGTACACGGCATGCGACATCCGATAACCATGACAATCAGACTCGATGTTCGAATGGTCCAGTCGATGTCATCCCTGGTACTGTTCTTAGCTGCGCTCTCTCTCCTCACGCTGCCTGTATCCACGCAATCGGTTGAGCCGGAGCAAGATCGAGGCGTCTGGCGTATCGCGGCACCCGCACCGACGAAGCGCACTGAGGTCGCCGTGGCGACGTTGCGTGACAAGATATACGTGGTAGGCGGATTCGAGCCAGTTGGCTTCAGTAATCTGATGAATCTTGCGATTACCGCATCCGTCGAAGAATACGATCCTTCCACGGACCGATGGACCACCAAATCTCCCATGCCAGTTGGCTTGCATCATGTCGGCATCGGAGTGACGGGCGGGCGAATGTATATCATCGGGGGGTACACGCAGTCTGGACTCGGTGTCTGGCAACCAGTTGCCACGGTATATGCCTACGATCCTTCTACGGACTCCTGGATCGAGCGTGCTCCCATGCCGACCTCACGGGGCGCGTTATCAGTCGCGGAGCATGAAGGGAAGCTGTACGCCATCGGCGGGTACGACCGGAAATCCAATAGTGCCGCAGTCGAGGTCTACGACCCGACACGCAACACCTGGGCCTCGCTATCGCCGCTCCCAACGCCCCGCGATCATCTCACTGCCGCGACCGTCTCCCGAAAGCTGTATGCAATTGGCGGGCGCCTGAATGGAGATTATCAACGGAATCTTTCCGTGACAGAAGTGTACGATCCAGTGACTGACCGCTGGGCACGCGTCGCGGATCTCCCCACGGCCCGCAGTGGAATCACGGCGTCCGTGGTCGGCGGCAGGGTGTATGTGCTCGGTGGCGAAGGTGGTGAAGGCACGTTCCGTGAAAACGAGGCGTATGATCCGGTGCGTGACACCTGGCAGACCATGGCGCCGATGCCGACTGGCCGCCATGGCCTGGGATCGGCGGTGGTGCATGGGCGTATTCATGTGATCAGTGGAGGCCCGACTCCCGGTGGATCTTTTAGCGATCTAAACGAAGTGTTTATCCCCGGAGCCTTCCTTCAGCTTACGGAGATGAGTCGATGAAATCGACACACTCGGAGAAGGCTTCGCACCTGATAGATGCGGATATTGAGAGCGTTCGCAGGGAACTCACGCTCATCCGAGAAGAGATGGTCGCCGAAGTAGCCAGGTCGCAGTCACATCTCCATGCGGTGCACCCCAACTACGAAGCAAGCGCCAAAAATCTCCTGCATTACCTGGCACTCCGGCGACGCGACCTTCGCTCGTTGCAGCGGCGGTTAGCGGGCCTCGGGCTTTCCTCTCTCGGGCGAGCCGAGTCGCACGTCCTGTCCACCGTCGACACCGTTCTTGAGGTCCTGTACCGCTTGACGGGTGGTACCTGCCGACCGTCCCCGGAAGCAGCAACGGTTATAGATAACACCGACGGTGAGCGGCTGCTCGTCGAACACACCGACGATTTATTGGGCCTCCCGAGCTCGGGACGTGGCGTCAGGATCATGGTCACGATGCCTGGTGAAGCAGCGAACGACTATACCCTCGTGCATACCCTGCTCCAGCAGGGCATGGATTGTATGCGCATCAATTGTGCCCATGATGAGGCCCCGGCATGGTCGCGAATGATTGAGCACCTGAAGCGCGCAGAGCAAGCCATTGGGCGCTCCTGCCGGATTGTCATGGACTTGGCCGGTCCGAAGTTGCGCACCGGCCCACTGCAGCCGGGCTTCTCAGTCATCCGGATTCAACCCCACCGTGACGTGTACGGACGGGTCGTTGCCCCAGCACGGGTCTGGCTTTTCGCACAGTCGGATTCCCACCAACCTTCCTCACCGGCTGACGCGTCCCTCCCTGTACCGCCGAAGTGGCTGGCCCGCCTGCGCCCTGGCGATGAGATCACACTCACCGACGCCCGGGATGCCAAACGAACCTGGCAAGTCGTTGATGTGACCAAGGATGGCTGCTGGGCTGAAGCCACGAAGACAACCTACATCGTCCCCGGCACGGTCCTAGATCATGAACATAGAGCAGGGAAGAAGCATGAACGCCAAGCTCGCGTCGCCGAATTGCCGCATGGCAAGAACACCATCGTTTTGCAGCAAGGCGACCAGCTCATTTTGACCCGCGACCTCACACCCGGTCGTCCTGCCACGCATGACAGTGGGGGCAAGGTACTGACACCAGCGATGATTGGCTGCACGATTCCAGAAGTATTCAATGACGTTCGATCGGGGGAGGCCATCTGGTTTGACGACGGCAAAATCGGCGGCGTCATTGAGAAGATGACAGACGATCAGGCGTATATCCGAATCACCCATGCCCGCGTGGGTGGTCAAAAGCTATGCGGCGACAAAGGGATCAACCTCCCCGAAAGTGACCTTCGGCTTGCAGCGTTGACGGCGAAAGATCTCGAAGACCTGTCCTTCGCGGCCCAGCATGCCGATGTGGTCGAATTATCCTTTGCCAATAGCGCAAGAGATGTGGAGTTGCTTCAACAGCATCTCGCGCGTCTGGGGGCGCGGCAGCCTGCTGTCGTGCTCAAAATCGAAACGCGTCGGGGGTTCAGGAATTTACCAGACATGTTGCTGACGGCCATGCGGGCGCCATGCTGTGGAGTGATGATTGCCCGGGGCGACCTCGCCGTCGAGTGCGGGTTCGAGCGCTTGGCGGAAGTTCAAGAAGAAATCCTTTGGATCTGTGAGGCCGCTCACGTGCCCGTCATCTGGGCCACGCAAGTCCTGGAGAGCCTCGCCAAAAAGGGCATGCCGTCGCGCGCCGAAATCACCGATGCGGCCATGGGGCACCGTGCGGAGTGCGTCATGCTCAATAAAGGCCCCCATATACTCACTGCGGTGAAAACCTTGGACGACATCCTCCGGCGAATGCAGACGCACCAGACGAAGAAGCGGGCGATGCTTCGGGAGCTACGGTTGGCCCATCCACCACCAGCAGAACGTGACGGAGTGAGACATCAAGATCGCCGAGTTCGTTCTATCCGGAAGAAGCCATGACGTGCTAGGGGGTTTTGCAAATCGACGCGAGGGCGGCCAATCGCGTCCGAAGATAATTTCTAATATTGTTCCACCTCACATCTCCACTCACCATACCGATCGGTGTTTTGGCATTTTGGAAGCGACTCTTCGCTGATGGCCCACCGATGTGAAGCAAAATGGTTTTCGTGTCGTCGGACCACTGTCCTGCTTCTTCTCCCCATTTCGCCGTAAGTTCATCGCTCCGGTCCCGAAAGGTTCCATCTCTTCTGCTCTGCCAATACTCGTTGTCAATGCGTTCTCTCAGTGCGTACCCTTGTTTCAGCTGCTTTGTGCATCTAGGTTCTCCTGGAGTTGCAGCTGTTTCCGACTTCATTGTCCTTTCGGGTGTTTCAACCGCATCACTCTCGTGTCGCATCGCCCGTTCATCAGTGATTGCCTTCGGTGGGGCGTTGCAGCCACTGAGAATTAGCACGAGGAAAATGCCAAGTAGTTTATTAGTCTTTGACACGTGCTCACCTTGTCGATCCTATACAAAAGGATAGCGATTTCGACAAGCACAAGCAACTTGTGAGAGTCTGCTTCATCCTCTGTGATGAATGAAGAACCCCTCCTCTGGACAACATTAGCGGGTATCGAAGGGTGGGGGATTGTCGATCATGCGACCGCAGTTGCCTCTCTACCGTTGCCACTAGCTTGCTCGCTGAAACGTTTAACGCACGTGCTGACAGCTTGAGAATCATATTCAGCGTGGGTGACTTCAGCCACCGCTCAAGCTGGCTATCGTGGGGTTCGGTGAATCTCTGCCCGAAACCCCAACTCCTCCTGCGACAGACCCATCGGTTTTCGAAGGCGCGCGATCTCCGCGCCTAATAAAAATGCCCTAGGCGATATATTCGATCCACGGGTTCCCATACCCGTGATGGTGACGGCTTGAATACTATCACGCAAGGTATTATGGGCATTCGGATTAGGATTTTGAATCCGATGAGTCGCACGGACTCTAAGCAATGTTTTGGAAGGAGTCTGCAGTCAAGGGTATTTCCGAGGCGACTCGGTTTAGCGAGATAGTTATTTTGACCAAAGATGAATCGAACAAAAAATGGCGGTTAGAATTCCTACACTTTTGCGTATCAAATGAGTATGGCTACCCTCACCGAAACCACACAAGGAAGATTTGATGTAATCGTAGTTGGCGCCGGTTCTGCGGGCTGTGTGCTTGCAGAGGCCTCACTGAGGATCCACGCCGTTCCGTGCTCTTGCTCGATGCTGGCCCTGATTACGGCGAAGATGTCAGCAACTGGCCAACCGATCTCGTCAGTGGATATATTGAGGTTGCGAGTCACGATTGGGGTTACACCAGTGAGCCTGATGAATCTGGAAATCGCTTAGCTCTATTCCGGGGTAAGATCGTTGGCGGCAGCTCGGCAACAAACAATGTGTTTGCCTTGCGAGGTCAACCTTCAGACTACGATGTCTGGTCTCAAGCAGGCAACCACGGATGGTCTTTCGAAAAGGTGTTGCCCTTCTTTCGCAAGCTCGAGTGCGATATTGACTTCGTTGACAAATGGCACGGAAGCGACGGACCGATTAAGATCCGCCGCCCTCCTTCCGATCAAATGATTCCGATTCAACGCGCATTTTTAGATTCCTCGCTCGCAGAGAAGCATCCGTGGATAGAAGACCATAATGCGCCGGGGGCCATCGGCGTCGGCAGACTACCGGAAAACGTAAGTATGGGGGTGCGCCAATCAACGGCACTGACCTATTTGCTGGCCGCACGCAAACGCTCGAATCTGACCGTTCAGGCGAATGTGCTTGTGGATCGCATTGAAATCAATGGGGATCGTGCCGTTGCTGTCCGGCTCGCGGATTCGTCTCAGGCGATTCCTGCCGAGCAGATCATTCTCGCAGCCGGCGTATACAGTAGTCCGGCGATTCTCCTTCGCTCCGGAATTGGTCCTTTGCAGCATCTGCGCGATCTTGGTATTCCGGTGATCCGCGATTTGCCCGGTGTCGGTGCAAATCTGCAGGACCATCCGCTTCTTTGGCTGCAATACGGCACGACGGTGAACGCACAGCCTCCGGGTCATTCAACCCGGCAGACGATATTGACAGCCAGGAGTTCCGGACAGTCTGGATTGGATCTTCACATATTTCCGAGCGGCCCAACAGGATGCGAGCAGGGCGGCGCCTGTCTGAAATTGCTGGTTGGCCTCATGTAACCTGAATCGCGCGGGCAGCTTTCGCTGACCAGCCCGGACCCCCATGTTCCGCCGCGCATAGATTCCCGTCTGCTCTCCCATCCTGCCGATTTGCCGCGGCTCGTTGCTGGCATGCGATTCGCTCGCGCTATCGCAGCAAGAGAGCCGCTTGGAAATTATCTGACTGATGAACAATGGCCGGGTTTGCATATTCAGCGCGAAGACGAACTGGCCAACGCGATTCGAGTGCCTTCACCCTCAATCAGGTTCGGTTCATATCAACATGGTGTTGGAACTTGTCGGCTGGGGCCCAATCTTGACGCCATGGCTGTCGTGAGGCTCGTTGGGAGCTGTGCACGGTGTCAACAGTCTGCACATAGTCGATGCGTCTATCATGCCCATCATTCCGACAGCCAACACTAACGTGTGAAGAGTTCTCACAACGTATTCGTACGGGAATTATTCCCAACGCCAGGCGAATGGTCTATCTTGAGGTCAGGTCTTTCCTTTCGAAAGGGCGACAGAGACACGGTGACCGATCCTCTATCGGTGTCCAACATGTGCGTTTCTTTCGGCGCGATATGAATACGCCTTTACGTAAATTTCGCATGATGATCCTGTAAGATGTGACTCTTAACCCATTGATATTTCATGCACTCTCATTTTTTAGCGATCAATTCTATGGTCTTCGAGGCTGCCAATTTCCCACAGGACTTTTGAAGACTACGTTGTGATTGACCCCCACTATCTATTCAGTCTGTCAAGGTTATGCTGCAATATTCCGAGAAGATACGCAGAAGGTACGCAGAGAGTTTAATATTCGAGATCCTGCCTCCCAACACTACGCATGTCATTGAATACTTACATCTCGCTTGAACCTAGCACGGCACTCACCAAAGTGCTGCTGGTGGAAGACAATGACGGTGACGCCCTTCTCACACGAGAGTTGATCCGAGAGGTGAGCCCCAACGGCTACTCCGTGGTTCACGTGAGTATGCTTCGTGACGCCCTCTCCCTACTGAACGAGGAGGCATTCGACATTGTGTTACTAGATCTGTCTCTTGTCGACGCCTGTGGCCTTGACACGGTGAAGCAGACATCGTCGGCCTTTCCGACCATGCCTATCATCATATTGAGCGGATTCATGGATGAAATTCTGGCGATTGAGACAGTACGGCATGGTGCCCAAGATTATATGATTAAAGGGCAGGTCAACGGCCATCTGCTGACTCGGTCGATCCGCTATGCGATTGAGCGGAAACAAATGGGACAGGAGATGGAGGAGGCGAAAGATCGAGCCGAACAAGTTGCACGTGAAAGAGCCGGCATTCTCGAAGCAGTCGAAGCATTCTTCATCAGTATCAATGGGTTGGGAGCTGTGAAGGAATGGACTGCCCAAGCGGAGAGGCTATTCGGAATCCCCTTGGACGATGCAGTAGGTCAGCCTTTCGCACGACTCCAAATCCACTGGAATTGGGGAGAGGTACTGAGGGCCATGCAACAGGCAGGCGACACACTCCAAGTGGTTCGTCTAGACAGAGTTGGGGTCATTCTTGAAGAAGACAAAAAGGCGTTCGTGAAAATGACCGTGTCGCCGCTCCGTGACAATGACGGCATGGGTTACATCTTCATGGGAGAGGATATAACGGGACGGCTGGTTTTGGAGCATGAGTTAGCGCAGGCCCAAAAGCTGGAGTCGATCGGGCAGCTTGCGGCCGGAATCGCACATGAAATCAACACGCCGATCCAGTTCGTAGGCGACAATGTCCGGTTCCTGTCAGATTCCTTCGCTGACCTTCATGCCATACTCACACGGTATCGTGAAATCTTAGCGGCCGTAAAATGCGGACGCAGACTTTCCCCGGAACTTCTTGAAACTTGTGAATCAGAGTTACAGCAGGCCGATCTCGATTTTCTGAGCGATGAAACCCCCAAAGCTTTTGCGCAGACTGCCGAGGGGATTAAGCGGGTGGCGACCATTGTGCGGGCCATGAAAGAATTTGCTCACCCCGGGACCCACGAGAAGGCTGCGGTTGACCTCAATAAAGCCATTGAGAGCACAGTGATTGTCGCACGGAACGAATGGAGGTATGTGGCCGAGCTCCAGACCAATTTGGATCCTTTGCTTCCGCCTGTGTTCTGTCTCGTAGGAGAATTCAATCAGGTCGTACTGAACATGATCATTAATGCGACACATGCGATCGCCGATACTGTTAAGGACACCGGTAAGAAAGGTACGATCACGATCTCAACCGCGCGCGTGGATGACTCTGTCGAGATCAGCATTGCTGATACCGGAGGAGGGATTCCAGAAGCGATACGCCATAAGATATTCGATCCTTTTTTCACCACGAAGGAGGTGGGAAAAGGAACGGGTCAAGGGCTCGCCATCGCCCGGTCTGTCGTGGTGGATAAACATGGCGGGACCATTAGGGTGGAGAGCGACGTCGGCAAGGGAACGACCTTCATCATTCGTCTCCCAGCGAGTGACCAGAAAGACGATAAGGCTGTATAGAAATCGGCACGCCTGTCAGGCCTCCCATTACATTACCCCTGGTCTCCCTCTCAGCCGCGCCACACCAGTCCTGCCCCGAGTAGAGCGGAAAAAAGCCGTTCTCCATAACCCACATTCTCATACCCTCAGCTTCGATTTCCTCTTTCACACGTTTCATGCCTCCACGTCCTATATTGGGGAGCTTCCCAGAGTTTTTAGCTAATGTTGCTCGACTTGTAGCTGTATGGAACTGGGGAGGGTCCTAGTATCAGAACCTTTTGGAGGGAGTATCCTCTCTCTATAGTTAGCCTTTAGCCGGTTCTTCTGTAGGAACAGAGGGGAGGTGACGTATGGCTCATTTGGCACGAGAAACCTGGCTCGATCAGACTGCTCGTGAGGTGAATAATGAGGTCAAGGAAGCCCATCACACGGATGATACGCTTAGGGAATTTGGAAAATGTGCCGTAGCTTTGCGCACCATGCTGCATCAGGACAGGGCTTTGAGCGAAGGAGAATTCCATTTCATGGAGAACCATTTTAGGGTACTAGAAATGGCTTATCTTAGGTGGAAGAGGATGCATGGAAACATCGGGCATGAATGATAGGGTGCGCCCGCATCTCCTCTGATCATTCCGTAGACGAGTTCCGATCTCTAGGATGAGATCGGGGCACCGACTAAGGCAAGCGGGCGAGATGTTTCCGCAAGCTCAGAGACGAGGATCGGTGGGAGGCATTCGGGCGGAGATGGAGCGCAAGGTACTGATGGTGCAAGCTTGATTTGTAGAAGCGTTACGCGACGGGAAACGTCACATGTCGATTCTAGACTGTATTCTGTTCGGGTTGGCCGTGGGGGCGGTGGCTAGGCCCTTGATGGCGGGCGAGGATTCTGACGGAATGATCGTGACTATCCTCGCGACGATCCTATTAGGCACCGGAGGTGCGCTAGTCGGTGAATTTTTCGGTCGCGTGCTCGAATGGTATGGAGAAGGCAATCCGGTGGACTTTGGTCTGATTGTGCTGGGAGCAATTTTGGTAATTTTCCTCTATCGCCTGCTCAGCGGCCGTCCAAAATCGGAGTGGGAAGCGTCTCCCGAGTCTATTGATATGGGAGCGAATAAAGTGAAAGGCGAGATGGATCGGGCAAAGTGGTAAACGAAACGAAGGAACAGATAACCAAGCCAGAGTGACCCGCTCCTTCAAGGTAAGTCGGACCGAGGGTCACCAACCGGGTCTTGCGCGGTAGCATATGGCTCCGTCCTATCACAACGACTGAAGCGGTCATATTCGCGATCGGGTCTTGAGCTATGGGGTAGCACCACGAAAGAAGGAGTCTACGATGATAAAAGCTGGGAGGCTTTGTTCGGGTCTCGCTTCTTTACGCAAGAGAGAGTGTCCTTACGAGGAAGACATCAATAATGAAATTCGTTCGCTTATCCTCCAGAAAAATTATCCGTGCGTCGCAGCTATTCAATCGGTGGTTCGAAATGAATATGTGATCGGGACGTATGGCCAATTTGGCTCCGGTACTTATTGGCACAGATTACGCACTGACTTGCTAAACTTTATAGAATTACAGCGTTCAACCCAATCTCGTTATATGAGTTTTTGGGCTGTTTTTACCGCCCCCATTCACACACTTGATAATGAACTCGGTTTTGAGAACAAACTCTGGAGAGAACTTTCGATGCTGTCTTCCGAAGAGGAACGAGCGGTTGATTGGGGTGACATCAATTCATCAGATCCGAGTGATCCTTCCTTTTGCTTTAGCCTCAATGGCGTAAAACTTTTCGTTGTCGGGCTGCATCCAGAAAGCTCGCGTTTCGCGCGACGGTTTTCACGCCCGGCCATGGTGTTTAACGCGTTTCCCCAATTTGAAGTATTTGAGGAAGAGGGAACCTACCCTGCCATGGTCAAAATCATTCGGCAAAACGAGTTGAAGTTTCAAGGATCGATCAATCCCATGGTCCTGGCGCATGGAGACGCTTGGGAGTCGATCCAATATTCAGGACGTGAAAATCCAGAGTCCTGGAAATGCCCGTTTAATTTTATGAAACAAAAAGATAAACCTCTTTGAAACCAACTTGCATTCGCGCTCAATCTGGAACCAGCTTTCGGCTTCACAGTGGTGAAGAGCTTACTGTTCTTTCACCCACCGGAGCGCAAGCCGCCGATTTGTTTTGTTTTTCATGCGATCGACCGAGTGATGTGCTTTCTTCAGGTCGAAGCATTGATTATAACGAGACAATATATTTCACCAAAGGACACACCTTATTTTCAAACGCAGGGATCCCCCTACTTGAGATCATCGAGGATTTGTGTGGTCGACACGATTTTTTAGTGACTCCTTGTAGTCTTCAAATGTTTCACATGCTCTCAAAAACTACAGATTACCATCCCAGCTGCCATGAGAACTTGTGCGAGGCCTTTGCCCAGTTCGATTGCCCCCACGAATTGATCTCGACCACGTTCAATATCTTTATGAATTATGAAATTGACCACAACGGGAAAATTCATCTACGTCCTCCACTTAATAAGTCAGGGGATTTTGTAGTTTTTCGCGCCCTCGAAGATATGATTGTCGGACTCACCGCCTGCGCTGACCAGGCCACCAATGGTGGCGTTTGCAAATCAATTGAATATGTGATCTCAAAACCAGAAGAGCAGGACACCACTCGTTTCACCAACTCCCGTCGGCACAGAGAACGAACATCGTAGACTTCAAGCACAATGAGATGGTGTCCTGCGTCACCGGAAGAGGCATATCTGCGTAGAAAGAGGTGTATGCGATCAGGAACGCCTAGTCTTTCTAGGCTTAGTCAACTCAGCGACTCGACGGCAACATTCACGGGCTCATAGTGGAAGCCCATCCTCTGCTCCGACAAAGTGTGCTGTGTATTGTGGCTGGCTGGCGAGGGTCAGGACGATTTCAGAAATGTGTGTAACTTATTAAGTTGAAAAGAGAACGCGCAAGACACTGCTCCAATTACATGACGCCGGAGGCCGTCGGACCATTGTTCTGCTTCTCGTCGGAAGCCCCTGGCTTCTGAATGAGCCACATGAGGCCAGCCATCATCACTGCGCCGGTGAGGGCGGCCATCATATCTTTTTGTGCGTCCCACTCATCCCCTTGTGTACCGAGGTAGGCCGTTCCTAATTCCGGGCTGACCACTTGGGCAACCGCCGCTTCGGTCAGTTCAAACAATCCGCTTTGAGCCAGAATGCCGCTGGCCGGAAGATAATATGACCAGAATCCCTGGAGTCCCGCCAGTCGAATAAGGAGTTCCCGTAATGGGAAAACAAGGAGGAAGCCATAACTGAAGTGAACGAGCCGATCGAATGGGTTACGACTGAGGCCAAAGGTGTGTTGCAACCAGAAGCCGAATGGAACCTCGGCATAGGTGTAATGAGCACCGATTGCGTGCAATGTCAGAAAGGCGGTGATTAAAACGTATGACACCGTGGAGAATTGGAATAGTCGGTAGGTTGCGACCAAGAGCACTACAGTGCTTAGCGCCAGCAGATTTTCCAGGAACCAATCTCCACGATCGACGGGGGAGATGGCCATCACGGACCAGAACAGCACATACCACACCAATAGCCCATAGAGTCGTCGCGGTGTGTTCACAACATCGCTGTCTGGATCGGGCTCATGTCACGTGCCGACCAACTCGCTCGGCTGTGGGGTCGAGGACCATCGGCGCCGCGTGCGCAAGAGGAGCAGCACACTGACACATAGTATCGAGCCAAACAGAGCTGCCTCCATATCCTTCTGAGCATCCCAGACGTCTCCCTGCGAACCGAGATAGGTCATGCCCGCTTCCGGATTAACCATACGTGCAACCCAGGACTCAATAATTTCCCACAAGCCGCTCAAACCCAAAATCGTCATCACCGGAAGATAATATAATAGCCAGCCCCGCGCATAAGAAGTCCGTCGAAGCAGTTCTTCTACTGGATAGGTCAACAAGAATCCGAAACAGAAATGCACCAGCCGGTCATAGTGGTTTCGGCCAAGGTGCAAGGCGCCATCGAGCCAAGCCCCGGCTGGTGTCTGGGCATAGGTGTAATGGACTCCGACCGTATGAAGCGTCAGAAAAAGTGTGATGAGTATATAGGATGCGTGCGAGAGCGGCATGAGTCGATGCGTCGCCACTAGCGTTACGACAAACAATCCCGGTAGCACACTCGCCAATAACCAAAAGTGACGATCGGCCGGTGCATAGGCGGCCCACAGCGACAATCCGAAGTACCAAATGAGCAACCCGATCAACATCCATTTATTTCGCACGATCACGGGGGCCCTCCTTGATGCAGAGATTGTGAAGCGTTCTTTGCATACTACAATGTACAGGCTCATTTTGGTCTGTGCAAGGAGCTGTCGCTGGCTACGGACTATGCTGGGATTGGCGGGATATGACGGCTGGTGATGGCACATAAGAAGATTATCAGTCGTCCAGCGCACTCATTCGGAGGGAAGAGCTTGAGTCTTTATTATCGGAGTTAGCGGAGCAGACTTCGACACACCATCGATCTCCATTTATTGAATCTGATTTCGATGTTCGTCTTCTTCACGCCAAACGACAGTGCCGAGGCAGTCACTACTTTCCTTTTCTATTAGCACCCTGTACCACCGCTTGATGCAGCACCTGTGATTGAGGATTCGATTTGACGTTTCGAAAAAGCACGATCTCACTCGGCCTCACCGCAGAGCCATAGTACGACTTGTTCAAATCATCTCTCGTTCGTATCGAGGCCCCTTCTATAGACAATCCGACAAATGCTCCCTCCGTCCGTGCGTAGGTGACAAAATCGTTTCCTTTACTCATCGAGGTCGCTCCCTCTATGCCGCTCCCTTTCGAACCGATTACAGCCGATGCATCTGCGCCGAGCTTGATCGTGCTGCTCAACAGACTCTCGACCCCCTTCATGGTTTGAATCACGAGGATCGCCTCAGATGTCTCCACTCCTGCCTGTAACCCGAAACTCGCAGACGATATTTCGTAGAAGGCCGGCTCACTCCAACTACCTGTCTTTTCATCTCGAACAAATAAGATCCCAGTCCCTCCCTCCATACCGACGACAAACGCTCCCTTCATCAATCTCGGGAAAATCAATACCCCTTGCGCTCTCTTCAGGTGGGCACGGAAACCAGATAAATCAGGATCCTGCATAAAGTTGTGCCATGTTAAGGTGGCGTGCTTGATGACTGCCTCGGTTTCCTGTTCTTGAGCCCTTTGCTGAATATTCTCCGCTGCTGTGCGGTGCGGCACGCAAATCAATATGAATCCCATCATCACAGCTAACACAAGCAGCGGGCATTTATACCAGTCGTTTCTCTTTATAGGTTCCATTATTCTCCTCCATCGCATGATTCTCATCGTAGGATTTTCATGACGAGGAGTCCCATACACACAATACTGTGATCTCACAACCTTCGTCACCTAGCACAATCCCGAGCGGTACCCTCAGATCGTAATCAACTATTCAGACGGGCACCGACACAACCGCCGGTATTTGATACCGATGCAAAAGCGAGAAATGTATTAGCGAGGAAAGTTGCATTCATAACGGGGGGTGATAGTGGAATTGGTCTCGCCATCGCGATGGGTTTTGCTAAACAAGGTGCAGAGGTAGCCATCTCCTTTTTAAAAATGAAAAGGCCGACGCGGAGACTACAAGAACTTACATTTCTGAACACGATGGCAAAGAATGCCTCCTGTTGCCTGGAGATCCTCACGGGGCTCGTGAAGAGGCCGGCAGCCCTGTGACGAGATCCGCCACAAGTGATCCAATAACGACTTTGGCCTTCATGCGAAGCGGAATGCGCCTTGAGTCGTTGGTGAACCATACGCGGATGTTACCCTGGTTCAGAAAGATACCTTGGAACGGCATGACGACTAATACGCGGACAGTTTCCAACTCACCCCATGCCCCCCTGATGGTCTCAAGCTTTTCAACGAGGACATTCAGCGTATAGTTTTTTGTATCATGATGCACATTCATTGTCAGGGACCACCCTGGCCTTGGCGTTAACTCGCTGCGCACATAATAGAGACATGAAATGGCGTCTTGGGTCTGCGGCAGGATCGGTAACGTTTCTGTGGATCCTCCTTTGACCTCAATGACGGTTCCCTCTTTCTGGTGAAAGGTGTACTCCATGTCTTCGTTCTTTTTTCCTTCTCGCCGCCTAAAGGTCAAGTGCTGTGGAAGCAACGTCTCGGGATTCAGGATCGACTCTACGCGGTTGTCCACAGGGAAAAACTTTGTGATGGCCGGCCTCGACTGCGCAGTGGTGACCAATTTTACGAGCGGGGGATATTCTTCTGTCACAGCTGTCACACCCATAATCGCCGTGCCGGCCTTGATGTTCATCCAACGGATCTCATACGTGAACTGTTCTCCGATTTGAAAGGGCCGCGCTGAAGCGCGAGGGGCTGGATAACCGTCTCCTCCCCATGCGACATTCATGGCGCCCACGACCAACCCTATCGCGGTGAGCCGTAGACACAGAACAAACATGGGTAATGCTCCAAACATACAACTTAAACAATTCCTTAGGCTGGAGTGCTTCGATGTATCAAGATAGGAAATACCCAGGCTGGGCTTGTCGTGGCATCGTTCCAGGGGGTGAATAGCCACGACGAATGGTGTTGAATGCATAGCCGAGGAGCAGCGTCCAGCCCACGAATTCCCACGGGTGACGTGCGACCCTCGTCACAACACTCCTCTTTTCATGTGTGACTCCATCGGCGATGTAGCGCATGCGGGATCGAGATCGTGTCCCGCATGGGATTCCTGAAGCTTGTACGTGTAATAGTAATGCAGTTCGAGAGGATGACCAACTGGGATGAACCCTTGAAAGAGGGGACTCAGTGCGCATAAAAACCTTGTTGCCATTGAGAGAACCTTGAAAATCAGGTAATGAATATAGCGTTACTACCTAATGTTCCATGAGCGTTGGACGGTGTCTTAGGGTTGTCTAAATCATCTTGGTAATCAACCTAGGGAATGCACCAGCTCCATATGTTGCTGAAGCATGGCATCCTAGATTTTTTGTTACAAGGTATACAAACAGGAGGATGTGTGGCGACGACATCCAATCCGGTACTCGCGATGCTGAAAGCTGACCACAAGAAAGTGAAAGCCCTCTTCACCGAGTACCATCAGGCGACGCCATGGAACCAAAAGGATCTTGCACAAACGACCTTGGAGAATTGGAGATCCATACTGGGTTAGAAGAAGAGCTCATCTGCCCCGCGATTCGAAAGGGTACTAAGGATGACAAGCTGATGAATTTCGCCAATGAAGAGCATCATCTCGTGCATGTGCTCATTGCCGAACTGAAAAAACTTGAACCGGGGGATGAGACCTTCAAAGCCAAATTCACGGTGCTGGGCGAGTTGGTCAAACATCATGTGAAGGAAGAGGAGGGCGAGATGTTTCCAGAAGCTCAGAAGGCGAAGATCGATTGGGAGGCCCTAAGGATGGAGGTCATGGAACGCAAGGAACAACTGATGGCGCAAGTCTAATACAGGAGAAACTAATTGACGGCATTGGCCAATAGACAATTCCCATGTAACTTCCTTAGAACAATATGCACCCGTGACTAGCAAACAAATATTTTCTGTTACCTTCTTCGGCATTCTGCTCTTGCTCATGTGGCAAATGGGCATCATCCTCAGCCCATTCTTTTATCCGATCATGTGGGCCGTTATGCTTGCAACAACTTTCTACCCGCTCTTTACGAAACTCCTGATCCGGCTGCACAATCGACGGAATCTGGTGGCCACCATCATGACCTTGATCGTACTGGCGATAGCCGTACTGCCGGGCATGTATCTAATTTTTTTAGGCATCAATGAATCTGTTCAGGCATATGAAACGACCGCGGAGTGGGTTCGTGAAGGCCGTGCAAAGGAACTGTTTGTGTCCATGTCACAGTTGCCCGTCATTGGTAGGATCAGCCAAGAAGTGTTCGGCCGCTTGATCGTGTCCAATAGCAGCCAGTTCGAATCGTCCGTTCTCGAAGGTGGGAAAGTCGTCAGTTCCTTTCTGTTGGCCCAGGGGGCGGATCTTGCCAAGAACGCCTTTCTGTTCGTGACCGATGTACTGGTCATGGTCCTCACCCTCTTTTTCCTATTCCGCGATGGCGATCACTTTTATCAGAGGGTCTATGCGGCCATTCCTCTTGATCCCGATCACAAAGCCAAGATTTTTGAGCGGATGAAGGGCACGGTCGGCGCGGTCATGCAGGGGACATTGCTGACAGCCATAGCTCAAGGCACGACCGCCGGATTGACGTACTGGGCGCTCGGCGTTCGATTTTCCATCTTTCTGGGCGTCGTCTCTGCTGTCCTGTCGCTGCTTCCAATCGGAGGCACCGCGCTGGTCTGGATTCCTGTCGCCATCTATTTGTTCGTCACAGGCTCTATCATTAAAGCGTGTATCATGATCGGTATCGGTGTGGGACTCGTGGGTCTGATGGATAATCTCTTGCAGCCATTTCTCATTGGAACCAAGACGCAGCTGCCAATGCTCTTTCTTTTCTTCGCCTCGGTTGGCGGACTGGCTTCCTTTGGGTTACTGGGCCTCTTCCTTGGCCCGATTATTCTGGCCGTCCTCTTAGAAACCTTTCATATCTATCAGGACGAATTCCAGGAGCACCCAAGCGAACTCCTTATCAAGTGAAAAGTCGATGGAGTGTCTGATCAATGCTAGCAAAGAGGTGTCCTGTTCTTCTGTGAAATTGCTTTTAAATCGTTATCTATACTCCGGAGGTTTTTGAGTCCTCTTCCGCTACTGATTCATAGCCTTGAGGAAAATTCTAGGTTTTCTCCAGCCAAGAAATTGCCCAGCACCGGGTGCAGCCACATTTCATTCAGCCAGGCAAGCCGGTGGGCGTTATCGGCAAGGTTCGAGATGAATGTCTCAACGAGCACTGGTTTGTCTGTCAAACCAGGGTTCATCTGACATGAGGAAGGTAACTTCCTCAGCTTTGGTGTAATAAACGGGGAAGGTTAGTGATACCGGCTGTGGTGGAATGTTTTGTGTCCGTCCGTACTCGTATGAGAGAGTAGGGGATAGTTCATCGGGAAGGTACTATTCAACGCACTTGTCTCTCTCAGGCACCGATCTTGACTATATTCTTGATAAATAGAGTTAGGTCTCTCCTATTCTCTTCTTCTATTGGCGCGCGTGATCAGAGTCCCCGCCACCACCACGACTGCCAGGACTGCAATGACTCCTGCCATGCCCCATCCAAGCACGCAGGAATATTCCTCATTGCAGAAATCAAACATAAATTGCCAAAATCGAGTCATCTCGGTCTTGGCCATCTGCTGCACAAACATGCTCTCTGCTCCGTGAGGTAACTGGTAGGCAGTCAGTATAGCATTTCCGCCTATGGACTTGACAGTCTTCAAGGCACTAGACGATAATGCGACCCGCTAAATGAATCGTTGCGCCGGTACATGAGGGTACGGGTTATTGTCCATCGGTTGGCAACTCTGCCGAAAGCGATATACGCGTCTGCTAACGATGGGTGCCAATCAAACAGGTAATCCAATTCTAATTTCCAGCGGTCGTCGGATCTAGACGTTTAAGAAACGCGCCGGAAACTTCACGCGCATCGCGCGATGAGCTTGCCCGTTGCGGATAAGGCGGGCGGTTATTGGTGATGCGCAGCCCTGGTTGTCGAATCCTCTCAGTGAAACTATGCCTGCTGCTACAACGGCTCGCCTCGCCTGCTATATTATCTCTCCGACCAGAGAATTATTCGCAAAAACAACGATATAGAAGATGGCACCACTTCGATTTTTTTAAACGGTGGCCATTGGGCGACGAGGCTGGTTTCACGTCGGCCCAAGCCGGGCGCGGCCCTCCTTACGGGTCAAGGTTTCAGGTGCTATGTTGTCAGGGGCAGTTCGTTCATATTATTCATTAATCATTGGAGGGGTAGATCGTCATGAAGAAGTATAGAATCGTTACGCTCGCGGTCGTAGGGCTCTGCTTATCCCTGTCGTTCCTTGCGGCGCCTGTGATGGCGGCTGAGAAGGATGGCGTCATGATGAAGGATGGCAAAATCGTCCGATTGCAGGAAGGGAAGGATATCGGCCGGATGGATCGTGAGACGACCATGTCCAACGGCACGAGAGTCAATATGAAAGGCAAGTTGACGATGAAGGACGGGAAAGAGGGCCAGTTGCAGGAAGGCCAAATCATGATGCTGGATGGCAAGCTGATCGAAGGTAACAAGTAGCTTTTCAGAGTCGTTGGATCAAACGACACCTGGCGGCTGGCGGAGCCCATCGTGGCTCCGCTCCGCCAGTTCATCAGAATGTCCTCAGTAATCCGCTGGTTGCCAAAATGAGAGTCCTGGGTTCAAGTCCAAACTAGTCCATCAGTATTCAATAGGCCTCATCCACTTTTTGTTCAACATCGGTCGATTCCCAAGCCTACTATGCCGATTATGCCAAAGAGGCGCTGGCTGGGCTTCAAGATTCTGTTCCCACCGTCGTTGAGTTCCACCCTGATCGTCTCCTGCCTCGATGATTCTCAACACAATCGCCTTAATGCATCGTATTCGTGATGGTGCAATCGAGACTGGACAACCGACTTTGATGGTCGCATGGGGTGAGGATGAGCAGAGTCTGTTCCTCACAGGTGATTCATCTATTTACCGTCTTCGCTTGACCACAGGAGCCTACCAGTACTAGCCTGCTGTATGGCCGCTCTTCGTCAGCCCGCATCCGTTTCTCAATCCCCGATCTTGGCGGAACAGCAACGTCTGGATGAGGACGCGCGGCGTCAGCGCCATTGGAAACGCTGGGGGCCCTATCTCAGCGAACGAGCCTGGGGAACGGTGCGCGAGGACTACAGCCCTCACGGCACGGCGTGGGAGGCGTTCCCCCATGAACATGCGAGATCCCGCGCCTATCGCTGGAACGAGGACGGGCTTGCCGGCATCTGTGATCGCCATCAATTGATCTGCTTCGCCGTGGCGTTATGGAATGGGCACGACCCGATCTTAAAAGAACGAATCTTCGGTCTTACCGGCAACGAAGGTAATCACGGCGAGGACGTGAAGGAGTGCTACTTCTATCTCGATTCGACGCCGACGCATTCTTACATGAAATACCTCTACAAGTATCCGCACGCGTCGTTTCCCTATACCCAACTGATTGAAGAGAATCGCCGTCGAGGGCGTCACGATCCCGAGTTTGAATTGATCAACAGCGGGGTCTTTGACGAGAGCCGCTACTTCGACGTTTTTGTGGAGTATGCCAAGGCGACACCGGAAGATCTGTGCATTCGTATTCAAGTGGTGAATCGTGGACCGGAACCTGCTGAACTCACGTTGCTTCCGACGATCTGGTATCGCAACACATGGTCGTGGGGATCGGACATCCGGCGGCCTCGTTTCCGGAAAGGAGAGTCGACGAGCCAGATGAGTGTGATCGAGACCCAGCATGACTACTATGGTCTACGCCGGTTACTCTGCGAGGATGAACCCACACTGCTCTTCACAGAAAATGAAACCAACAGCCGTCGTCTCTATGGTGATCAAGAAGGCGCGCGGTACGTGAAGGACAGCTTTCACGAGTATGTTGTGCAGGGTGAGAAGGAAGCGGTCAACCCGGACCATGTGGGAACGAAGGCGGCAGCTGAGTATGTGCTGACCATCGCCCCAGGCGCTGCGAAGACGATCAAACTGCGATTTACCAACGATTCCCAAAGCCCGGGTTTTGCCACGCAGGACTTCGACGGGGTCTTTACGACACGCCTCAAAGAAGCGAACGAGTTCTATGACAGTCTTGCGCCGAGTCATTTGTCCGAAGATGCGCGCAGCGTGCAGCGGCAAGCCTTTGCCGGAATGCTCTGGAGCAAGCAATTTTATTACTACGATGTCAATCGATGGCTTAAAGGCGATGCGGGCATGCCTGACCCGCCGCCTGAACGCCTCCACGGTCGCAACTCGGACTGGACGCATCTCTATAATGCGGATGTCATTTCGATGCCGGATAAGTGGGAGTACCCCTGGTATGCGGCTTGGGATCTGGCATTTCACTGTATCCCACTTGCTCTCGTCGACTCCACATTTGCGAAGGAACAGCTGGTTCTAATGTTGCGCGAATGGTACATGCATCCGAACGGACAGATTCCCGCCTATGAATGGGCCTTCGGCGACGTGAATCCACCGGTGCACGCCTGGGCCGCTTGGCGCATCTACAAGATCGAAAAGAAACGAAAAGGCGTCGGCGATCGAGTATTTTTAGAGCGCGTCTTCCACAAGCTCCTCTTGAATTTTACCTGGTGGATCAATCGCAAGGATGCCGATGGGAAAAACATCTTCCAAGGAGGGTTCCTTGGGCTCGACAATATCGGGGTGTTCGACCGGAGCGCACCCTTGCCGACCGGTGGCCACATCGAACAATCGGACGCCACAAGCTGGATGGGCATGTACTGCCTCAACATGCTGACGATTGCGCTGGAACTCGCGCGGGACAATCGGGCCTATGAAGACGTGGCCAGCAAATTCTTCGAACATTTCGTCTATATCTGTCGCGCCATGAACAACATCGGTGGCGAGAAAATCGAGTTGTGGGACCGCAAAGACGGCTTCTTCTACGACGTACTGCATTTGCCGAACGGATCCACGACGCACATGAAGGTCCGTTCGATGGTGGGGCTTATTCCTCTGTTTGCGGTGGAGACACTCGATTCCGAACTCATCGACAGCCTGCCGCGCTTTAAGCACCGGATGCAGTGGTTCATCGAGAACAAGCCGGACTTTTCGCAGCATCTGGAAACGCAGTCCTACGATGGAGGTGTGCGGCGATTTCTTTCCCTCGTAAGTCGCGATCGGCTGAAATCCGTCTTGCGGTATATGCTGGACGAAGAGGAGTTCCTGTCTCCCTATGGCATTCGGGCTCTCTCTCGCTACCATAAAGATCATCCCTATATTGTCTCGGTCATGGGCCGTGAGCATCGCGTAGACTATGAACCGGCTGAATCCAGTACAGGGTTGTTCGGAGGCAATTCAAATTGGCGAGGACCGATCTGGTTTCCGGTAAATTATCTCCTGATCGAGTCGTTGCAAAAGTTTCATTACTTTCTCGGGGATCAGTATCAAGTGGAGTGTCCAACAGGATCGGGCCGTTTATCCACACTTTGGGAAGTGGCGGCCGAGATCTCACGCCGTTTGACGCACATCTTTCTCCAGAATGCTGAGGGGAAACGTCCGGTGTTTGGAGGAGCGAGCCTATTGCAAGACGATCCGCATTGGCGCAACAACATGTTGTTCTATGAATATTTCCATGGGGACAACGGGTCCGGCATTGGCGCGAGTCATCAAACAGGCTGGACAGGACTGGTGGCGAAGTTAATTCAGCAGTCAGGGGAGTAGGGTGGCGCAGATTGGGCGGGTGTTCTTGTCGCGTAGCGTGCGGCCTGGGGGTAGACGCCGCGTCTTGGCGCCGCAAGGGCGGGCGGATAAGAACAGAGTCAGCCCTTTGTTGAACGCGCGCAGTGGAACATTGCCCAATCCGCACCACGTTGAAGCATGAAGGTTGATAAAGAAGATTGCCGCAATCTTGATCGAGCGTTGAGTCTGGAATGGCTTGAGACGAACGGGAGAGGGGGGTTCGCTTCCGGTACGATCGCAGGCGCCAATACCCGCCGGTATCATGCGCTCTTGCTGACAGCCCGTACACCACCGAGTGAACGGTTCGTGCTTGTCAATCATCTGGAAGAATGGCTCGACATCGACGGCCGGACGATTCCACTCTCAACGAATATCTATCCCGGCGCCATCCATCCTACCGGTTATGAACACTGTATCGAATTTTCAACAGACCCCTGGCCGACATGGACCTTCGACTGCAACGGAGTCATGATTCAGCGTGAGATCCTTTCGATTCACCGCCGCGATATGGTGCTGGTGCGATGGAGGCTGGTGGGGAAGAAGCAGTTGCGAGCTGGACTACGAGTAAGGCCGAAGCTGACCGGTCGCGACTATCATGGGACACATCACGAGAATGGACACCTCTCGACGGAGGCTCAGGTCGCAAGTGGGATGGTGATGTGGCACAGCTACGCCGATCTGCCTCCAGTGCGGGCGTTTCATTCAGGGGAGTATCGCCATGAACCGGTTTGGTATCGGCATATACAATTTCCAGTTGAACAGCAGCGTGGACTCGATGCTGAGGAAGATTGGTGGTCGCCTGGAGAGATCACGTTCAACCTTGAGTCCGGATCCTCCACGACCCTGGCTCTTACCAGCGAGACCATCGACCGGCTCGACGTCGTGGCCCTTGCGAAGCGCGAGAAATCTCGACGAGACACAGTTCGGCAAGCCGCCCCAGCCGATGATTCTTTGGCTCGTGAACTCTGGCGCGCCGCGGAAATGTATCTCTCTGAGCGAGGGGCAGGACACACGGTGATCGCCGGGTATCCTTGGTTTACCGATTGGGGGCGTGACACCTTCATCTCGTTGCCCGGCCTCTGTCTGGTTACCGGTCGATTAGACGTGGCGTGGCAGGCCATCGCTTCCTTTGCTGCGCATGTGTCTGACGGTATGGTCCCGAATCGCTTTCCCGATCGAGGCGAGCAGCCGGAGTACAACACGATTGACGCCTCGTTGTGGTTCATTCATGCGATCGATCGCTATCTCGTGGCGTCACGAGATGAGATTCGGGTGCGAGAGACTGCTTGGCCTGTGGTGAAACAGATTCTCGACGGTTACCGCCGGGGCACCAGGTATGGGATCAGGATGGACGAAGATAGTCTGATGACGAGCGGAACGCCCGGTGCACAATTGACCTGGATGGATGCAAAGGTCGACGAGTGGGTCGTGACCCCGCGCCATGGAAAGCCTGTGGAGATCCAGGCCTTGTGGGTTCGGGCGCTGGAGGTCGGTGAAACTCTTGCGCGACGATTCGGTGAAACGAACTATGCTGACCGGTGCCGACATCACCGCAGCAAGGCGATCGCATCCTTCTGCAAACGGTTTTGGTACGAAGACGGTGGCTACTTGTATGATGTGATCGATGGACCGGAAGGAGACGATGCGTCGATACGCCCTAATCAACTCTATGCTATTTCGCTGGTTGACGAACTAGTTCCGCACGACCGTGCGCTGCAGATCCTTCGCCTCGTCGAAGCGCAACTCTTGACCCCGGTGGGGCTGCGCACGCTGTCGCCCACCGATAGCCGCTATCGCTCCAAGTGCGAAGGCGGTGTCCGGGAACGCGACGGCGCCTATCACCAAGGCACAGTCTGGCCCTTCTTGTTGGGTCCGTTTGTCACGGCCTGGCTCAAGGTTCATGGGAAGGATCCCTCAACGATGAAGCAGGCGCGTGGATTCCTGGACGGGGTCAGCGCGCATTTGAGAGAAGCGTGTCTCGGCCAAGTTTCAGAAATTTTCGACGCCGAAGCGCCCCACCATGCGCGCGGCTGCTACGCGCAAGCTTGGTCGGTTGCAGAACCTCTACGGGTCTTAGTTGAAGATCTCGGTATTCAAGCTCATGTGTAGAAAACATCTGAACATGTCGACTATTTTCCTTCGCCGAATACTCCGCAGCTTTATTGGAGCGCGTCGGGAGGTGTCTTGAGCAGCTTGGCAAACCGATTCTTATCGATAGATTTCTCGTAGGCTTCCTCGGGCGAGATCCACTTCTTCGTCAGAAGATCTTGAATCGCATCGTCCAAGGTCTGCATCCCGATGGCTTTTCCTGTCTGCATGACGGATGCAATTTGGACTGTCTTGGCGTCGCGAATAAGGTTGCTGACGGCGGGCGTGCAGACCAGGATTTCCAGCGCCGCGCAACGCCCTTTCTGATCGATCCGCTTGAACAGATTTTGCGCGACCACGACCCGCAGTGCCGTCGACAGTGTATTCCGGATTTGCGGTTGTTCTCCATGGGGGAACACTTCCACGATCCGATCGACCGTCTTGGCTGCGTTTTCGGTGTGCAGCGTTCCGAAGACCAGATGCCCTGTGGCTGCGGCTTCGACCGCCAAGGAAATTGTTTCGAGGTCCCGCATTTCTCCGACCAAGATAATGTTAGGGTCCTCACGCAATGCGCCGCGTAATGCCGACGCAAACGTCATCGTATGCAGTCCCACCTCTCGGTGGTTCACGATGCAACCTTGACTCTGATGCACAAACTCGATCGGATCTTCGACCGTCAGAATGTGATCCTTTCGATTCTTGTTGGCATAGTCGACCATGGCCGCCAAGGTCGTGGACTTACCGCTTCCGGTCGGGCCCGTAACTAGGACCAACCCCTTCTTCAACATGGCTGCCCGTGTCAGGATCGGAGGCAGTCCGAGATCCTCAGCCGTCAGAACCTTGCTGGGGATCTTCCGGAATACCGCTCCGATGCCGTGCTTGTGATTGAAGAAGTTAGAACGAAATCTGGCGAGCCCTGGAATTTCATAGCCAAAATCCACGTCACCCGTGCACTCGAACTGTTCTTTCTTCGACGCCAATGTGATCTCGAACAGCATGTCGTGGAGCGTCTTTGCGGTGAGAACAGCCTGTCCGGTAATCCGCTCCAGTTCGCCATTGATCCGCAGGGCCGGAGGCTGGCCAGCAATCAAGTGCAGGTCAGACGCGCCCTGTTCCGCCATCATTCGAAAGAGTTCGTCGATCTTGGCCATGCTGCTGCTCACCTCTCTATTAGGACAATGCTTCTGCGTAGAAGTATACGTGCTAATGAAGAAGTTACAAGAAAAACCACACGACAACGCAGAGGTGTTTGCAGGAGAGAGCGAAGGCTTGTGTGTCTCGAGACAACGGCGATTGAACCGCCGCGCCGACAACGAAAGGAATAACACGCGGCAGCTCTCTATTGATGGCGTATTCAATCAGTGCGTTGTTATGAACAGGGCTAAGCCATTGTACAGGCAACTCTCTCTCCAATAGACGAGGGGTTGCGCCCTGCTACACTTGTTGAGTGAACTCGAAGTCGTCACGCTGCCTGTTCACCCGACATTGGTTGTTTTTATAAAGGAGCGCTGCCCATGTTGTTGAAGTCGTGCAGATCGATCACTAACTTATCTTTTACCTTCGTCGTGTGCCTGGCACTTACTGCCTGTGCGGGAGGGTATGACACATCGAAGGTCAACGGGGCTGCCCAGGAAATAGCTGAGCAGAGTCGAGAAAAGAAAGCATTGCAGATCGAAGCTCTCAGGGCCGTTCCCAAACGCCAATCACAAGACCCGATTTATGTGAGCCTGGTCCCACCGATTCTGGACAGCAAGACGCAGCAGGCAGAAAAACCGAAAGGCGCCGTTGCACAACAGATTCACAAGGAGTTGACATCCGATCCCATCATTAAGCTCGTCGATGATAATCAGGAAGTTGCAGGGTTGATGAACCTCAGCGTTGCTATGCCTATTCCCGATGTTGAAGTGTCTTCCAAGGTTTCCATAAAGGAAGTTCTTGGGGTCAATCGTAAGACCGGCAAGCGTGGCAACATGGTCGCGATCGTGTTCGAAGCCATCATCACCTCCCAGTTTCCGCCTGCTTCATATACTGTCACCGAATCTGGCCATGTGCTGCACAACGTGGAGGTGTCCAAACGTTTTGCCAGGCAGGTCAAACAGGTTATTGTTGAAAAGATAGGGCCGGATATCCCGGCTCATTGATCCGCTGTCTCCTTCCTCAGAAGGCTGGAAGATGCCATACGGTTCTACTCGCCATCCGTATGCGTGAAGCGAGAGGGCAAGGTGAGCGTCTACGGTAGGGCTTTTCAAGGAAACTGCAAACCGATCGGAAACGTCGCAGCGTAGCCGTCAGTCGTTGTCGTCGTATCGAGTACCAGTCCAGCACCACCACGGCGGAAGATCCAATCGTGCTGATTTCGCGCGGTGCGCGGTCCTTTTGCGGCATATGGAGGAGCGGCATGGACACGATCTGTGAGCTTGTCGTCGAAGTACAATTGTGAGGTAAACTCGAAGCTTCGCTTGGCCATGGATATAGTGCGAATCTTGACGTGAATGTGTACTGTCCGGCCCGGATACCAGCCAGGATACACGGTGATAAACCGAGCCTCACCGTGCGCGTCGGTCACTTGATAGCCACGTAAAAATTTCTTGCCGACCGTGTTGGATCCAGGATCTTGCACATCCGAATAGACACCCATCGCGTCGCAATGCCAGATATCCACCTGGGCACCCGGCAACGGCTGACAGTCTCCGGCATTGATATGCGAGACCAGCATTGTCAGAGCCAGCGGCGTACCAGCCCTCACACTCCCATCAGTCGGATCGGAGCGAATATCGGAGCGATTCAAGCGCTCGTCGACGAAATAGGGACCTTCGGTTTGTTCTGGTCTGACCACACATGAGGGATCAGGCGTGCCCGCGATAGCCCATCTAGGAAACAGACTGCCTCCTACCAGCCAGACCGCGCCAGCGGCGCCAAGAGATGCCACAACTTCACGGCGGGACAGGAAGCGCCCCTTAGGTCCGTCTTCATCCGTCATTGCCGTTCCCCTCCTTTCGAGCATTGAACAGGTATCGAGTAGGCCGCTAATATCAGGAGTATCACGTCATCAGCAGCATCGATGCTTCATCATACAACCGGAACTAATCGAGACACCATCTGATTGTGCACACAAAGTTGAGCTGCCGCAGACCGCAGGATGAACGCTCATGCGTTTCCCCAACATTACCGTATAGAAGCCTACTCCACATGTGAAGTCGAGTTTTAGGCGAAGCTCATGAGATGGGGATATAAGACTGCGTGAAATCGATGAACGAGTGTGGAGTGTGCGCTGAGGGATCCTGTGGAGAGACTGACTGTTGCTCGCCCGGAACGTATTCAAGAACTCCGGTTCGCCCATTGCCGAATCTCACATACGCGATACCGGAGTTCCGATGTCTTTCAGTCCCCTGTGTTACACGGTGGCCGTTTCGACTTCTTTCGTGGCTTTGGCGGCGAGGCTATTCCTCCGATTTTTGGCGATTGTCCGATCGATGACTGCTCCGCAGTTGACGCATTTCCAGGCATAGAAGGCCAGAAAAAAGTCTGAGAATCGTTCCAACATCATCAACCCTTTGCACTTTGGACAATCCATAATTTTCTCCCCTCGTTAGGTGAATGAACGTGAACGAGGGAAGAGCAATTAATGGTCCAGCATGACAACATTGGATTATCAATAGCTTAGCACTGTGGGCACTACTTATACGTACAACTTTGTACCTTCTGTTGCTTTTACATTTTCAATTTTGTGCAGTCTTCTGAAGGCGTAATGGAGAAAGCCTGAAGCGTAAGAGTGAAACGGCAGTGAAACGCGAGGTGCAAGCAGGAAGCGCGGTATGGAAGGGGAAGTGGTTGGCTCTTCTGGCCCCTGATAGCGATATTCACGCTCGATTCTCTTCGACAGAGCGGGGAGGGCTCTCGCATCAACCTGGGCTTTCTTGTAAGTCGAACGAGTCTGACATCGTGACCGTTGACCGCGCGTGACCGCGCGCATCGAACGACCCGCGTCATTCTGATGATCCCTCCAAGCTCGCTTCCAATCCCTTTTATCGTGCGCGTTCTGCGAGCAAGAAGAGCACCTGGCCACCAGGACCTCTTTCACAAGAGGCCCTGGTGGCGTTGAAGACGACTGCTTGCAGTATTACTGCACGTCGACGGTGATGGTTTGGCTGGCGGCGACGAGGGCGTGGTCCTTCGTGGCACCAGTCACGGTGATTTGGTGCGTTCCTTTGCTCATGCCCTTAAACGTCCCTTGAAACCCCTTCTGATACTCATTGTCCACGAACACGTGGGCATGAGCCGCTTGAGAGCCCTTAGTCAACTCATACTTCAGCTCAAAACTGTCGCTGACCTTGTCCTTGTCCTTCGGAGACGTGATCATAATCTTTGACCCGTCTTCTACTGGTTTATCTGCTGCGAAGACTGGCGCACTGCTGAGCGCACCCACCAATGCGATTCCTAATCCCATGAATCCGACACGTCCCATCACATGCATCACGACCTCCTTGTTTAAAACAGTTAATTGATCACTGCACCCTACCATACCTACGAGCGACCTGCTTGAATGGATTTCCCGGGCTGATGGAAAGGGTGAGTTTTACCTCTTTTCACGCGAACTGAGCCGTCCCCTTCATCATTTATCTGACGGCGCGCACTCCGGGAGCACAGACCAACATGGGGGTCCTACTATGCTTTCTTTCTGATTGTGCGGACCGGCAAGCACAAAGAGTGGTCTTGCTAGTTCCTCCCCCTACTTTGCCGAGTTTAGAAGTGGTTTGCGAAAGAGCGCGGAACGGGCCTCTTGTATAAGAGACCCTGCTGCCCTTTATGATGACTGTGTGTAGTATTACTGCACGTCGATGGTAATGGTATGGGTGGCCGCGACGCTTGCGTGATCCTTGTTGGCGGCTTTGATAGTAATCTGGTGCTCACCCTTACTCAGACCCTTGAGTGTTCCGTGAAAACCCCGCTGATACTCATTGTCCACATACACGTGAACATGACCACCTTGAGAACCCTTGACCAACTCGTACTTCAGTTCAAAGCTGTCCCCGACCTTGTCACCATCTTTGGGAGACGTAATCATAATTTTCGACCCGTCCACGATTGGTTTATCCACGGCAAGGACTGGTCCTCCGCTGAGAGCGCCCGCACATGCGATTCCCAATGTCATGAAGCCGATACGCGCCATCCTATGCATCACGACCTCCTTGTTCGAATCAGTTGAATAAATGTACCACCGAGCCGCCCTCTACGGAAGACCCCCATTATATTTTCTATTCGTTATCCTATCGCAAAATCGGATGCCCTTCTTCACCTTCAACTCACTCATGTGAGGAAAGGCTTGGTGTCTCTATTGGGTATCCTGTCACAATAGCGTTTTTTCGGCCTGCTGGGCAGAGAGATCGGTTGAATCATCGGCATCGGGCTCTCTTTACAAACGCGGTAGATGATAGTGGCAGGATATCGCTAGTTGCGGTATTGTTGCGACCTTACGGGCAGGTTAAGGCCAAGCGTCGTGGCGCACAGGTATGAGTGCAACAAGAGGTTTTCCTCTCGCCTTCAGAAGGCTGCGGAAGTACGCCACTTAGCAGAACGGTATTTCGATACTCCGTTCGTGTGCCACAACAGAAGAATGCTCCCGCAGGATGCTCAAAAAGGCCGTTCAGCAAGGCCGCAGGCGAGTCGAAACCGGAGGCGTACCCTCAGGGGTACGTTGAGGATTTCGATGAGACGAGAACGAAGCTGGCGGACTTTTTCAGCATCCTGCTAGGAAAGGGTTATGATCGCGATTATCGACTACGGTATGGGCAATCTCCGCAGTGTCTCCAAAGCCTTCGAGGCGGTGGGGCACCAGGCCGTGGTCACGCGGGATTCGCATGTGATTGCCAATGCGAGTCATGTGGTGCTGCCTGGTGTGGGAGCCTTTGGCGATTGCATGGCCAACATCGAGCACTATGGGTTGGAGAAACCAATTCATCATGCGATTCAATCAGGAAAACCATTTCTGGGAATCTGTTTAGGGCTCCAATTGTTGTTCACGGAGAGCGAAGAGTTTGGAACTCACAAAGGACTCGGCATCATTCCGGGCAGGGTCAAGCGGTTTGCGATTGATCCTGCGCTGAAAGTCCCTCACATAGGCTGGAATCAGGTGGTCATTCAGCGGGCCTGTCCCTTGTTCGAGGGGATTGCGGATGGAGACCATTGGTATTTTGTGCATTCGTATTATGTCGAGCCGGCTGATCAGCAGATTGCCGCGACGACCACCACATACGGACTCCCGTTTGTGTCGAGTATCTGGCGGGACAATGTGTTGGCCTGTCAGTTCCATCCTGAAAAGAGTCAGGCCGTGGGGTTGCGATTGATCGAAAATTTTGGATCCTCGAAATGAGCACAATGAACAATACGAGACGATCGATGGTCTTGGTGGGATTAGCTCTACTGATGGTGGCCGGCTGCAGTGGGTCGAAAGTGACCACAAAATCGTCCGAGGAATTGTCGCGGTATCAGATTCGTACCATCGCGTTGGTGCCGTTCACGACTCTTGCGACGCCACAGGTAAGGGATGTGGCTGATCGAACCTTCTCAGTGCCGCCTGAGGTTCGCAGGTCTGACATATCGATGGCTATGTCGCCGAATATCGAACAGTCTCTCAGGCAAACAGTTACGGTGCCGACTGACGCAGGGGATATCGTCACCCAGTTGTTATGGAGCCGCTTGAAAACAAGACAGGGCATAACCGTGCTCTCGCCGAATGAGGTTGCGAAAGCCCTGGCGTCTCCGGAGCCATCGCGATCGTCTGCCAGTCAGTCACCGGCGGTGGTGGTAGCAAAACGGTTCAAGGCTGATGCCTCGCTGATTGGCCAAGTGCACGTGTATCAGGAGCGAAACGGCGGTCGCTTTGGCGCCAGCCCACCGGCAATCGTAGGGTTTGAAGCCAAGGTGATCTCAGCTGATGGACAAGTGCTATGGGAAGGGAATTACTACGAAAAGCAGCGGCCGCTGACGGAAGACTTGATGGGATTCATTCAGCGGCGAGGGGTATTTGTGACAGCGGAAGAGCTAGCGGCGTATGGAGTCGAGCATATGCTCAACGAGTTTCCATTTGGAACGGCAGTGGAACATTAATGAGGAAGCGGTTCGTTGCATGCTCGTGATTCCTGCGATTGATCTGAAAGATGGCCGCTGCGTGCGGCTGCGCCAGGGCGACATGGCGGCAGAAACAGTCTATTCCGACGACGTGCCGGCTGTCGCGAGGCAATGGGAGCAAGGCGGTGCCACGCTGATCCATGTTGTGGATTTGAACGGGGCCGTAGACGGAGAGCCGCGTAATCTTCCTCAGATCGAAGCGATCATTCACGCCGTACATGTGGCAGTGCAAGTCGGAGGAGGTATTCGGTCAATCGAGACGGTGCGTCGCTATCTTGGAGCAGGTGTGGCCAGGGTCGTGCTCGGTACCGCCGCATTGACCGATCGGTCTTTTTTGGAGAAAGTCTGCCTGGAATTTCCTCGTCGGATTCTGTTGGGCCTGGATGCTCGTGATGGGAAAGTGGCGGTGAAGGGTTGGACGTCGGTATCGGAGACAAAGGCGACCGATCTGCTCAAGGAATTAACGGACCATTCCTTGGGCGCCGTGATTTATACCGACATTGCCCGCGATGGTATGTTGGGTGGGCCGAATCTGGCGGCATTGCGGGAAGTGGTGGAGTTGTCGCCCTTTCCCGTGATCGCCTCCGGCGGGATTTCGCGTGTCGAAGACTTGCAGGCTGTGCAGGCGCTTGGTCCCAGGGTTGAAGGCGCGATTGTGGGGAAGGCGTTGTACGACGGGAAACTCGACTATCGGACAGCTCTTGCTGCTCTCGGTATTGAAAAAGGATCGGCGTGAGATACTCCTTGCTAACATATTCGTTTCACGGTTCACCTTTCATCTTTCACGCGCTTCGATGTTGACCAAACGTATTATTCCCTGCCTTGATGTCAAAGACGGCCGCGTTGTCAAAGGCGTGAGCTTTGTGAACTTGCGTGATGCGGGAGATCCAGTCGAAGTGGCTACTGTCTACGATCGAGAAGGAGCCGATGAACTGTGTTTTCTGGACATCACCGCTTCACATGAGAATCGTAACACGATCATCGATGTGGTCGAGCAGACGGCGGCGCGGGTGTTCATGCCGCTGACTGTCGGTGGAGGGGTGAGAACAATTGACGACATCAGGGCGCTGTTGAGCGCGGGCGCGGACAAGGTGAGCATCAATACGACAGCGGTCCAACGGCCTGAATTTGTGAAGGAAGCGGCGGAGCGATTCGGGACACAATGTATCGTTGTAGCCATCGATGCGAAGCGTAGGCCTCCACCGGCAACAGGGTGGGAGGTGTTCACACACGGTGGCCGTCAGTCCACCAGTCGCGACGTCGTTGAATGGGCGAAAACGATGGCCCAGTATGGGGCAGGGGAAATTTTGCTCACGAGTATGGACCAAGATGGGCAACAGCAGGGCTATGACCTCGCGCTGACGGCGGCGGTGTCGGAGGCTGTGTCGATTCCGGTGATTGCATCCGGTGGCGTGGGAAGTTTGGCGCATCTCTATGACGGATTTGTCAGCGGTAAGGCCGATGCGGTGCTGGCCGCGTCAATTTTCCATTTCCGGACTCACACGATTCAGGAGGCGAAAGTCTATCTTCGTCAGAAGGGAGTGGCGGTTCGATAATGGATGTGGGTCGATTGAAATTCGATGCGCAAGGGCTGATTCCGGCGGTCGTGCAGGATTGGCGGGATGGCACCGTCTTGATGGTAGCCTTTATGAATCAGGAAGCATTGCGAAAGACCGTTGAGACGCAGTCGGTGCATTTCTGGAGCCGGTCCCGCCAGACGTTATGGGAAAAGGGTGAGACCTCAGGCCACAAGCTGCAACTGAAAGACCTGTTTCTCGATTGTGACGGTGATGCCATTCTTGTGAAGGTCGAACCGATCGGCCCGACCTGTCACACTGGAGAGCGGGCCTGCTTCTTTTCACGGCTGGATTCGGCAGAGACGAAGACGTCCGAGTCTTGGGGAGGAATTCTCGAACGCCTCTACCAGACGATTCAAGAGCGGAAGCGTCAGCCTTCCAGCGAGTCCTATACTTCCAAACTGTTGGAAGGCGGTGTCGATCGGATTCTCAAGAAAGTCGTCGAGGAAGCCGGAGAAGTCGCCATTGCCGGCAAGGGTGGGAAGAAAGACGAAATTGTGTATGAAACGGCGGATCTGTTGTTCCATATATTGGTAATGTTGGGATACCACAACATCACGCCGCAAGAGATCTATCAGGAATTGGCGACTCGGTTCGGCAAGTCTGGCTTGAGAAAAGGCCCCACTTCATGAGTGACTGCATTTTTTGTAAGATCGTCGCGAGAACCATTCCGGCAACGCTCGTCTACCAAGATGATGTGGTCGTCGCATTCGACGATATCAATCCTCAAGCACCAATTCATACGCTCGTCATTCCCCGGAAACATGTGACCTCGATTGCCGAACTAGAAGATTTGGATGTTGGGCTGATCGGAGGTTTGATACTCGCCGGGAACAACATTGCGAAATTGAAGAGAATTGCTGATTCTGGCTATCGCTTCGTTATCAACACCGGTTCGAATGGTGGTCAGACCGTGTTTCACCTGCATCTCCATGTCTTGGGGGGACGACACATGACCTGGCCTCCCGGCTGAACGCGATGTTGAAAAAGCCACCGATGTCACCCGCCCAGCCCTAGGGCGCCAAGACGCGCTTTGCCTCAAGCTTCGTTCTCAGTCGCTCGTACCACTGTCCGCGTACGCCTCGGAGTCTCTCACTCCTTGCAGCCTTGCTGGATGGGCTTTTTGACATCGTGCGTGGTGCCTCCCCACGTTGACAGGTTTCTTCCCTGTCTGTTACCCTGACCGGTCTATTTTTCGACCATTTACAGATTTTATTCTCACCGCAAATAGGTGGGGAAATAGGAGCTGCGACTCCCGTGGGCCGAGGTCTGATTTCTGAAAATGTGATCAATCAAGTCAGAGATCGGGTCGACATCGTCGAGATCGTTGGCCATCACGTGAGCTTGACTCGGGCTGGGCAGAACCTGAAAGGGCTCTGTCCTTTCCATCAGGAAAAATCACCTTCCTTTACGGTTAGCCAGTCCCGCCAGATTTTTCATTGCTTCGGATGTGGCGCGGGCGGCAACGTGTTTACGTTTCTGATGCGGATTACTGGCGCGAATTTTCCTGAAATAGTTCGTGAGCTCGGTCAGAAGCTCGGGATTGACGTGCCGGACAGTGAGCCGAGCTCGGGGCCTCAGGCTGCGCAGGTGAATCGCCTTGAACCGCTTAATCGGGCGGTCACAGCGTGGTTCCGACAGAATTTGCGTAATGAGATAACCGGTGTAACGGCGCGGGACTACTTGGCCGGCCGGGGCGTAGAAGCTGGAACGATCGAGCAGTTTGAAATTGGCTGCGCTCCGGCTGAGTGGGACGGTCTTATGAAGGCGCTGAGCAAGCAGGGTTTTGCGCAGGACGATTTGGCTGCCGCTGGATTGACGGTCGCGCGCGAACATGCAGCCGGGGCCTATGACCGTTTCCGGGCCCGTGTGATGTTCCCCATTACGGATCTGCGTAAGCGGGTCGTCGGGTTTGGAGGGCGTATTCTAGGCGAGGGGACTCCGAAGTATTTGAATTCGCCGGATACGCCCTTGTTTAAGAAAGGGCAGACACTGTACGCGTTGGATCTTGCACGGGAAGCGGTCGCTCGCCTGAAGACCGTGATCGTTGTGGAAGGATATTTTGATGTGGTTGCGCTTCATCAAGCGGGACTGCCCCATACGGTTGCGACGCTGGGGACTGCTTTGACGGCGGAGCATATTCAGGTGCTGAGACGGTTTGCTTCGAAGGTCGTATTGCTGTTCGATCCGGATCAGGCCGGAGTCCGTGCCGCGCTGCGAGGACTGGATCTGTTTGTGAATAGCGGGATAGGGGTGAAAGTTGTCACGTTACCGGTTGGAGAGGACCCCGATACGTATGTGCGAAAGGAAGGGCCGGAAGCATTCACCCGGTTGGAAGAGCAGGCTCCGAGTCTCCTGGACTTTGCCCTCGAGCATCGTTTGAGCACCGCAGAGTCCAGCACGATTGAAGAGCGTATCCGCAGCGTGGACGATGTGTTGCGGATTCTGCAAAAAAGCGAACATCCAATCGAACGAGAAGAACGGATTCGTGTCGTGGCAGAACGATTGGGGGTCAGCCAACAACGGTTGATTGAGCGGTATCCAGCGTTGGAGCAGTCGGAGAGAAGCCGCCCGACTGTTGCTCGATCAGCCGCTCCCGTACCAGCGACGTTCAAGGGTGTGAGTGAAGAGCGGGATCTGGCGTATTTACTGCTGCACGGACACCTCACATCCGCCGATGTGCAACGACTGAAGCCCGAAGCCTTTTCGGTTCCAGCCTGTCGATCCCTCGTCGAGGCGGCGCTGAATCACCTTGATCGAGATGGACGAGTCGGACTCCGGTTGTTGCTGGATGCGGTGATTGATCACCCGGATTGTGGATCGCTGGCCACTGAGCTGTCCATGCGGGAAGACCATTTCGACGACGTGAGGGCCCACGTTGCAGGCTGCTTGGAGACGTTGGATCGGAAGCGGGCTGAGGCCGTGTTGCGTGATCTGATCGTGCAACTCAGGGCGGCCGAACGGGAAGGCCGTGTGGAGGATGCACGGATGTTGAACGCACAAGTGAATGAATTGCGAATGCTCAAGGCTGGCCGGTCCTCTACCGGCATGTTGTCCTTAGTGAAGGAGTAGTCATGGCGAAACCAGAATTGCTCGGTGAAGTGAAGAAGCTGATCTCGATGGGAAAAGAGAAGGGCTTTTTGACCTACGACGAGTTGAATAGCACGTTGCCAGCGGAAGTGGTGTCCTCCGAGCAGTTCGGCAGCATCATGACGATGTTCGGTGAAATGGACATCGAGATTGTCGATGCGCCTGAGGGGGAACGGATCAGGAAAGCCCGGGACAGTGAAGATTCAATTGAAGACGTGGAAGATGCCGAGGTCGAAGCCGGTGCCGGAACCGGGGAGGAGAATGAGAAAGAAGAAAAAGAGGAGAAAGAGATCGATCTCACTCCCGGCGCACTCAGCCGGACCGACGATCCGGTTCGACTCTATCTCAAGGAGATGGGGAGTGTGGCGCTATTGAGCCGTGAGGGGGAAATCGAGATCGCGAAGCGCATCGAAGAGGGGAAGAAGGATATCGCCTCAGTCATCTATGGAATGCCGATGACTATTGAGTTCGTCCTCGCTCTGTACGATCAGCTCAAGAACGGGACGATCGATGTGCGCGAGATCGTCCCGATCGTCGAGACTGAGGAAGAGTTCGAAGAAGAACAAATCCAGCGGGACTATGAAGAGTTGCGCGTGAAGACGCTCGAAGGGCTGAATTCCGTCAGGAAAATCTCGACCTCGCTCAAGAGCCTCTATGAAGTGGCTCGGCATGCCAATAGCGATCCTGCGAAGCAGAAGAAGATCAAAAAACAGATCGATACGATTCGCGATCAAGTCGTTGAGAAAATGGAGTCCGTCAATCTGCATGGCGTATTGAAGGATCGGATGGTGCAGCGTGTGCGGGAGCTGGCCATACAGATTCGAACGTCGGAACGCGAAATTGTCAGTTGCCAGCGGCGGTTGGGGATCAGCGGTGAAGCCGGTGCTGAGGCGCTCAAGAGACTCTGCCGAGAACGAAAGGATTTTCTCGCCGTCAAACGCAAGACGAGCTGCTCGGAGGAGGCGCTCAACGAGATAAAAAAAGTGTATCAGGCGGCGAAGGGACGGATTCGAACGCTCGAGACCGAAGAAGCCCTCGTGTCTGCGGAGGAGATTAAAGATGCGGTCAAGCATCTGGATGTGGCAGAGGACAAGGTCAAGCGCGGGAAAGCCGAGCTGGTTGAGGCGAATCTGCGTCTCGTTGTCAGCATTGCCAAGAAGTATACGAACCGAGGTCTTCAGTTTCTCGACTTGATCCAGGAAGGTAATATCGGCTTGATGAAGGCCGTTGACAAGTTTGAGTACAAGCGCGGCTACAAATTCAGCACCTATGCGACCTGGTGGATCCGCCAGGCGATTACCCGTGCGATTGCGGATCAAGCCCGGACGATCCGTATCCCTGTGCATATGATCGAGACGATCAACAAGTTGATCCGGACATCCCGACATCTAGTCCAGAAGCTCGGCCGCGAACCGACCCCGGAGGAAATTGCTGAGCGCATGGATCTGCCACTGGATAAAGTGCGGAAGATTTTAAAAATCGCGCGTGAACCGATTTCTCTGGAGACTCCGATCGGCGAAGAAGAGGACAGCCATTTAGGCGACTTTATCGAGGACAAGAAGGCGGTGTCTCCTCTTGAGGCGGCGATTCGGTACGATCTCCAGCGCCAGATCAATAGCGCATTGGAAACACTCACGCCACGAGAAGAGAAAGTGTTGCGGAAACGGTTCGGCATCGGTGAAGCCACCGACCACACCCTTGAAGAAGTCGGTCAGGATTTTGAGGTGACTCGCGAACGTATTCGACAGATTGAAGCCAAGGCCTTGCGCAAGCTGCGTCATCCGAGCCGGAGCAAGAAGCTGCGCAGTTTCGTGGAAAGTTTGTAATGCGCGATGAAATATTCCCTTCGGGATTTGACTCCCCTTTCTGGGCAGCCTAAAATCGGCTGTGCGTGTCTGCGAGGCAGGTACGAGAGGGGGCACCGCCTGATCGGGCCCATAGCTCAGGTGGTTAGAGCGGCTGACTCATAATCAGCTGGTCCTAGGTTCAAGTCCTAGTGGGCCCACCAGTGCAGTCGGGACACTCATCGTCGAGGTCGTTGTTCGAAACAATAGGTAGTAGGAGTGCATTGAGCCAGAACCTTTCTCCCCTTATCGAGCTGCAGAAATTGGATCTCCGCATCGCGGAAATCAAGGAACAACGCCGGAAAATTCCCGAACGGCTTCAGGCGGTTGACGGCCCGCTTCGAGAAGCCCGGCAGCTTCATCATCAGACGAGCGGATCTGTTGAGACACTCGTTAAAGAGCGGCGGTCGTACGAACAGGATCTCGACGCGCATGAAGCGCACACTGAGAAAATGAAGTCGCGGCTGTCCGAGTTGAAATCCAATAAGGAATATCAGGCTCATCTATTCGAGATCGAGGTAGCCAACAAGAAAAAAGGGGACATCGAAGAGAAGATTTTGTTGTGCATGGAGAAGGTTGAGCAGGTGCAGCGGGCGGCGAAAGAAACGCAAGAGAAGCTCAACGTCATCGAACAATCATTCGCGCAGGAAAAACAAGCACTCGACGAGCTGGAACGCAGGCTCTCAACGGAATTGGCGGATCTCGAATCGCAGCAGCGAGCCCGCTCGGCTCATGTCGAAAAAGGGCTTCTCAATCGCTATAACTCCATCAAAGCGTCGCGCAAGGATCATGCACTCGCCGAAATCAAGGAGGGAATTTGTTCCGGGTGCCGTTTGCAGCTTCCGCCGCAACTGATTTCAGAAGTCAAACGCGCGGAAGATCTCCATACCTGCCCCTACTGCCGTCGGATGCTCTATTGGAATGGGCAGATTCCAGTCGAATCCACACCAGGTCCTGATCTTGAGAAGACGTCGGCGCTCGAGATCGGCGAGTCCGTCTAATCGGTTTTCCTCAACACAGCCTGAGTTGTTTTGAAATGCAGCTTGGCCACCGATCTCAGCCGTTCCTCTCCGTGTTTTTTTACGATCATGCGTCCGGCTAGTTCGACGGCTGGTGATGCCCCTTTGGGCAACGTCGTGCCGATCTCGTCCGAGAGGCGTGCTAACCGCAGGAGGAATTCTGCGCGAGCCACAATAGAGGCGGCGGCTACTGCCAGATCGGACTCGGCTTTATGCCGTTGTTCTAATACGATTGTGCGCCCCTTTTCCTGTAAGGCGTTTAAGATCAATCGCTCGTCGCCAAACTGATCCGCGATCGCCCGCTCGCATGAAACCTTTTCCAGTAGCGTCTCTAAGGCCTTCGCATGTCCCCATGCCAGCAGGCGATTTAAGTTCCGGATCTTCGCATAGAGTTCGTTGTATCGTTGTGGTCCAATTGCGATAATGCTGTGGGGGCAAATTGTCCGGATATCAGGTGCCATGTCGAGAATCCGGCCGTCTGATATTTTCTTGCTATCGCGGACCTGCATGAGAGTCAGTTCGCCCTGTGTGGTGGCGTCGACGAAGACCGCGGCGATGACCAGAGGGCCGAAATAGTCTCCCTTGCCGGACTCATCAATGCCGATTCGCTCCACCATCGTTCTTCTTTCTGATTGGTGCAGTCACGGGCCAGGGTTGATACTAGTAGAAATTATCCAGAAGGCGGGGTAATTTAACAGAGCCTCAAAGGACGGTCAATTTACCAAAGTCCTGAGCGACAGATCGCTAGATGATAGGAGGGGATGGGCGATGCAGATAGCGAGGTCGTTGTTGAGCGGAGCGTGGGTGGTTGTTGCGGGACTCGTACTAACGGCGATTGTCGGATGCGAAACGAATCCCTACACAGGGCGATCACAGTTGTTGATGACTTCAGTATCTCAGGAGATGAAATTAGGCACTCAAGCGTATAGTCAAGTGAAGAACGATCCCAAGCTCAGGCAATCACAAGATCCGAGAGAGGTTGACCCGGTCAAGCGGGTTGCGGCTCGGATCGTCGAGGCCGCGAAGCGATCGAAGTATGCCGAGACGGCGAATAAGTTTCAGTGGGAAGTCACGGTCATCAAGGATGATAAGACGGCGAATGCCTTCGCGCTGCCTGGGGGCAAGATGGCGGTGTATACCGGCATCTTCCCTATGGCCAAGACAGAAGCAGGACTTGCCGCGGTGATGGGACATGAAGTCGTCCATGCCTTAGCCCGGCATGGCGCCGAACGGATGAGTCAAGGTCAGGTGACAAATGTCGGGCTCCAGGTCCTTGGTGCCGCAGCTGGTGCGGCTAGTGGAAGCGGGATGGTGGGGCAAGCGGCGATGGCAGCGCTTGGTGTGGGAGCACAAGTGGGGGTGTTGTTACCCTTCAGTCGGAAACATGAATCGGAGGCCGACTATATCGGGATCTTACTCGCCGCGGACGCCGGCTATGACCCGCGCGAATCGGTCGCCCTGTGGGAACGGATGGGGCAAGCGTCCGGTGGCGGAGGGCCGTCAGAATTTATTTCCACGCATCCGAGTCATGAGACACGCATCGACCAGTTGAAAATATGGATGCCGGAGGCGATGGCAATTTATCAGACCAAGCCACCGGAACCTGAGGTGCTGTTGCCGCCTGTTCAGTAGGTCGAAGCATTTCATGGTGTGCCGTTGAAAGCACAGGTTTCCCGCTTTATAGTGTTCTAGCGCGAGGGAGAAGACTGGGTGATCGCTCGTGGCGGAGACGTTGCGAGAGGAAAGTCCGGACTTCATGGGCAGGGCGCTGGGTAACTCCCAGGCGGAGCGATCCGACACCAGCACCACAGAAAACAAACCGCCGATGGCCATGGTGATGGGCTTCAATCCGTCACATTGGCTCAGGTAAGGGTGAAACGGCGGGGTAAGAGCCCACCGCGGCGGTGGCGACATCGCCGGCACGGTAAGCGTTGCCTGATGCAAGGCCAAATAGGAAGACACCTGTCGGCTTTCTTCGGAGAGTCGGCGACCGGCTGGCCCGGCCGAGGTCTTCGGGTAGGTCGCTTGAGGTTCGAGGTAACTCGAATCCCAGAGAAATGATCACCCTTGTTTGGGAGCATATCCCAGGCAAGACAGAATCCGGCTTATCGGTCTTCTCCACCGCGCTTTTTTTATTGCCCGTCGCAGTGCCCACTCCGTCACGTTTCCTGAGAAGTGCTCGACGTCGTCGAGTAGGATCACGGGAACCCGTGCACCATGGCGCGCCAATAGGGTTGTATCGCCTTCTATAGAAACTTTCTTTATGTCGATGGGTAGTTCTAACTGTAGGCGCACAGCCATCTGGTACACGACATCGCAGAGATGGCAATCTTTGCGTGACAAGATGAGTATGTGGATAGGGTTGCTCATCGTTGAGGCGCGATCCGAACCATTGCGTGGAAAATATCATGCAGAGAGGTGCGCTGTCAGGGTAGAGGTGCAAGCCCAACCCCCAGTATCTATTGACGCGTAGAAACACGTGGTGATAGGATCAGCTAGCTTTCTCCCTGATTTTTCAGAATGTTCTGAGCAGTCGTGGCGTAGTGTTCCATCTGCGTGTTGACGAGCTGCTGCGCATCCTATTTCGTGCTGACTCCTCTGCCTAGTGCATACCTGGCTGTAAGGAGGGAGGTCCCTGTCATGAAGCTCACCGGTGCTGAAATCTTCATCGAATGTCTCAAACGGGAAGGCGTCAAAACGATTTTTGCCCTTCCTGGCGGTGTCGTTCTGAAGATTTTCGACATGCTTCATCAGCAGAAAGACATTGAAGTGGTCCTGACACGCCATGAACAGGGCGCGGGCCATATGGCGGAAGGCTATGCCAAGGCAACCGGAAAGGCCGGAGTCTGTCTTGTGACTTCCGGGCCTGGTATGACGAACGTGATCACAGCATTGGCGGATGCGTACATGGATTCCGTGCCGTTGGTGTGTTTTAGCGGACAAGTTCCCACCAGCTTGATTGGGAACGATGCGTTCCAGGAAGCGGATAATGTCGGGTTGAGTCGCCCCTGCACCAAGTACAACTTCCTCGTAAAAGATGTCAAGGATCTGGCGGTCACGATCAAAGAAGCTTTCTACATTGCGACAACGGGACGCCCAGGTCCGGTGTTGGTGGATATTCCAAAAGATGTGTCCATGGACAAGACGGAATTCATCTATCCGAATTCCATCTCTATCCGGAGCTACAATCCCGTGTATGAAGGGAATAAGTGGCAGATCAAGCAAGCAGCCGAAGCCATGACGAAGGCAAAGAAGCCGGTGCTGTATGTTGGCGGCGGCGTTGTGTTCTCGGGTGCGTCGCAAGAATTGATAGAACTGGCTGAGCTGACTCATATGCCGGTTGACATGACGTTGATGGGGCTTGGAGCGTTCCCTGGCGAGCATCCCCAGTCCATGGGCATGCTTGGCATGCACGGCACCTATTGGGCGAATATGGCCATGCACTATTCCGATCTTGTTGTCGCCATCGGGGCACGGTTTGACGATCGCGTCACTGGAAAAGTTTCAGAGTTTTGTCCGCATGCCAAGGTGATTCATATCGATATCGATCCGACCTCGATTCGGAAAAATGTCAATGTCGACATTCCAATCGTGGGTGATTGCAAGATGGTGCTCCGTGAGTTGATTCAGATTCTTCGTGCCACAGTGAACGGCGATCAACGGGAATTGCGCAAACCCTGGTGGGATCAAATTCGTGAATGGCAACAGGCGAACCCGCTTGCCTATCAACAAGAAGCGGATGGGCCGATCAAGCCGCAGCATGTTATTCAACGACTGTATGATCTCACGAAGGATCGTGATCCAATCGTGTCGACCGATGTCGGACAGCACCAGATGTGGGCGGCCCAATATTTTAAGTTGGCGAAACCGAATCGTTGGTTAACCTCAGGGGGACTTGGGACCATGGGGTTTGGTTTCCCCGCTGCCATGGGGGCGCAGGCGGCGTTCCCTGGCCGGCTGGTTCTTTGCATTGCCGGCGACGGCAGCATTCAAATGAATATGCAAGAAATGGCGACGGCGGTGGTGCATAAGTTGCCGGTCAAAATTGTCATTCTGAACAACCGATTCCATGGAATGGTCCGGCAGTGGCAGGACCTCTTCTATGAAGGACGGTATGCATCAAGCTATCTGGAAACTACACCAGACTTTGTCAAGCTGGCAGAAGCGTATGGAGCGGTCGGGCTCAGGGCCAGCAAGCCGTCTGAGATCGATGCGGTCCTCAAGGAGGCGATTGCGGTAGATAAACCAGTTATCGTCGATGTGCCGACATATCCCTATGAAAACGTTTATCCTATGATTCCTGCCGGCGGCTGTAACCATGAGATGATTTTGGAGGATCCGCCAGCTTTGAAAGGTAAGCAGTCTGCAGCGGGACAGGCGGCTTCGAAAGATTCAGACACAATCTTGACGGCATAACCGACGGTACCAGGAGTCGCATGGGCATGGAACACATTATTTCGGTCACCGTGGAGAATAAATTCGGGTCGTTGTCGCGGATCGCCGGCCTGTTCAGTGGACGCGGATTCAATATCGAAAGCCTCTCAGTCGCGCCGACGCTTGATCCCTCTATGTCGCAGATGACCATTGTGACATCCGGAGACGAACGGATCATCGAGCAGATCGTGAAACAGCTCAATAAACTCATCGACGTCATCAAGGTCGTGGATCTGAACGAGAGCGATTTTGTCTCACGTGAGACGGCACTCATCAAGGTGCATACGAGACCGGAGGATCGCGCAGAAGCGTTGCGCATCGCCGACATCTTTCGCGCCAACGTCATCGACTCTACCCCGACGACCTACACCATCGAGGTGACAGGAGACCCACGAAAGATCGAGGCGATCATCAATTTACTCCAGCCTCTCGGCATCAAAGAGCTCACACGCACCGGACGGGTTGCGGTTGCCCGCGAGTCGATTCGGTTGACGGATGTACCGGCGAAAAAGATTGCGCGCGAATAGGCGTTACCTCGGACTCAATGCCCAATCGGTTTTTTGACACGGCTATTACCCTAAGGAGCGATCGATGAAGGTTTATTACGACAAGGATGCCGACATTCAGCAAATTCGGAATAAGAAAGTGGCGGTGATCGGTTATGGCAGTCAGGGACATGCCCATGCGCTCAATATGAAGGAGAGCGGCGTGAGCGTGGTGATCGGGCTGCGCGAAGGCGCCTCATGGAAGAAGGCGGAACACAGTGGACTGAAAGTCATGCCGGTCGCTGATGCCGTCAGGGCCTCGGATGTCGTGATGATTCTCGCGCCAGACGAAGCGCAAGCGGCCATTTATCGGCAGGACATCGCGCCGAATCTGAAGCCCGGCTCCTCTCTCGCGTTCGGCCACGGTTTCAACATTCATTTTGGGCAAATCGTTCCACCGCCCACTATCAATGTGTTCATGGTCGCGCCTAAAGGGCCGGGCCATCTCGTCCGATCTGAGTATGCGAAGGGTAGCGGTGTGCCGTGCTTGCTTGCCATTCATCAAGATCCAAGCGGAACAACCAAGCAGCTGGGCCTTGCCTATGCCAGTGCAATCGGAGGTGGGCGGGCTGGTGTGATTGAAACGAATTTCCGGGAAGAAACTGAAACGGATCTTTTTGGCGAGCAAGTCGTGCTCTGTGGAGGGCTCACATCTCTCATCCAGGCCGGGTACGAGACGCTCGTGGAAGCCGGCTACTCTCCTGAGATGGCGTATTTCGAGTGTCTGCATGAAGTGAAATTGATCGTAGATTTGATTTATCAGGGCGGTATTGCCAACATGCGATACTCCATTAGTACGACGGCCAAGTACGGTGACATCACTCGTGGCCCTCGGATTGTGACGGAACAGACCAAGCAAGAAATGAAGAAAATTCTGGGCGAAATCCAGCAAGGTCAGTTTGCCAAAGAATGGGTGTTGGAAAACCAGGCGAACCGTCCGGTCTATAATGCGTTACTGGCAAAAGGTGAAGCTCATCCTATTGAAGAGGTCGGGGGCAAGCTGCGTGCGATGATGCCTTGGCTGAAGAAGGACCAACTGGTCGATAAGAGTAAGAACTAGCAGGAGATTGAAGCCGACTGTGTATGGCGTATTCAATCACTGCGGTCTTGCCTGGTGTTGGTCGAGTCTCAGCGTGGCCAGGCTTGACGGATGAACATGATCGTCGAGGCGAGCACCCTTCCTAATTAACCTGAGGCGACTCTGTGGCGGATCGTGCCGTCGGCATTCCGTTTGCCAAAGAGGGAATTCCCTTCATCGGGGCGGCTGTCGGCGTTACACTGCTGGCAGGATGGTTGGGTTGGATCATTGCGACGGTTGGAGCGGCGGTTCTGACGCTCTTTGTCTCGTGGTTTTTTCGCAATCCCTCCCGCGTGATTCCCCAGGGGCCACGTCTCGTCCTCGCGTCGGGTGACGGGAAAGTGATCGCGATCGAAGAGGAATTCGAATCCCGGTTCATCAAAGATCGTACCATCAGGATCAGCATCTTCTTGAATGTCTTCGATGTGCATATCAATCGGATTCCCTGTGAAGGGGTTATTGAGGATGTGCAGTATCAACCAGGTTTGTTTCTGGTCGCCAGTAAACCGGATGCGACGTTGAGAAACGAGCAAAATGCTCTGATGATTCGGACGGTGGAGGGAGCGAAAGTATTGTGTGTGCAGGTAGCCGGGTTGATTGCCAGACGGATTGTCTGTTGGGTTTCGCCAAGAGATCGAGCCGTGCTCGGTGAACGATTCGGCTTGATCAGGTTTGGGTCTCGAATGGACACATTTCTTCCTCTCGGAACGGCCATAAAGGTTGCGGTCGGCGATCGAGTCAAAGGTGGGGAGACCATCTTGGGAGAACTACCATGAAAACTGCCGGACTTCGCCAATCATTTGGGAGAGATGGGAAGCGGCGCAAAGCCGCCATGCATTTGATTCCCAATCTTTTTACGACAGGAAATTTGTTGTGCGGCGTATTTTCGATGTTGTCCGTGTTTAATGCGGACTACATGATTGCAGCGGTTGCCATCCTGGTAGCAATGATCTTCGACGTCCTTGATGGAAAATCCGCGCGGTTGACGAACAGTACCAGCCATTTCGGTTTTGAGTACGACTCGTTGTCCGATGTGGTATCGTTCGGGGTTGCGCCAGGCCTCTTGATTTATTCCTGGGCACTGAGCGGGCAGGGTATGTTCGGTATGGCAGTGATGTTCGCGTATGTGGCGATGGGTGCGGTCCGGTTGGCCCGGTTTAATTCGACGACCTCTGTGCCGGACGGCAAGTACTTTACGGGATTGGCGATTCCTGCAGCGGCTGGGGTTGTGGCATCGCTCGTGATTTTTGATCACTATAGCCTCAGGATAGGGACAGAAGTGAAGCCCTTCCTTGTCTTGATTATTACACTGGTCCTATCGTTCTTGATGGTGAGTACCATCAAGTATCGGAGCTTTAAAGACATGAAGTTCCGCGGCGGTCGACACATTACCTATTTGGTGTGGGGAATTTTGACGCTCATGCTCATAGCAGCCTGGCCCCAAGTTATGTTATTTGTTATCTTTGCAGGGTACGCCCTACTTGGTCCGGCAGAACGGCTCGTCGGGCTTTTTTTCAAAGTGGATGGAAAGCGTCCCGTGCCCAAGACTGAGCAGCCGGTGAACGAATCGAAAATCTAATTGGCGACGACGAGGAGTAGTACGCGATTTGCACAGCAGTAGAGAGCTGGTGGATGGTGCAAACCAGCCTGTGTAGCGCCGAACTCGCCTCTGAGCCAGGATCTATGAAACCCGAGTAATGGATTCCGATTCGCCCCCGTCATAGGGCGTAATGAAGGGCCGTGGATAGCGTACGTTGTCCAGGGCTACATCAGGGTGGTACCACGGAGCTTCTCAAAGCCTCCGTCCCTGGGCTGAGGGATGGAGGCTTTTTATTTGAGATCGCTGAAAATGCTTTCCCGCAGCGTTCTCGGTCGCGTGCCTCCCTGCGACGTACCCTGTGGGTACGCCTCAGTCGTCCCGCTCTCTGCGGCCTTGCGGAAAAGACATTTTGAGCAATCTCATAAGATCAGAGAGGTGACATCATGACCAGGATGATCAGAATTTTTGATACGACGTTGAGGGATGGAGAGCAATCTCCAGGGGCCAGTATGAACGTGGAAGAGAAGATCATGGTGGCGAAACAACTCGCGCGGTTGGGAATCGATATCATTGAGGCAGGATTTGCCTATAGCTCCCCTGGAGATTTTGAAGCGGTGCGGCGGATTGCGCAGGAAGTTGAGGGACCGACGATTTGCAGTTTGGCCCGGGCGCGTCCAGAGGATATCGATCGAGCCTGGGACGCATTGAAGGGGGCACCGAAAGTTCGCATTCATACCTTCCTCTCGACCTCGGATATCCATTTGAAGCATCAGTTCAGAATGACGCGTGATGAGGCAAAGAAACGCGCGGTCGAGATGGTGCAACGGGCGCGGGGTTATGTGGAGGATGTGGAGTTTTCGCCCATGGATGCCAGTCGCTCCGATCCGGCATACCTGTATGAGGTGATCGAGGCGGTGATTGCTGCAGGGGCCGGGACGGTCAATATCCCCGATACGGTCGGCTACGCAGTGCCACAGGAATTCGGCCGGCTCATTCGCGGCATTCGCGAGCAGGTGCCGAACAGTGCGCAAGCGGTGATCTCCGTTCATTGCCACAATGATCTCGGCTTGGCTGTGGGGAACAGTTTGGCGGCAGTGTTTGAAGGGGCTGGTCAAGTTGAATGCACTATAAACGGAATCGGCGAGCGCGCGGGGAACACGGCGTTGGAAGAAATCGTCATGGGGCTTCGGACCAGGAAGGATTTCTACCAGGCCGACACGAGGATTCGCACCGAAGAGATTTCGAAGACCAGCCGATTGGTCAGCAAGATCACCGGCATGGTGGTACAGCCGAACAAGGCGATTGTTGGGGCGAACGCTTTTGCCCATACGTCCGGCATTCACCAAGATGGGCTGCTGAAGGACAAGACGACCTATGAAATCATGCGGCCGGAGACGATCGGGCTGATTGAGAGCAAAATGGTCATGGGAAAACTCTCTGGCCGGCATGCGTTTCGGCAGAGGCTGGTGGAATTGGGCTATACCCTTTCGGACGAAGAGGTCAATCATGCGTTCGAGCGGTTTAAAAAGTTGGCCGATCAGAAGAAGGAGATCTACGAAGAGGATCTCGAAGTCATCGTGTCCGAAGAGTTGGCGAAAATGGCTGATCGGATTACTCTGAAGTCATTCCATGTGTCCAGCGGGACGGATCAGGTGCCGACCGCCACAGTCGAGCTCGAGATCGATGGGCGAACGATTGCACAGACGGGAACTGGAGATGGGCCGGTCGATGCGGTGTATCGGACGATTGCCGCCATCACGCAGACCAAGAGCACGCTCCTCATGTATGTCGTGAAGGCGATCACCGGAGGGACTGATGCCCAGGGCGAAGTCTCGGTCCGTGTTCAAGAAGATGGGCGCACGGTTTCCGGGCATGGCGCGGACACGGATATCATCATGGCCTCAGCAAAAGCCTATCTGAATGCGCTGAATAAGCTGTCGTACTTGGCTGGAAAACAGGCGCAGGGCGAACAGAAGGTCAGCTTGATTTAGTGAAAGTGGCCACGATACAGTCAGCGGCTCCAGTCTGAAACTGGAACGATATTGTTGGCTGTGAGGTGATCTGTGGTTCATGTGAATCTGGCAGCTAGGCCAGAGTTTCTTGCCGGCGATCATACGCGCCTGCGAGAGCTGCTGCATCCGGCGAAACAACCGCTTGCGCTTGGGTATAGCATGGCGCATGGGGTTTTGGCTCCCGGCGCTCGCTCGAAAAGGCACCGGCTCGCGTCCTCAGAGGTCTATTACATTATTGCAGGACGTGGGCGATTGACCGTTGATGGCGCTGTCGTCACGGTGGAACCCGGTTCCGTCGTCTATGTGCCCCCTGGAGGCACACAGTCTCTGGATAATGTGGGCTCTATTGATATCGAGTTCCTCTGTCTGGTCGATCCTGCTTGGCGGCCGGATGATGAAGAAGTATTGGAATAGACGCCGATGTTGTCCAGACTCACAACGAGGGAGAATGGCTTGTGAAAGCGAAGATTGCCGTATTGGCCGGTGATGGAGTAGGGCGAGAAATTGTTCCTGAAGCGGTAAAGGTGCTGAAGGCTGTGGCTGAGAAGTTCGGTCACACATTCGACTTTCTGCCAGGCGATGTTGGTGGGCAGGCCATCGACAAAGTGGGTGTTCCACTTCCTCAAGAAACGTTGACCTTGGCTAAACAGAGTCACGCGGTCCTGCTCGGCGCGGTCGGTGGTCCTAAGTGGGAGGGGCTAGAATATAGCCTGCGTCCAGAGCGTGCGCTGCTGGGCTTGCGAGAACATCTCGGGCTCTACGCGAATTTACGCCCGGCGAAACTCTATCCGATGTTGGCCGATGCCTCCACGTTGAAACGCGAAGTGATTGAGGGGATCGATATCCTCGTCGTTCGTGAACTGACCGGCGGCATTTATTTCGGGAAGCCCAAGGGGATTGAGAAACTGCCGAACGGGAGCGAGCGAGGCGTCAACACCGAGGTCTATACGACTGAAGAAATCCAACGCATTGCGATCGTGGCATTCGAGGCGGCGAGAAAGCGCCGGAAAAAAGTAATGTCCGTCGACAAAGCCAATGTGCTGGAATCATCCGAGCTCTGGCGTCGTGTGGTTACTGACGTTCACAAAAACTATCCGGACATAGAGTTGAATCATATCTATGTCGATAACGCGGCGATGCAACTCGTGCGCAACCCGCGACAGTTCGATGTGATGCTCTGCAATAATATTTTCGGCGATATTCTGAGCGACGAGGCCGCAATGTTGACCGGGTCCATCGGTATGTTGCCGTCGGCCAGCATCGGCGCGCAGGTTGGATTGTTCGAGCCGATTCATGGCAGTGCACCAGACATTGCCGGAAAGAATGTGGCGAATCCTATTGCGACGATCGCTTCGGCGGCGATGATGCTGTCCTATGGGTTCAAGTTGGACAACGAAGCAGAAACCATCGCGCAGGCGATCGTCAAAACGCTCGATCTCGGTTATCGCACGAAAGATATTCACAGTCTTGGTACTCGCCTGGTCAGCACAACGGAAATGGGCGAGGCCATCCTGCGAAATCTGAACTAAGAGAGCTTTTCGATTGAGATGAAGACTGACCTCAAAGCGGGATTGATCCGGACCATTGCCGGTACTGGAGCTTCAGGCTGGTCCGGTGATGGAGCGGTAGCGTCCGCAGCCTGTCTGAATGAGCCGAAGGGTCTGACCCTCGACACAAAGGGGAACCTCTTCATTGCCGATTCGGAGAACCACGTCGTTCGAAAAGTTGATCGGACGACCTCCAGTATCAAGACGATTGCGGGACGTATCCAGACGCTTGACGCAGGAGCGACACCCGTTCCGCCAGCTTCAAAGGGTGGGGAGGTCGATGAAGACCCTCTTGCCGCCGAAACCAGCAAGGTCGACTTGCACGCCGTGACCCAACAGGCCGACCTGAGTGGAACCGTGCGTTACATTGCGATGGGTTCAGCGCCGGCTGCGCGGTTCGGTGGTGATGGCGGTCCTGCTGATCAGGCTCTCCTGAATTTTCCCACAGCAATTGTGGTCGATCGGGCAGGGCATCTCTATATTGCCGACACACTGAATCACCGGGTGCGGCGTGTGGATGCGGTGACAGGGGTGATCACCACAGTGGCCGGCCTGGGGAAGCCTCGGTATGTTGGTGATGGAGGATTGGCCGTGGAGGCAGGGTTGAACGAGCCAGTTGCGCTCGCGTTGAGTGACGACGGTATCCTCTACATTGCTGACCAGAGCAACAACCGCGTACGAGCGGTAGATTTGGCCACGGGAATGATTCATACGGTCGCAGGGACAGGAACAGCAGCGTATAATGGAGAGGGTTTGACTGCGACAGAAACCGATCTGGCCGGCCCCAGCGGATTGGCGTTGGCGTCGGATGGTACATTATATATTGCCGATTGCTTCAACGGAAGGATTCGCGCGGTCGATCCTGTCACTGGTCTAATGCGAACTGCGGTAGGGAACGGTGGAGAGTATCGTTATCAAGGCTTGGATGAACCGCCCAATGCCAGTCTCTCTCGGCCATCGGGGATTGCATTGGATGATGAGGGGAATCTCTACGTGACTGACTCAGATAACCATCTAGTGCGTCGATGGGATCGAATCACTGGGCGTATCGAGCGCATCGCCGGTGTGGGTATGGCTGATTATAGTGGCGATGGGGGCGCAGCCCTCGAAGCCGGTTTGAGCTACCCGTTTGGAATCGTGTTGGATCCTGCAGGACATATATTCGTGGCCGATACATTCAATCATCGCATTCGGGAGATCATCCTGTAGGTAGGATCGAGGGTCATGTTGAAAAAGAAATCGGGATACGTGTTGGCCATTCTCGGCGCCACGGGGGCAGTTGGGAAAGAAACTCTCGAAATTCTCGAAGAGCGAAACTTTCCGTTGGCGTCACTCCGTCTGTTCGCCTCAAAGCGTTCGGCCGGCGAGGTAATGTCGTGCCAGGGCAAGGAGTGGAAGGTTGAAGAACTGACGACGGAGTCGTCGTTTGCCGGTGTCGACTTCGCGCTTATTTCAGCGACGGATGCCATCAGCCGTGAGTACGGTCAACGGCTTGGGGCGGCCGGAGTCGTCATCATCGATGACAGTGGCGTCTTTCGGATGGAGGCCGATGTTCCGTTGGTGGTGCCGGAAGTCAATGCGCATGCGCTGGCGGCGATGCCTCGCGGCATTGTGTCCATTCCTAATTGTACGACGACCCCGCTTGTCATGGCGCTCAAGCCGTTGCAGGATGCGGTGGGGGTGAAGCGCGTTGTCGTAACGACATTTCAATCGGTTTCCGGGACCGGCGCCGCAGCCATGGAAGAGTTGATGACGCAAACAAAAGATCTAATGTCCTTTCGCGACACGAAGGCCGAAGTGTATCCCTACCAGATCGCCTTCAACCTCCTGCCGCATATCGGATCCTTCAACGATGGAGGGGATTGTTCTGAGGAAGTAAAGATTGCCCGCGAGACGAGGAAAATTCTTGAAGCGCCGGCGCTTCGCGTCACGGCGACGACGGTGCGTGTTCCGGTGTTGCGCTGCCATTCCGAAGCGATTAATGTGGAACTGGGACGGCCACTCAAACCGAATGAAGCCCGCGCGCTGTTGGCGGCTATGCCGGGAGTGATCGTGTACGATGATCCCATCAAGAAGCTCTACCCCATGCCCTTGGATGCGACCGGCAAGGACGAGGTCTACATCGGCCGCGTCAGGGAAGACGAATCGATCACGAATGGCCTGAATCTCTGGGTGGTATCCGATAATCTCCGCAAAGGGGCTGCGCTCAATGCGGTGCAAATCGCAGAACATTTAGTTCAAGGCTGATGGCTGAATGGGGAAATCTCGGAAAGGTGTTTGTTGGGGTTGGACTGTGTGTGGTGTTGGTCGGCTTGTTGCTGCTGGTCGCAGATCGCATTCCTGGAATCGGGAATCTCCTTGGATGGTTCGGAAAACTTCCTGGCGACATCTCCATTCGACGCGATAACTTCAGTTTTTCGTTTCCAATCGTTACCAGCCTGCTCCTCAGTATCATCCTGAGTCTGTTATTCTATCTCATCACATGGATCTTTCGCCGATGAACCAGTTGAGAGGCCACTTGTATTGCACCATTGCGGCGGGGGCCTGTCTTCTCAGCTTGTCTTCCGGAGCCGAGGCTGCAGAATCGATCCGGGTATTGCTGTCGGCCGACGTGCTCCGGCTCGATATCCGTTCAGGCCATCCGCTGTGGGCGGCGGACGCACATGGCCGTGGTCAGGCTCTGCGCTCGTCGTCTCAGGTCATAGCCGCTGGCAAGGGGTTTTTATTGAACGGTGTCCGTAAGCAGACGGAGCAGTTGACGCTGCGTGGTGGAGGGCAAGGTCTCACACTGACCTTCCCACGACCCACTCGCAAGTCTAAAGGGGCGGCGGTGTCATCGGGCGACTCCGGCACAGAGGTCTCAGTGAGCGGCCTCATTCATCTCGTGCGAAAAGGTAAGGGGTTTCTGGTCATTAACCAAGTAGATATGGAAGAATATGTCAAAGGGGTGGTTCCAGCCGAGGTCAGTTCAGCTTGGCACCCCGAGATGCTGAAAGCACAGGCGGTTGCAGCCAGGACCTATGCGCTCTATCAGCAGAAGTTGAGTGCCACGCGGGAGTATGACGTCGCGGCGACGGTGCAAGATCAAGTCTATCGCGGGAAAGAGGGGGTTGATGCCGCGATTCTACGGGCGGTTGAAGAGACGAAAGGGCTGGTTGTGACCTTCCAGGATGCACCGATCTACGCAGCATTCTCATCAACAGCCGCCGGATTGACGGAAGATGCAATGAATGTGTGGTCGAAAGACTATCCCTATCTCAGGGGCGTGGAGTGCCCTTTCGATCTGATGTCGCCCTATTATCAATGGAAGTCTTCCTTCAGAATCGCCACTCTCGAGCAGAATTTGCGCGATCAGGGGTTTTCTGTGGGTAGGATTGCGGCGGTCACGCCATTGACGTTCAGTCGCGGAGGACGAGTCGCCACGCTGCGTATTCTCCACTCTGACGGTGAATTGATTATTCGCGGAGAAGAGCTGAGGAAATCGGTTGGTTACGCCATCATCCCCAGTACTCAGTTTGCCATCGAGTCAATCGGCCAGGATGTGGTACTGTCCGGTTTTGGTGCGGGGCATGCCGTCGGTATGTGCCAGTGGGGCGCGAAAGAACTGGCTGAGTTGGGCTATCCCTTCTCGACGATTCTTCAGTATTATTATCCAGGGACCGAATTGCAAAATATGACGTTGACAAAAGCTCCGACTCCGCCGTCTTCCTGATGCAACTCTCAGAATTCGACTTTCCGTTCGATGCCTCGCTGATTGCCACGCGCCCAAGCCTTCCGCGCGATCACGCCAGACTGCTCGTACTGCAGCGCGGCGACTGCTCGCTTGCCCATCGTCGCGTCGACGAGTTGCCTGATCTTCTTCAGTCCGGCGATCTCCTTGTGGTCAATAACACAAAGGTCATGCCCGCATGCGTGGCTGGGCGGAAGCGTCCGTCTGGGGCGGAAGTCGACATCCTCTTTGTGAAGGATTTGGGTGATGCGGTCTGGGAGGTACTGATCAAGGGAACGTTTCGGCCTGGACAGATTCTTGAGATGGACGCAGAGGCGATTGCGGTGGTGATTGAGCGTGGTTCAACCAGAACGACCGTCCGTGTTGAGAGTCCGATTCCGTGGTCTGAATGGCTGCGACAACATGGCCGAATGCCACTTCCTCCCTACATGAAGCGGGTGCCGACCGACCAGGATCGAGAATGGTACCAAACGATGTTCGCACAGCATGAGGGTGCGATTGCTGCGCCGACCGCAGGACTCCATTTCACACCGGAATTGCTGGCACGACTGCAACAGCGAGGGGTTGATCTGAGGACTGTCACACTGCATGTCGGTGTTGGAACCTTCAAGCCGGTGACGGTTGATCTGGTCGAAGACCATCGAATGGGTGCGGAGTGGGTCGAGGTTGGAGCAGAGGCGGCGTCTGCCATCGAGCAGGGGCGCATGAGAGGGCGAAGGATTGTGGCTGTCGGGACCACGGTCGTACGCGCACTCGAAACTGCGGCTCAGGTGGACGGCCAGATCCGACCCTATCGGGGAGAGACGGATATGTTTCTGACGCCGGGGTTCCCGTTCAAGGTGGTGGATGCCCTCCTCACGAACTTTCATTTGCCACGGACCACATTGCTGATGCTGGTCTCCGCATTGGCCGGGACCGATTTTCTCCGACGGGCTTATGCAGAGGCGGTTCGAGAGCGGTATCGTTTCTATAGTTATGGCGATGCGATGTTGATTCTCTGACAGGCTTCTACAAGGGTTGCGGAAAAACTCCGCTCATACGGAAAATGTCGATGGAATATCGTGGGGTGGCGCTGACCAAAAAATAGCGCAGGATGCTCAAAAAGGCGACCTTCTCACCCGCCCAACCCTGGCGCGCCAAGACGCGCCATTCCGCAGGCAAGGCCGCCCATCGTTTTACGTTTCACGGTTCTTGGGAGCGATGCGAGAACGCCGCTGGCGGACTTTTTCAGCATCCTGCTACAGCAACTCGCGGTTGATCTTGATGGGAATGGTCGTTTTGAGGGATTGAGTGTAGGCCATCAGCGCACGTTGCTGCTTTTGAAAGAGGACGTCCTGTATGGCCCGATCCTTCTCTGCGGCAGCTTTTGCAGGGTCTGATTCC
>CBDDRW010000092.1:0-4796 GCA_965233175.1 uncultured bacterium
TACCCCAAAGGCCCCTTCGATTACGGACGTTCGAGAATCAGCTTCCCTTGACGATCGTGCACCATTCGCCAAAGATACCTAAGATGTTCTTTGCGTAATGGTCCACTGACGAGACTTTTGTGATTCCACCATTGGCTTTGGCAGCAACGATGCTCGCATCACCCTGCGCAACCCATCCCAAAATCGACGTCCCGCAGGCTTTCCCCTCTTTGGTCGCGGCGCTTTCCTCTGTTGCGATGTTCCCGTACTTCGTCTCGTTGAACGTTGTGCCGGCCATCGGCGAGTAGACAATTTGGCAGGCCGTTAGGCTAAGCGCGGCCGCTGTCAATCCTGCGAGTGTCAAAGCGACTTTTATCTGCTTCATGAGTCCTCCTGGTTTTGGGATGAGTGAAACGGTGCTCCCCGATGGATCCCTCCATGGATCGCTACATCGGATTTTCCTCGGGCAGTATAGAAGTGGGCGAAGAATCTGTCAATTGAGAAAGATGCAGAATATGATCGACATACCTCTACTCGACACCTGACGCAGCGTTTGGAATTAGAAGAATGTCTGCACCGCGAACATCAGATCATTGTCGCGGTCTCGATGGTTATATTCAAGCCGAAGAGCCCAATTCTGTGACATCGTATAGCGCGACCCAACGAACCATCGAATGTCGTCGGACTGTTCTCCTAGCCCATACTTCAAATACGTGCCGGTGGCCATAATTTTCCACTGATCGGTGACGTCGGCCAACACCCCGACCGTTCCACCGCCGCCGATGCGATGCCGCTCTTGATAAGCGCGGCTATAATTCGCCTCGGTCTCTGCAAACGCGAATAGGACTTCACGCTTCAACAATCGAGACTCGATCGCTCCCCCGATACCGACATTCATGACGCCGTTGCTGCAGAGCTGACACTCGTTGTGCTTAATTGTGTTCATGCCCAAATTGATCTTCCACGAGGGTGAGCGAAAGACCGAGTCAATCGGTGAGAGAGACAAGATATTCATAAGTGTAGCCCGTTCGATCCTCGTCTGGTCCGCCCTGTTGTAGTGCCGAAGAGTCAGCGATGCGATCTCAATCTGCGCATTCGGCGTGTACCCGACCTCCCGATCGAGCAAATCATGATACCCGGCTCGTACCGTAACTTCCTCAAACGTATCGTTGTTCCGCCAACCGGCGCCAACCGCGGCTCGGGACGTCTTGTGCCCCAACTCAGGCTGTTTCGCAAAGGGCACCACCTTGAACTCTTCAGATGGAATCCTGAGTTGACTACGAGCTGTCAGAATTGCCCGGTTACGCTCTTTCCATTCAGGCGGCGGAGAATCGGTTGTCTCGGATCGATACCGGAGAAAGTCCGACGCAAGATCGAGCAGAAACGCTTGCTTCATAAGATCCAATTGGACAAAAGCCGGTGAGGTAAGCTCGCCGAGATCTTGCGTGATTCGATGCGCCAGTGCTCGTTCTCCCACTGGCAACGATTCGCGCTTTCGCCGGATCACGTTGCTCCGGGAGGGCCGGTACGCGATGTCGGAAACCAGCCCCGGCTTCGAGGCAACCAGCCGGACGGTGTCGGCTGGAACGGTCCAAATAAAAAACTCGTCGGTGAGGTGGAGAGTGGGATTGGCATAGTCGAGAAGCGCCAGGAGATGATAGGAGCAGTTCTCTTTGAAGAAGAAATAGTCAAAGGCGGCATTCCCCATTTCCCACGAGTGCATCAGCAACCGCCTGACTTGGTCTTCCGTAAAATTGAGACGATATTCCCAAATATCTCGATTTTCGAAGTCTCGATACTCCTGTACCTTCATGTAATAAGGATACGTCGAAAAGTATCCGCTGTACCCGCCGAAGATGCCACGGATCGGGTAGGCGAGTCCGGCGTCGGGAGGGACGTACGCCGCGTAGTTGACCGTCTGCGCCAGAATTTTAGTCTGTTCGGTTTGGCCCTTCTGATCGATCCGAAGAAACGTATGGCCGAACATGGATGCGGGATTGTTCAAGTAAGCGGAAGGGAAAATGAGCGTAATCGAGTGGGCCTCGAAGTCATTGAACCAGCGGTCAAACCGTTCGCATGCCATTTTCGGCAAACGCGAGTCGTCGAATTGTAACCGTTCCCGCAACCAGTGATACCGCGCGATAAAGGCGCATTGAGCCGGCTGATTCGACCGGCCAACCAGTTCCTCGGAAAAGAATTGCTTGAGCGTCGCGTCGAGCTCTGCCTGTGGGTCCGTTTTCCCATAGGGAGACATGAAAAATCCCGGCTCGTCCTGCTCACTGGTATGGCCACCGAAAAGATTTTCTCTATAGTGGAGCAGAAGATGCCACTCTCGCTCACCGGCGAGCCCAGCCTGCAGACCCTTGTTGATTAATTCGAGAAGATAGGGATTTTCCGGGAGACTATCTGCACTAACCGGCAGGGCTGGAAAGAGAGTCAACGTGAATAACAGTAGAACGCTGGATAAGCAGCGGACCAGAAAGACACAGGGCTTCGACCATATGGTCGAAGCCCTGTGCTGGGGATTAGCGAGTTGAAGCTTGGGCAAGGACTGGATTCGAGGCAATTGCGTCATTGATCGCTTTGATCATCGCGACTGGTGAAGCTTCCCCTGTCTTGACCAAGGAGGTATATCGCTCCTGAGTCATCACAAAGAACGCGGTCTGTTGCTCTGCCGGCACACCCATCAAGGTAGCGAGCGATGCGAGATGCTCGCCCTGACCTTGTGCCATTTCCTGGGACAAGTTTTCAAAGTTGAGCTGAGCGAACACCGTCGTCTTGTGCTCCGCCATCACCTTTCCGTCGTTCGTGCAGCCTGAGGTCCCGCTGCTGATCCCAAACGTCCCACTGCCGAACGTACCGTTCGTCGTGGCCATCATCACCTGCGGCGCGATATTTTTCTGGTGCGCATAGTCAGCCCACGCAAGCTTGCCCAGCCCACAGCCAGGCCCGGTATCTGGATTAGCCGCCATTGCGAGGCCTGCCTGCATGGCAAAGAGGGCCGCAACCGATAGCATGATCAGTTTCTTCGACATAAGTCTCCTCCTTGTGTGAGTGGATAACTTCCTGTTGCTCGCAAGAAACAATGGTCGCATTATAGCCGAAAAAGAACGCTCCGGTGAGAAAAATACTTGCCGCCCTCTCCATATCTACAAATAGGTTACCCCGCAATCTATTTCGTCGACTAAAAATTTCAATGGATCAAGTCTGGCCAGTTTTACTAGAATCGTGACACATGAAAACGATCGAGAACCTTATCCGAAAAATCTAACGGATCCGCTGAATCCGCTATCAGCTCCTGTAACTGCCGTATCGCATTGCCTTGCTCAGATTCTGGGACCCTCAACGTGACCAAGAGACTCGCAAGATATTCTCCATGCCCAACAGACAAATTTTGTTGAATCTCTGAATAACCTATCAGCGTGAGATTCCTCACTGTCTTCATTCGTGTCACGTGCTCTCTTTGTTCGCGCGAAGCCTTCTTCGGACTCAGCACGACGTGGTAGTGCTGTCTCAGGAGGAGTTTTTGGTCTTCATATCCCTCCTTCTTAAAAGTCAGGAACGTATCGTTTGTTCGTTCAATCTTTACATCAAGAAGCGGGGTCTCACCGAGAGGCATGGAACCCATGAGGAACACCTGTGCACCGGGAGGGTCTGATGTAATCCTTATTTTCTGATCCAACCCACCTTTGCTATCCCCGAAGACAATTTTCGTGCAACCCGTAAAGACGATTCCCATGACGGCCAGGCACAAGAGGCCGCTTATTCTTCTCATCATGTTTCTCATTCCTTCTGAAGGAACTTCAAAAATGCGCACGTGTAAGCGGTGAACAACATTATGTACAGGTTTTCCAATTGTCAATATTCTCACATCAACTCCGAGCCTCGCTGATCCTCTTCGTCATGCCAAAAATAATTTCACAGCAGTGACAGGAACGATCTGCTCCAGCCCTTCGATAGCGGACCAATCGCCAACGCCACAACGTGGAAAATATCACCACCCTCTCGCGAAACACCATGTTCATTGGCCTTCTAGCAGAGTACAGCATTGTTAATGCACTTTCATTTTCAGTGAATATTAGGCGCTGCACCTTAAACACAGGCAGGAAAAGACGTCCTGATGCAAGAACTTGCCATGCATACCATGCGCTCGGCTAACAGTCATGAGCTGCATCTCGTATGAGTGTGCGGCGTACCAAGTGACAAGAGATATGTTTGAATAATGCTCCCTATAAGTTCTTATTCTGTTATTCGAATTTTGCTAGACGGATAAAGCAGGTATGGTTATCTTCGTCTCTAGTCAGTGTGTAGTATTCATCCGCCAGAAGACACGATGCGTGAGCATTTCGAATTCCCTAGGCAGCGTGAGTCAATGTTTCGAAGTAATACATCTCGGAGGAACCCATGCTGAGGCTCGTTTATATTGTTGCTCCACTTTTGGTGGTCTGCCTTCTGTCTTCTAGTTGCTCAGTCCTCATGGTAGCAAATCGTGAGGGCTACAGAGGCGATATCAACGTCATCCAGTTGGGCGTTCAACGATCGGCAGTAATAGCTGAGCTTGGGCAACCTGACAACTTCACCATGCCTGAAAATGGCGGATACGATGACCGGTATACCCTAGATCCTGATGCACACCGCGGGGTAACGAAATTTTTCACCGGACTATTTTACTTGGCAGCCGACATTTTTACACTCGCCCTAACAGAACTCATATTTACGCCTGTTGAAATTGCCGCCAAGGATAAACTCAAGGTCTATCATCTCACTTACGATAATGATGGAAAATTGTCTCATATGGAGAAGATGTAGCCTTGAAT
>CBDDRW010000093.1:0-10742 GCA_965233175.1 uncultured bacterium
GTTCCTGATCATCAATGACGAGTATGGTGCCCATGGAGGAATCGCTTTGACCGCACCTTCGTGACTACGTGGGCTGGTGGCCGGTTCGTAAAGGGCGCAGCATAGCGGGAGAGGGTGACAGACACAAGGGAGTAATTCCGAGTGTTCAATATGAAATTGACTCCTAACAATGAAGCGTAATATACAAGCTAGGCGCGGCGTCTGTGCATAACTCGATCTCAAACAGCTCTCCCAGTGCAGATTTTCATCAAGTGATACCTAGATGCAACGCATCTTTCTAGGAATTGATCTATCTGACTGAATTTTTGGCAGGCACCCCTATATGTTGTGGTGCAGATCGATTTTCACTCAATGCTTAATTTTTGGGCAACACGGTCTCGGACTATGGAAATACGCGCGTTCTGGCTGGCATCGTGACCTTATGCACAACCTTGTCCACAGAAACTGGGGAGAGATTTTTGTGAAACTTTCTCTTGATTTTTCAAAATTTATTTCTCGCGTTACGCCGCCGATCTTTGACTTTAGCCTTCGGCATGTAGTGATAAGTTTCATCGAAGTAACTTCTTTATGATTGCAGAAACCTCTGGCGATGAGCGCCAGAGGCTTCCGGCTGAGGACTATTGCCGAGAATTACCGTGCACCCAGTCCTTCGCCATTTCAGCGAGGGAGGAGAGAGCATCGAGGTCGTTCAGGCCGTAGGAAGACGCAGACTTCCAGTTGCCCTGAGAAAACGTGACGGCAAAGAAAGGCCCCTTTTCTGCGGTATTCTCCCAGATGGCAGCTTTGACATTGCCGGACCTGAAAGCGGTTGTTGGTTTTCTGTTAGTGGTAGCCATGTGATTCCCCCTGTAAAAATGTTGGTTGGCTCTCTCACCGCATAAGAGAGCCAAGCGGTATTTTTAGGGGGTCCAGCCCGGAAACCGGAGGGCGTACTGGCGCGGGATCAGCAGCAGCGAGCATGTTAGCGGCTCTTTGCTGGCATGGGCGGTGCCTCGCGCAGGGGAAAAGCCCGCAGGCGGAAGGACGGTAATGGCTACAAAATAAAACAGGGGAGTGGTCGAAGCGAAAATCTTGCTGCCATGTTAGAGAAAGAGAAGACAGTTAATATGCTCGAGACTTTCCTGAAGCGGCAGCTTACAGAAGGGATGGAAAATTATGCTGGCGGTCCCGCCCGAACAGACTATGCATTCAAGGGAATCGCTTTAGTAGGAAATCTGCGTATTGGGCATGCAAAAGGATTGGTGTCCCCAACGGGATTTGAACCCGTGGTATTGCCTTAAAAAAGCTGACTAATGAAATGTTGATCGGACAGATAGTTAAAGTAAATAGCAGGACTGTTCCCAAGTCGATGAGAACGGCTCTGATTCCCCATCTTGTTATAGGGTAGACTTTTGCTTGTCTGGATGAAGCCTCGTTACCAATCCGGCCGATTAGTCCACTTCATCCACCACTTCCATAATGCGATGGCACATACTTGTCTCATGTCGGTATCTATCCAAGCCACAGGATTAGGCGATCATGACCAAGATTAGGACAAGAAAAGCGGGGGGAAAGCATTTTTTCCAAAGATCACCCTCGCTACGAGGAAATTTAAAGATCGGCAGGAGAGGCAAGAAGAAAATATTTTCTCTGTTTTACTGCCTACACTGCGCCTACACGAAGACTGACTTTGACGGGCGGGAGATGTAAGTAGTTGATTATTTTGGTGGGCCGTATAGGGGTCGAACCTACGGCCCGCTGATTAAGAGATGCCCTCCTGACCAAACTCAGCATGCTCAGGAACCTGTATCTGAGCAAAACAGCAAGGATTCTGAGTAGCTGATGTCGTGCTGGATGAGCCTGAGTCGGAGAATTCCGGTAGCAGTGTGGTAGCACGTCATTAACGGAAACGGCTGATTGCTCCTACACCCCAAGTAAGGGTGTAAGCGCGTCAGTGTGGAAGGAAAGTCGGAACCTGGGAAGCCGATCGCTGCAGGGCGTTGACCACTCACGGGTATGATATATCAGTCACAACAACATGGAATTTCCCATAACGGCGGCCATAACTTTGCGTGTATTATTCGATAAATCAAATTGCACGTAAAGATATATACCCATGGACGTATATATTATGAATTTATTGGATCATTCCGCAAATACCGAACGGAGACGGCGGCTACTGCAAAATAGAATCTCCGGCGCGGCAAGCGCCGCGTCCTCGTTCCCTGCCGACCGCTGAATTCAAGGTGGCGAGATGCGACCGCTGTGCTGAAGAGCCCAATGCACCGGTACACCAGACGGGAGCCAGACTAAACCGTTCCCGGCTCGATCACGCCGCGCTTTACGTCGCGCAGCAATCGATCGACAATTAGCCGCATGAAGAAGAAGCCCAGCTTCGGGTTCTGGTAGTACAAGCGGTAGATCTGTTCGTCAGTCATCTGGTACAGCTCGCAGTCGGTATCACACACCACCGTAAGGGTGCGCACCTTCTCGGGCGAGAACAGACCGATCTCCCCAATCAGTTCGCCTGGGCCAATGCAGTGGCCGATGCCCTGCAGCTTCAGCCTCCCGCTCGCCACGTACACAATTTCGTCGGCCACATCACCTTTGCGGAATAGGACCTCGCCGGCCTTGTGCTTGCGTAAGTGCATATGAGGCAGCAGCCATTCGGTCACCGGAGACTCCACGGTGGCCCTCTCGATCTGCTTCGTCAGCCTAATGATTTCTGCCAGGCGCTTCGCATTTATCGGCAGCAGGATCGAGTTCAGGATGAATTCCGGCAATACGATCAACTCAGTGATGTCGAAGTGTGTGTGCAGCACACTGAAGAGGAGGAGGAGACCGCTGCTGGCCAGTGCCAATACCCTTAGGGGCACCATGTCTTTCATATAGTGACTGGCGAGATAGAACACTCCACCTAGCATGCCGATGGCGGTAGTAATGTCGAAGTGCATGGATCCTTGATTCTTTCTGATTAATAATGCGTTGCGTGTGCGGCCTTCAGGGCAAGGCCTGCTTCGAAGCCACGGGCAAGCTCGTCAAGGCTTGCGTGGATTTGGTCTCGATTGCGTGGTAGGTCTTCTGTCGCTTCGAACAAACCATCCGTTGCGATTCCAGTGAGGTCATTGTTTGCCCTGGTACATACGCATCAGGCGTCTCTTGTTATTTGCTGAGAAATAAAAGTCTGCTTGGGCTCATCTCCTGATCATAAGGCGGCTATAGCAATCAGGTGGGAGCCAAGCCTGCTGATAAGTTCGGTGACTTCTATCATCGGCCGGTGTCGCTCTTCCGAACATGCCTCACATACACACGAATGGAACAGAAAAGGAGAATGAACTACAGCCTCAATGGTTAGGCCCTTCATTCGCCATGCTTCCACCCTTCCTAAGCGGTGCAATCAAATCAGGCGGTCTACCTGAACATCCCCGGATGGACTTCTATTTCCACACGGGTGATTTTTTCGGCTGAGATATTTAGCAGGCGCGCATGTTCGAGCAGAGCCTCTGGGTTGGGAGCTTCATATTCACAGTAGGTTTTGCCCTCGGATTCTGAAATATAGCTCTTAATCCATACTACCCCGGGAATTCCGTCAGCTACCTGTATTGAGCGCCGTGCCAATTGTTGCATTTCTTCCTGTGACATTGCAGGTAATATTCTTTCGATAATGTAACGAGGCATAATGACTCCAATCAATAAAATGAAGTGAGTTCGATGACTGCTATTTTATCCTCTAGGTTAAGACAGGCCTGTAACAACTCCTTATCGTTATATGTTGACGCGATTGTATGCGCCTGGCTCACGAACGATCGGCCCTCTTGAATATGCTTCTGCCGGACATATATGAGCGCGATATAGTACGTCATCCAACCTTGACCTGATGAATCCTCGATCTCACGGCGAATTGTGAGAGATCGCTGATAGGCATCAATGGCTTCCGTCAATTGATCTCGATCAGCATGGAGGTGCCCCATCACGGCCAAAGCTTGGCCTTCATGTAGACGCTCATTCGTCTCGCGGTGAATAGCAAGTGCGCGGTCAAGTGCGGTCATCGCCTCATCGAATCGGTTCATGGATCGAAGTGTGACAGCAATACTATTTAAAATGAATCCAACTTTTCGATCGTCTCCAAGGTCACGATAAAACGTAAGCGCCTTTTCATAGTGGCATAGGGAATTGTCGTAATTCTGACGTTCCCATTCGATGATGGCCATGCTGTTCAGGTATCGCCCCACATCCTCTGGTTGTTTGAGCTTTTCGGCTAGCCGGTACGCTTCGTATAGATGTGATAATGCTCCTGCTTTGTCGCCTCCACCAAGTCGAATGTTTCGCGCCATTCCTTCTACAGCGTTCAGTTGCCGCGGAAGATCATTCAGTCGCTGAGCCAGCTTGCGAACCTGGTCCCAGGCTTTGACGGCCTCATTCCATCGATCCTCATACTGTTCGTAAATACTTGCGACGATCTGCCAAGAAATCGCTTCGTTGACCATGTCGCCGAGATCCCCCAAGATGGCAATGCTTTCCAATAAATAGGGCAGTGCTTCGTTCGCTTGATTCCTCAGCAGCAGGATATCGGCAAGACCCCGCAAGCCATTCACGCATCCTTGCGGATATGTAATCCGCTTCGAAATGGCAACTACCTGTTGGTAATAGTGTAAGCTTTCTTCGAGCCGCTCTTGTTTTTGATACATGCTGGCTATGCATCCGAGGACGAGTGTCTGGTTGATATAAAGGCGATGGTCAATACAAGGGCGCAGGGCCTCTTCGTAATATGTCAGCGCTTCCTCGTATTGGCGTAATTTGCTATAAATATTGCCGATATTGTAGAAAATGGTCATTCGATGAAAAGGATCGCTCGACGCTTCTAAGGTGAGCGCTTCTGTCAATTTCGCCAAAGCCCCGTTCATGTCCTCGAGGCTTTGCAGCACCGCCGCCAGGTTCGTGAGATCGTGAACTATACTCTTGCCGTCGCCGCGTTTCTGATCGATCGCCAGTGCGCGCTCGTTACAGGCTAAGGCCTCCCGACTACGCCCTTGGTGCCATCGGAGAAAACTGAGGCTACGAAGGGCATTACTTTCTCCGGCTTCATCCGCCATCTCCTGACGCAATGAAAGTGAGCGTTCCAAGGCGTCTTCAGCATCAAGATATTTGCCCAGTTGAGTCAACAGATCTCCCTGCCGCAGCTGAACGGCGGCAAGACGGCTTACGTCCTCATCCTTCACGAGAATGGCAAATATCTCTTCAATGACAGCCTCTTGACGTTCCCTCGCGCCCAAGGTGTCGTACAACCGTTCTTTATTGAGAAGAATATCCACAAGGGTGTGTTGGCGAGAACGACCGCCGGGAAGCCGACGCAGGGCGTCGGTGACTTCATCAAGGATGGCAACTGCCTCCTGAAATTGACTCAGTTGCTGCACCGTGTCGGCCACCGATTGCCCATAAGAGACAACCTTCTCCCATTCCTCAGAAATACGGACATGGTGGTAGAGAGTCTGGATATGTTCTGTTAAGCGACCCTCGAAGACGCGTTCTATTGTCTGCGCGACCAAACGATGGAGCATCCGTCTTCTTTTCAACAACAATGTCTCGTACGTCACTTGCTGAGTTAACACGTGCTTAAACAAGTACGTCGACTCCTCTTGTATCGAGATCATATCAATAGCTATGAGCGATGCAAGCACATCATGGAGACTGGTACGCCCTTTATAGATGGGCTCGAGAAGTGAGAGCGTAAAGGACCGGCCAATGACTGATGCGGTCCCCAAAACCTCCTTCCAGTCGGGGTGGAGACGATCCAACCGGCTCTGAATAAGCCCTTGTACCGTCGCAGGCAAGTGGGTAGCTGCGAACGATCTGGTGAGCACTGCGGCTTCACCCTGCTTCACGACGATTCCTTCTTCCACGAGCGAATGACTGGCTTCTTCGATGAATAATGGATTCCCTCCGGTTCGCTCATACAGCCGTTCGGCGAGGCCGACGGGTAGTTCTCGAACTGCCAATGTGGCTGCGAGTAAACATTCCGTTTGTTCGATGTCGAGGGGCGCTAACTTCAAAATGGTATCAGGACTGCGAGGCCCCCATCCGGTAACGACATACTCGGAACGGTGCGTCAAACCGACCATGAGAGCACGATCTCTCATTTCCGTGAGCAGATGCTGAAGGACGGTGTTGGAGGCCTCATCACTCCAATGCCAATCTTCAAGGAGCAAAAACGTCGGCGCATTGTCTGCTTTACGTAGGAAGAGCTGAACCAGTGCCTCTCGAATGAGATGTCTCAGTTCGGTGGCTTGCATGTGAGAAAGCATCGGATCGGTGCGTAGCGAAAGAAGATGAAGATAGATGGACAGATATTCCTGAAGCGCGGGATGGATCGAAGTGAGTGTTGCACCCGCTGTGTCTACCACCGTGTGACGGCTATGATCGGCGGTGATTCCTAACTCTCGTCGAAGCACATCAAGGAAGGGGTGGTATGACGTACTGGTGGCATCCGCCTGACAGCTACCCTGAAGAACGACGACAGTGGTAGGCCTAATTTCATGTGTAAATTCATACAAGAGACGGCTTTTCCCGATCCCCGCCTCCCCCACGACCACGACAAATTGGTCCGTACCCCTTCGTGTCTTATCAAAAGCATTTGTCAGTTGATTTAATTCGAGCGCCCGTGCCGTATATTGCGTCAACCCTCGGTTTTGTGAGGCTTCAAAACGGGAATGGATTGCGATTTCGGCTGTGACAGAATAGCTTTTTACCGGAGCGGCTCTCCCTTTTACATCTATCTCGTCCCAGAAATCAGCATGAAAATAGGGTGCAATCAATTTGTATGTGACGTCACTTAGGAGAATCACGTCACGGGGTGATGCCGCTTTTAATCGAACGGCGGTAATGACCGTATCACCTGTAATCCCGTAAATGCCATCCCGGGAATCGTGAACGTTCGTGACTATCAGCCCCGTATGAATGCCTGTATGCATAGCGAGGGACTCGCCGATGGAAGAGTCGATTTCCGCGTTCAGGTTACGTGCCGCTGCATGCAGATCGAAAGCGGATCGAACTGCGCGGACTGGGTCGTCCTCATGAGCGGCATTGACTCCGAACAAAGCCAGGACTTCATCGCCAACAAACTGATTCACAATGCCGCCATGCGTTTCAACGATTTCAATTGCCATACGTTTTAGTCGAAGCATGACGGCTTCCACTTCTTCAGGATCCATATGCTGATGTAAGGCGGTGTACCCAGACAGATCCGAGAAAAGTACGGTAGCAAGCCGGCGCTCGCCCTGTTCGATCACGGGTTCTCCATCGGCGACCATCGCTCGTATAGCGGTAGGAGTGCCGCAACTACTGCAGAATTTCGCTTTGTCAGGAAGCTGTTCACGACAACGCGGGCAAGAAAAGAAGGTGTTGGTAGCTGGAAGTGTCATGCCGTTAGACCCTAGATCGTAAACGTGTGGTCCTCCTCAAGGACAGCTAAACCGGAGATAGATAATTCGCGAAGTTCATGCAAAATCTGATCTTTGTATGCGGGCTTCAGATGGTAGGCATACACCGATATATCTTCTCGATCGAGTTTTCTGAATTCCTGAGCGAACAAAGTCGGTGTGAGATGTTTGCTCTTGCGGGCGAGTTCGGACATAGAATTTGGGAATGAGCATTCGATAAAGGCGGTTTTGAGATGAGGAATGTGTTTCGCTTCATGCCACAGCTCATCCGTCGAATAGGTGTCTCCACTATAGACAAACGCTGAGGAGCGATCTTGCACGATAAACCCTGTGGTTGGAACGGTGTGATTCACGAGGATTGGCGTGATGTCGATTCCTGAGAACGAATGCACATTTCCGGGTTTCAGATATGACGAAGTCAGCGTGGGATGCTCCGGCGTAGGGATGCAGAAAAAATCGGGATACACATCCGTGTTGAAGATGTGACGTTTCAGTCCGTCAATCACCTCAGGGAGACCCGCCACAACAATCGTGGCGTTCATCTGCTCGCTCAGATTGTCGGCAAACGTGGGCAGCCCTTTAATATGGTCGAAATGAAGGTGTGAAAGAATAATGTGGCGGATCTGCCCCTGCTCGCTCATAGAGAGCTTGCTTGCCACAGTCCCGGCATCAAGAAGAAGAGTTCCGTTCAGTAGGAAGCCACAGGTGTTGCAGCTGTGGGGCCCGGTTGCACCTTGCAGAAGGGCATCAGAGCCATGACAACCTAGAATTCTAATATTCACGCTGAAGCTCCGTTTAGTAGAGCGGACGGAGCATGCCTAAGTGTTGCGTCCGTGTAATGGTTCCTGGACCAGCATCAGCCTCGACCGGATTCCTTGTTCTGCGGTCCCATGCAGTAATCGTAAGAACATCCAGGCCTTCGAGGCCGTTCCTCTCCTTCGCGAATGCCCCAGCTTGCTGCGGGGGAACGTCACTGGTTGTAATGTATTGAGTCGTGGCATTGGAGGGAATAGACCCAAACGAGGGGGGTCTATTTGAGGGGATAGCCCGGGGGAGGATAGTCCAGGGGAGATGGAAGCGTACATCATCTAGCCGAGATGTGAGCGCAGTAGACTTTTTTTATCTGGAGTGGTACGAGGAAGAGTCCTATTGGGATTTTCAGGGCCAGCATTTCACAGTTGATGCTGGGAGGGTGAGCATGTCTGCAGGGAGAGTGTTCATTATTGACGACGAAGAGCATGTCAGAAAAACAGTTGGTCTTGCGTTGAAACAAGGTGGCTACGAAGTTCTTGAAGCAACTGATGGTGAAGAAGCCATTGCCGCGATCCAGTCCTATCCCACTGGTTTCCCAGTCCATGCAATCATCTGCGACATTGCATTGCCAAAGGTGAACGGAAATGACCTCGTCGCATTCATTCGGGCGAGGCTTCCGTCAGTGCCCGTCATCGTGCTGACTGGACATCCCGATGTTCAGGGAGCCGCTTCTCTGTTTAAGCTGGGTGTGGTGGACTATCTCATCAAGCCGGCCCAGGCACAAACGCTGTTGGATGCAGTCAGGCGGGCGATCGGAGAACAGACGGTGTTTGAGTAGTATTTCAGCGCTAGATATCCGTCAAGCGTCGTTTGTTTCAGGAGTCAGATGTTTCATGAACGTGCCGACCCTCCTGGCGTGTGAGGTAGTCTGATGTGTATCTTCGTTCCAGCTCCAAGTTCACTTTCAACCCAGATTGTCCCCCCATGAGCATCGACCACGTCTTTCACGATTTTTGTGCCAAGTCCTGTTCCACCTGGCTTGGTGCTTATGGCGTGTTTGGTGAAGAGTCGATTTCTCACTTCCGGTAGCATCCCGCCACCCGTATCGATGATCGAAACCATGATCGCTCCATCAGACGTCGGGACATGTCCGCACACGGTCACAGAGCCTCCTGCTGACACTTCGGAGATCGCGTTGTTGATCAAATTAAAGAAGGCTGTATAGAGGCGTCGTTGGTCTGCCACGATCAACGGGAGCAGCTCCAAATTCTCAGTAAGCAGTCGGACATGTTTTTCCTGGGCAAGAATCCCCAGAGAGCGAAACACATTGCTGACGATGTCGGCTATTTCGCATGCGGAAAAATCAAGTGGGGTGCTGGCTTCTTTGACTGCATCGGCGATTTCCGCAACGCGATCGTGAATCCGGTGCGCGTCGTCCTTGAGCATGGCGATCACTTCATCGCAGAGTTCGCGACTCGCCTTCGCCCGTTTGATTTCACTATCGGGTAAATAATTCTGCAGCTCGTTGATTTCGGCCTGTAAAATTCCTGTGCCACAGACAATCGGCATAAGGAGATTTTTGATGTCGTGGGCAATGTCGCCCATCAGCTGCGCCACCTCGGCAAGTTTGGCGGCTTCCACCAAACGTGTATGCTCAATTGCTGCAGCGGCGAGTGCAGAGATAATGGTGAGAATAGCGAGATCGTCTCGATCGAGGACTCCCCCCCCGCGTTTATTCATGACCTGAATAACACCGACGGGATCACCTTCCCAACGCTTGAGAGGGATGGTGATCATGTCATGGGTCACGGCGCCGGTCGCTTCATCGACTTTCTTAAAATGACGGGCATCGATCTGTGCGTCAGGGACGATTTCAGGCACTCCCGTCTTATAGACTGTTCCGGCAATGCCCTCGTACCAGGGCACCTCTGTTCCCGGTAGAACGGGTTTTTGACCAATGGAGTGATAAAACACGAGGGTATGCTTGTCGGTGTCGGCCAGCAGCACGGAGCCATTTTCTGCATTCACGACATCCAGCGCGATGCGGAGCCCTTGTTCTAGCAGGTCTTGGAGTTTGATGTGTTGAGAAAAGACCTCCGACATTCGTCGCGCGGCGGCAAGTTCCAATTCTCGTCTGGCAAGAAGTTGCATAAGAGCCCCAAGCGATTCGGGTTGGGGCAATTGGGATGCGGTGTCAGAGAGTCGCCGAGTCGTCATGTCGATCCGTTTCCCTGGGCCGGTTCGAGGCATGGGTAGGCGATACAGCAACAGCTGAGGAATTTCGACCCTTTGGTTCCGTATGACCACGCCTATTATCTCCTACCAGAATCACCAAGTAATCCCCTCAAGTAGGTATCCCCTCATCTGAGGGGATAGGCATTTATCTTTATTCCGTATACCTCATACCGTGACCACCCGGAGAGGTCAAGCTGCGGAAATACTATTTTTGTGCAGCAGAACTTCGATGGCTTGCACGTTTAGGGCAGCAGCACGATAACACCCACGTAGGATGCTCAAAAAGACCGTTCAACCAGGCCGCAGCGAGCGAAGAGGCGAGGCGTACGCTTCGGTACG
>CBDDRW010000094.1:0-126672 GCA_965233175.1 uncultured bacterium
TCTGTCCACCCTTCCACCTCCTTGCGCCGGAGAAAATATCCATACGATGCAAGAACACCCAGCCCCGTCATCATGCCGAGAAACGGCGGCATCTCAAGAAAATGATGCATGAGCACAGTTCCGGCTATCGTGATGAGAAACAGCATCACGATGACAATACCGCCATGCTTGACCTGCACGCGCGCTGTTTTGGCTGATGGCTTCTCGTGCGGAATCGTGATGGAGATCAGCACCGCTGGGACAAGCCAGTTCACAAGAGAGGGGATGAACAGCGTGAAAAAGTCGCCAAACTGTACCACGCCTTTTTGCCAAACCATGAGGGTCGTGATGTCGCCAAAGGGGCTAAACGCGCCGCCCGCATTGGCCGCAACCACCACATTGACGCAGGAGGCGCTGATGAATCGTCCATTGCCTGCCCCCATGGCCATCACCACGGCACCCATCACCAGTGCCGTCGTCAGATTATCCGCGACAGGAGAGATAAAAAACGCCAGTACCCCGGTGAGCCAGAACACCGAACGAAAGGATAGGCCGAACGAAACGAGGGCGGTCTGCAGCGCCGTAAAGACGTTCCGCTCCACCATAGTATTGATAAAGGTCATCGCCGAGAGAAGAAACAACAGCAATTCGGCGTATTCCAGCAGGTTGTGACGAAGAAGTTCGGCGACGGCATGGGATTGATGTTGAGAGGCATACGCGATAGCCGTCAGGATCCAGATCGCACCTGCCGCAACCATGACGGGTTTCGATTTCCGCAGATTAAGATTTTCTTCGACGATCACCAACACATACGCGGCCAGAAACACCGCTAGTGCGATGTAGCCTGTCCAATGATTCGTAAAACTCAACATCCAGTCCTTTTCACAATGACGCGATCCTGCTCATTCAGCGTTCCCTGACCTGCCTGCGGATTTCATATCATAGTTTCTCAGTAGTATCCTCACGTTATTCGGATCGATTCAATCGGCCCAAGGAGTCCGATGACAGACCATGGCGGCAATAGCCGCATGATCCATAGTCGCATGGGCACCCGACCCTTTGAGATGAGGAAAACCGCGGAGGAACTGAACGGCATGTTGATTGTAGCAAGAACGTGCAGGAGACCAGGCGGAGACTATTAAGACTTACATCATCTCCCTGTACCGATCATGTTCGGCTCACCAGAGGTTTGTGATCCCGGGGTTCGGTCAACGCGATGGATAAGGAAGCGGAGCACCTCTTCGATCTCTTTCTGATGGTGAATGAAATACCCCGCCCGCGACTTTTCATTCGGCCCCACGCGCACCCCCATGGCAAGCCCTTCTGACAGCTCAAAGACATCCTCGTCCGTGTCGTCATCACCGATGAAAAATAGATGCGTCTGCCGCAGATGATGCATGAGAGCCAAAGCCGCATGTCCTTTTCCTGCTTGTCCTGGACACAGAACATTCACCGATGCCTTCCCAAATACGAGACGCGGAGCCGGGGTGAGCTGATCGAGGAGAAGGACAAGTGCCGTGCGAGCTTTGTCCGGCTCCTTAATGCCTCGATAATGGAAGGTGAGTGTATAGCGTTTATTCTCCACCTCAATCCCATAGTGCTTGAGCGGTCGAGCGAAGTCCGTGTTCACTCGCTTCATCCACTCCACACAGACATGTTCAGCCAAGATCAGGGCAGCGGGAGTCGTGCAAGGGCTTTCCAGCCCATGGTTTCCGATCAGATGAGGAACCGCCCGATCGATCCGCGGTGCAAGATCGCCAAGCGCTCGACCGGAAATCACAGCACAGGGCGCGCGTGCTCCGAGCTCCCTTAACGGCGTATGCACGGAAGAGGAAATCTTGACGGAGTCCCGATCCGGTGAGATCGGCGCAAGCGTCCCGTCGAAATCGAAGGCGTAGAGGACGGCCTTCTCAGTCAACGCGCACAGTGCCCGGCGCCCTTCCTCGGAAAAAACATAGGTCATGCCTGGCCGCCTATGGCCGTTCGCGCGTCTCGCGCCCCCGTTTGGCGGGCAATGCGGGCTCGTTGCCGCATTCGAGCCGCGTCCATCAGCATGCGTCCAGCCCAGCGATACACATTAAATTCCTGCACAATATCGCGCATACTATGCATGCGAGCCCGCTGTTCGCTGGGGGACATGGTCAGGGCCATATGCAGGGCAGCCGCACACTGATCGATGTTGTAGGGATTGATGATGAGCGCCTCGGGCAACTCAGTCGCGGCGCCGGTGAATTGGCTGAGGATCAGCACACCTTGCTCATCGTCCCGCGCTGCAACAAATTCTTTCGCCACGAGATTCATGCCGTCATGGAGGCTGCTGACGATGCAGAAGTCGACCCCGCGATAATGCGTGGTGATCTCTTGGGGACCGTGATGTTCGATCCGTAGAGAAATAGGCCGGTATCCTTCTCGCCCAAATCGTTGGTTGATGCGTTCAGCTGACGCGATGACCTGCTGCGTGATCTGCTGATATTGATCGATCTTGGAGCGGCTGGGAGCGGCGATTTGGATGAAAGAAAACGTGCCGATCCATTCCGGCTGAAGCTCCAGAAGCCGTTCGACAGCGAGGAATCGCTCGAGAATGCCCTTCGTATAATCCATGCGTTCGACGCCGAGGCCAACGCGTTGCGTGTGCGGAAGTCCGTTACTCGAACGGATATGCGTCCGACACGCCGGCACAGGTGGCTGTTCCTTGAGCGCCCGGCTAGGCCATTCGATCGAAATCGGGTAATGGTTCACCGCCGTCAATTTACCGCCGTATGAAATCGTGGAGCTGTCCCAATCGATCTTGGTCTCCAGTGCACGATCCACCGTTTCGATGAAGTTGGTGCGGTGGAAACGTGTGTGAAATCCGAGAATGCTGCTTCCTAAAAGGCCTTCGAGAATTTCTCGATGCCACGGACAAATCGCGTAGCGTTCAGGATTGGGCCAAGGAATATGCCAAAACATGATGATTGTGGCATTCGGCAAAAGATCTCGTACCATCTTGGGCACCAGCGCGAGGTGAAAATCCTGCACGAGCACAACGGGGTTGTCGGTTTTAGCTTCCTCAATAATGGCCAACGCAAATCGCTCGTTGATCTCCCGGTAGTGCTTCCAATCGGAGGTTCGGAATACTGGGCGGACATGGGCCAGGTGGCAAAGCGGCCAAAGCCCCTCATTGGCAAATCCGTTGTAGTACCCGTCTTCTTCTTCCGGCGACATCCAAATCCGCCTGATCTCGTAGGCAGGGTTGTCCGGGGGGACACGGACATGGCCACGCGCATCGACGACCTCTCGATCAGCCGTACCGCTACCATGTGCAATCCACACACCCGAGCAGGCACGCATGACCGGTTCGAGGGCAGTGACGACACCGCTGGCCGGAACTTGGACCTCGATATCTTGTCCATTCCAATTATGGAGGTAGGGCTCACGATTGGACACGATGAGCACTTCATCTCCTGCGAGATGGTCATGGAGAATGGCTTTCAATGTCGCCGGGGTCCAGGTCATCTGATGTTCATCTCTTAGGCGTTTGTCTGCCTCGAGATCATGAATGAGAGAACGAAGATCCTGGGCGACCGGGAGTAGGTCGGCGCCATGCGGCTGATCGCCGATCATGGCAGTCAGCCCTTTGCCCCTGAGCAACGCTCGAACCCCTGTGACCCATCCACGCCAGCTCAAATGCGCAACCAACACGGTCACGAGAGAGATCACCACACCAATGATGGCAAACAGATAGAAGAGGTACCATTTCGTGTCGCTGCTTCGACGCTCGACCCAGCTCATATCTTGGACAAGCATGAGGCGCCCCCATGCGCGACCGTTCCCTTCGATACCGATCGCGGAGACATGGACAGTCCCTTGGGTGAGTCCCAGTAGAGCGGTCTTTCCGGCTGCAAGCGTGGTGGTTCCATCGCACGGGATCGAATCAGGGTAGGTCAACGTTTTATAAGTCAGCTTGCCATCACGACTGCAAAACCCGATGGCGAAGAGCCGTTCGTCCTGAATGATTCGATTAAAATAGTTGTGTAATTTTGTCTTGGATTCCGCCGCCAGGAGATCCACAAGGGGCGCTTCGACCGTGCGGCCGATGAGTTCCGACCGCATCTCGAGATCCCGCACAAACCATTTCAACGTCAAGGTATCGACTAGGGGAATGACGGCATATGCCAGAATGGCTAACACCAAAGCCAACGGCAGCAGAAATCGAAGCGATAAGCGCATAGGTCACCTCTGGTGTACGTCGATCGAACAGTCGCCCACGGAACAGCGTCTATCATCACGACCTTGTCGGCAATTGTCAAACCCCGACACCTGCCGGATAGGACGGCACTGCTGGATAGCGCGGTATTGAAAGGATCTCGATTGGGTGATGCGCGACTTGCGGGAACATGTCTCACGCCTTCGGCTTACCTGGACCTGTTCGACCTCGCTCCTACCATAATTGTGTGTGATGGCGCGCGCTCCATCATCGAACGACAAGCACAGGCACGTTCGCGCGCTGCACTACCCGCGTCGATACACTCCCAATGAGAAACCGAGCGATGGCACCGAGCCCTTGGGCTCCCACCACAATCAGATCGGCAGGCTGTTGGGAAGCCACCTTCATGATCTCTTCAGCAGGATTCCCAAGGGAGCAGAGAGACTCGGCAGTAAATCCCGCCTTGATCAGCTTCTGCACGCTGTGTTCGAGTAATGTCTTGCTCGCCTTCTTCAACCCGGGGCGCATGACTAACGGCAGCACATGGAACACACTCACATGAATCGGGGCGCGCCCACCCTTGCTGGTCGACTGATCCGGCTGAAACTTGGTCAGCACAAACTTCAGGGCCTTGGCAGAGGCATCCGATCCATCAGTCGCCAAGATCATCCGCCGCAATGGGATTGCCTCGCCCTTCACGACAAGCATCGGGCAGGTCGCGTGGTGTAGGAGATTCGTCGAGACGCTGCCAAGCATGAACCGGTCGAGAGCGTCGAGGCCCTGACTGCCCACCACCAGAAGCCCGCCCTGTTTCGGCGCCAGCTTCAAGATCGTCGTCGCGACCGGTCCTTGTTCCTTGCGGACCGTACCGGAGAGCTTCAGCGAAGCCAACTGTTGTGTTGCCTCCTTGAGAATCCTGGCTGAGCGCGCCTCCATGCGTTTGATTTCTTCTTGGATATACGGCTCATTACCGGCTATCACAGGTTGCGCCAGAAACGGAGCGCGGAACGCGGCGACATCAAGCACATGCAGCGCGATCACACATGGTTGCTCGACCAACGGCAGCCGGGCCACCCAGTTCAGCGCCCATCGTCCATACTTCGACCCATCAGTCGCCACGAGCACATTCATGTTGTCCAGCCTTTCGGTTGCGTCCCCTTCACATTCGCATCGACTGACGGGAACAACGGCGCCATGCATCTCGCGAAAGCGCTGCACGCCCGCTTTCTCATCGAACCACGAGCACGGCGCAGTTCGCGTACTGCACCACCCGTGTGGACACGCTCCCGAGGAGAAACCGGTCGATGGCGCTCAGCCCCTTCGCCCCCATCACGATCAGATCAGCTTGCTGTTTGGAAGCCGCTTCCATGATTCGTTCAGCAGGCTTCCCAATTGGACGCAGCGGCTCGGCTGAGAATCCCGACTGGATCAGCTTCTCCACACTCTCTTCGACCAACTTGCTCCCTACGTCCTTCAATCCTGGATATTTGATCCAGGGGATCGTAGATTTGACCGTGATGGGAGCCAATGGGCTCGGTATCCTCACATGGACCACGCTCACATGAATCGGCGCCCGCTCGGTATTGCCGCTGGATCGATCCGGTTGAAACGTGTTCAGGACAAACTCTAGAGCCTTGGCGGACGCAGCCGATCCATCTGTCGCCAATGTGATCCGCCGTAACGGGACCGCCTCACCCTTGACGATGAGCACCGGACAGGGTGCATGCTCGATGAGTTTCGTGGACACGCTGCCGAGCAGGAACCGGTCGAGGGCGTTGAGGCCTTTCGTGCCCACCACCAGGAGACCGTTCCGATCTGGCGCGCGTTTCAAGATGACCGACGCGACCTCCCCTTGCTCAGTTTTGGCCGTGCCCTTGATGTTCAATGACGCCAGCTGCTGTTTCGCCCTCTTGAGAGTTTTTCCCGCGCGCGCTTTCACGCGCTGAATTTCCAGCCGCGTCCGAAACGGCCAACTGAGCATGGTGTGATCGAGCACGTGCAACACCGTCACCCGTGGCGGCTTGACAAACGGCAGCTTCGCTGCCCAGTTCAGCCCCCATCGTCCATACTTCGATCCATCCGTTGCCACGAGTACGTTCATGTTTTTCCTCCTTATGATTGAATATCTATCACGTTCGAACGAGTGGCTGAAACCTGACCTGAAATGCCTCCGAGGACATTCCCGCGAGAGTCGCGTAGCGTCCCGGTACCACCGGATCCTTGAAGTCCTCGTCGGACAGCTGGATCATATACTGGCGGGCAATCTGATACGACTGGGCCGTGATGTCGACCATCCGCACGTTCGCTCAGCCACTCAACTTAAGACCTCAATCACTAGCGCTGAAAGGAATGAAGAAAATGGATGACGATCCGGAGTTGTCAACCGTGCTGAGATCGCAAGAAGGAAAGCACATACTCATGCTGCGCCTGCTTCAAACGAACGGCCGCGAGGTCATAGATAGCAACGAAGCTAGCCCTGGCGCTCCTGTGGCACAGAACAAGGGTTTCGAGAATGCGGTCGAGATGGCGGGCGAAGAGCAATTCCACTAGACGAAGCGAGACCCCCTTCCTTCCGTATGAGCACCAGCACGTTTTTCTGTAGATCACCTCGTTCCTCCATCACCACTCCATCGCTCAACCTCTTTACACATGTGATGGGCGTGACAGACACTCTCTGAAGTCAGGAATTCTGAGTACCACGTTCCGAACATTTCGGACTTTCGCTCTGGATGTCCGTCGTCTATGGATCTGACGTCCCTGTCAACATCTCGGTTCCATCCGCAGGCACCGACTCCTCTCTCACCCCCGCCCCAATATAGCGATCGCCTGCGGTCACGTGCAGAAGAGCCTGCGGCAGTTCTGTATGGAGGCCGGTTCTCTTGAGAAGGTAACCTCTCGCCCCTGCGTGGAACGCCAAAGATACGTAAACCGGTTCTCGATAGACCGACAGAATAATGACCTTGCTCTCCGGAACACTGGTCTGTAAGACTCGAGTAGCATCAAGGCCGTTCAGCTTGGGCATCGAAATATCCGCGATAATAATGTCGGGTTTCAGCCGTTGCGCCGCTTCCACAAGGGCTTCCCCATCTGCCACCGTCTCCACCACGTCGCCCAGTTTGTCTTCCAGTACACCACAAATCGCATTCAGCATTTCTGGATGGTCGTCTGCAAGGAGAATCCGCGGTTTCTTCATGTGAGCTCACCTCTACGTCGGAAAAAGCACGAATCAAAAAATCATACGTCTTTTAGAAGGGGAGAGGAACTAGGAAAAACCCTGGATGTTATGGATAATGCTACCAGAGGGCTGAAGTGGACGGGGGCGGCGAAAGCCTGTGCGGTGTGCTCTGTGGCCAGTGCATCTTGATTCCGGTCTCCGCCTCGGGTACGTTTTTGACATGGTGTTCATGTCCGCATTCTTCCCGCTAATCTGGACGGCACCCAAGTTGTTGCAGCGCATCCGCGCCATCAGATCAAAACGGCTCCGCTGACGCGGTGGCCGAATTGAGAATTGTGTAATGCCTAAAACCGAGCATATCGGCCTGACCTCCCGTCAGGTCCAGAACTTCATCGACGACGGTTTCGTCAAAGTCGAAAATGCCTTCAGCACCAACCTTGCAAAGCAATGCAGGGAGGAGCTGTGGGTAGATATTGGTCTGTCGCCAGACAAACCCGACAACTGGATTCAACCAGTTGTTCGGGTAAGGACGAAGACTTCACCCCCCTTCATTGAAGCCGCAAACACGCCGCGCCTACACAGAGCCTACGATGAACTCGCCGGTAATGGCCGCTGGCTTGTGCCGAAAGCCCTCGGAACATTTCCGATCCGCTTCCCCTCGCCGCAATTCCCTGCTGACCTTGGCTGGCATGTGGACACGAGCTTTGGCGACAACAATCCCGATTTCATGGAGTGGCGCGTCAATGTGAAGAGCAGCGGACGCGCATTGCTAATGCTCTTTCTATTCTCGGATGTCGGCCCTGATGATGCGCCGACGAAGATACGGAAAGGTTCGCATGCCACCATTGCACGAGAGTTATTGCCCTATGGCGACGCGCGGGCGCGACACTCAGGCAGCTCTCCGCCAATGATTACGCTTCTACAGAAGACTGTGAGGTTGCGCTGGCAACTGGCGCGGCAGGAACAGTCTATTTGTGCCATCCATTCCTGGTTCATGCCGCGCAAACTCATCGAGGGGAACGACCGCGCTTCATAGTACAACCACCGCTGCTGCCGAGGGGTGAATTCGACCCGGCGTTATCGCCGTCACCGGTTCAGGTCGCTATCCGCCAGGCTTGTGGGTTAGCCCTATCCCTATAAGGAGCAACACCTGGGGCCGTTGAATAGTTCCGCGTATTAACTCCGACTGCCTCGCAACGCTGTCCGCTAAGGTGAGCGGTTCGTCAACCGCCTGGGGAAGGGATCAAAGGGTCGGAACCTGGTGCGAAGAAGCGATTTGCCTTGTTCCTGCAGTCTACGTGCGGGTGCGGGGAAATGTCGGGCAGGATGGATGGGTTATAGTCGACGATGGTGAGAGCGCTCATGTTGTATTCACACCGAGACTGTCCGGAACGATTTTAACGAGGAATGTCGATGAGGGGATTGCGGCTGCTTCGCCGATACGGATTTGAGTGCGCATAAGGTAATCGTAACAGCTAAGAAGCTAGGCTGTAGATCAACAGCCGAAGAGGATGGTCGTTGACACGTTCTCCGACGAGGCAATGAACGGCAGCGATACGAGCCGATCGCAGTATCAAGCCATGCTTGCCGCGGCGGCGCGCGGCGCCTTATCCTGTTCGTGGCTGATCTGTCGCGTTAAACCCGCGATGCGTTCGAGTCCGAGCGCGTCATTCGCCGCCTTGAGTTCAGCGGCATTCGTATCGTGTCGATCAGCGATGGCTACGATTCAACGAGCAAGACCCGCAAGGTTCATCGCGGCTTCAAGGACTGATGAACAAAATCTTTCTTGATGACCTCCGCGAGCGCGTACCTCGGGCTTGCGGGACAGGTCACCAACCAGTATTGGACGGGGAGTTGCTTACGGCTATCGACTCAAACCGGTACTGCATCCGACCGAGCGCGATCAGTACGTCGAGCCAGCGAAGATCGCACAAAGCTCGAGATCGAGCCCCAGCAGTCGAGCATCGTTCGCGAGATGTTCGAGCTGCCGGACGATCGCGCAGGAGCTGAACGACACAGCGGTCCATCGCCCGGCTCCGACGTGGAAACGCAAAGTCCGCCGCTGCGCTGGCTAGATGGGCTCTGCCGTCCGCATCATCCTGAAGACCCCTCTCTACATGGAGATGGTCCGTCGGAATGTCTCGCAGTTCGTGCGCGACCCCAGAGTAGGGGGAAGTACAAGCGCACGCTTTGGGCTGAGTACGGCATCCACATGACTGCCTTTGGTCGGGGTGATGCGAGAACGCCGCCTGGTGAAGGGTACGTCTTGGCGCACGAGTGTTGGGCAGGTGAGAAAAGTGGCTATTTCAGCATTCTGAAAGTTAGAGGCTGGTGATACCGTGGGTGATCGCATACTTGGTCAAGTCGGCAGTGGTATGAATGTCCAACTGCTGCATGATGCGGGACTTGTGGAATTCCACCGTTTTCACCGACACCTTGAGCGTCGTAGCAATCGCCTTTGTGCCACGACCCTCAGCAACAAGTTGCAAGACCTCTCGCTGGCGCGCGGTGAGCGCCATAGCCGCCGATTTCCCACGCTCCCCGGAGGATGGCTTGAGAACCGAATCCAGCACATCTTTCGTGAGCGACGGAGTCAGGTAGTGTTGGCCGTTGAGAACTGACCGGATCGCCAGGCTGAGTTCTGAAGCCGCGGAACGCTTTAGGAGGTACCCAGATGCCCCGGCCTGGAACGCTTCGGCCGCATAAGTCGGACTGGCATGCATTGTGAGAAAAATGAGTTTGCTTTCCGGTGCCAGTATTCGGAGTTGCCTGGCGGCTTCGAGCCCATTTAAGAACGGCATCGCGATGTCCAAGAGAATCAGATCGGGCCGCAGCTTCTGCGCCGCCTCAACCAGCGCCCGCCCGTCTTCCACCGTGCCCACCACCTCACACTCAGCTTCCACCAGCTTCCGCAAGCCGGCGAGGATCAACGAGTGGTCATCAGCCATAAGCACACATGGTTTCTTCATGCGTCCTCCTGATAGCCCGCATTATTCATGGCGGTTCGTTGCGAAAGCGCGGAGCCGCGTCGTGAGACCGGCGCGCGGAGCCCGGAGGCCCTGAGTCGCACTCGTGCAGTACGTCGAAGGCCCGAGGGGCGAGCCCATCGGCCGTCAGGTGCGCCGTCACCGCGCTTGCGAGGTCGAGCGCCATTTGAATGCTCCTAGCGCGAAGAAAAATACCGCAAGGAGTTCTTATTTCCGAATCCGCGATTGCAGCAGAAGTGCTCATGAATAATGCGGGCTACGCATGAGGAATCCAGGCACAGATCTTCGTGCCGCTCCTGGGCAAAGAGTGGATCTGGAGAAGCCCTCCCAATCCACGCGTACGCTCTTGCATGCTCACTAAGCCGAGTCCTTTTGCGCTCGCGTTTTTGTCCTCAAAATCGAACCCTATACCGTTATCACGCACCGACAAGCCGATCCCTTTTGGCGAGCCGCTCAGCCTGACGGTGACGTCGGTCGCCTGGGCATGCTTGGACACATTCTGCAAACTCTCCTGCAAAATGCGAAACAGATTGGTGGCCACCTCAGGCGGAAGTGTCTTCGGCACCTCACGCCCCGCAAACCTCACAGACAACCCGGTCCGCTTCGCAAACTCGGCGATGTGATCCCGTACAGCGACATCCAGGCCGACATGCTCGAGCAAGGACGGATGCAGCCTGTATGCCAGATCGTGCATGTCGTCGGAGAGCATCACCGCCTGAGTGCGGATCGAAGCCAGTTGCCGAGCCACCACCTCTGACGGAGCAATAGGCGCCCGCTCCATGCTCTCCAGTTCAAGCGATAGCGCTGCCAATCGCTGATTGAAATCGTCGTGCAGTTCGCGCGCAATCCGCTTGCGCTCCCCTTCTTGGGCCTCAATCAGTTTCCCTGCCAAGGACTCCAATTCCTTCTGCTTTTCGACGAGCAGAACCGCATGTTGCTCCAGCGCCAACCCCATCCGGACACGCGTCGTGATATCCGTATGAGAAATGACCACACCCTTGGCATCTTTCAACGGAGTCACTCGCATCTGAAACCAGCACTCCTCTGTCGGGAGCTGACAGGCATATTCATAGATAAAACTCCGTTCTCTGCCCATCAGCACCTCTTCAACACCCTTCAGAACGACCTGGCCTGTCACCGCGCCACCGATAGTGGTATGGCGACAGCGGTCAAGGTAATGGTCTGAGACTTCCCCGGAGATGAATGCGCCTTCCACGTGTTGCCGGGCGAACTCCTTCCAGGCGTCGTTCGTCGTGACGATGACCCCTTCTTTATCCAGCACGCAGACGTGCGCAGTAAGTGAGTTCAGGATCGCGCGGGTAAAGGCGTCGCTTGAGCGAAGTGTCTCTTCCACAGTCTTCCGCCAAGTGATGTCAGTGGTAATCCCGCACAGAGCATAGGGTTTTCCGTTCTCACCGAATAACGGAAATTTGGACACAATGCTTGTGTGGAGACCATCGTCGTGCGTGGCAATTTCTTCAAATTCGAGAGGGATGACAACTTGGAGCACCTTAAGATCATTGGCGCGAAATGCGGCAGCCTGCTCGGGCACAAAGATGGCTTCATCAGTTTTGCCTACGACTTGCTCGCGAGTCATGTTGAATGCTCTTTCAAACTGGCGATTGACATGGAGATAGCGACCCTCGAGATCCTTCAGAAAAATCATCCCCGGACAGTTGTCGAGAATGGCTCGGAGTCGCGCTTCGCTTTTGCTGAGTTCTGCTTCCGCCTGCTTCCGCTCGGTAATATCTATCGCGACACCACCCATCAGCCCAGACAGTCCCTTATAATCTTCGATTGGAAACTTGCTCACAAGCGCGTGCCGAACCTCACCGTCCTGAACATACGGCTCGACCGTTTGCAGAGATTCCCCGCTCGCCAATACTTTTTGGTCGTTGGACTCATAGTGCGCCGCAATCTCCGCAGGCCACAACTCAGCGGCTGTCTTCTCTTTCCAGTCACCATGTTTCGCCAAGAATTCTTGAAACAGTCGATTGGCATAGCGATGTCGCCCCTGAGCATCTTTGATCCATGCAAAGCCCGGGAGGTTGTCCATAAAAGAAGCAAACTGGCGCTCGCTGGCTTTCAACGCCTCTTCCGCTTGTTTGCGTTCGGTAATGTCATGACCCAGATAGATCAGGCAGGGAGTAGACCCGAGTTGGATGATGTGGATCGAAACCATGAGAGAACGAATCTCTCCCGACTTCGTCCGGAGCCGTCCTTCCCGATTGTGCAGATAGCCCTGTTGACGAAGTTCTTCGAGTACGATCGCACGTTCCGATGGATCGGCCCACATCCCCAATTCCAAGGTTGTACGACCGACCACGTCTTCTCGCTTGTACCCGGTCAGCCGGGTAAACCCTTCATTCACATCAACAAACCGGCCCTCTGCCACTGTACTGATCCCCACGGCTGAGGGAATCCAGTTGAAGAGGGCTTGAAAGTGTTGTTGCGACCGGGTGAGGTCCGCAATGAGCCGGGCTTGCTCCTGCTCCGCCCGTTTCCGATCACTGATGTCGAGCAGCGCCGTCCGGAAGTGGGTACTGCACCATGGCTCCTCACTCACCACGAGGCTCTCGATGTAGACGCAACTGGAAATACCGACGCTATTCCGGAGAAACACCTCACAAGCTTGTCGCGTGCCTGTCCGCAAGACATCCTGATAATGCCGGTGAAAGATGTCTTGATCATCCGAGGCGATGAAGGTCGTGAGTAATTGTCCGATCAGCTCCTTTCGGTCGATGCCGATCAGTACCCCGGCCCTTAGATTGGCCTCCACAATCCTGCCATGCGTATCCATCGAGAGAAGGCCGGCTGGGGAAAAATCGTGGAGCGTCACATAACGGTCACGTGCCGCTTTGAGTTCGATGTGGGCTCGACGCAGTTCTTCGTTCTGTGGCATCTGAGGCGGGTCGTGCTCTGAAACAGACAGCGGCCTCTTTACAGGTCTTGGCTTGGCATCCTTGCTCAGAGCGCCGCTCTTTGCACGAACTGCTCGGGTCGGAATCTTTCGCGCAGCACACACAGCGTTGTGTCTTCCTCAAAATGATAGAGACCGCGGCACCCCGCAATTGTCGTCACGGCTGATGGGCTGATTAGGAATGAGAGTCTAGGCTTTTCCTCAAGATCAGACAAGTGGGGTATCCGTATTGTGTGTGCGTCATCCCGTCTGACATCATCGAATCACTTTCTCGCGGCTCTGTTCATCGACTCCACCCACACGATCGTCCGCAAAGGAGTCGACTTCCCTGACCGCAGGGGCTCTCTCCCATTGCAAATCGTGATGCGACGACTCTCCCCGGAGACAGCATCGCCGGATCGCCTCTTCAACATCCTGCTGGTAATTTTTTCACCTTGAACTAGGGAGATCTCCAGTATCTCCACGAAGGTTCTCTTGTATAAAGTTTCCGTATGCTTCGAGTCAGGACAAGCTCCCTCACCGCTGCTTCTTTCACTCAGGGAAACCCTGTGGGCCAACAATGCATTCTCAACAAGGCTTCAATGAAGTCATCCGGCAATCGATGGCTGTTCGACTTCTGCGTGGCCCATATACCGAAATTCCCCGTCGATCACACGAAGGTGTCGTATGAGAATTTCTGCGAGGTTGAAACGGTACCATGACCCTGCCCGAGACCTCTGCCGCCATCGGCGCCACTCCTTCACCTCGGAACGAGAGCTCAGAGGCAGTCCGATGGCTCTGTGTTTGGACAGCACGAGAACGTGCACGACCCACCGATAGGACCTCAATGAACCTGGCGACTGCGCGGTGTGAACGCACCTATGATTCAGTGAGCGGTTCTTGAAGAATACAACAATATAGAAAGGTTGTGGATATGAGTCCTCACAGCACTTCAGATCAGCTCTGGTCGATCATTTTGGCAGGCGGTGAAGGCACGCGGCTGAGATCGCTGGTGCATCGCTGGTTGGGTCGGCCCAAGCCGAAGCAGTACTGCGCATTCGTCGGTACACGTTCTATGTTTCAGCACACGTTGGATCGAGCTATAAAAGTAACGCCGCTGGCTCGTACAGTCACAGTGGCCGCGCACCACCATCGCCATGACGTGCTCGTGCAATTGGATGGCAGGGGGAACAGCACGGTATTCTTTCAGCCGGCTAACCGCGACACGGCGGCCGGTGTATTCCTCCCGTTGACGTATATCCGCGCCAAGGCTCCGCAGGCGACCGTGGTGCTCTACCCGTCTGATCATTTCGTCTATCCAGAAAACCGGTTCCTTGAAGCTGTCCGACGCGCAGTCCAAATCGCCAATGCAAGACCCGATCGTGTGGTGATACTGGGTGTGCCTCCTGACCGCTTGGAATTGGACTATGGGTGGATCCAGACTGGCCAGCCCCTCGCCAACCCGCTGGGGGAACTGGTGCAGACAGTCCATTCATTTCTGGAAAAACCTGGCGCAGCTCAGGCCGATGCAGCCTTACGGACAGGAGCGCTCTGGAATACGCTGGTCTTCGCAGCTAACGTGGAACGGCTTTGGGCACTCGGCTGGCAACACCTGCCGGACATGATGCCCCTCTTTGAGCGGTTGAGTCACGCCATCGGAGGGCCAGAGGAAGGATATGTCTTGGATACGATATATCGAAACATGCCTGCGAAGAACTTCTCATCAGACCTGCTACAGCGTGCACCAGAAACCTTGGCGGTCATTGAACTGACAGGCGCGCTCTGGAGTGACTGGGGCAAGCCGGAGCGTATCACCGAAACCCTGCGCCGAATCGACCGAAGACCGGCCTACCCATTGGCCTGCCTCGATCGTCCGTTCGCTCCCCTCCCGATAGTTGCCGCGAAGGGCGTACTACCCATGACAGTGTAATCCAAGGAAGGAGACAGCCATGACGGCGGCCAGCATTCGCTCGAAAAAATCGGACAGGAAAATGCCGGTCCCCCAACAACAGACCACAGGATCTCCATCTCAGAAACTTCACATCCAGCCGATCTCTCCCTACGAGGACTTGCATGTCTTGATCGCCAAACGCGCCTATGATCTCTACAGGGAACGAGGTTCTCGGCATGGCTCGGCGCTCGACGATTGGCTCGAGGCAGAGAGAGAGATTCTCAGTCAGATCTCGCCTGGATCCGCTTGAGGGCTGCAGAACTAATGAGGAATGGTGAGTTCAACCGACCCGCTACGGCCTTGGTGCGCGGCTGACTCATGCGGGAGTCTTGAGAACGGATCCATTCCAGCCGACCACCGACACCACACGAGGATGTGTCAATAATCAGAGGTGCGGGGCCATTCTTGCAGGAAATCCACAATCCGATTCTCTGCCCAATAGGGATCTTCTCCCTTGTGAGCCCAGTGAAAGAACCCGCAATGACCTCCGTGGCGAGGCGCGATGACCCGAATCTTCGGGTGACGCTGAATCAGCGGAACCGTAAACATGGCATAGGGAATAAAAGGATCATCTTGTGACGTGATGATAAGAGTGGGGACGATAATGGAATCGAGCACAAGGCGTGCGCCTGAGCGATCGTAGTAATCAGCTCCACTGGCATACCCGCCGTCGGGGGCCGTGTAGCGGTCCTCGAATTCACTGAGGATGCGAATGCGATCAAGTCCGGTGAGATCCCACTTGCCTGGGAAAAGCCTCGCTTTCCGCCGCAGCCGCCGTTTGAGTTGAGTCAAAAAGTGAAGATGATAGACCCAATTCCGAGGTGCTTCCAAGGCTTTGGCGCATTGCGCCGGATCGATGGTCGGGCAAACCGCGATCGCACCAGCCAACGCAGCCTCTGAAGAGCCGGCTTCTCCGGCTGCTTTCAGGACAAGATTCCCTCCCAACGAATAGCCGACAAGCCAGATGCGAGTGAGTCCGTCCACGCGCGCGAGCTCCTGAACAACAGTTCGATAGTCCTGACTTAAACCGCTGTTGTAGAGCGTCGGCGTGAGGTGTTCGGTCCCGCCACACGTACGTTGGTTCATCCGGATGACATTGAATCCTGCGCGATAGGCTTTCGCGGCAATTCCCCGCATATAGTGAGACTCGCTGGAGCCCTCAAGACCATGCACAAGTACCACGGTCTGGCATGCGGTGCGGTACGGCTGCCAGTGGCAGAAACCGAGTAATTGGGTGTGAGACTCGGTGGTAAAGAGGCGCGACTCGGTCGGTACTCCTGAAAGGAGTGCTCGGCGAGGCCAACGGCCTGGGAGCACGGTCATGACATGTGGATTGCGGAGCAAGGCTGCCGGGGTAAACTCTCGCCGATCTGACGACATAGCGATCATCATACAAAAACATTCCACCCGTCGCACCAGAAATCGCCGAGGCTCAGGCGGACCAACCCAAGACATGAACATGAAGTCGGGAGCCTACAAAAACTTCCGCCCCCGCGCGGTCAATCAAGCACATCCTGATTCTCTACATCTCCCTCCATAGGAGTGGCCAAGGCTGCTCTTTACTGTGCGCAACTTTCTCACCCGCCTACCCACTGGCACGCCGAGACGTGCCATTTGCCTGCGCGAGCACATTCTGATCGTGCGCGTTCTGCGAGCCAGAAGGGCACCTGGCCGCTCCCTCCATCCCTCTGATCCCACTTACTTCTCCTCTTTGGGAAGGACACCCGTAGTGGTCCAACTGCGCCCGTCGAGCGAGCACATTCCGATCGTGCGCGCTCCGGGAGCACGGGACCACGCGGGTGTCGTTCCCATCCCTTCCCTCTTGACCATTGTTCTAATGCGGACTATCCTCTCGGCATGGAATTGCCGGATCTGAAGGACGATCCCTACCTGAAAGTATTACGACCGCTCGTCGAGACATATATGGCCTTCTGGCGGATCGATATCCGCCACATCAAATCGTTGCATCTGACGCCTTCACAGTTTGATGTCATTGCGACGCTGGGAGATACGGAGGGCATGACCTGCTCAGAGCTCTCAGCCCATACGCTCGTTACCAAAGGTACGCTCACCGGTGTCCTCGATCGACTCGTCTCCAAGGGCTTGATCCGGAGAGATGCCATGAAACAAGATCGCCGTTGCACCAAAATCTCATTAACCATGAAAGGCGATGCGCTCTTTCGAAAAACCTTTGCGGCCCACTTGACCTTTCTTCGTCCATTCTTTGCGCGAGCCTTGAGTCTCGAAGAAGTGGACCAGACTCGCACGCTGCTCCTGCGCCTGCGGGATAGCTTCCGCCAAGAAAGTTGAGATGATCCGACCCATGCGCTTAACCATACTCGGCTCAGGCACAAACGTACACCCCTCACGAGCAGCCGCGGGCTACCTCGTCCGCACCGACCATACCATCCTGTTGGACTTCGGCCCACGCACGTTGGCGAATCTCCTAAAGACCGGCGTGAACCGGCATCGGATTACCCACATTCTTTTTTCTCATTACCACGCCGATCACTTTTCCGACTTCATCACCTATTTCTTCGATGCGATCATCTTCACAAAATTTGAAGGAGGCACTAGACCACCGCTGACCGTCATCGGTCCACGCGGGACCAGGAAATTCTTCCGGACTCTCTTTTCTACCCTACCTGGCTTTACGGATGCGCCATTCGCGATTCATTTCAAAGAGGTCGCCGACCGGGGGTTCATGATTGGAAACACAAGAGTGATCCCCCGAACGGTGACCCACACAGAGAACCTCCATTGCTTGGGCTATCGAATCGAATATGGCGGGAAAGCATTCGCCTATTCCGGCGATTCGCAATACTGCAAGAGTCTCGTGCGCCTCTGCGGAGATGCCGATTTGGCAGTGCTGGACTGTTCCTTCCCGGCGAGTCGGCCAAACCCAGTCCATCTCCATGCCGGTCAATGTGGGCAGGTCGCGAGAGAAGCCGGAATCGGCCAACTCGTGTTATCGCACTTCTATCCGATTACTGACCGATACAACGTGCGAGAACAGGCAGGAGAAGCGTTTGGGGGAAAGATTGTGGTAGCGCGGGACTTAATGTCAATCAAACTGTAGCAGGCCGCTGAAAAATCCCGCCAGCGGCGTTCTCGCATCGTTCAGATCCTCAACGTACCCCAGAGGGTACGCTTCCGGTCTTCACTCGCTACGGCCTTGCTGGACGGGCTTTTTGAGCAGCCAGCGTAGGTTTTCCGCGCGCTGGTTTCGCGACGAACCGTCATGAACAATGCGGGCTAGCAGGCTGCTGAAAAAGACGCTCTAAAGAATAGTGAAAAGTAAGAAGTGGAAGTGAGATGTTGGGTTACCAAATGCTTTTTCTCCGAAACGTTTCACGTCTAACGTTTCACTTTTAACGAATTACAAGCCGCCTTCGCGAGTATCGCACCCGAGAATCTCGATAAATTTCGTCAGGCGGGCCTTCTTAATGGGATCGTCGAGCTTGGCATAGATAGCCAAGATGTTCTTGATCATACGGGAGAGAATGGCCCGCACCGGACTCTGCTGCAAGTATTTCTCGTCGAATCCGTAGCCGGCTTCCGTGAGAAATCGCTGACAATTTTTCTCGGTCAACAACGCCCCTCCGTTGAAACAATCGACGAAGATCTTGTAGCGTTCCGATTCATACTTCACGAGGAAATGGCCCGGCATCCCGATCCCGTAAACCGGAAGACCAAGTCGTTTGCCGACAAGGAGGTACACGGTCGAGAGACTGATCGGAATGCCCGTTCGTCGATCGATCACACAGTTGAGGTAACTATTCTCCAATTCATAATAATTCTTCGTGTTGCCTTTGAAGCCCTGCTCCGTAAAAAGATATCGGTTCAATGTTTTGATCGTTTCCTCACCCGATGCGCGTGGGCCGATACGATCTTGCACTTCCTGCGCCATTTCATCGAGTTGTCGCGCATATGAGGAAACGATCAGCGACGGATAGGCGTACCGGGCGAGGAGGAACGCGCCGCGTTCGAGATCCATCGGGGCATTCGGCTGCGCTGCCAGCTGGGTGAGTTCATCTTCGAGATGACCACCACGGATTTCTTCGAGCACCGAGACAAGACGGTCTGCCATTTCCGGCTGTTCGACTTCCGCTTCTTGAAGCAAGGGAACCGCAGTGGGGCCGATGTCGATGAGTTTCCCACTGATGGTCCGGACGATCCTTTCGTCCTCATCGGCCAACAGCCGGATCAACGCCCTGATTTGGCTTTCGTTTGTCAGCATAATGGAACTCCGCGAAAGCCCGCTCATTAGCCCATCGCCCGACGGAATACCTTGGCGCTCCCATAGAGACAAAGCGCATCGAAAATCACCATGACGATCACTACCATTCCAACATGTGGAAGCGCTTCAGTCCAGCCTGAAAGGATTAATGGCCGCACTGCGTCGATCGCCCAGGTCATCGGATTAAAGCGCGCCAGAAATCCCATCCAGGCAGGCATCCCCGTCAAGGGGACCAAGGCCGAACTCAAAAAAATCATCGGGAGCGAGAGGAAGCCCAAGACCGAAAAGAAGTCACCATGACTCTTCACGGAAAAAGCCATCGCCATAGAAATCGCGGTGAGACCGACGCCAAAGAGCATTCCAATCATCAAGATTGCGGCAATACCGAGAAGCCCAGTCACCGGCTGAACCCCGAACAGAAAGGCCACCCCCAGGATCACGAGTACTTGGAGCGAGGTAATCGACATGACAAAGATGAAGCGGCTTAGAATCACAGACGTCCGATGGATCGGCGTCGTCATCAACCGCTCCAGAAACCCATTCTCCTTGTCGAACAACAGGTCGACACCCCCGGCGAGCCCATTGTTGAGCACAGTCATGACGACCACACCGGCTGTCAGAAAACTGATGTAATCCGGGGCCTGTGTTACTTGCACGTCCGCAGCCCGTTGGAACAGGTTGCCGAAGAAGATCAACCAGAACAGCATCGGCTGCACGAGTGTGAACAACATACTGAACTTCTCGCGGCTGAGCCGCCGGACCCACCGCATCGTCAACGCACTAATTTCTTGCCAATACTCTTTCATGACGTACCACGTGAAACGTCAAAAGTGAAACGTGTTGCCGGAGCAGCGAAAAACGCGCCTCCTCAAGCGTTCGTATCACGCATAACGCATCACACACCCTCCTTCTCTACAGGAATATCGTCTTTCATCGATCGACCCGTGTGGGCGATGAAGACGTCGTCCAACCGTGGCCGGTGATACTCGATAAACTCCAGTTGGCAATCCAATCGATTGGCGGACTCGAGGATGGCAGGGAGGGCCTTCTCTGGCGACTCAACCCGGATATCCAGGCCGGTCGGGGTCGCCTTGACGGCTCGCATGGCTGGTTGATTCGTCAATGCAGCCACCAACATCGGGATCTTACTCTGGTCCTTCAAGGTCAAGGACACGATATCGCCGCCCAGCCCAATCTTCAGCTCAGCCGGCGATCCGAGCGTTTTGATCTTGCCCCCGTCGATGATGGCCAAGCGGTCGCAAAGCTGATCCGCCTCATCCAAGTAATTCGTCGTCATGACGATCGTCATGCCGCGTTCCTTCAACATCCGCACATAGTCCCAAATCCGAAGCCGGCTCTGCACATCCAAGCCCAGCGTCGGTTCGTCAAGGAACAAGATCTTAGGGTCCGGCAAGAGGCCGCAGGCGATGTCGAGCTTCCGCTTCATTCCGCCGGAGTATGTTTTTGCAGCGCGATCGGCCGCCTCGTCCAATTCCACAAGCTTGAGCAGCTCGGCTATGCGTTTCGTGGCTTCGGCTTTGGATAAGTGGTAGAGCGCGCCGAGAAGTTCGAGGTGTTCCCGGCCGGTGAGAAAGCGATCGATGGCCCGCTCTTGAGGCACATACCCGATCAGTCGCCGGACAACATCCGCCTCACGCACCGTATCGTGGCCTAAGATACTGGCCGTGCCCGAGGTCGGTATCAGCAGCGTGATGAGCGTCCTGAGTGTGGTGCTTTTCCCCGCCCCGTTCGGCCCCAACAAACCGAAAATCTCACCGGCATACACCTCGAATGACAGATCGGAGACGGCCGTATGCTTATCATAGGTCTTCGTGAGGCGAGACACCTGAATCGCGATGGCGCGATCCATCAGCCCCAGCCCTTCGCACCGGATCGATCATGGATCATGAATTCAATGAGGGCACTGAGGCGGCGGGTTTGTTGATGAAGACTGTCTGCTTCCAACAAAAACTGCTTTTCCAAGGGAGTGCATTCCAAGTGAGTGGACAGGGTGTTGACGACGATCTCATCGCTGACTGCTTCCCGAAACAACTCCTGCCATGTCGGCGCGGCGTCGCGGGATTGGAGATAGGAGTCCAGCATGGTGAACAATCGCCGACGAACCACAGGGTCCAGCGACGTCTCTGCATCTCGAATAGGGACAGCAATCGTGGCCTCACGATAGGCGTTTTCATACCACTCTTGTTCAATCGTAAACCGTTCCAGCCCTTGTAGCAGAATGTTGGATCGGCCATCGGCAAGCGTCTGCACATTAGCCAACCGGCCGACACAGCCCATTGAGAACACGGGTGGATGGCCATAATAGTCCGTTTCCCATCCATCCTTGAGCAGAGCCATGCCGATGCACTGCCCATTCATCGCCGCATCTGAGACCATCGTACGGTAGCGTGGCTCAAAAATATGAAGGGGAAGATAGGTCTTGGGGAACAGCACCACATTCGGAAGCGGAAACACCGGAATGCGAGAAGGAATAAGAAACGGCGTCGCGCCACGAGGCCGGTCGTGTCCTTGTTGTTCGCGCTCGTGATTAGTCTCCATGGCTCACGATAGCTGATGGTCGACAAAGTTGTCAACGGCGCGAGGTAGATGTCGCTCACGCGTCGAGTCGATGAAAACCCCTGTCACCACAGGAGATTTGTGCCGAGTGCCGGAGCATGATATAAGCGCACGCAACGCATACTTCATTTCACGAACAGTCGATCCCACATGCACAGATTACCGCGCGCTCTCCGATACATCTTGTTCCTTTTGAGTAGTCTGGCGATCGTTGTTCCAGGGTTCGCAGTCGAGACCGCGCAGGAGTTCCGCTTTGCCACGGAAGGCTATCGATATTCTTTCCCGCGCGACCACGGGTCGCATGAGGAGTTTCGCACCGAATGGTGGTACTACACCGGCCAGGTCACCACGAAGGATGGTCGGCCGTTCGGCTATGAGCTCACCTTCTTCCGCCGTGGCATGCCGCGCGATCAAACGCAGACCTTGCCGTCGAAGTGGGCCGTCACGCACCTGTACCTGGCCCATTTCGCAATCAGCGATCTCAGCAAGGGCCGGTTTCACTATGCAGATAAAATGAGCCGAGCCGGCTTGGGTAAAGCAGGTGCGGCACAGGACCATCTCCACGTCTGGATCGATCGGTGGAGCGCCGAATCGCCGGTGGCCGCTCCCAACACTCAAACACTTCAAGCAGCGGATGGCGACATGGCCATCCAGTTCACAGTCTCACCGGAAAAACCGCTTGTGGTGCATGGCACCGACGGCATCAGTCACAAAGGCTCGGCCACAGGACAAGCTTCTCACTACTATTCTTTCACCAGACTGGCCACAACCGGAACACTCACGATCGGGAACGAATCGTTCGACGTGACCGGCACGAGCTGGATGGACCATGAGTTCGGATCCGCCGATCTTGATAAGGATCTGGTCGGATGGGACTGGTTCAGTCTGCAACTCGAAGGTCAGAGAGAGCTCATGCTCTATCGACTCCGCCGGGCGGACGGATCGGCCCATCCAGCCTCAAGCGGCACGCTCATCGACCGCGACGGACATGGGCGACATCTCTTGCTCGAAGATTTCACACTCGAACCAACCAGTTATTGGACCAGCCCTACAAGCAAGGCTCGCTATCCACAACGTTGGCGTCTCACCATTCCCTCACAACAACTCTCATTGGAACTCGTCCCCCGCATGGCAGATCAAGAACTTTCCCCCAAACGCAGCACACAAGTGGCCTATTGGGAAGGCGCCATCGAGACGACCGGTACAGCGCAAGGAAAGCCCCTTCACGGACAGGGTTACATGGAACTGGTCGGCTATGCTGAACGGATCATGCAAAAACTCTAGCAGGATGCTGAAAAAGTCCGCCAGCTTTGTTCTCGCATCGCTCAGATCCTCAACGGAGACCCGGCCGCCTCACATACTCGGCGGCGCGCACAAACGTGGTGCTCCTTATTCGTCGCACCGTGCGCCCCCAGAGGGTACGCTTCCGGTCTTCGCTCGCTGCGGCCGAGCTTGGGACAAGGCGCGTCTTGGCGCGCCAGGGTTGGGCGGGTGAGAAGGCTGGCCATTTTGAGCATCCTGCGCAATCGAGGTATCAACCCTGTTTGGTGAGATTGTTACGATTTTCATGCGCAAACCGAGTTTCTCTGCAGACTGCTAGCCTGGCAAAAACCCCGTTTCTTTCAGCCAAGCCAGCATCCTGCATTACTCAGGGCTCTCGATCACGTACAATGAAGCGCCTATCTCGTTCTCCTGAAACATGGGAAAAGTCGTGAAGTAACCGAGAGGCCCAGTACTGATGAGCGAGGAAAAGGTCAAAGACGTGCACGAGGTAGTGGAGGCGATCTACCGAACTGAGTCGCGTCAGGTGCTCGCGACCTTGATTCGTCTCCTCGGAGACTTTGAGACGGCCGAAGAAGCGTTGCACGAGGCCTTTGCTGTCGCAGTCGAACAGTGGGCTCGGGATGGCGTGCCGGCGAATCCGAAGGCCTGGCTCGTCTCAACCGGCCGCTTCAAGGCCATCGACGGCATACGCCGCCGCACTCGGCATGATGCGTCTATGGAGGAGTTGGCGAAACAACTGGACTTCACGACCCCAATCGAAGTTGAACAAGAAGAGGACGAGCACGTCGAAGACGACCGGCTACGGTTGATCTTTACCTGCTGCCATCCAGCGTTGGCGCCTGAAACCCAGCTCGCTATGACGCTGCGCGAAGTCTGCGGACTCACGACCGAAGAAATCGCCCGTGCCTTCCTCACGAAGCCTCCTACGATCGCGCAACGGATTGTGCGTGCCAAAGCAAAGATTCGTGACGCGCGGATTCCCTATGAAGTGCCATCGGAAAAGGAGTTGCCGGACCGATTGGATGCCGTCCTTCGAGTCATTTATCTGGTGTTCAATGAAGGGTATTCAGCCTCCTCTGGAGACTCGCTGACACGGCATGATCTCTCAGGCGAGGCCATCCGACTGGGACGGGTGCTGATCGAATTGCTCCCGGAGGCTGAAGCCATGGGACTTCTGGGACTGATGTTGTTGCAGGATTCACGACGTGCCGCACGCACGAAACCAAACGGAGAACTGATCCTCTTAGAGGACCAAGATCGTTCTCTGTGGGACCGAGGTCAAATCGAGGAAGGAGCCTTGCTGGTACAGCGCGCACTGTCTACGGGTCTAGTCGGCCCATACACCATCCAAGGCGCGATCGCGTCAATCCACGCACAGGCCCCCAACGCAGCCGAAACAGAATGGGCTGAGATCGTACGGCTCTACGATATGCTGTTGCGATCGAATCCCTCACCCGTCATCGAGCTGAATCGCGCAGTCGCGGTCGCCATGCGCGACGGCCCGATGGCTGGACTGGCCCTCATTGACGACATCCTGGCAAGAGGCGCGCTAGGGACCTATCACCTCGCGCACGCAGCACGGGCGGATCTCTACCGGCGACTTGGTCAAACAGCAGAGGCCCGAGCCTCCTATGAACGGGCTCTGAGCCTCACGCAACAGGAACCGGAACGGCGGTTTCTCAAGAGACGGCTTGAGGAGCTGCCGGACTGAGGCAGCTGGTGCTGCCTCATACATCATACCTGCCCACAGAGGTATGGCCTCGAATGAGGGGATCATAGTGTCGCGATGTCTTAATCAGGATGGTGAGAAGTACTGTGAGATGAACATTCAACATTATGCCGGCTGCGCGCTAGCTCATTCTAACGTGCAGGTTGAGGGCGCGAGCCAGAGACCGAAATTGAATCGAAGACATCCTCCCAGGTGACAAGATAGCCAGGAGCCGTCATGTAACGATCCTTATGCATGAGAGCTCCCAAAAATTCGGTACGGTACATCGAGTCGAGCATCGACCGTGTACTTATAAGAAGAAGAGACGAGTGTCTTATGAGCCCGCGTCGAAGGGCTATAAGGTAGTCAAGTTGTCGAGCTAGCTGATTGGACTCCGGAGTAGGCTCATACCCAATGTCTCCACCAATTTTGTTCTCGAAGATGACGACGGATCCGGAGTCTGAACTTACATATAAAATATCAGCAGGCATTCCTCCCCAGATACACTCCTCAGAACCGTTGCGATGTAGAAGGACGTGTTCCGTGAGGAAAGAACCGGGAGGCGTAATCAGGTCTGCTGCGCATCCCTTTCTTTCAAATGACCCAACGTCATAAAGAGGAACCTCGTCCCAGCGAACCGCTTCGCGCTGAGCATATAAGCACAGAAGACCGCTCAGAGCCCTTTCGGACGAGGGGAAGCAGCCGGTCAAGGGGTCGCGGAATCCACGAATTTTCGCAAGTCCGAAAAGGTTTAACTTCAATGTGCTCAGCGATGGCATCACCCTGGGTCCTATACAATCTAAATATTAAGCGAGTGTGATAGACAGTATTCCGTGCGGAATATCACTCACTCACGAAAACTTGTCAAGCATCACCTTCCAGGGAATCTGCTGGCCTGGCAGGTCGGAAAAACCGCCGAGGCTAACGATGCAGGCTGCTTAGGGGTCGATATGCAGACGATGCGCCTCACTACTTGATTGGGCAACGACATTTCTAAACCAATGGTCCTTCCAAGCTCGCTCGTTTTCCTCTTTCAGGAGTGACCTGGTTTGGTCCCCAACTGCGCGCGACCTTTTTCACCCGCCCACCCACTGGCACGCCGAGACGTGCCATTAGCCGAGCGAGGGGCTTCTCAGGCCGCGCGTTCCGCGAGCACAGAGATCCATCAGGCTTCCATCCCCTTCCCCCTTACAACCTCTCATACTCCGTCCGCACCAACTGCGGGTCATACGTGCGTTCGAGCCTGCGGACAATGAAGTGACCCCGTGCCATCTCCTGGAAATGGTCGATGAACAGGACATTGATCACGGCGCCACCGGCAGCGCCAATCACGGGCACAGCTTGCGCAGCGACCTTCTCGGAGACGTTCACCCCGAAGCGAGTGGTCAACTGTGCAATGAGCCTCACGATTGTCGGCGCGCCCTCTTCCACCAGACCTCTCTGCGTGATATACCCCGCAGCCTCTGAGACCGACTTCGCCAGAGCTCCACGCATCAGGAAATATGCGGATTCGCTCGCATCGTCGCTCTTGCTGGGCCCGCCAAGTGCGAAGACTTCAAGGCAGGCGAGTTTGGCATCCGGCGTCCGGAGGCGTTCACCCTCACTTCGTGCGATATCCGCTATAGAACGCAACATGATCGTGGTGGATACGGGCAGTTCGACCGGGAGACCGAGCAATCCAAAGGCGCCTCCGCCCGCACCGGTCGCCACCACGGCGAGCTTGTGCAGGAACTCCCAAGAATTCGGCTCCGGCTTATCATCAAGCGTCAGCAGCGCGGCCTGTAGTGCTGTCTCCAGCGATTTCTTTGTCGCCTCGTTGACGACCTTTGCCCATTTCTCCGGCAGAAGCGCGAATGCCTTCTCAATCGGCATCCCGATTAATCCCGTAATCTTCGCTGCAAGGCTAGGGCTCTCAAGAAGACTCTTCGCGTATCGCAGAGCCTCTTGATCTTCGTTCGATAGCGTCATGCGACTCTCCTCTGTACCGCTCTAATTGAACACGTCAAAAGACGACGCCACTAATGTCATCGGTTCGACTGTGTGCGGCCCCTCAAGCCCGCTTTCATCCCGTTGTAGTTGAAATGCCTCGAACGATTCCACGGCCAATACCGTTTTTTGGATGTCCTCGTTCTTGTACATGGAAAGGTGCACAAAGGTCTTTCCATCATCGCAGACGTAGGCGCTATAGCGAAAGTCTGTATTATCGAGCTTGTGAAAATCTTCCATAAACGCGCGGATGTTCTCTTGATTTTTCAGAGCGAACTCCGATTTGACCTTGTAGGTAACTTTGACGGCGATCATGTCTTCATCCTTTCCGTTGAGTGAACTCAGTTGGCATCCGGTCGAATTGACCGTGTAGGGAGCGATACAAGACATAATGGAAGGCCTGGTCGACGTTCAACGGCTGGCACCGGAAGAGCAGTTCCAAAAAGAGCATGTCATGCTCATCTGAACACAACGAGTAATTCTATCCGGCGACGGCGATGATCAGCACGACTGCCGCCGCCGCATGAACCAAGCCCGCCTTTCGCTCAAAGCCTTGGCTCATCATGGGGCGAGTATCTCCAAAATAGATGCTCACGGAACGAAGCAGATGCATCGCTCCCGCAGCAAGATTGATTGTTATTCCAGTGAGTGCTATGCCCCAGAACCTGACGGGATCGAACGCCGCCATCAAGTATGCAGCCGCGATTCCAAGGCTGTAGATACCGAACTCCTGGATCAATAGTCCAAGTCCCTCTTCATAACGAAGTCCAATTGACTCAAGAGTGCGACGGGCACGGAAGGCGAGCCGCAGACCGTTGAACCCTTCAATGACCGCCAACATTAGGAATATCACCGTCGCAACATGTGCTCCGTTCATCAAACGAGCCTCCAATTGTTCAACGATATGATATGAAGGTACCCCGTCGCACTACTGAACCCCAGCTAGGCGAAGTGCTCCGGCAAACTTCGATTATCGACACCCGGCACGCCCGGCCAGCCGCCTCGGGGCAGCTTGACCGCCAGGTCCTCTTCCCAGACCCGATCCAGACTTCGGACCAACGCTCGCTGAATCCACCCACGCAGCCATGCGGGCAAGGGAATCCGATAGTGTTCAACGACACGTGTTCCCGCGTCAGTCTTGTTGATCTCAACCATAATCTCGGTGCCTCGTAAGAGCCCGCGAGTGATGGTGGCATGAATTCCCCAAGGAGGACGGTACTCTTGGGCAAATGTGCTGTGGAGTCTAATCAAGCTCAAGACCGGCGGCCATTCCAATTCCCAGACGATTGTATTGAGACTCATCGACACCATGCGAGCGCGGCCGAAGGAGTGCGGATGCACGTACTCCACGTGTTCAAGGTCGAAGTATTGCGACAGTACGGTCGCCTGAGGATACGGTACCTCGCGACTGTATACGACTTCGATCATACACACCCTCCTTCCGCCTATCTTTCTGTGCGTCTGCGTTTGAATGCGTGGTTAGACGCCACGGATTGTTCACCCCTCTTTCCTCCGATGGATCATCACCGAATTACCATCCGGGTCCGAAACCACTGCCATGTGGCACACAGGTGTTTCCATCGGCTCAAGCGTAAACGTGCAGCCACGCTCCCGAAGACGACTCATCGCTCCATCGAAATCATCCACTTCGAGAGCGGCGCAACCACCCCCTCGCGATGGCTTCCACTCCGGAGCTCCCACACCGATCGCGAGTGTCCCCGGTCCAATATCATACTCAACAAAGCCCTGCGTTTCGCTCCCGAAGTGGCGCGCCTCCTTGAGGCCCAACGTCGATTCATAAAATTCACGCGCCCGCTTCAAGTCGGTGACCGGATACACGGTAAATGCGATGTCCATGACTTTCATGTGCGGTCTTCTCCTATATTTTTATGCACTGCCGGCAGTCTGTAGGTCGAAGCGATGCTTCGCCATCAATTGTTGGAACGGTTGCCTCTCGCCTCATCATCATAGGTCATTGAAAGGCCACTGCCTCTGCTTGACTGTGCCGGCTCTGACGAACCATCAACCCGCCTTGCGCTATGCTCCACGCCTGGTTGAGTGGCGCATTGGGCGCTTGACGCCTGCTTCCAGGAGTAACCGGCTTTTGGTGTTGTCTGTCAAACGCCTCCCAATATTTCCCTTCAAGGCACCCTGCAAAGAATAGAGATAATAACAAACCGGTATCGTGACATCGGGGGAGGCACCTTTGATGAGTTTGAAAGCTTTCGCAGGGCCATTTCGTTTGAGATCGCCGACAGTGTTAAGACCAACAGTATCGAGACGGTCTGCAATTGTAGATCCGATGTTTCGCAGTCCACGAAGTACAGTCTTGTTATTCAACATTCTTCTCCAAAAGAGCGGCGACAGGGTCGCGGCCGCCTGAGGGTTATGTTATGCGGCCATTGAGCAGATCCCAAGCCTGAGGCTGCAGCCGCAGTAGGGCGTCAATACTTCAAGAATCGTACACAAAGATGAACTTGCAGGACTTTCAGGGACATGGACATTGGTTCAGCCGGACATCACCAGCTCAAACAAGCCGGGATACCGGCTCACGGCTCCAATGGGCAACACGTGCAACGTTCCGGCATAGCCAACGGTCGGAGCGGCATATTCGTATTCAACTGGTCCAATCCGCCGGTAGCTTTGCGGGAGTATCACGAGTCGCATATCCGGAAACCGTAGGTAGGCAGCCGACGCCTCTGCGCGTTGACCGACCTTCAGCGCAAGACGGCGGAGGACGGTAAGATTGGTCGCAGGCGTGAAGCCAAGGTCAACATCGACGCAGCCTGTCACACGCTTACTGAGAACGCCGTTGAGTCGCCAACGTGCAGCTCCGGCAGAGGTGATGCGTCTATCGACAACCTTTCTGCCGATATGGCCCCAAACCTTCGCACTCTTCGTTTTCCAGGCTCTGTCTGCCGTGACGTCATACTGAAGATGACAGGACCTACCGCTGTCCAAGAAGATCGCCGCCCCCGTCAGACGCCACCCATTGGCAAGTTTGAAGAGGCGACAGCTATCGTGGCCGGGGTGGTCTACTTTTCTCCAGAGAAAGACGGCAATGGGGTTGATCATCTTTCGAATTGCTCCGTCGTCCATGCTTGGAAGAGCATATGCGGCGATGCGGCCATCACTCGCTCTGCGGTCATTCGAAAAGGCCTTGAGGAAAGATAAGCGATCAAATCGAACAGGGGCAAGACCGTCTTGGAACGCTTCGTTCGGCGGGGATGCCGTCACCCGGAGAAATGGTTCACACACATCCGCCCTTGTGGGCCCTGATTGTTTAGATAATGCCCGTGCTCCCGCAAGGCCCCCGGTCATTTTTTATTCGCAGGCATGGGATGAATGCGATAATCAAACGGCCGTGAATAGCGCAAGTAAAACATACACTGCTCCTTGCCACACCTCACAGCGTGGGGCACTCCCCCGGGAAGACTAATGTAGGTTTGCCCGCTGAGATCCGTCGCCGTACCGTCTTCAGCGATATAGGTAAAGTTGCCCTTAATCCAGACAATGAGTTCGTCGCTGATATGACTGTGGTTGGGAAATGTATAGCTGGCGGGGAGTCGTACTAATGCTTCCCCTCCTCCGGCAGCCAGATTGCCACGCAGGATCGCGATCTCGGGACCTGGGGGAATACCCTCGCCCGTGAGCGGTTCCCACACAACCTTATTCAGGTCGATGATCGTTTGATCCTTTCCAAAGGAAAGGGGTTGCTTGTTTGAGACCGCTTTATCCTCGGCGTTCCCGTTTATGACGCCAGTAAGGACAAGGAAGAGCACGATGAGTAATGCCCGGAGACCTTGTAAGGAAATTTGGACGTCTTGAGTTGCGTTGGACGAGTTGGCTTGCATCCTTCCTCCTTGCTGATTTGGCTGCGCCTCACCTTTTATCTCGTTATCTCGCTGGTCGAGTCTCCTCCGAAGACATCTCGGGCAGGTTCAATTGCCAGGAAACGCCAAATCGGTCACTGCACCAGCCGAAGCGCCGACTGAAGCCGTAGTTGTCCAGCGGCATGAAGACCCTACCCCCATTGGCAAGTTTGGCAAACGCCGAATCCAATTCCTCGGCAGACGCGAAGTCAACGAACAGCGAAATCGATGGCGTGAACGTGAACTCGTGCTTCGCGTAGCTGTCGCTGAACATCAGTCGATGGCCGTTCAGGTCGAAATGCGCCACCTTCACGGTGCCTTCAGGACCTGGCTCGCCCGGTCCTTATCGTTCGATTCGTTCGATGCGAGCGCCGGGGAAAACGGACTCGTAGAGCGACATCGCTTCCTGCGCGTTGCCTTCTTGGAACATGAGAAACGTCGAGACGGTGGCTGTGGGCTTCTGTTTAATAAGCGGCATATCTAGCATCTATGATTTATTAAGTGAGCTGAGAGAGGAACCATAAGGATCGTCCCCTGATCCCCATCGAACCTACGTCGCAGACACTATCCTCACTTACGAAATCTCTGTCAAGCATCGTCCGGTGTCCGCAACTATACAAACACATCCAAGCGATTTACTAACCTGTCTTGGGATCGGGTTGTTCGGCACCTCCGCTTGGACACCCAAACATGATGCGATGCCCATCTGCCGTTCGCAGTCCGAACTCCTTCATTCCCCAAGGCTCATTCCGCAGTTTCTTGGTCACGCTTGCGCCACGGGCGATCACGGCCTCATAGAACCGATCGATGTCATCCATCTCCAGATAGGCGAAATAAGAATGATCACCCAATTCCTGAGGCGACAATACATCCGGGCATTCGCCTGCCATAATGAGACATTGATCCCTCACGAAGAGCCGCCATCCTGAGTCACCGATCTCTCTCACTTCGAACCCCAGTACGTCTCGATAGTATCGGGCAGATCGTTCAAGATCGTGCACAGCAATGACGTATCGCGAACTTCGAATCATCTCACTTTTCCTCGAGCGGTGCAGCCCTGCCAGGCGGTTGGGCTTTTCGAATATTACCCAACTAGGTGGTTCATGGCTAGACATTCGTTGCCGTCAAACGCCTGAATCGAGCCGAGTCGAAAAGCGGATATGGGTTGTGCAGTTGGATTGCTTCAGCAGAGTAGCAACGGCAAGCTTGACTGCTTCGATCTGGTCTCTCTGTGCTGAATCAGGACAATGTATGTCAAACAGAGTTGGCTGAGGGAGCTTCTCCTCCTTGCAAGAACCACGATGCCTCGCCGCCATGCCAGCTAATTTCGCATAGGAATGAGTGTGCGCAATCGTTCATCACGCAACATAAGTCCTCCCCAGAGCAGCGCACCGAACACGACGGGAAACAGGATTTCGAACGGTCCTTGTCCGGCGCGCACATGAGTCGCCACGGCACCGCCTAAATAGCCTGTCAACAGGATGGCACCGAGAACCGTAGTCCGCGGAATCATGTAGAGGATCGTGCATGTCAGCAGCACAACCCAAGAGGCACAATCACGGACTCGGCGTATCCAAGTTCTACGGTTGCCTTGACGACTATCTCTGGTTTCACCAATTTCATCGCACCGTCCACGAGCAGGAACAATGCCGGCAGGGCGCTCATGATTCGTCCGGCCCAGAGACTCTTATTCGCAATAGGAGATGATGGAGTCTCTGATCGCATGAAAATCCTCCACGTTTGTTCCGTCCACTTTTGCTGTCGGCGGTTCAGTGAGGTGTAGCAAGAGACACTCCCGAGTGATCGGATGACTTCTCGCAGAGTCCTCTAGCCGGCTAGCTTACCGAGAAAAAGTCCAGTCACATTGCCGGCCGGATCAGTGAACATGGCCAGTTGAGGGCCGCCCGGCACCTCGGAGGGCGGGAGAATCGTCTTGCCCCCAAACTTCTCAACCCTATCCAGCGTGGCCTGGAGGTCGTCCACCTGGACGTAAACCGAAACACGTTTGTTGCCGTCTTGGCTCGTGCCTACGCCGCCATTGATGCCTCCCGGTCCGCCACCGGTATCCACGATGCCGTATTTCATCGGGTTGTTGCTATCGATCTTCCACCCAAATAGCTCACCGTAGAACTTCTCCAGCTGATGACCCTTTCTACCCAAGATCTCGAAATGGACGACTGGTGCTCCCATGATGGTTTCCTCCAAATGTTGTATGTCAGACCGACAGGACAGTCATAATTTTCCACTCAGACCATACCTATGCGAGAGTCTTTCTGATAACGCATCACAACAACGTTGTCTTGTATAAAAACGACAACTGCCGATCCGCACGCATGATTTCTGTCGGTGTTTGTCCGATCAGGTGTTTGAGCGATCGGACGAGATGTGCGTGATCAAAATAACCGGCTTCATGAACTGTGTCGAGAATTGAGACGCCTTGCTTCAAGAGGTTCGTCGCATGTCGAGCCCGTTCGATTTGACGAATGGTGCCGTGAGTCATACCCGTCGTGTGCAGAAAATGGCGCTGTGCAGATCGTATGGACAGTCCTTTCAGGCGGCCTTGTAATGCAGCATCCACGGGGAGGTCGATCGCAATCAGCCCATCATGCACGAGCCGGTTCACAAATGTTTCCGCATTCTCAAAGTCGGGATACTCCCACGCCGAGCCGTTCAGCCAGAAGGAGTGACTCGTTGCGTGAGGCAAGGTCACGTCTCTTCGATCGAGAAGACTGCTTGCTGGTAGTTGCGGCATGAACGTGCCCAGTTTGAAGCGAATGCCAACCCACTCACCTTCTGCAGGACAGTCTATCGTCGCCGCATTCGTTTCCGGTCCGCGCACCGTGAGTGTGGTCTTGCCATGGTGTCGCGTGACGACCATCTCCCAGCGAGCCTCAGCAATCGAGAGAAACGAGTCAGCGCGCTCACTGTGACAATGCCAAATCCTTTCAACAAAAAGCGAATCCGATGGTCTATCGTCAAAGACGAGGAACATGCTGTTGCTCCCTTGGTATGAACGCACGATGGCCGCTCTCTTTATCCTGTCGAACTAGTACGTCTGTTTCCGTGTCAGCATGCCGTCTTCCCTTCCTATCCTATCCTTCCTTCACTGAGCTCGGGTCCATGTAGATCAATTCCCAGATGTGGCCGTCGAGATCCTGGAATCCATGCTGATACATGAATCCATGATCTTTCGGTTGGGTGTGGGTAGCGCCGCCGGCCTCGATAGCCTTGCGAACCATCTCCTCGACTTTCGCTCGACTCTCAAGCGATAGGCAGACCAACACTTCGGTACTGGTTTTGGCGTCGCTGATGACTTTGGGTGTGAAGGTCTTGAAGTAGGCATGTGTCAACAGCATGACAAATATGTTGTCGCCCACGATCATGCAGGTCGCCGAATCGTCGGTGAACTGCGGATTGAAGCTGAAGCCGAGCTTCGTAAAGAACGCAATCGACTGATTGAGGTCGTGAACCGGTAAATTCACAAATATCTGCGTCGCCATATCATCTCCTAACCACTATAGTGAATATGTATCAGCCCTGTTCCAGAGATCTGCAAGGCTGCCGACATAAGATAGTCGTCTGCTTACATCAAATTCGACAATGGACAGTCGATACAGGTCAACTCATACAACGAATGCGTCCGATCGGACAAAGCGGAGTATTCACTTTGCTTAGGCGATGTCTGTGGTGGGACAGATGAACATCCTAATACCTTAATGTATGACGGAAATCTCCTCCTCACATGATTAATTTACAGTTAACTTTTCGGGCTCTGGTTCTACTGGAAAGCGATGCTCGCGCTTCTCAGCCCTGTTCAGCGGTCACCTGCATGGAACTTTTCAACCCACGCCCGCGCCTCCGCCGACTTCGCCCACTCGCCCGCCACCTGTCTGGTGGCGACATTGAGGCGGTTAAAGAGGTTAACGGTGGCAATGGAGAAGACCAAGGCAGCAAGCACCGGCTCGTCATAGTGTCGGACGGCCTCGTCCCAAATCTCGTCCGGTACCGGGTCTGCCCGATCGCTGAGCCGGGTGATGGACTCGGTGAGCGCCAGCGCGGCGCGTTCAGCATCGGTGAAATAAGGGGCATCCCGCCAAGCGGCCACTGCAAAGAGCCGCTCGTCTGCTTCGCCTCCCTTCTTGAGGGAACCGGCATGCATATCGACACAGACGCTGCAGCCATTGATCTGGCTCGCACGTAGTTGGACAAGATCGAGCGTCCGCAACGGCACGCTGCTCTTTCTGATGGATATCCCGAGTGCTTGCAGGGCCGGCATCGCATCAGAAACGATCATTGCTGAGTTGGTCATCCGTGCTTGCATGATAGGCCTCCTTTAGGGTTGTATGTGCTGAATCACCTTCCGTCTCCTGTCACATCGGACGGGTTTCGTTCGTCATGTCTATGACGGACCACATCGGGAGAATGTGACAGATGGACGAACACGAATGGCTGCCGGAACGATTCGAGAAGAGTCGGACCCATCTACGGACAGTGGCCTATCGGATGCTCGGCACGCTAAGTGAGGCGGACGACGCCGTCCAGGAAACCTGGCTCCGGCTCAGCCACTCCGATACAAGCGGTGTCGTGAACCTTGGAGGATGGTTGACGACGGTCGTCGGCCGGGTGTGCCTGGACATGTTGCGCTCACGCATGTCGCGGCGTGAGGAGCCCACGGTTCCCCCAGACCCGCGCGTACCCGATCCGATCATGAGCCGTACGGACGGGAACGACCCAGAGCAGGAAGCACTGCTGGCCGAATCGGTCGGTCTCGCTCTACTCGTGGTACTTGAAACGTTGGCTCCGGCCGAACGACTCGCGTTCGTGCTGCACGACATGTTCGACCTGCCCTTCGACGAGATCGCTCCAATCATAGGACGTTCGACGACTGCGGCCCGGCAACCCGCAAGCCGCGCCCGCCGCCGTGTGCAGGGCGCGCCGACGGCTTCCCGTGCCGATCTCGCACGCCAGCGAAAAGGTTGTCGAGACCTTCCTCGCCGCCACGCGCACCGGCGACTTCGATGCGCTTCTTGCGGTGCTCGACCCGGACGTCGTGCGCCGAATCGACGTCGCCACCCTGCCTCCTGGCGCAACGAGAGAGATCCGCGGTGCACGGACCGTGGCCAAGGGAGCGCTCGCAGGCGCACAGCGTGTCCGGTTTGCACAAGTGACGCTCGCGCTCGTCAACGGAGGCGTGGGAATCGTCATGGTTTCGCGTGGACGGCTGTCTATGGCCGCCACATTCAAAATCAGGCAGGGGAAGATCGACCTGGCGATCCTCAACGACTGACGTGCTAACCTATATTGCGGATCGAGTGAGTGCCGTATGCTAACGTCGCACTCTGCGTATATGTAGGAGCGTCCGTAGTAATCATGCGCGTATTAGCCAGTGTTTAGCAGCCACACATTCTCTTTTGCCGCACATTTTCCCTTCAATCCTCCAAGCACATCCGCGCGTTCAAGCAGAGTGAGTTCATAATGACCCTTATAGTGTCGATGTACCTCCTCGTTACTAATTGATAAGGGAGGGCCTTCCATCAAGGCTTGGTCGTACTCATAGCAAATGAGCAATTGCGGCGCTTTACCCGTCATCTCCATTAAGTGCGCCGCATATCGATCGCGCATTTCTCCAGGCAGAGCCACTAACGCTGCCCGCTCATAAATTGCGTCAACTGAACCAAGTGTCTTGCCGGACAAGTGAAAGATATCACCAACGAATATATCGATATTGTTTGCGCGATAGTGCTTGAGTGTTTCGACTTCTGATATTTCTGGTTCCATCTCAAGCTCAATAAATAACTGCTTCACAGCGATTTCACTCAATTCAGCTCCAGCAACATCATAGCCGTTAGACAGTAGCCAGCCGATATCAAGAGTTTTACCGCACAATGGCAAAAACACTCGACCACCTTTCCCTAAAGAAAGTGCTTGGAAATGCTTCACAAGCAGTGGGTTCGCTGCACGTTCGTGGAAAGGAATATCATTTGCTCCCCACCTTTGATGCCAAAAAATTGCATCCATCATGACTCCTTCGAGTAATTTACGTTCACAACTATGTAGTACGGTTCAGCATAATACTCTGCTGTCATGGGCGGTGCCGCATCCGTGCACCACGCCGATCTGTACGCGTGTGTTATATAGGACCTTTCGCAAGCAGGTCTCGTATCCAGTCACTGTTTGCGCAAGCCACAACCGATTTGCCCTTACCGTCTTTTGATCTCGTGTTCACGCCGCGAGAAAGAAACTCCGTGATGATTGATCGTTGCCCATCCTTCGCCTCTTCCGCACCACTCCCGCCTCTTCCGGTAGTTTGAACGGCCAGATGAAAGGGCGTCGATCCGGCTTTGTTTCTGATCGTCGGATTGCATCCCCTTCGAACAAGCAACGCACTGCGCCGGCACATCGAGTGCGTACGGCCCGGTGAAGGGGTGTAGCCCCATTTCTGTCCTGCGCATTTACATCTGCGCCTGCCTCCAGCAGACATCGAATCATCTTCACCTGGCGTTTCGCATTCCAAGTCGTACCATTGATATAGCCGTCTGACGCGTAGTGCAGCGGGCCACTCAGTCGGTGATTCCGCACGGAGTTTGGATCTGCCCCGGAGTCCAGCAGGAGTCGGGCAATTTCCACCCGGTACCCCGCTGCGGCGAGATGCACTGGCCGTATCTCCCGCATACAGCCAGTGAGCAATTCCTGTTTCATAGAGCCGAGATTCTTTTACAACGTGCGAACCTAAATCTCGATCCGCCTTCAGCAGTTTCCTCGCTACAGGACGATCATCCTTCAGTATCGCCATAAGAAGGGACTCGATTGTTCCGCTCATAATGCCCCAGATATTTTGCGTTTCATATATTAACTCTTATGGTAAAGCGTGCTCTTCCAATGCCAGCAGAGCGCGCTTTTTTGCCAAACCGCCGGCATACCCGGTGAGAGAACCGTTCGAGCCGATGATCCGATGGCACGGCACGATGATCCCGATCGGATTGCGGCCCGTGGCTGCGCCCGCAGCTCGCGCACTGCCGGGACGTCCCGCACGCCGCGCCAGCTCTGCATAGGCGATGGTTCGGCCGAATCCGACACCCGAGATGGCCTTCCATATCGCACGCTGAAACGGCGTACCGCGCGGCGCAATCTTGACGGTAAACCGCGTGCGTGTGCCATTGAAATATTCCGCGAGCTCGCGCTTCGCTTGGCGCAGCGGAGCATGTGTTCCATTTCTTCTCCATTCCTCTTCGATGCAAGGCTGATACTTCTGTCCAGTGAAAAAGACGCCGGTCAGCGCCTTATCGTCGGCAACCAGTAACATGCGCCCGCGAGGGCTTTGATAATAATCGTAGTAAAACATGATCACTCCTTTCTCAGTGAATTCCAGAGATACATCACAGCATACGCGCGCCACGGTCTCCAGGCTTCGCCGGCTTCGAGCACGCGACGAGCATCCGTTTCACCGAGCGCTTTCATCACGCCGAGATCGGTGTGGGGAAACGCATCCGGCCAGGCGAGCGCCCGCATGGCGATGTACTGGGCCGTCCACTCGCCCACTCCCGGTAGCGCACGAAGGTGCTCCAGCGTTGCTTCGATATCGGTATGCGGTGTCAGCACGAGATCTCCGTCCGCCACGCTGCGCGCGAGCGCGATCACCGTACGGGCACGCGCCGCCGGCATGCCCAGACATGCGATGTGTGCCACCGCTATGTCGGCCACACGTGCGGCAGTGGGAAACACCGTCGTGAGCGCAGCAAACGGTGTCTCGATCGGATCGCCGAGCGCGGCAGCAAACCGGCCGGCGAGGGTCCGTGCCGCAGCCACCGTCACTTGCTGTCCAAGGATCGCGCGCACCGCCACCTCGAATCCGTCGAACGCGCCCGGGACTCGTATGCCAGGACGGCGCTGCGCTAACCCGCCTAGTGCTTCCGCCACTTCGGTTGGATTGCAGGACAAGTCCATAAGCGCCTTGACGCGCGCGAGCACCGGCGGCAGAACTCGGACAAGCGACGCAGACACCGCGACGCGTAGTGCCGGTTTCTTCGGCGACAATCCGATCGCGACCCAACCGAGATGGACCTTGCCCTCCGACACGACGCGCACGGTGCGGCGGTAGCAGGCATTCTCCAACATCTCGACGCCGGCTATCGCCCGTGCGCCGAGAAAGGTATTGATCGCCGGCCAGTCATAGGGAGGACGGAAACTCAGTTCGAATTTCAGCGCGTCGGCAGCGGGCATTCCCTCGCCGTTCATGCGCCGGCGTAACTCGCTCGGTTGCAGGCGGTATCGCTGCTTGAAGAGTGCGTTGAAGCGCCGCAGGCTGCCGAAGCCACTCGCAAATGCGACCTCAGTAACCGGCAGACCGGTATCTGTGAGGAGGCGTTTGGCGAGAAGCAACCGTTGCGTCTGTGCGAACTCTACCGGCGAGACGCCGAATTCGGTGCCGAATGCGCGGCGCAGGTGCCGGTCGGTAATACCGAGCCGCGACGCGAGAGCCACCAGTCCTTCAGCATCGAGTGTACGGTCTTCGATGAGACTTGCTGCGGCCTGGGCCACGCGTGTCGTCGCGTCCACGCTGGCATTGCCCGGCGCGAGTTCAGGCCGGCAACGCAGACAAGGCCGATAGCCGGCCACTTCGGCCGCGGCGGCGCTCGGATAGAAGCGGCAGTTCTCGAGTCTGGGTGGTTTGACCGTACAGACTGGACGGCAGTAGATGCGCGTCGAAGACACAGCGACGAAAAAGCGCCCGTCGAAGCGCGCATCGCGCGCCCGAAGGGCACGGTAGCAGGTAGTGGAATCGAGTGTCATACAGCTATTACATCATGGCGGGGCATGGCTTGCTCGCCATTTTCGGACATGGTGACCCTGAATCGAAATCCGGAGAAGGGTCAGCCTGCTTACAGCATTCCGTTCAACCGGTCACCGACACGAGAAGCAGATGTCCTCAATCAATCGACGCATGCATCTCTCTGAACAACCGAGGCGTCATGCCGAAACGTCGCTCAAAGGCCTCCGTCAGCCTGGAGGTCGGTGACAAACCAACCTTCACGGCGACGTCTTTTGATGAAAGGCCGCGCGAGAGCAGCATCCTCGCTGCTTCCAGGCGAATCGCCTCGACGAAACGAGCCGGTGACTGACTAGTGGCCGCGAAGAACTTACGGTAGAAGCTGCGCTCGCTCAGGTTGGCGCGGGCCGCAAGGCTCGGCACGTCCAACGCACGATCGAGATTGGCCTGCATCCAGTCGATCAGTTCCGCGAAGGGATTATCGCTCTGGAGTTGTGCTCGCAAGAGCGTGCTGAACTGCGACTGATAGCCTGGACGGCGGGCATAGAGTACCAGCCCCTTGGCAACCTGGCTTGCGATGTCGGCCCCGACGTCGCGACTGACCATCGCTAAGGCCATGTCGATGCCTGCTGTCACGCCGGCAGAGGTCCACACATTGCCGTCCACGACATACAGAGCGTCGGAATCGACTTGAACCGACGGATGCATCTCGCTGAGCAGCGCACAACCTTCCCAATGAGTCACTGCGCGCTTGCCATCGAGAATTCCCAGCCTCGCCAGAGTGAAAGCCCCGGAGCAGATCGAGCCGATTCGGGTAGCCGACTTCGTGCAGCGACCGATCCAACGGCGAAGCTGCAGGTTGACGGTTGCCCGGGACAGATACTCAATGTGGCCGCCCACAATCAGGAGCGTATCGACAGCAGACGGTGGCACGCGAGCGAGCGTTCGCGTATGAATTGCGATGCCGCCATCGCCCTCCACGAGGCCGCCCGCCAGGGAAACTATCTCAACAGTATAAAACGCCTTCTGTCCTTGCTGACGTAGAGCATAGTTGGCTGCGCTGAAGACCGAGGCTGGTCCGGCGACGTCGAGCGGTTCGAACCCCGAATATACAAGGAGCGCGACCCGGTGGGGCATTGGCAGAAAGTAGCACTCTTTTGTCATTGCTGCAACGTGGCCGGAGCGCTAAATTGTCAGAGTGCGAGTCTCGAGTGTGATCGGCAGCGTTGAGGCGGACCCTCGGAGCAACGACATGTTGCTCGAAAACTTATCACCTGACGAATCTCCCACGCCGCGCACTGGTACGAGGAGCGCTCGCAATCCCGTCCCGTGGATCGTGGCCGTTGGCTGAACGTCACGAAGAAAGGAGAGAAGGACTATGACACATCACATGACCGGGACACGTGAAGAGTGGCTCGCCGCGCGTCGCGAGTTGCTCCAGGCGGAGAAGGAGCTCACTCGGCACAGCGATGAGGTGGCACGCCTGCGGCAGGCGCTGCCGTGGGTGCGCATCGACAAGGCGCATCGATTCGAGACCGACGAGGGGAGCGCCTCGCTGAAAGACCTCTTCCGCGGGCGCTCGCAGCTCATCGTGTACCACTTCATGTTCGGGCCAGACTTCAAGGCCGGATGTCCGTCCTGTTCGGCGATCGCCGACGGCTTCAACGGTTTCTACGTTCACCTCGCGAATCACGACGTGATGCTCTGGGCGGTGTCGCGCGCGCCGCTCGCGAAGCTGCAAGAATACAAGCGGCGGATGGGCTGGACGTTTCCCTGGGCGTCGTCTCAGGACGGCGACTTCAATTTCGATTTCAACGCTTCCTTTACCGAAGAACAACAGCGCGCAGGAAACATGGACTACAACTTCCGGCGCGACGACCCCGTGATGGAAGCGGGGATGGCAGCGACGCCGGCGCCGGGATACGCGGCAGTGGCGGCCATGACCGGAACCGACCTCGCCACGTATACGCGCGAGAGAGAGGGCATGAGTGCGTTCGCCCTCGAGGACGGCGTTGTGTACCACACATATTCCACCTATGCACGCGGAGTGGACGGCATCTGGGCCGCGTACGCCTGGCTCGACCGTGCTCCCAAGGGGCGCAACGAGACGGGCTTCTGGTGGCGCCGCCACGACGAGTACGACAAGCGCTAAACCAAGTCGCGGGTGTCGTGGTGTCACGAGGATATGGCGCGCCGCCAGGTCTAACCCACAGGAGGCTACACATGCGCATTCTCGCAGTACTGTTCCCAAGATTTACCGCTCTCGACATGATCGGGCCGGCCAACTGCTGGGGGCTCATGCCCGACGTACAGATTCAGTTGGCGGCACTCCGTGAGGGACCTGTAAAGACGGACTTCGGATCCGACATCATCGCAACCCACAACCTCGCAAACTGTATGCAGAACCCGGACGTCCTACTCCTGCCTGGTGGCGGGCACGGCGTCTTCGATGCTCTGCAGGACGATCCTTTCCTCGACCATGTCGCGAGGATTGGTGCCCAGGCTAGCTGGGTTACCAGTGTCTGCACTGGCTCCTTGATACTCGGAGCAGCGGGATTGTTGCGAGGCTATAAGGCTGCTTGCTACTGGTATTCCCGCGACTACCTGCGCAAGTTTGGTGCTGAGCCCGTCGACGAGCGAGTAGTGATCGATCGTAATCGCGCCACGGGCGGCGGCGTGACAGCCGGAATCGACTTCGGTTTAGAGATGATCGGCAAATGGGCCGGTCCCAGTGCCGGTCAACTCACTGAACTTGCCATGGAATATGCTCCCCGCCCGCCGTTTGGCACCGGGCGGCCAGAGTTGGCTCCGCCTGGCATCGTTGAAGCTGCCAACGCGATACTGGTCCGCGAGATGCCCAATGACCTGATCGACCGGACCGCAACGCGTCGCGGGTTTGTGACTCGCTCCTGATATCTGTGCGTAACGATTAATCGTTCCCTCGCCGCAAACATCTCGACAGAAGGTTAACGATGCAGCATCACGTCGTTTCGCGCGAGGAATGGCTAAAGGCCAGAGTCTCACTGCTCGAAAAGGAGAAGGAGCTCACGCGGCGCAACGATGAGCTGGCGCGTCGCCGCCAGGAGCTGCCGTGGGTCCAGATCGACAAGGAGTACCGATTCGAGACCGATGAAGGGAGCGCCTCTCTGCCAGACCTCTTCAGAGGGTGCTCGCAGCTCCTCGTCTACCACTTTATGTATGCCCCCGACTTCAAGGCAGGATGTCCTACTTGCTCGTCGATCGCGGACGGCTTCAACGGTATCGTCGTCCACCTGGCCAATCATGATGTGATGCTGTGGGCGGTGTCGCGCGCGCCGCTCGCGACGCTGCAAGCATACAAGCGGCGAATGGGCTGGACCTTTCCCTGGGCGTCCTCCGCAGGCGGCGACTTCAACTTCGACTTCAACGTCTCGTTCACGGAGAAGCAACAGCGCGAGGGCGCCGAATACAACTTCCGGCACGAGGCGCCGACGAGCGACGTATTTCGATGGCGCGCGGGTCAGGAGGGCGGCGGCGACTCGGCGGAGGACAAGCTTGCGGCCATGTCTGGAATCGACGCGCCCACGTACCATCGCGAAAGGCCTGGCATGAGCGCGTTCGCGCGCGAGGATGGCGTCGTCTACCACACCTATTCGACCTATGGGCGCGGCGTGGACGCCATCTGGGCGATGTACCGATGGTTCGATCGCGCCCCCAAAGGACGCAACGAAAGCGGCGGCCCCTGGTGGCAGCGCCACGACGAGTACGACAAGGGCTGAAAATTCGGGCCGGATGGGGTGAGCGATACTTGACCTGAATTACTGGCCGATGGAGGGGAACGATGAAAGACACTAGGAGAAATGAAATTGGAGTACCTGCGGTGGTCGATCGCAGCATTTTCCAGGCCGAGCTGGACGCACTGCGGGTTCGAGAGAAAGCTCACACACGAGAAGGCGACGCGATTGCAGCCGCCCGCCGGCGGTTGCAGGTCTAAGGCAACGAGACGGAGGACAACATGCGCAAATTGATTTCGGCAATGAAGGTTTCTGTCGACGGGAAGATAGCGGGGCCGGGAGGGAGCGACGCGGATTGGGTCGAGGCGTAGTCGGAGGACTACGGGCTCACGCCGCAGATAGACGCATGCGTGGTCGGAGGCGGCATGTACCCCGACTACGAGCACTATTGGACCGCGATACACAATGAGCCCGACAAGCCTCACCCACCGTCGAACAAGCCTCCAACGAAAGCGGAGGCTGAATGGGCCCGTTTCGCTAACCAGACCACGCACTATGTATTGTCGAGCACCGTGACTTCCGCTCTTTGGCCGAAGACGCGTTTCCTCCGGAAAATCGAAGACATCTCTGCCCTCAAGCAACAGTCTGGCAAGGACATCTATCTCATGGGTGGCGCCCGAATTACGGCGAGCCTTATTGACGCCGGCTTGGTGGATGAACTTCGGCTGATTATCTATCCGCTGATCGCCGGTGAAGGGAAGGCGCTCTTTGCGACGACGGAACGTCGTCATGGGCTCGAACTCCGGAAGATGCAGCAGCTTCCAGATGGGCGCATCAGCGTGATCTACGGAATCGGCTAACGGAGCAGTCCAGAGATCTCCTCGGGGCCCTCGTGGTCCAACCGCGTTTCATAACAGGAGAGAAGACGTGAGCGTGTCACGACTGCTCAACCATCTTAGCCTAAATTCGCGAGCGGAGAAGGACCAACCTCAATCTGTTCGGATCGATGGATGTTCGACGATTATGTGACTGGCGAACTGGGTATGATGCCTGAGGATTGTGTGTCCTCTTATAGCTCGGCAGAACTCATCATGTAACGGAAGGAGCCGCATATGAGTGCCAATAAACCTGAGGAGGTTCACGGATTGTTCTCAACAGCATTTAATGCCGGGGACCTCGATGCGCTGATGGCGCTCTACGAACCGGATGCGACGCTGATTCCACAACCGGGAAAAGTCACGCGAGGTAAAGATGCCATCCGTCAAGCCCTTCAACAATTCCTCATGTTGAAAGGAACCATGCAGTTGCAGAGTCTGTATGTCATCAATGGTCCCGGCGTGGCCCTGATGAGCAGCCAGTGGAAACTCACCGGAAGCGGCTCTGACGGCAAATCCATTGAGATGAAGGGCAAGGGTGTGGAAGTGGCCCGCCAACAGCCAAACGGCGATTGGTTGCTCGCGGTCGACTATCCATTCGGAGGAGATTAATCACCAACCAAAGTCCCTCGAAAAGGTCGCCACATCTTTATCAGCTTCGAACAGGAATACAGCTCCACTGGACTCGACACGTTCGGAGACTCGGTGAAGCATTGAACCGGCTAGACATTCTTTGTGAGAACGAAGTGCGTCGCGTCGGCAGTGGTTACGTGTTCAACGCAATGATAACCGAGTGCCGGTGTGTCGATACCGGCGAGGAGATGTTCGCCTGACCCGAGCAGGATCGGGCTGATCGCGATGTGCATCTCGTCGACGAGTCTGGCCTGGAGATACTGCCGAATCGTGGCGACCCCGCCTCCGAGACGAATATCTTGACCGTTAGCTACATCAGTTGCCCGTTGCAATGCAGCATGGATTCCTTCCGTCACGAAGTGGAACGTTGTGCCTCCGTCCATGGTAATTGATGGCCGGGGGTGATGAGTGAGCACGAAGACAGGAGTGTGGTACGGCGGATTATCACCCCACCAGCCTTTCCAGGTGCTATCGGGCCAGGATCCGCGGACGGGTCCGAACATGTTGCGGCCGAGGATCCACGCTCCGATATTGGCGAAACCGCGCGCCGTGAAGTCGTCGTCGACTCCACTCACACCGCCATCTTCTCCTTGCATTTGCTGAAAGGTGCGAGTGTGGACGATCCAGTCGTGCAGAGCTTCCCCGCCGACGCCGAGCGGGTTGTCGAGGTCTTGGTTGGAACCGGCGCCATAGCCGTCGAGAGATATTGCGAAATTATGGATGCGGAGCTTGGGCATGGATGAATCCTTTCAATATACGCCTGCGCGTACCGATCACTTTCCTACGTGCTGGCGCACGTGACCTTGAGGCCGAACGTTGCCGCTCAGCGGTGGGGGCGCATGAAACTCCGCCCGCTGCAACCAGTTGCCAGGCGGCTTTGCTATTGTTCGCTGGCCGGTAGATGGCCCCTACGGACATTACGTGTCTTTCGATGATTGAAACCTTTTCCACGAACGATAGTTCTTGGGAGCGTCGAGCGTCTTGAGCTTTTCCCAAGCCTTTATCGCCTGTTTTCTTGTGGCTCCCCTTTCTCCCTTCAAGAAATCGCTCAGAAAATTTATGTATCGGCCATGAGGAATCTGAGCGAACTGCCCGTTGGTTTGATTGAGTCGAACATATTCTCGCACCAGGTCTCGGTACGTGATTCTTACTGCCTTAGCGAGTTGCTCCTCTCGCCAGCGGTTGAGCCGGTAACGCGTGCCGGATTTCCTTTTCAGACCCGGAGCCATTTTCTGTGCCTCTTTTTCGAGGAAATTCTTAGTTTTTGCATCGTTTGTATAGGCCGCTACCGGGAGGTCGAGCCTCAATCCTAATTTGACGTCTTTTGTTTGAGGAATTGAGAAGCTTCGTGTGTTTGGGAATTTGATCTCGCCAGTGTTAAGGAACAGCTTAATGCCGTCCTCGAGTTCGTCTTTGCGCAACCTGTTCGCGAACGGAATGCCAATAGTTTTCCGCCTATGATTAAACAGACGGGCATAAGACCCAGATCCGCGATGTTCTTCCCGCATAACATGTCCCCGGTATGGTGCGCAAGCACGACTTCCAGCCGTTCGAGTTTTTTGTGTCATTTGAGCTCCTCCATGGAGATCCATTCGTCCTGAAGACAGCGAGTACTGACCTGCCTATCGTGGTTCTGCAATTCTCTCTCATGACTCAGCCCTGCTTGACGTTGATGGGATTTCTGAAGATGGTTGATGTCGCCCCAGCATCATTGCGGCTGCGACTGCTGCCATCAGGGTCATTGCAGTTGAAACCAGAGCGGTTGCCTGAAACGCCTCAATGAAGGCGCAGCGCGAGGCGGTCAGCAAAACCGCGCCAGGCTGCGCGGGCAGAGTCCCTGCCACGGAGAGCGCGCCTCCCAACGTGTCGCGTGCCGCTTCAAGCGCGTCCGGCGGCAGGTCGCCACCCAACGCGCCGGCTATTGCTCCGCGATAGATCACGGTCACAACGCTGCCAAGCAGCGCAATGCCAAGAGCGCCGCCGAGTTCGGCGCTCATCTCCGAAATTCCAGCCGCGGCCCCTGCACGCTCAGGCGGAGCCGTACTCACAATCAGATCGGAGGCAAGCGTGAATACTGGGGCAAGCCCCAGTGAGAACACGGCGTACGCTGTGACTACGATGGCGAGATCGTGCGTCGTTCCCGTTTGTGTCAGCAGACCAAAGCCAAGCGCGGCAATCACAAATCCAATCGCAATCACATGTGTCGGCCTCACGTAGTTCACAAGCCGTGGCGTGAGCATCGCGCCCACAACAAATGCGATACCCGACGGAGCCGACCACAAACCTGCTGCCAGCGGTGAGAGTCCGATCACCAGTTGCAGGTATTGTGCAATCAGCAGAAAAGTACCGAACGCAACAAAGAACCCAAAAATATTGACCCCAAGGGCTGCGCTGAACGTCATTCGTCGGAACAGCCGGAGGTCAATGAAGGGCTCGACAAGTTTCCGCTGTCGGTGCAGGAAGATGCCGCCGATCACCAGACCCCAGACGATCGTCACCAAGACAACCCAGTCTGCGCCTTGCCCGGCGATGCGCTTGACCCCGTAAATAACAGGCAGGATCGTGGCAATGCACAGTGCGGCGCTCACGATGTCCGGTCTGCCCGCCTGCGGATCTCGAAACTCGGGAAGCAGCCTGGTACCCACAGCGAGCAGCAGGATCATGACGGGAAGGTTGATCAGAAACACGGACCCCCACCAAAAGAACTGGAGCAGCACCCCGCCAATCAGTGGGCCGATCGCTCCCCCCGCCGAGAAGCTGGCAATCCACACGCCGACCGCGAACGTGCGTTGCTTCGGATCAAGAAACATGCAACGAAGCAACGACAGGGTCGAAGGAGCGAGTGTGGCTGCAGCCAAGCCGAGGAGCGCGCGAGCCGCGATGAGGGTTTCAACGCTCGGGGCGAATGCAGCCAGGACGGATGCGCAACCGAACGCAGCCGCACCAATCAGCAATAGACGGCGCCGACCGATCCGATCACCGAGCACCCCCATGGGGATCAGAGCACCGGCCAATACAAATCCGTAAATGTCGACCATCCATAGCAGCTCGGTGCCGGTGGGTCGCAGGGCCGCGCTGAGTTTTGGTACGGCAAGATTCAGCACCGTGAGATCCATCGAGTACAGCAGGCAGGGCAGTGCCAGCACCGCAAGCCCAAGCCATTCATGGCGGGTCGCTTTGCGAATCTCTGGACTCGGAGTACTCATGACGCCTCGCGGTCACCTCAGAATGACTTTCTGTCTATTAGTCGAACAAGCCTACCGAATTCGACATCGCATCCGTCGTCGATGGGTCCACAGCAGAGCACGGCCGGTTCGATCAATCGAAAAACTTAAGGAAGCAACCCCTTTCGTTCACGAAGCGGAAAGGGAACTCTCTGTACACCGTGGGATTTCGAAAGTGGTTTGGAGGCTGGATGGTGGCAGTTGCAGTGACTCAAATTCTGCGCGTCCTATCGCGACATCGAATTGTTGCAATTCTCTCGCGTCGGTTTCGGCATATGAAGAGCCACGGATACGGTGAAAGGTTGGTGAGCAAATGCTGCTGCGAGAAATCATGTCCATTCATCGATACAGGTGTTGTGTCCATCTTACAGATACGGCCTTTTCCAATGGAAATCTTTCTGAGTCTCTTGGTGACGCCACAGGATGTCGATGTCAACGACGGCAATGACCGCACATTGTTCTCTGAACGCTTCGATTTCCACGGTATCGCGGCGATTACCTGTTCCGGTGTCACGGCACAGAACCGACATTCAACACGCTCCTCTCGCGATCGATATCCTTCTCCTCACTCAGTCTTTAAGGAATCAAGCCGGCATCTCTCATGACCTTCTGCTCATCGTCGTGCGAAACATAGAAGACAACCTTGGGACCAGTCCCGGCGTCGAACAAGAAATACGTGATGAAGAATTTGAAGTCGTATTGATGCGCCGGCTGTTTCTCGAAGATCATGTGCCAATGAACTTTTGCCATGGTATATCGCTCATCGAGCGGTGTCTCCGTCAATCCTAGGATCTTCGCAGACCTGAAGCCGATCTGTTGAAAGAACGCATGTCTCTGTGGAATCGCCTTGCGGAACTCTTCATTGTTCTGAATGCACACGACACCATTTGGATCACCGCCCATAAAATAGTCCGAAAATTCCGAAGTCACGATGTCCGGGTCGAAAGAATTCGCCCCTTGTTCATAACGAGCAAAGAACCGTTCGATCTTCGTCATAGTCGGTGTCTCCTGTGACATGTACCCAGCGGTCGGTCATGGAATCGTGTTCGTCGGGACAGAGTGCGTTGTGACGCGGCTCATTGCGCGGATGGCCAGCCTCTAGGGTTTGATCACTCGCGGCCGGCCATCGATGCTCTTCAGCTTGATGGAGGACTTGACGTATCATCTCGCTCTCTCGCTTCGTTCAGATTTCATCTGTGACTTGAACGACGCAGAACAGGTTGTCATCGGGATCGGCCAACACGATGAAGTCATCACCCGGTCGATACCTCCACGGATAACGAACCGCCCCTATCATGATGAGTCTCGCCACTTCGCTCTCCTGGTTGTCCGTATAGAGATCAAGGTGCAATCTGCCACGTTTTCCCGTACGTCTTTCCGAAACTTGGTCCAACGACACGTTGGGACCTCTTCCCGCGGGATCACGCAATACCACCCAACCATCTTTCGCTGGTTCTCTAGGGACGTACTGCAACGCCTCTTGCCAAAACGCCAACATTTTATCGAATTCGTAACAGCGAATAACAATTGAACCGATATTCATTGTAGCCTCATGACCATGCCTCTGCCGCGGCCAGATCGGGTCATCGAACGGTTGAATTCAGCGGCACCTTGGCGTGTCCGCTGGAACAAAACGTGGTGAGGTTCGCCGGCAGTGCCAGTCCTACGGGAGTTCCTCGTGCAGCAGAGGCGATGAGGTTGTCATGAACTTTCCATAGTGTCGACCCTTTTGGATTTGGCGCGGATCTCACTGAAGTCGAGAAGGGTCATGCCCAAAGAAATGGCGACATCCGCAACATTGAAGATGCCCGTGCGAACCGGGCCAATCCCGATGTTGATAAAATCGACGACGTAACCTCCATACAGTAGCCGATCGAGAAGATTACTGGTTCCACCGCCGATGAACAACGACAGGGCAAGCACGGCACTCGGACCGATGGTCTTCGATACGAACAGATACGCCAACAACCCTAGAAGCACACAGCCCACACCGATCGATAGAAGCCCATGTCGCCATATATCGGGAAGTGAATCGCCTACGCTCAAAAACACTCCGTAATTGTTCGCCAGTTGCAACCGAACCGTATCGCCAAGGAATGACCATCCTTCCGCTTGAGAAAGCAAAGACTTTTCCACTGACTTCGTGGTCTGATCACAGCCAACGCACGAGAGCAGGACAGTAAAGACCGACACAATGCGCTTCACAGTGCTCATTCGTTTCATTCATCCTCCGCCGTCAGGTCGCGGCACTTGGTCTGGCGCGACCGCCTCATAGTTTCTTCACCTGATCGCCTACCCGGATCACACCTGAGTGTACGACTTTGGCATTGAGGCCCCGCGACCGAAGCTGCTTTCCGACAGGAGAGTTGACGAACTTCAACGCATCCAACCCGAACCTGGCTATGAATTTATTGCAGCCGGTATGTGGTTGAGCGGTCACTTCAATCACGGTCGAGCCGACGATCAAGCGTGTCCCAGCCGGCACATTGTCCACACTCAAGTCGAAATCCATATACAATTGATCCCCGGCGAGTGGCCAACGTTCTTCCTCTTGGGCCAGCAACGCAATGACCCGGGCGTTCATGATGGTGAGTTGCATGTCGGGGTGCGATGATCCATCTCCAGTCCTAGAACTCTCGCGCATTCTCCAGGTGTCACCGATAAGGCCTTCGAGCAAATCCAGCTTCCCCTCCTCCATCACCTCGCGCTCACCGACCGCCGGACGGCGCACGATCATAGCCAACACGCTTTCCTCTCTGGGCGACTGGCAAATGGTGTCTAATCCGGCCTCAAGCTCAACGAGGGTCATGTGCTGTGTTGCGGACATCAGAAACCTCTCCCGTACAGCTCAACGTTCAACGTCGTTTATCGCTTTCCACATCGACCCTCTCCATGAGCACCCCCGGCGTTGGCTCTGCAAATCCAAATTTACGGTACAGCTCGTGCGCGTCGCGTGTACCGAGAAGCCATCGGCGTATCGGACGCAACTCCGGGAGACTCGTGACAACTTCAACCAGCCATGAACCCAATCCCAGGCCACGGTACGTGTGCGTCACAAACACATCGGCAAGAAAGGCAAGCACGACATAGTCGGTCAACACGCGCGCAAATCCAACCTGGTTCTCATGGTGATAGATGCCGAACGGCAGTGAGTGCTCGATCGACTGGACGACACGTTCTCGCGTTCGGTCCTCTGCCCAGTATGAGCCGACGAGAAACCCGTGGATCACGTCGAGGTCAAGACGGCCCCGATCGGTGCTAATCGTATACTCTCCGCGTGTCCATTCACGGATCATCCTTGTCTCCTCAGCGTTGCAAAAAGCCTCGGCATATTGAGTCTTTTTTGTTGAGCTCGCGCGGGTTCGATAGACGGCTTTGAAGGCTACACCTCACTCTTGTCCCGCCCATTCGGGATTCCATGCGACTTCCCACAGATGCTGATCTGGGTCCTGGAAGTAACCGGTATACCCGCCCCAGAACGCATCGTGAGCCGGCTTGACGATCACCGCGCCTGCACTTTTGGCTTGTTCCATCACGGCATCGACCTCTGCCTTTGAGGTCACATTGTGCGCGATGGTGAATTCTGTCGGGCTCGGACGGCCCACGGGCAGGCCTGAATCATGAGCGATACTTTTGCGTGGCCAGAGCGCAAGCCGTAAACCGGCTTGCAACTCGAGGAACACTACGGCCCCATGCTCAAACTGGGCACCGACGATACCTTCTGTTTTGAGGCCCAGACCGTCGCGATAGAACCGGAGAGACCTGTCTAAATCATCAACCCCGATCGTAATGAGCGTGATTCGCGGCTTCATGTGCAAGATCCTCCATATAATAGAATGGAAATAGATCCATACGTGATTGTCTGTGGTTCTCCGTCGAGCCCCTTCATTGATTTAACGAGCAAAAGGTCAAGCTAGCAGCCTCGCCGTTCAGCCTTCGACATACTGCACGAGTATGCCTCAGGGCTTCATGCCTCCGAGTGCCCGTCTCGCTTCGCGTCTGCACGCTTTCGCAACGAACCCTCCATGAATAATGCGGGCTAGGGTAGAATAGCCGGCCAATCTTTGAATAATGTCGCGCGCATTCGGAGTTCGAGTTCACTATTCCCGCAAGCCAGCGACCAGGCTTGAAACCAAATCGCGTGCGATTGATCCCTCAGCATCAAGACGCGGATTGAAGATGCCAATGTTCATTCCAACAGCGTGACCTGACCTCATCACAACCTTCAAGGCCGCACTCAATTCTTCCCACTGCAAACCATCAGCCAAACGGTAATCGACTGCCGGCATGATGTCATCGTTCAACACATCGGCATCCAAGTGAAGCCAAATCCCCTCGAGCGAATTGTGTCTCAACTTCTTCATGCCGTGCTCCGCAGCGGCAGTTATTCCAAATTCGCGCACCTGAGTCAGGTCGAAGGCGTGAATCGCCGTGTCACGCACATCTTGGCTGCCGAACTCCTTTTGTTGTTCGGCATCGCGGTAGCCGAACAGGACAATATCCTCATCGCGCACGAGCGGACGTAGCCCGTCAATGTTTGTCAGAATATTCGGACCTCTCCCGGAGACGATTGCCAAGTCCATTGAAGCCACTTCGCCATTGGGGTTTGCTTCCGCCTGATAAAAATCAGCATGGCCGTCGATGAAAAACAACCCGTAGCGCCCCATGCGCCGCAGCGCTAACATACAGCCGATCACATTGCTGCAATCACCGCCCAGAACAATCGGGAATTTATGTTGCTGCAACACTTCCGCCACTGTCTCGGCGAGTTGCCACGCATAATCTCTCAGCCCGTTCGGATTTAATACGAGCGTCTCAGGATCGCGCTCCGTGTTATACGGTGGCGGCTCAACTCGTGCGGCATACTCAGCGTTCAAGCCCGTCAGCAATCCGGCTGTCTTCAGCGCATCCGGAAGCTCTTCAACTCCGGTTGGACGTAGTCCTAAGATGGAAGGAGCATCAATGATGACAAAAGGTACCATCTTCTTCTCCTTTCCCGTGCTCGGCCGGTGAGCCGATTACAAGCGATCAACTCATCTGTTATTTCATTTCAAGTAGGATTTCGCCGGCAATTGCGCGGATGACGTCTTGACAGCGCCTGTCTCATCTTCAAGACGTCTTAATAACACTACCTGCGACCTCTACCTCTCACGCCGGCTGGCCACCCCAGCGTCGCGTCGTCCCCGGCATCGGCTGCCCTGTTTCGAGCAGCGTCTTGAGGCTGGAAAGAATCGCCGGCCAGCCTTGGGTGATGCCACGGAGCATCTCAGAGCCGGGCTCCAGCTCATCATGGATGACCGTCAACCGCACGGCGCCGAACATCGGTTCGATCTCGAAAGTGACTCGAGTCTGCTTCGTCTCTTTCTCTGCATCGGTGAGTGACGCCCAGGTCAGGACAAGCCGCTTCAGGGGTGTGCGTTCTATGACCTTGCCGACAATCTTGACCATAGTGGGATCGTCGTAGTCCTGGTGCTGCCAAGTTGAGCCGACCTTCCAATCAGACACATTCTTGGCGCGTCCCCAATATTGCTTGGTCATCTCCTCATCCATCAAGGCGTTCCAGAGCGCTTCAGGCGTCGTCATTATATATGTGACATACACGAACTTCGGCTTATCCATGCTAACTCCTATTGGTAAAGTACTCGCGCATGCTCAACAATGTCATTCCTTCCAGGTCAGCTCCAATGAACGGCCGGTTTCCAGATTATCGGTTCGGCGAGAATTCCTTCCACATTTCTGTTTTGATGGGATCTGCATGATCTACGAGTACGATGACCTGACGGTGTCAGTGAGAACCTTGAGCTGATGTGAGATCTAATTCGAAGCAATGAAATGGCATCGTTCGTCGCGGGAAAAAGACTTGTCCAGCTTCACGGTAGCCACGCTGCCTATACAGCGCAAGCGCTCGAGGATTCCCCGAATAGGCATCCAATCGCACGCTGGAAAATCTCTGGCGAACTGCATATCGCTCTACAAATTCCATAAGTCGTCGTCCAATCCCCTGACCTTGCACTTCTGGATCGACGCAGAGCCGATGGACGATCAAGGCCGGCTCAGAGGTTGTCCACCGGACTGTGTTGTATTCGTCCTCATGCTGAGTATCGATCGTCACGACGGCCAGCACTTGACCAAGAGAGGCCAAGACATAGAGCCCACCTACGTTCATGTCATGAACTGCTGTCTCACGAGTTGGATACACCATGTCCCACTGAAAAATGCCACACTGTCTAAGCGACGCCCGACACCGGTCGATGATGCTCCATACGGTGTCGAGGTCACCTTGGATCCCCTTGGTTACCATGCTACATACCTCGGTTGCTGCTCATGTATAAGGCTCGTTGGAATCTGTAAAAGATACTATTTCACTCTCTGCTTTTCTTACGTTGCCGAAGATATGCGTGGGAGCGCGCGACCGGTTTCAAGCAACGTCTTGAGATTTGAAAGAACCTTCGGCCAGCCATTCGATATACCCTCGAGCATCTTTGGGTCGCGCTCGAGGTCTTCATGGGTGACCGTCAATCGAATGAGCCCGTCGCCGTGCGGCTCGATATCGAATGTGACACGTGAATGTTTCGAATTCTCTCCGGCGTCCTGTGGTCTCGCCCATGTGATCACCAAGCGACGTGGCGGGGTGCTCTCGACGACCGTACCGACAATGTCGACCGTGCGCGTATCGTCGACGCGTCGGTGCTCCCATTGAGAACCGACCTTCCAATCCGACACGTTCTCATGTGCAGGATCATCGTCAGTCGGATCAGCCCAATACTGGCGCATCACGTCTGTGTCGATCAGCGCCCGCCAGACCTTCTCCGGTGTCGTCGCGATGTAGGTCACGTACACAAAGCTAGGTTTCTTCATCGTCATCTCCTTCCAATCTTTTCTTGAGGTTGCGCAATACATTGAGACGATTGTGCTCGAATTTTTCGATCCAGCGCTCGTGAATCTCATGGAGTGGAACAGGGTTCAGGTAGTGGAGCTTTTCTCGACCTTGCCACACGACGGCGACGAGGTTCGCGTCCTCGAGCTGCTGCAAGTGCTGTGTCATGGCTTGGCGTGTCATGTCCATGTGCCCCCAGAGTGCCATGAGCGTCTGGCCGTTTTCCCGATAGAGCAGGTCCAGTAGACGCCTGCGGGTCGGGTCAGCCAGCGCCTTGAAGACTTTGTCGATATCAGTCGAGGACGATGATTTGCGCTCGTCAGTCGCATCGCGTTGCACTCGGCGCCGCAAGCTTAGGACCTTCATCGGTGGTCCTTTAATTCCAGTTGTCGATCTTGATGTCATGTGGATCGGGGGCACCCTTCCCGGTTTCAACGAGCGACTTCAAGCTCAGCAGAAAGACCGCCCATTTGGTGCTGCAATGGTGCATGAACTCAATCGGCTCCTTCCAGCCTTGGTGTGTGAAGAGGACAATGGTGTAGTCGCCTTCTTGTTTGAGATCCCAACTGACCTTGGTGCCGATCCATGCTGTGGGCCCATCGGCCACTTGCCATTCCACGCGCTTGGACGGATGAAGCTCAAGAATCTTCATGTCGAACCCCCCGGCGCCAAAGTGGAATTGGAGCACTCCGCCGACTTTGCTTTCTCCTTGTGTGTTGTTCGTCCACCAGCCGGCAAGGCCTTCGCGCGTAGCCAATGCCTTATACACTTCGTCCAGGGACGATTTAATTCCGACTCTATGTAGAATATCTGCCATATGCGATTCCTCCTTCTCGTTGTCGACTCTTGTATCAATCTCCAAATCGACCAAGTCTTCGACACGCGTTTCGCAGCAGGAACGAGGTGCCTCCGGCGCCACGTTGAGCGTGGGAATGAGTCACGAAGCCCTTTCCGCGCCCATTCAGCACGTCGACGAAGCTCATGCTCTCCATGGATAAGGGGGAAATGGTTCCTGCACCTTTCTCTTGTTCACTGGACTATTGTCTTTCAGGCCCTCCTCACGTGCCAGGTGCTCTCGGATACTTTTCAAACTTTGGCAGCGCGGGATTCATGTCGTCCCACGGATGCGCGTCTGATGTCCACACATCCACCTGCAAGTTGAACCAGCTCGGATCATCCAAACTCGTAGTTCTGATCGCGACAATCTGAGGCTGCGAGTCGGTATTGACCTGAATCGGGGCGCCGCAAGCAGGGCAAAAGCCCCGACGGGTCATGCCACCCGCCTCACTGGGCGAGGCATGAACGCGAAGTGAGCCTTGCAAGATCTTAAACGCTTCCGTCGGCACGATGACGAAAGACGAAAACGGACCTCCGCTGGATCGTTGGCAATCCCGGCAGTGACAGTGCAGCATCATCATCGGTTCAGTTGTGGATTCGTAGCGAATCGCGCCGCACGCACATCCGCCTGTGTAGGGTGTGGTCATTGTGGCCATCTATTTCTCCTTCTTTTGATTGTGAGCGCTAGTCAACGATCATTCCGTCTATAAGGTCCAGGATCACGCCAGACCGGCGGTACGTGCCGTCATGAAATGGGAATGCCGTAGTTCGTGCCTCACGGACACTCATCCTTTTGCTGTCTGTGCTGCAATAAGCCTCCTGATTCGAGCCTCCTGTTCGGCACGGTATTCCGCGATCCGGTATTGATCAGCTTCGGCGAGCGCACGCCGGAGAACAGCAGCGTCAAGGTCCTGGCAATAAGCCGGCGTTCCAGGCTGCTGCCGCCAGGAGTTGTCCAGATCGCCACCGTCGACAGGGTCGAAGCCAAGATCGTCGACGAGGCGAAGCACTGCTGCCTTGCCGTCCAACGAATCGCCGACGACCGAGAGTGCGATCCGTCCCTTCGTACCCCTCGGAACACCCTTTTCGAGAAGGCTTTTGGCGAGGATGTTGTTGAAGGCCTTGATGACGGGACGCCCGATCTGCTGCGCGACCCACTCGCTATCGAGCATGCCTCGGTCGATCGCATCGATGCGGCCATCGCGAAGTTCGGGGTGATAGTTGCCGATATCGATGATGACGACGCTGCTCGGTACGTTCGCAAAGAGCGCCCGCGGAAGATCGGCGACAGCCTTCGTTGGGATCGCGATGATGACGATTTCTCCGGCTTGGGCGGCATCGACAACGGAAACGGGCGTCGCGCCGATCTCGGCAGCCAACGTGGTCAGGCTCTCCGGTCCTCTCGAGTTCGCAATTGAGACGTGATGGCCTCGCTTGGCGAGGTGACGCGCAAGTATCCCTCCCATGCTTCCAGCGCCGATGACTCCAATCCGCATATGCATTCTCCTTTTCAGATCCCATCACTAGGTGAATCGATAATATGCAGGCATTTACTTGCATGTCAACCCCAAATCCTCCATTCCGTTGCTGCTCCCGCGCTAATCGAACAGATCGATCTCTTGTTTGAAGAACGCCTGAGGCTGCTCGTTGATCGAGAATTCACTGAACACCAGAAAAGTCAGCTTGCTACGCATCTTTGCAACGCCCGGCTCAACCAATCGGGCCGCCGTGGAATACACCGCCTGGCATCATCAAGGGGCTTGGAGTTGATGCGAACCTTTCATCGGTTCCGCGTGGGCAACTCATTTATTGGATGCGCACTGGCAAACAGTCATTGGCATATTTGTCACAGCTCTAGTGTTGTCCCATTATGTCGCCGATGCGACGAGAGCAACATGGGCGATGACATACAGGGCAGACATGTTAAAGGAGATCGCTGACTTGAATGGGGTATCGGATGTATTTTTCGAGAGCTCGTTGTGGCTCCATGCGTGAAAGCCAGATATTACCGCAGGGAGCAAGAACAAAGATGAAGATGGATTTATTTGATTACACAGGTATCACCATTGCAGCCAGGTTTCTGTCGGGCAACTCGTTGAAATACGAACGGCAATTTCAGAAGCACCGCTATGATCCAATAGGCAGGGATGTTCTGACATACAACTTGGGTGGCGTATGCCCCAGAAAAGACTTTACTGTTCTCTCGATCGACAACATGGATATCGCCGACCACGGGGGTGCCAAGAATCGAAGGGGCGGTGGTTCGCTCGAAGCGCCCGAGCCAATCCAAACGTCGATTCCGTGCCGCAAGTTTTGCGCAGTCTGCACATTGACTGTTGTAGTGCTGGGTATACCGCTTCATATTGGCTGATACCCCCCAAGCTTAGCCGCGCCCTGCTCTATCCTTTGCCTCTCCTCAGGCAAAACATCTTCTTTCATGGTGGCCATAACCACATATGTCCGAATGGGTCAATCAACGTGCCGCGGCGGTCCCCGTCGAATTGGTCGTGCACCGGCGTGATGTGCTTCATGCCGGCGGCGAAGCTCGGCATGCATTACCTTCCCGCTCGGCTCTGCCAGACGACCAGTTCTGTGGTGTCAAATGTCGCTTTGTAGAACCCGATGGCGCTCACTCCGCCATTGACGATGAAATACGGCTTCGCCGTACGCGTCGGGAATTGACTGTACGGTCATGTTGTCACCGATGTTTTTGTGTAGCTCCATGTCCAAATTCATCGGCGCGCTTTCTTTGCGCGTCCGGTGAAGCGCCTTGCAGGGCCGCCCTTCTTATTCACGGCGTTTGCTTTTGGTGGCCCTTTCGCATACTGAGGCGCACTCCCCCCGATGTCATGCCAAGGCGCCTTCGATCCGACAAATATGTGCATAGTGATCTGAACGCCAGGATCTCCATCGACGGTACCCAACGTCACGCCATGTACCGTTCCATTATAAAGTCCACAGAGCGTCGATCCGCACATTCGACAAAACCCCAGGCCCCACCCTTTGGCTGAACGATAGTGAGTCACATTGTGTTCACCGAGCGTCCATGAGAACGAGTCCGCATCCACTTCGGCATAGGCAGACGACGCGCTGCTAAAGGCCTTACGACACTCGGAACAGTGACAACATCGTGCGTTTCGCAGCGTTCCATCCACCTCATAACGGACCGCTCCACAACAACAGCCCCCACGAATAGTCATGTGATGTTTCCAATCATGCTGCTTCACCTCTGCGCTCACAAGATCAGAAGAAACAGAAGACGATTAAGGAGAAAGACTTTACAGGAACATTTTACGTTTGCTCTCGTGTGATGTGAAGTGCGCCACCAGATGCGGAAGTTCAGCATGCCCCCGGCAACCTCACACGAGATACTGATTCACAAACAACACAAGCAGCGCACAGGCATGAGCCAAATCAGCGTGAAATCAATTCGCATGGTCATCAGCGTTGATGACCACTCTAACGATCCAGCTCGGCCGACGGCAACTCGGGCGGGTTGACGGCCGGCTGCGGAGCCATGCACATGACAGACTGCACTTCGTACTGTTCCTGGACAAAGCCATTGTCCGACGCGACTGCTTCTATCAACCGCAATGGTTGTTCGGCACCGGTAGTGCCGAAGAGAGGAACTCCATTACCAAGCAGTATGGGAATTCGAGTGATGGTGATCTCGTCGATCAACTTCGCTTCAAGAAACCGCTGAATCGTGATGCCTCCGTCGATGTACAAGTGGCTTTTTCCTTCGGATGCAAGCTGCGAGACAATTGTTTGAGGTGTGCCTGCTAGAACTCTGACTTTGCCTTTCAGATGATCAGGGACAACCAGTTGGTTGCTTGAAAGCACAATCACCAACGTGCCTTCATAGAACCAACTGCTGAACGACAACGCCTTGTCAAAGCTGTGCCGTCCCATCACAACGGCATCGACGGTGGAGATGAATTGATCGTAGCGCAACCCCTTCATTTCCGTTGCCACGTATTCCGGCCGGAGAAGCCAATCGATATCGCCATCAGGCTTCGCAATAAAACCGTCAACGCTTGCTGCAATATAGACTGAGCACTTCACCTTCATGCCAACCCCCATATCGCATAATCGCATAACTCGGGCTTCATCACGTGCCCAGCCTGTCAGCTGAACCAGCTGTGTGCCGCCCAAATCAGAGAGACTTTCCGAAGACCTTCCGCCTTTCTTCCTGCCTGGCGAGGGATATCAGAATGTCCTCATTCGACCGCCCTTGAACTCTATCAGAAATCAACCGCTTACGAAGCCTTGGCATCACGTATCAAGACAAAAGATTCCTCTGTCGATTTTGACCCATCTCAACGACTATCTTATGCAAGCCGGTATGGTAAAACCCTGAAGGGAGGAGCCTGCCATGAAATACCTATGCCTGGTCTATGTTGAAGAAAAGACACTTCACGCGATGCCGCAAAACGAGCGGATTGCACTCTCCAATGAATCAATGGCGTACTGCAGCGAGCTTCAGAAGCAGGGTCAGCTTCTCGCCGCCTCACCACTTCACCCGGTGGAAACCGCTACGACCGTGCGAGTCCGCGAGGGTAAGACATCGACAACCGATGGTCCGTTCGCCGAAACGAAAGAGCAGCTCGGCGGCTACCTGCTGATTGACGTCAGAGACCTCAACGACGCCGTACGGATCGCGGCGAAATTTCCTGCAGCCCAGTTCGGGAGCGTCGAGGTTCGTCCGCTCAAAGAACAGGGGTGCGCATAAATAACCAGCCGCAATCATGCCAGGAGTCATACGATGAAGTTCATGTTGATCGTACATCATAACGAAGACGCATTCGAGAACATGGACAAGGAGGCGCAATCGCAACTCCTCACCGAATCCATCGAGCTGACGCACCAGTTGCATGCCACGGGACAATATGTCCATGCGTCACCGCTGCAACCAGCGGCAACGGCAGTCATGGTGCGAGTGCGTGAAGGCAAATCCCTCATGACTGACGGACCGTTCATCGAGACGCGCGAGCAAATCGCGGGCTATTTCCTTGTCAATGCCAAAGATCTCGCGGACGCGATCCGTATCGCCACTCGGGTGCCTGGCGCACGCATCGGAACCGTTGAAGTCAGACCGCTGATCGAAATCTCCGGCTTGCCGAATGAAAAGTAATGGCGGGAGGAATACCTTCTTTTCTTATCTAAATGCGCAATCAACTCACAAGGAGGACACGATGGGCACGAAGGCGAAAGCACAAGCTAAGACTGCGAAGAAAGGCCTCACCACCGGGAGCATCGTCTGGTTTGAAATTCCGGCGGATAATCCAGAGCGCGCAAAGAAATTTTACAGCTCATTATTCGGATGGAGCATCCAGCTTTTTCCCGGGGGAGCGGAGTACTGGCACATCGACACGGGCGGCGGTGACGACACACCGGATGGCGGAATGATGGCACGCAAGTATCCGGAACAGCCGGTTACCAACTACATCAGCGTGAAGTCGGTCACTCAATCCATGACGAAGGTCGAAAAACTCGGTGGCAAGGTGTGTATGCCTAAAACAGCGGTGCCTCGGATGGGCTACTTCGCCATTTGTCAGGACACGGAACACAACACATTCGCGCTCTGGGAGATGAATGCCGGCGCAAAGTAGTGAGCTGGGACGTACTGTGGCAAGTCGAGCCCGCATGATTCATGACGGATCGTCGCGAAATCTCCCGAACGCACGTTCCTCTTGAAGGGTCGCGCGCAAGGGAAGATCGCAACGGCTTGTCGGCTGCTGCGGAATGCGCACCGCCGATTCCGAGCCAGGAAAAGGGGAACTCGGTATCGAGTTGGCGCCTGAGTTCTGGGGTCGTTACGGATACGCCATTGAGGTTATGCGTGCCCTGGTGGATTTCGGATTCGGCAATCTGAAATTGGGAGAGATTTTCGGCAGCACTGTGAGCGTCAATGTTCGCATTGCGCGCCTCGCAAGTGCTTTTGGGGCGGTGGCAACGCAGCGGCCTGCTCCAGCATGGATGGCTGTTCGAGGGTGGAGCCAAGTTGAGTGGCAGCTCACGAAAGAGCAATGGGAGAGCAGCTCACAATATTTTCAGAAGTGATAAAGCATCTGGACGGAAGGAAAACCCCATGAAGGAAGATCTTGACACAGTGAAGTCACTGGCCCGCGATCTGCGGGACGACAAAGAGAGCCCTCGCAAGCCGCGTGAAACATTAGCGGGTTATGCCCTGGCCGCTCGGGCAGTGGATAAGTGCCGCGCTGTCCTCGTAGGTTGGGAAGGCGACTATTTTTCCAATTGTCCGCTCGACCAGCGATGGCTCAAATTTGCCGGCATCGACTACGAAGGGTTCAGATCGGTCGTCGCCACAGGGGCGACCGACAATGACATCGCTCAATGGATCGGCGAACATGCCATCAAACGGTCGAAGGGTGAGATCGAGGCATGGAATACGCGGGAAGGAGCGGTGCGAATCAGCTGATCCGGCGACAACATGAAACATTCAGGGAAGACCATGCCCATGAATGATTGTGCGCGTGAGTGAAGCAACAAGCGCCACGGATGCGTCCTGACAACGGAATTTCAAGAAGAACGGGTTTGTCCAAATAGCGAGGGGCGGCTCGATGCGGGGTCGTCAGTCATTGTCATCGAACTGGCCGTCGATTCAACAGCACGGACTACTTTGTGCCTCTGCCCTTTTCAAATTGGCAGGATTGTCGAGCGATGCCTGCTGTCAGATTGAACAGCAACATCGCCCTGCCCATATCGTATTGCCTGAAGGTATCCAGATCCGCGATCAGAAGCCTATGCCGACACAGGCCCTAGAACGATGTCTAGTAGGTCTGACACCGGCCCAGTGGTACCGTCTGATCAACAGCAAAGTGTTTTTCTGGCTCGACCCGGACCGGCTCGATCGACAGCGAAAAGCCTGTAGGCCCAGGCCACAGATGGTGGTGGTGTTATGCACCGAGCGGGGCATGGCACGAACATCAACGGATTCCGAGATAAGCAAAGGCGTTGCTATAATCTCATTTATTCAATGAGTTATCAAATCACCCATAGCCCATGAATGGAACAGCACTTGCCAAACCAGAAAAGTATGGAAAGTGAGACATGTTGAAAGTCACAACGAGGCAAGAAGTGGAGTCGAATCTCCGCTGACTGTGGCAGGAGGGCGCAGAACTGAAATCAGCCGGCTGTTTGAACAATTGCCTGTGGATCAGATTACGAGTTCGAAGCGGAGCAATCAGTTGAACAGGCGTAAGAAGCAGACACATTGAAAAGAGGAGCGACGGCCGATCTCACAGCCAATGGCCCTTCCTTTGGACGGAGCATGGAGTTTCTTGCACATGCGCCCGTAAACACCTATCGGCTTGCAACTTGTCTCACCGGGTACAGATCTCCTGATGATAAGCGATTGAAAAATAACGAGTCCTGCCATTGTCGATTTTGAGCCTTTCATTCGACTAAGAAATAGAGGCACCCGCTTCATGAAACTGAACGATTCCGTATCGCGGAGTACAGACCATGCAAAAGATTGCGCCCTGCTTGTGGTTCGATAACCAAGCCGAACAGGCCGCGAAATTTTATACGTCGATATTTAAACATTCCAAGATCAGACATATGACCCGCTATGGAGAAGCAGGCGTAGCTGTCTCCGGAAGACCGAAAGGGTCGGTCATGATCGTGGTGTTTGAGATTGAGGGGCAGGAATTCGTAGCCTTTAAACGGCGGGCCGCATTTCAAATTCTCCGAGGCGATCTCGTTGATGGTGAAATGTGAGACGCAGCATGAAATTGACGAGATGTGGGAGAAGCTTTCCCAAGGCGGTGAAGAATGGCCCTGTGGTTGGTTGAAGGATCAGTATGGTCTGTCGTGGCAGATTGTCGTTCCTGTGTTAAACGAGATGTTGCAGGGTCAAGATGCAAAGAAAACGGAAAGAGTGATGCAGGCGTTGCTTCACATGAAAAAAATCGACATCAACACGCTGACCCAAGCCTACGAGCAATAGTTCCAGCTAGGAGGGTAGAAGATGGTACGGCAGAACAAAATCGTATGGATCTGTCGAGTGATTTCAGGCCTCCTCTCTCTTCTACTCGCATTCAGCGCAGTGATGAAGTTTATGGGCGGAGAGGACGTGATGGCAGGCATGGCCCACCTGGGACTGCTGGCGGCGTTGATCATCCCGCTTGGGATTCTCGAGATCGCCTGCATTGCGCTCTATTTGGTTCCAGCGACCTCAATCGTGGGAGCGATTCTCTTGACCGGCTATATCGGCGGCGCGATTTTGGCGCACCTGCGAATTGGGGAACCGGTATTCATGCAAATTGTTTTGGGAGTCTGTGTGTGGCTCGGTCCCTATCTTCGCGAAACTCGGCTGAGACAACTCATTCCTTTGAGAACGACCAGCTCTGTCGATTTCACGACTGTCCGTTCGACAAATATATAACGCCAGCCGTAGTAGCCGGCAGAGAACAGAAAATGATGGAAGTATACGGAAACCAAAATCGCTCGTGCGAAGAATGGTGCGAATTTTCAGAAAGGAGTCAGGGATGAGCAAGGTACGGGTACTTGTTGGGACACGAAAGGGCGCGTTCATTCTCACGTCGGACGGAATGCGCAAACAGTGGGATGTCAGCGGTCCGCACTTTGCCGGGTGGGAGATGTATCATCTCAAAGGCTCGCCCGTTGAGCCGAATCGTATCTATGCCTCGCAAACGAGCAGCTGGTTCGGACAAATTATCCAACGCTCAGATGATGGGGGCAACACGTGGCATCAGCCCGGCACACCGCCCGGAGAACCCACGACGACTCCTGATGGAATGCCCAAAGGTGAAAGCAACAAGTTCATGTACGATACCTCTCCAGAGACCGGGAAGCCACTCACGACGCACCAATATTATGACGGCACGCAACGTCCCTGGGAATTCAAACGGGTCTGGCATCTCGAACCGTCACTGACCGACCCGGACACAGTCTATGCGGGAATCGAAGACGCGGCCCTGTTCCGATCGAGCAACGGTGGGCAAAGTTGGCAAGAATTGTCCGGACTCCGCGATGTGAAAGGAAGTCTGTGGCAACCGGGCGCCGGGGGGATGTGTCTGCATACGATCGTGCAGGATCCGACAAATCCACAGCGCATCTATATTGCCATCTCGGCGGCAGGGACGTTCCGGACCGATGATGGTGGCAAGACCTGGCGCGCGATCAACCGTGGGTTGAAATCACAGTATGAGCTTCCGGATCCGGATGCAGACGTCGGCCACTGTGTACATCGCATCGCCTTGCACCCAACACGCCCGAACGTGCTGTTTATGCAAAAGCACTGGGACGTGATGCGGAGCGACGACGCCGGCGAATCGTGGTACGAAATCAGCGGGAACCTGCCGACGGATTTCGGGTTTCCGATCGATGTGCATGCCCACGAACCGGAAACGGTGTACGTCGTGCCGATCAAAAACGACTCCGAGCATTTTCCTCCAGACGGAAAGTTGCGCGTATACCGCAGCCGGACCGGCGGGAACGAATGGGAAGCGCTCACGAACGGTTTACCGCAGCGCGATTGCTACGTGAACGTATTGCGCGACGCGATGACAGTCGACTCACTTGATCCTTGCGGCATCTATTTTGGGACCTCCGGCGGGCAAGTGTATGGATCGGCCAACGCAGGAGATAATTGGACCCCGATCGTGCGAGATCTGCCGGCGGTGCTGTCGGTCGAGGTTCAGACGTTGCCATAACGCGAGCACTGAAAATGCCTTCCAGCGGCGTTCTCGCCTTGAAAGCGTCCTCAACGTAGCCCACTTGGAGAACAAGCTGTCTTGGCAGCTTGGGGTGGGCGGGTGAGAAACGTTACACCTCCGGCGCTTCCTTCGGCTGCGGCCTTGCCGGAAAGGCATTTTGAGCGCTCGCGAGACTCTAGGAGACGGAATAGTCATGATACGAGTGGTGCTGCCGGCACATTTGCGTACGTTGGCTCGCGTCGATGGCGAGGTGATGTTGGACGTCAGGGGGAAGATCACGCAGCGTTCAGTGCTCGATTCGCTCGAGGCCCGATATCCGATGCTGCGGGGAACAATTCGAGATCACAACACATTCAAGCGCCGACCGTTCGTGAGGTTCTTCGCCTGCGAGCAAGATCTGTCTCATGAATCGCCCGATGCACCGCTACCAGAAGCCGTCGGGAAAGGAGAAGAGCCGTTGCTCATCGTCGGTGCGATGGCAGGCGGTTAGGAAGTTCAACCTCGACAACATGATCGCTAGGGTTCTTCCCAGTCTCGATATTCAAAGCCGATCTCGACAATGATGATGGTATACCGGCGTCCACGTCAGACACCCAGCCACGAGAACGGCCAAACTGCTTTCGTAAGCAATATTGTGGCAACGACCGTTCATATTCCAAGCGGGGAAGATCGATTCGACGAGTGTCTTCGAAATTGGAAGGGGGCATTGAAGTTCTTATGACAACGAGCATTCCCCGGCGTCTCGATCATATCGATTTAAGAGTGCCAAGCCTGGCGGCGGTACGGCCGTTCTACGCGGTTTTGTTGCCGGCCCTCGGTTTTACTAAAGAGGCGAGCGTCGACACCTGGTTTACATTTGAAGCGAAGGTTTCGTCTGGCGTGGCCGAGTTCTTCGGAATGACCGAATCGCCGGGCTATGTTCCAAATGAAACCCGCATCGCATTTTGGGCAGAAAATCCACACGAAGTAGATCGACTCGCAGAAGTCGTACGCCACGCCGGAGGGCGCAATATCGAAGGCCCCGGATATGACGAAGGACCGGGGTACTACGCGGTATTTTTTGAAGACCCATGCGGAAACCGCCTCGAAATCTGTCACCGTATCCCGACAGACAATACAAAAGGCGACGCGCAAGCCGCCCCATAACATTGCAGAAGCTTCGTGCTCTCTGGCAACAAACGCAGTGAGGATCTCCATGACGATCGAACTGAATCACACGATCGTGCCGGCACGAGATAAGTCGGCCTCGGCGAAGTTTCTCGCGATGATTCTTGGCCTGCCGTTCGATGAGCATGCAGTCGAGTACTTCGCACCGGTGCGGGTCAATGAGAGGCTCACGCTCGATTTCGACGACGATGTCGACCGTTGCGAGATCCATCACTACGCCTTCAAGGTGAGCGAAACGGAGTTCGACACGATCTTCAGCCGCATTCAGGCAGCATGCATTCCATACGGGAGCGAGCCGAACGCGTTACAGAATATGATGATCAATCATCGACAGGGAGGACGAGGCGTGTATTTTTGCGACCCAAACGGACATATCTTTGAGCTCCTGACAGCGGAATAACTGGAAGCCGGAGGAATGGGTTCGGTAGCTTCCTGTATGATTCCGTTCCGGCGTGAGCAGTGAGAACCATCGAAGTGTCCTCTCTCTCTATTCTCCCCAGGCATTGATCGAGATCGAGGCAATCGCCGTCGCCGATGAGGCCGCGGAGCGGACGTGAGAAATGGGGCAGAAAAGGGATTGGGAACGATCTTTCTTATCGCTTGGAGATCGTATCGCTGGCCTGAGACTTCTCGGAAGAATATGTAGGCAGGTTCAAAGGTTCCTCCCGGTGTCGATTTCGAGGGACTCGTTCGACAAAGAGGTAGAGCATGATTTCGGGAGTCAATCCAATTCAGAAACCCAATGTCTAACCTGAAACGAGAAAGGAGATGTCCCCATGCGATGCATGATCATAGTCAAGGCCACTAAGGATTCGGAAGCGGGTGCGCTTCCGGATGAAAAACTTCTTACCGACATGGGAAAGTTCAACGAGGAACTGGTAAAAGCCGGCGTGATGCTTTCAGGCGAAGGACTTCAACCAAGCTCGAAAGGCGCGCGCGTCAAGTTCTCTGGAAGCAAGCGGACCGTGATTGACGGACCCTTCGCGGAGACGAAGGAGCTGATAGCCGGTTTCTGGGTATGGCAGGTGAAATCGAAAGAAGAGGCGATTGAATGGGTCAAGCGCTGCCCGAATCCCATGAAGGGGGAGTCCGAGATAGAAATTCGCCAGGTGTTCGAGGCAGAGGACTTCGGGGGAGAATTCACACCGGAACTTAGGGAGCAAGAGGAACGCCTCCGCGCACAGATGGCCGCAAAAAAGTAATTGTAGAGATCTGGGCGTGCTTCGTCCAAGAGGGCTTTCTATTGAGCTTGGCTGAATTGAGCCGGCCGGAGCTGTACAAACGTCCGGCTCTAAACACTTAACCAAAAAAGGAGATACTGCGATGAGCAAGTCACACGTTAAGGCGATTCCCGATGGGATGCACACGGTCACACCGCATTTGATTTGTGACGGGGCCACCGATGCCATTGAATTTTACAAAAAAGCCTTCAATGCGGTAGAACTGGGCAGAGTGCCGGGCCCACAAGGAAAGCTTCTCCATGCCCTGATCAGAATCGGAGATTCGACTGTCATGCTGGTCGATGAATTCCCAGATTGGGGTTCAATCGGCCCAAAGTCACTCAAAGGTTCACCGGTCACTATTCATCTCTATACCCAGGATGTGGATGCACTCTTTAAGCAAGCCGTCGCAGCCGGAGCGAAGGTTGCGATGCCGGTCGAAGATATGTTCTGGGGGGATCGCTATGGCAAACTTGAAGACCCGTTCGGTCACCACTGGTCGGTCGCCACGCACATTCGTGATGTGAAGCCAGAGGAACTGAAGGAGGCGGCACAGAAGGCCTGTGCCTGACAAGAACTCCACATGGCGGCGGACGTTGCAAATCCGGAGCAACATCGTCGCGCTTTGGATGCAATCCGGAAGATTACACCACGGTTTTGGGAAAGGAGAGAGTCATGCATTACGTCGATGGATTTGTATTACCGGTCCCGAAAAAGAACCTGGCTACCTACCGTCGCTTGGCGCAGAAAGCGGGCAAACTCTGGCGAGAGCACGGTGCGCTGGATTACAAGGAGTGCGCTGGCGACGATCTCAATACCAAGATGGGGGTGCCGTTCACAAAAAGCGCCAAAGCCAAGTCCGGCGAGACCGTCGTGTTTGCTTATATTCTATTCAAATCACGGAAACATCGGGATCAGGTCAATGCCAAGGTGATGAAAGATCCACGCATCAAGGACATGTGCGATGAAAAGTCCATGCCCTTCGATGTAAAACGCATGGTGTACGGCGGATTCAACGTGCTGGTCGACGCCTAGCACGTTGTTTCTTGGCGGAACCGATGAGCGCCGGACGAGCAGTGTGCCCTAATCTTGGCGCAGCGTGAGCGGAGTTTTCTTAGAGGCGGCATGAACCAAATTACAATAAAAATCAAAGGAGGCACCCATGCGTTTCACATTCATTTCCCTCAGCTGTCTCACTCTGGCTCTTCTCGCATCCCCCGTCTTGGCCAAAGAGAAGAAGCACGAAAAGCAGAAGGACCCGCAAGCGATGATGGAGATATACCAAAAGATGGCAACTCCAGGCGAGCCGCACAAGTTGTTCGCCACCTTGGCAGGCAGCTGGACGACGACAAATAAGGAGTGGATGGAACCGGGCAAGCCCCCAACGGAATCGACCGGGACGGCGGAGATGAAGATGTTGTTGGACGGTCGTTTTCTCTATCAGGAATTCACGGGCAACATGATGGGGCAACCCTTCTCAGGGGTCGGGATCGACGCCTACGACAACATGACCAAGAAATATACGACAGCTTGGATGGATACGATGGGGACCGGGATCTTCATGATGGAAGGCACGGCCAGCGCCGACGGCAAAACCATCACGCTGAAAGGGTCGCATCCTGAGCCTGGCGGAGGAAGAATGAGCCATCGCGCGGTGTGGAAGATCGTCGACGGTAACACCCAAACGTTCGACATGTACGGGACTCACCATGACGGCAAGGAAATGAAGGTGCTGGAGATCATCTACACCAGGAAGTCCTAACGATAGAATCAGCCGCGCGCGGAACGGATGTGATTCGTCCCGCGCGCGGCGGCGAGCGCCTCCGTCAGCCGGCTGCTTCTCATCTCTGTTGACTCGGCTTCCCTCGGCCAGTAGCCTGTCCCCCATTCACTTCTCACCGATCGTGTCTCTTTAAAAGGAAAAAGGATGGAGAGCCTCCATCAGCTCGAGATTGTCATCCTGTTGCTCGCGGTGGTACTCGCGTTGACGACAATCGCGCAGAAGATTCTGATTCCCTATCCCATTCTCCTCGTCATCGGTGGGTTGGTCCTTGGAATGCTGCCGGGACTCCCCACGGTCACACTGAGCCCTGATTTGGTGTTTCTGGTATTCCTCCCTCCCATTCTCTGGGCAGCTGCCTATTTCACATCGCTGCGCGAGTTTCGCCAGAATCTCAGACCGATTTCGCTGTTGGCGGTTGGACTCGTTCTCGCGACGACGGGGGCGGTGGCGGCAGTGGCGCGTGTGATACTGCCCGGAATGGGTTGGGCGGAGGCGATTGCGCTGGGAGCGATTATCTCGCCGCCGGACGCAGTGTCGGCCACAGCTATTGGGAAACGGCTGGGAATTCCGCGGCGCGTCGTGACAATTCTCGAAGGGGAAAGTCTCGTCAACGATGCAACGGCGCTCGTCCTCTATCGCGTCGCTGTCGGTGCGACAGTGAGCGGCATATTTACGCTGGGTGGGGCACTGCTCGATTTCGTCTTTGCCGCCGTAGTCGGAGTCATTATTGGCATCGGGGTCGCGATGCTCACACGGTGGGCGCTCTGCGCCACACATGATGGGTTGATCCACATCGGTATCACGTTGTTGGCGCCGTATATCGCCTGGGTGCTTGGCGAGTCGGTCCACGCGTCGGCTGTGTTAGCCTGTGTTGCGGGAGGGCTACATCTCCGACGAGACTTCAGCGGCGCGGTGGCCCCAGCCACGCGCATTCAGGCGCGGGCGGTGTGGGATTTGCTCATCTTTATCCTGAACGGCGTGATCTTTATCCTGATCGGTCTTCAGCTCGGGTCGCTGCGAGCAACGGTGCCATCTGAAAAATTTTGGCCGATTCTGCTTGCCGGAGCCGTGATCAGCCTCACGGCCATCGTGGTGCGGCTTCTGTGGGTACCTCTGGCGGCCGCGCTACCACGGTGGGTGAGTGCAGCCGTACGGACTCGCGATCCCATGCCGCCCTGGTCCCATATTTTTCTGACCTCTTGGACCGGTATGCGCGGGATCGTGACGCTTGCGGCTGCCTTAGCGTTGCCGATGACGACTGCTGCCGGCACGCCGTTCCCGTTTCGGGTCGAAATCATTCTGATCAGCTTCGTCGTGATCCTAGCCACGCTGGTGCTCCAAGGCCTATCGCTGCCTCCGTTGATTCGCCTCTTACACATCAAAGAAGGACACGGGCTTGAAGAAGAGGAACTGCTGGCGCGCGAGCATGCGGCGACGGCTGCGCTGACCCGCTTGGATCAATTGACAGGGGAAGATTGGCTACGGAGAGAACACGTCGAACAACTTCGTGTGCAGTATGGGCGTCAGCTGGAACGCATGGCGAGTTCTGCAACCGTTCACGAGGGCGATTCTCGTGAAGCCACTGAGGCCTTTCAGCGATTGCGCCATGAAACGCTGACGGCCGAGCGACTGGCCCTCATCGGCCTGCGCAATGATGGCACGATCAGCGACGACGTCCTGCATCATCTGGAGCATGAACTGGACGTCGAAGCGTTACGGCTTGGGATTGGCGAGCGCCGCGTAGCACGATGACGGCGCTGGTGATGGGCGACTCACGCTCCAGAGACTCGCGATCGTCTCCGAGCCGCTCATCCAGCACGCTCGCTGATCAAGCCACATCTCAAGTACATCTCAGGAAGCGGCGGCAGCATGGGACGACATCATCGTCGAACGCGATCTGGAACAGCCGGATCAGGTATCTACCCCCAACCGGACACAGTCCCAACAAAACATAGGGGCCTGACCCCTTAAATCCGCTTCAGACATCACATTATGAAAAGGACTGATGGTTTTTGCCACGTCACCTTCTGGTACGTTTCCCAGTGCAAGGGAAAGTACTCCGGCAAATAGAACGAGCAGCCATCTGGCAAGTGACATCGGAGAGCTCCCTGTAGTGTCTTCTAACGGATCCGTCTGCTTCAAATGCTGCTAAGCTGCACCTTCCGAGTCTGCAATTATCCTCTCAATGTGCACCTTCATGTCGGGCTCAAGTACACCCATTTCGGTTCCGACGTGAGTCATCAGTGCCTTGCCCAAGAGCGTTGGCTCGTAGGTAAGCCACGGGATGTTCGGGTCTTCGCCCTTTTTCTGCAACAGCTCCGGCGTGATCTGAATAAGTTTTGCCCGAATCGCACCAAGCTCCAGAAGGAGGCTAATCGCGCTGGCCCGTTGAATCGAGCTGAGGGCTTGGCCCATCGTCTTTGCCTGCGGATGAACCACCGACCCCTTGTTAACGACATCCAGTAGGAGGAACATCGCCGGAAGAGTAAGGCGCTCGCCTGCGATGCGTAGCGTCGCTCGCCGGCGCGCGTCCAGGGCCGCCAAGCTGGCAACGATGGTTTCTGCGACCTTGCTGCGCGCCTCGCCAACATTCGCATCGGGTGAATAGGAGTGAACCCTCACGCCCGCTACATCGAAGTTCAGATGAAAATCATCTGAGCGGAAGAGAACGACCTCTTCGGGGGGACGGACAGCGTGGGCAATGCCGACTTCGTAGAGTACGTTGGGATTGCGCAGCGGCAGACCGTCAAATTCGTCGAGAGCTGTGATGTCGGCAACTACGCAATGCGAATCGCCAATGCCCGCGAGCACCTCGGTGAGAATGGCGTCGCTCGCTTTGCTCAGATCAACCCGGTAGGGCTCAAGTTGTTGTTTCTCACTCTCCAAAGATGCAATCGCCGGTGCGAGAACGTTTCTCCATCTGAGATCAAACCGAGGGTCGAAGCTCATAGCAACAAATACGCGCTTTGTGCGCGGAAAGGGAGGAATAAGCGAATAGTAGTGGAGCGGATACATGACGACTGAGATCACTCCCTTGAGGTGCAGCCTCAACAATGCTTAGGCGGATCCGCATAAGGGCCGGATCGCCAATTTCAATCCGTATAACACACAGCTACTGCTCGCGAACAATACGCCATCACCATTGCCCTTTCAATGCGTTGCGACTGACGGGTGTCGTCAAGTCCTCCCTGGTCGATGGCATCTGTGATACGTCCATTTCTCCCCGATATACTATGCTGACGATGTGACCACCAAGACGGGGGAAAATTCACCCCGCAGGTCTGAACATGACTGCTTGCTCTTCCTCATTTGGAGGCACCTGCATGTTGGCCTAAGTGCGGCCATCTAACCGCATTCCTACCTACTTCAACATTTGCTAAGGGAGTGGTCGAAGTTGCCCTTGACTGCGCGCATCGAACGAGCACAGTTTCATCGTGCGCCTTCTGCAAGCAAGAAGGGCACCTGACCGCTCCCGATCTTCCCTTCTCCTTGACTCAGCAACGAACCCTGTGATTAGGTCCACGGCTGTCATGCTGATTCGCATAGCCACCACATTCGCCTCAATCGCCATTTTGATCTTCAGCCTCGGCTGCCAAAAGGAAAGCGAGGCGATCGTGTCCATCGCGTTGCATCCGACAAACGCGAATATCCTCTATGTGGCCACGAACGATGCGGTCTATAAGTCGCGCGACGAGGGCCAGTTGTGGGAGCGGTTTCCGAGCTTCAGCGCCAGGCGAGTGACAACGCTGGCAATCGATCCTGAATTCCCAGCCACAATCTATGCCGGCACAATGGCCGATGCCGTGTACAAAAGCCCGGATGGCGGACAACATTGGCTTCCCCACAACGTTGGACTCAAAGAACACGTCTCCTTTATCAATCAATTCGTCTTTCACCCGACAAACCATGATCAAATCTACGCGGCCACAACCGTCGGCGCCTTTTATACCAAAGACGGTGGGCGTGAATGGGAAGAACGCATGGCTGGAATGAAAGAGGTCCATATTGTGGTCTCCATCGCCATTCACCCACGTGATCCTCGGACCCTTTACGCGGGAACTACCGGAGGAATCTATCGGTCAGACAGCGCTGGAATGGGATGGAAGAAAATCAACAATGGCTTGATTCCCGAACAGGAGTTGATGGGAGGAATGGCGCTGGGGGTTAATGTCATTGTCTTCGACATGGTCAATTCTGACATCGTCTATGCCGGAACCACGAAGGGCCTCTTCCGCACGGCCACGCGTGGTGAACAATGGGAGCGAATCGGGCAATCGCTCCCAGACCTGTTCATAAGCAGCATTGTCCTCGATCCGGCCCAGCCGAAGACTCTCTATATCGGAGGGCCGGGGGGAGTGTGGAAAAGCCTCGACAGTGGACAGACGTGGATGGCCATCAATAGCGGGCTTGGCTCACTGAATATTCGTACCCTGGCGATGAGCCCGCGCGATCCGCGACTTCTCTATGCCGGCACAAATGGCAGCGGCCTCTACCGCTCAACCGACGCCGGCGCAACCTGGACTCCGATCCCTCTCAAAGCCGCGCCGACTCGGAGCTAGCCTCAAAGTTCCCAAGGGCTGCTCAAAAAGGCTAGGTTTCTCACCCGCCCACCCCGGCGCACCAAGATGCGCCACTTACTATGGGGTGGTTGGAATGATCCCAACTGCGCACAACGTTCGCACCCGCCCACCCACTGGCACGCCGAGACGTGCCATTTGCCCGGGCGAGGGCCTTCAGGTTTGCCCCACTTCGCTCTCAGGGGAGCAGCCAGACTGTCCTTCACTGTACGCATCGAACGAGCACCGTTTTATCGTGCGCGTTCTGCGAGCAAGAAGGATGGTCTGGCTGCTCCCCTCCCGCTCTTCTGAGGCCGTACGTTGCGCGAGCACGGGGATCGTTCCAGCCACCCCGCCTCCTTTTCAGCAGCCCGCTAGTAACCGGCCTTTGGGGAAGACTCACTGTGCTTATAGCGACTGCTGTAGGCCAGCATCTGGTCCGACAAAGTCTTCCACTCTTCGGGCGTCATGAGGTCCTTCATCTTGAAACGGAGTGAGAGAATTTTCGAAGCCGACTGCATGCGCCGATTGTTCGCATCGTCAAGGGCGTTGGTGAACTCCTCCGGAGTCGCCGAGTAATTGGCATTCAGCTCATAGAGCCGACGATGCCCCGCGCGCTCCTGTTCACGGCCGGCCTTCAACTCCGTCACAATCTCGCCGACGATCGATTTGACTTGCCCAGCCTTCTCCTGATCCTTCACGGTCCGATCGATCAACGCGGCCATGTCTTGCTGACCCTTCTGCCAATAGGCATCGCCCTTCCCTTCGCCGGCCATGCCATGATGGCGATGGGATGAACAACCAGCCAATGCGAGGACAACAATGAGTCCGAACACATATCCGTACAGACGCTTCATACGAACCTCCTTAAAAAATAAACATAGGCAACCTGTTGTCGAAACGCTATGACTTCTCGTATCATCCTTCTCATCACCATGTCTAAATCGGCTACTCCCACCCCAGATCATACCCAGGCGCTTCGAGAAGAGTTCCGTCATCACCTCGAACTGTTCTATGCCCAGCTCAAGCTGGCGCCGCCCTACGAAAGCGTCGAAAAGGCCATTCGTTCCCTCACGACCTCGATTCACGCGCTGCCGCCGTCAGAGCGCGCACGCCTAGTCACCGACGCAACCGTAAGATGGCAGCAGTTTCGTCAGGCCTTTGAATCGTCCGGACTCAGCAAGAAACATCGTGGCATCATTGCGGGTCTTGCCCGCAACCGATCAGGCCTGAACCTCCCTGCTGAATACGATCAATTCCTCAATCTGTATCTCTAGCAGGATGCTGAAAAAGAGAGCGGGGTAACTGGGACGGCCCCTGTGCTCGCGCAACGCGCGGCCTCTGAAGGCCCTCGTTGGACGCGCGCAGTTGGGACCATCCCAGCCACCCCTTAGTGAGCAATAGATCGCTGCGGCCTTGCTGAACGGCCTTTTTGAGCATCCTGCGCGGAATACTCCTGTTGTCCTCATTCAGGACGGCAATCGAGCCCCTTCCAGAGCCTCCCGCAGCTCTTGATAAACGATCATCAGCCGTGAATTCTCCAGCCGATAGGCAAACACCACCGTAATGGCTCCGGACAGTAAAAAAATAAGCCCCAATCCTACGACCCCGATCGCCAACACCACGCCACCCGCCGCCGCCAGTTGTCCCTCGAGATATAAGGAGATCAGCGCTCCTACCGTTCCGACGACGACGACGACAAACCAGAGACCGGTGAGCAGGGCCGAGGACCAGGGAGTGAGCTTTCGACAAAGCACCCCGAGCTCATCGCCTTCCGGAGTCAAAGAAATCAGCCCTTTCAATGGCCAGAAAGTCCGAAAGTTTAGCGCGAATAGCCGGTACCTCTGGCGAATCACAATCTGGTTCACATCCTCATACAATCGAGCGGTGCCGTGCGGCAATAGTAAGATACCCGCGGTATCAAACCGGTGGACGAGTTGCTTCACCGTCGTATGGGTGAATCGATCGTACGTGCGGGCAATCCCACATCCATACCGACTCGCGTCCGGCGTGAGACGCAAAAAATAGAACCAGTCTCCAAGAATAAGACCGAGACACAACGCACCGGCAAAGAAGCCAGCGAAGATCATGCTTGTACCTATCCCATAGGGGCCGTAGGTGAATCAAGGGAGGTACCGAGATAATCTGTTGACTCGTTGCAACGAGTTGGCTAGAGTAGCCTCACGTGCTGCTCAGGCGGGTCCCCTCGCTCCACTCAGGTGCTCCGCCGCACAAATTTTTCCATCCTGTCGTTGCGGCAGTGGGCTCATCCCTCGCATGTCGAGGATCGTCAGTCGTCTTTTATCGTCTGGAGTCGGAGGTGATATGGATTTAGCGAAGATCGAGCGCGTCTATACATCGTACGCCAAGATCTACGATCGGATTTTTGGGAAAGTCTTTCACGAAGGGCGCCAGTCGATCATTCAGAATTTGAACGTCCAGCCTCATGAAAAAATCCTCGAAGTTGGAGTTGGAACTGGCTTAGCCCTTCCGATGTACCCCCGCCATTGCCAAATTGTCGGCATCGATTTTTCTGAGGGCATGCTGGATCAAGCGAAGCAGAAGGCAGCGGAACACCAGATGGGTCATGTGGAATTGCACCGGATGGATGCCGGGGAAATGGAATTCAAAGACGATAGTTTCGACACCGTCGTCGCAGCCTACGTCGTCACTGCTGTCCCGGACTATCGCAAGGTCGTCAGCGAAATGATCCGTGTCTGCCGGCCAGGCGGACGGATCATCATGCTGAATCATTTCAGCAACGACAATAAGGCCATCGCCGCCATAGAAAAAGTGCTGTCCCCTCTCACGAAACATCTCGGATGGCGAACGGATTTGGCGCTACAGACCGTGCTGGACGGAACGCCGCTGCACGTCTCCCGAAAGCAGCATGTGAATCCGTTGCGGCTCTGGGCCTTAGTGGAATGTGTGAACGAGAAGAACGTGAACGGCAAGACACACATCAACGGCATAAAAAACGGCAACGGTGCCGTCGCGTATGCACACATCAACGGCACTCGTTTATCGGAACAGGCCAGCGGACAAGCGCTGGGCTAACAGGCTGTTGAAAAAGCCCGCCAGCTTCGTTCTCACCTCGAAAGCATCCTTAACGTAGTCAAGGGCTACGCCTCCGGTGCTTCCATCGGCTGCGGCCTTGCTGTACGGCCTTTTTGAACAGCCTGCTTACTTCACCAGCTTCCGCATCACCTTCACGCCCTATCCCTCAGCCCCGCGATGCTGCTCGAATGATTTCCAATTCTGCCAGTCTTCGCCAGGAATGATCGTATTGCCCACTAAGCACTGACCGGAGAATCTCCGGGTGATTAGATCAGCCAGGGTCGAAAGCACCTGACCGGTGCGACGATCCTGTACTCCACGAACCCGCAGCACCATGCCAAACCCTGGCCCATCGATCGATCCGTACAACAGACAGTGAACCCCTGTGACATTCGCTGTGCCCTGCATCGAGGTCAGGATCAGATCCCCTTCCCACTGAATCGCAGGGTGACGTCCGGATGATGAAGTGGTGGCCCGCCAGGCACAGGGAACACCCGCCACATCCAGTTCGGCCAAAAACCACGTGACCGTCGGCCAATCCGGCATCCCGCTTTGAAACGTCCATTGCGCCATCTGTTCCAATGACAAGGGTTCGAGGCTCGGCGCTGCCACTTCCTCCAGTTGCGCTTCCTCACATACGACATAGAGTTCGCCCTGCGGATCGAACCAGAAACGGAGCCTTCCTTCGTGTAACTCCGCTTGGATGACCCCCAGTGTCGAACAATCAGCCCCTTCCTGTTCAAACATCGAAAAATCCGTCACACCAATCATCGTCAGTTTCGCGACGCGAGACATCTGGTGAATACGATAGCGGATCACCACGGTGACCGTGGTCCCTGCAAGCACTTCTCGCCCCGATGCTTCGTCAAGCAGCCGTCGCTTGGACACCTGCACATCCGTGACATACCCACCTCGAAACCCGCCGGTATGACCCAACAGCCATCGTAAGTCCTCGATATTGACAACATGACATTTCATCGGGTGACGCCTCGGTGGCTCTGACGGATCATGAGAGATAACGAATTCATATCAGTATGAGCGCGTCTGTCGCACTCGCACATATTCAGGTGAGAATCACGATAACAGAAATTCTCCATCATTGTTCATGGAAGTGCATGAGCACTCGTTGAGTCGCGTCGAAAAATCGGTGCGTAGGCCTTGAAGGCCCAGCGTACTTGGACAGAATGGATGAAGGTCAGAGAGGTGAGCCCATTGGCGGAAGGCTCGTCATAGGAGAAAACTGCCGATTACAATAGAAGCGCTCATGAATCATACGAACGAGCAGCGAGACGAACGGTTGATTCGCTCACGCTTCTCGTCCGAGCTTCTATGCAATGTCGTGGCGAACCGTCATGAGTGATGAGGCTAGAACATCGGCTGTTGCTGCTTAAGCCCTTCCACCTGACGCTCTAGCTCCTCGACGCGATCTTGCAGGCGAGTGTTATCGAGTCGAAGCATATCCAAGCGATCCAACAGCTGCTCTCGCTGAATCTCTGTCCACTCCAGCGTTCGTTTTAATCCTTCCAGCTCTAGCTGGATCTGTTGCCGTTCCTCAGTCATGACTGACATGTGGCGTCCAGATTCCTTACAAAGAAAAATTCTGGCGCAGTATAAGTCCGGAATGGACGGATGTCCATATCAACTTGCGAAAAATCTCTCAGGGAGACAAAAATATTTTTAATTTTGATCCTCTGAGCTCATTTTTTCGACTAATCAGAACTTTTGGCTTGACAAATATCAAAGACCATTCGTCCAGGCACCGGCGCCTTCATCTCACACAAACCGTATGATTCATGAACACGTCTGCTGTAATCCACTTCTCGCCTGAGAGACTTGACGTAATCCTCTTTCATATGACAGGTAATAGTATGCGCGCTGTCTGTCTGAAACATGTTCCTTTTGAAGGGCCCGGAGCTTTCGCGACGGCGCTGACTGCACGAGGCGTGAGCCTAGAACGGTATCTCGTGCCACAAGACGGACTACCCAAAGATGCCGGCGATGTATTGATCATCATGGGTGGGCCCATGTCGGTGAACGATTCCGATCCGTGGATCGCAGAGGAGACGTCGTTTATTCGGTCAGCACTTCACGCCGGCACACCTGTCATCGGTGTGTGCCTGGGAAGCCAGTTCATGGCAAAATCGTTGGGCGCAACCATACGTCCAGGCAAGGCCCTTGAAATCGGCATGACGCCGGTCACGCTGACGGTTGAGGCGAAACAAGATCCTGTATTCAGGACGCTGCCGGAATCGTTCGAGGTCTTTGAATGGCACGGCGAGGTGTTCGACCTCCCCAAAGACTGTGTGCCCTTAGCCGGTTCCACCATCGCATCCCTCCAAGCCTTTCGCTACGGCGCTCGAGCCTACGGGCTTCTATTTCATTTGGAGATGGAAGAGAACGGCATCGATTCATTGTCCCGCGAGTGTGCACCAGACCTCACCAAAGCACGCCTGACCGCTCAACAAGTGAAAGCCGCGGCCCTTCCCCACCTCCCGCAACTCCATCACATCGTCGATCGACTCATCGGTCATGTGCTTGACTCTGCACGTTGATTACCGCCTCGTTCCTGAAGTAGCCTAGGGGCTCCGCCGCACCCTCAATGAGATTCATTCTAGAAAAGGAGCACTCTGCACCATGGCCGGTTTTCCAATTGAAGTCGCAGCCAGAATTAAAACGCTTCCTCCCTATCTGTTCGCCGCGATCGACAAGATGAAGCAAGCTGCGATCGCGCGGGGAGTCGATATCATCAACCTCGGCATCGGCGATCCGGATTTGCCGACGCCGGCTCCCATCGTCGAAAGCCTTGGGAAGGCCGCCAAAGACCCGAAGCATCATCAGTATCCTTCGTATGAGGGCATGCTGTCGTTCAGGAAAGCCGTCGCTGACTGGTACAGGCGCCGATTCAACGTCACACTCAATCCGGCCGATGAAGTTCTGACACTGATCGGCTCAAAGGAAGGCATCGGGCATATTCCACTCGCCTTCGTCGATCCAGGCGATGTCGTGCTCGTCCCGAGCCCCGGCTATCCCGTCTATCCAGTTGGAACCAGCTTCGCTGGAGGCGTCTCACACCTCATGCCGCTTACGAAGCAGAACGGCTTCTTGCCAGACCTGAAGGCCATCCCCAAGGACATGGCGAATAAGGCGAAGTTGATGTTCTTGAATTCGCCGAACAACCCGACATCAGTCGTCATGAGCAAAGATTATTTTAAAAGATTGGTGGAGTTCGCACAGGAACACCGGATTATCGTCTGCCATGACGCAGCCTATTCGGAAATTTTCTATGACGGCAAGCCCCCTGTAAGCTTTATGGAAGTCGATGGCGCAAAGGACGTGGGGATCGAGTTCCACTCGCTATCGAAGACGTACAACATGACCGGCTGGCGTATCGGCTTCGCCGTCGGCAACAAGGATGTCTTAGCCGCTCTGGGCAAGGTGAAGAGCCAGCTGGACTCCGGCTGTTTTCAAGCCGTTCAGGAAGCCGGGATCACCGCGCTCGGCCTGGATGACTCGGTGACGGATGGCCTACGCAAGATTTATCAAGCTCGACGCGATACTTTAGTCCCAGGCCTTCAACAACTTGGACTTGAAGTCGATCCACCTCCAGCTGCGTTCTATATCTGGGTCACGGTCCCGAAGGGATACACTTCCACTTCCTTCACCGCTCACTTGCTGGAGAAGGCCGGAATCGTAACCACGCCTGGCAACGGCTTCGGAGCGCCGGGCGAGGGGTACGTCAGAATGACCGTCTGTACGTCGAAAGAGCGATTGGCTGAGGCAGTGGAGCGAATCAAGAAGGCGGGATTCTAAGACCGTGAAACGTAAAAGGTGAGACGTGAAAGGTAAAGGACTTAGAGAGAGATCCAAGCTCGTTTTACCTCTCACGTTTCACGTCTAACGTGGCTGCTATGGAGACCGTCTTCATCGGATTCGGTTCAAATGTCGGCGATCGGCTAGATTTTTGCGATCGTGCGGTCACGTTGCTGAGCCTGCTGCCACGCTCACAAGTCGTAGGCGTGTCGCTGCTCTATGAAACTGAGCCTGTGAACGATCATGCCAGACCTGGTAGCGGCTGGTTCCTGAACGGGGTCGTGCAACTCGAGACGGATATCACGCCGAAAAGCCTCTTGGATGTCCTCAGGGAAATCGAGCGCTCGCTTGGTAGAGATGAGGAAAACCGTTCAGGACCCAGAACCATCGATCTGGACATCTTGTTCTACGGCCAACGGGTTATCGACGAACCAAATCTCGTAGTGCCGCATCCTCGCATGCACCATCGCCGATTTGTCCTCATGCCGTTGTGTGAACTCGATCCGCTCTTCGTGCATCCGATACTCCACCGCACCATCAACCAATTGCTCGCTGTGGCCGAACATCAGCCGGAAGTCCGTCTGCTGTTTCCCCAGCCATCGACTCGCTATGGGTCTCGCCCAGCCTGCAACCCACCCCCAGGCTCATGAAGATTATCTGCACCCCTCGATCCATGGCTGCATGGAGCCAACGATTCCACCGGGAAGGCATCACCATCGGGTTGGTGCCTACGATGGGGGCACTGCATGACGGCCATCGTTCCCTCATTCGAGCCGCACGATTACAATGCGATGCGCTCGTCGTCAGTATCTTTGTGAACCCGACCCAGTTCAGTCCGACCGAAGATCTCTCCAAGTATCCCCGCCCGATTGCTCGCGATCGAACCCTGTGTCGCAAGGAAGGGGTGGATGTCTGTTTTGAACCTTCGGCCTCGGCCATGTATCCCGATGGCTTTCAAACGACGGTCACCGTGCCGACGCTCGCACGCCGATGGGAAGGAGAATCCCGGCCTCATCACTTCGCCGGCGTCGCCACAGTGGTGACGAAACTATTCGGGGCCGTACAACCCGATCTCGCCTTGTTCGGTCAGAAAGACTACCAACAGGCCGCGCTGGTTCGTCAGCTTGTGCACGATCTCAATCTCGGCGTGAAGATTCAGATACGCCCGACAGTCAGAGAGCGGGATGGGCTGGCCATGAGTTCACGCAACGTGTATCTCAATGCCAATGAACGTCGGATGGCGCCCTTACTTTCTCAGGCAATCCGAGCCGGTGGAAGGATGATTGCGGACGGGATACGTGACGTGGCAGCGATCGAACGAGCCATGCAGCAGCTCCTCAAACGGGAACCCACCATTCATGTCGAGTATCTGGCCATTTGCGATCCGAATAGTCTGGAACCTTTGCCCTTCGTTGCAACTCACGTGGTGCTTTTGGGCGCAGTCCGAATTGGATCGATCCGCTTGATTGATAATCTGTTGGTAAAAACCTCCGGTTGAACGCGGCGCGCTACGCCGACCTCTGCTCCGCCACAATCGGTTCGATGCGTGCTGGCGAGTATGTAGCCGGCTTCACCCATTTCCCATCATCACGCTTATAGCCACCAACCTTGCTCATATTGGACCGATGTACTTCTCGAAAGACCGGATCCATATCGATGCCATAGGACACCGCCGCGCCGTATACGACATAGAGGAGGTCAGCCATCTCCTTCGCAATAGACGAAAGATCTTGGGCCGCGAAGGCTTCTTTCAACTCATCGAATTCCTCCTGAATGAGTTTGACGCGCAGCTCACGCGTCTGTCCGTCGACGACCGTCGGAACTGAATTCACGACGATATCAAAGGCCCGGTGAAAGGCTTCTACCATCGCCTGCTCGTCGGCCATCAGAGTCTCCTTATTCACTGTCATAGGGCAACGCTTTCCGCGAGACCAGTTCTACCGGATCCAACATAGGAATCTCTTTCTCCGATGAAACACCAAGCTCCTTGAACCGGCGGGCCGCCGGTAAAATTCTCGTTTCGAGCGATCCGATTGCTTTGTTATACGCCTGCACACTTTTCCCCAGCGCCTGCCCAACGTCGTTCAAATGCTCTGTCAAGACAGCCATCCGTTCGTAGAGATCCTTTCCCAAGCGCCCTGCTTCCTCGGCATGCTCGGTCAATCGCTCCTGCCGCCACCCATAGGCAACCGCCCGTAAGAGCGCCATGAGCGTCGTCGGTGTGGCAAGAACCACACTGCGAAGAAATCCATCTTCGATGAGCCGGGGGTCATGCTCCAGCGCGGCGCCAAGAAACTGTTCACCCGGCAAGAACAGCACGACAAATTCCGGCGCCTGCGCGAATTGATTCCAGTAGGCTTTTACGCTCAATTCGTCCATGCGCGACCGCACTTGAGCGGCGTGACGACGCATGCCTTCAAGCCGTTGCTCCTCATTCGAGGCTTCGTGGGCATCCAAGTAGCCTGCCAGTATGGTCTTGGCATCTACAATGATCTGGCGCCCACCCGGCAACTGGACAATCATATCGGGCCGAAGCCGGCCTCCGTCGACTGCGACAGACTCCTGTTCGAAAAAGTCGCAATGCGCGACCATGCCGGCCAACTCGGCCACGCGCTTGAGCGTGATCTCACCCCACTGACCGCGGATAGCCGGCGCGCGGAGCGCCTTCACGAGATTACCGGTCTCCGATTGCAGGCGCTGCTGCGACTCAGCCAGGAGCTTGAGATGCTGATCAAGGCCTCCATAGGCTAATTGCCTCGATTGCTCTAGCTGCCGGAGCTGGTCATCGTATCGATGCAATGAGTCTTGAAGGGGCTTGACCAAACTATCGATTGCCTGTTGTCGCTGGGCGAGATCACCCTTGGCTTCGACATGAAGCGTTTCAAATGAGCTGCGTGCAAGGTTCAGAAAGGCTTCATTGTTCTGCTTGAGGGCTTCGCCGGAGAGCGCTTGAAAGGTCTCGGCCAATTCCTGTCGGGCCTGGCCCAACAGCATCTTCTGTTCATCGAAATGGAGTGCGGCCTCCGTGGCTTTGGTCTCCGCCACCGCTCGGGCCTGAGAGGCCTCCGAAAGATCCTGCCTGATTCGATCAAGGTCGAGTCGATCCACCTCAGCCTGGCGGCGCAATTCTTCCGTCAGCGATTCCGCCCGCTGCGCCCGTTCACCGATAGCAAGCAGTTCGGCCTGCATGTTCGCACGTACGCGGGCCGCAACCAAAAACCCGACGATCAATGAGCCAAGAACACCTCCAGCAATCACGCCTGCGCCAAACACCGTGATATCAATCATGGGTAACCGCCCACGTCATGCCGCTGCTCCATAAGTGGACCAGTGTGCGAAGATGTTGCAACGAAGGAGAGTGTGATTAAGCAGAGTACGAAATGGTCCATGAAAGGTCAAGAACCTCAAATCTGCTTATTTTGCCACAGTAGATTAACCGACTGTTTCCCATTGTCACCGTGTCAGGGGAGCTGGCATGGCCCGCAGTATCCCAGACACACTGCGCATCCGTTCGAAGCCAATCCCACGACAAAAGTTGTTGCGGCTGTGTATGCTATTACCTACAGCGCTGTATCGCGTTCTCATGGCAACTCCTCTGTGTCATTACGCGAGCACTCAGTGTATATGATTGAAACCATGAGTGTTTACAACTATCTCTCCTGAAATTGGCAAGTCTTCCTCCACTAGAAATTGGGCATCTACCTTGCTCATATACAACAACAGTAGCGTTCCTCATCTTTGGCCTCAGGACGGCGATCTGATCAGCCCATTAAAGGGCGGGAGGGGGGGCATGGGTATACATAGAATAATTAAAACAACATGGATCCCGATTTGTTGTGTCTGTCATCAGGTCAGAGACGATCGACAGGGCCATGATCGTCCCGCTCGAAATGATTTCGATGCATGGATGTCGTTGAGATCCTTTCTGCGCCTCTACCACGTTGCACGAGGCACATACCAGTTGACGCATACCTATTGTCTGCGTTGCATGGGACAACTCGGGCTCGATCGGCTACAACCAGAAAAGAGGCTCAGGCGACTGCGACCAAAACCCTCCAGGAAAAGATCAGCCCGCGTATCGTCCGTGCCGCAGGCCCTGCATCTGAGTGCGACCTAGATCACCTTGTATCGCGCCCTACAGCAAGCTCTTCTGGCATCCATGAGTATCACCGTCGTGGATTCTGCAAGATTGCATCATGATTTGTGGCATGACGCAGTCGCTCCACCAGGTACCTGAACGATGATTTCTCCTCGCTCCGCATCCAGACTGATTTGATCCCCTTCTTTCAGTCTGGTGATCACGCCGGACACATTGGCAACCGCCGGCAATCCGTATTCGCGGGCAATGATGGCTCCATGCGACAGAGTCCCTCCCATCTCGGCGACCAATCCCGCTGCCACGCCAAACAATGGGACCATGCCTGGATCGATGACCGAGACCACGAGAATGTCACCACGGCAGACCCGATTCCAATCCTCTATTGATCGAACGAAACGGACCGGCCCTGTCACCTGTCCCCCGCTGATGGGAATGCCGCGTAAGACCCCATCCGGATCCACAATACACGATGCGCCCGTGCCTCGAACCGCTTCACCCCAATCCTGAATCGTGTCTGGAACAGCGAGCGTGGCGTAATGGTCTCGCTCGGCCCGGCGAGCCTGAATCATCCCTTGCCAATCGCGCGATCCTCCAGCTATTACATCGGGGTAGGCTTCGATCGGGAGGTAGAAAATATCCTCCTGAGACGAAAATCTTCCCCGCTCAACCAGCCATTCACCCAAGCGCAGCAGGAGATTCCGTGTCGCCGCCGAGTAGTACATCAAATGATGCCGGTTCGCTTCCCGCAGAGCAAAGAATCGACACAGCCGTCGATACCACCAAGAAAAGATGATCCAACGATGGAGTCGCCATCCAAGCCTATTGTGAATCTCTGCGAGCGCCCGTTCTCGTGCCATGGTTTGGCGTTGAAGAATGTCTGCCGGAGTGGCGCTGGTTGGATCCAGAATCTGCGCCCGCAATACCGTCAGCAACAACTCCGGTTGATCTGCGAACCGAGGCGACATGACATCCGACTCACCGACACCGCGGTGGCCATAGTCGTCGAGATACCTGTTAAACGCACGGAGCACGTCAGTTCCATCGAGCTTGCGAAGAACCTCGCCTGCATCCCATCCCTCTCCAGTAAATAGCGAAGCCGTTGATGGGTTATGCCGGACCATGTCCGCTATTTCCGCTAACCGGACGATCTGTTGCGCGCTGATCACCGCAGCCTGACCCTGTAACGCCCCGTTCAGCAGCGCTCTCCAATCATCTCCTAACCAGCGGGGCAACAGGCCGCCTAATGCTTGTAAACACTGCGCGACTCCTCCCGCAATGCCGAATGTCAATTCGCGTTTATCGAGCCATTGCTCGATGGCATCAAGTCGCAGGGCGATCTCTTCGCCTGAAACGATCCGAAGACGATCGGCACGGTGCTCTCCCACCATCGCTTTCATTTCCGCAAACCAAACAGGTCCATAACGCACAGCCTTTCTCATCTCAGCCATCATCACAACGCTGGCGCGCGCCAACGCAACCCATCCGAGCGGGCGGACCTCCGGAGGTCTGGCAAGGACTTCCCCTCCCATCTGTTCCGTCAGAAAGGATGGATCTCCCTTCAATTGTGCGACGAGAAAGTAAAACAACGTCACATTGATATACGGACGCCCCTTCAAGGTACGGACCGACGAGATACCTTCGGGAATGTGGCACCCCATACGCCGATAGGGAGAAACAATATAGCGATCCATGAACTGTTCAACAAATGACAAGCCGAGTGGACTCGGCAATTCAGGTAACGTCTCTTTGAAGTTTGCGCGGGACCATTCGCAATCGTCATTGGTCAATTGTCGAGGTCTAACCAGACCGGAGATGGGTCGCGCTTGAAGTATCCACAGGCCATGCGCATCGTAAAGCCATTCGAGATCTACTGGATGGCCGAAGGCTTTTTCAATCTGCTTGGCCGCACAGGCCAGGGCAAACAGTTGGTCGTCCGACAACGTGCCGCGACCTACGACCTGATCCGATAGTGGCATCAGTTGAAGACCTCGGCCAGCCACCCGTAAAGACTGAGTCTGCCCAACGACGGTCCGTTCGCTGATTCGGATTGGTTGACCGTGCTGTTCGATCTCAACCACATACTGATCCGGAGTCACGCTCCCATCGACAAGAGTTGCCGCAAGTCCCGCAACGGCATTGATCATCACCTGGGTCGCTCTGCCCGTGAGAGGATGGACAGAATAGGCCACACCGGCGGCTTGCGCCTCTAACAGCGGCTGAATTACTATGGCCATGGCGGGAGGCGCCGCGCCCAACCCTGATGTGGCATAATAATTCAGGACTCGCTCGTCCCAAATAGACAACCATAGATCCTTAACCGAAGAGCCGATCTCTTCCTGCGGAATACCGAGGCCTGTGCGGTAGACCCCTGCAAAGCTTGCATGCGCTCCATCCTCATTTGTCGCTGACGATCTCACCGCCCACAGTCCATGCAACGGCACATCCAACCGTCGTACTTGCTCGACAATCTGAGTCGTCAGCTCAACGATGTCGTAATGTTGAATGATGGTGCGACAGTGATCGAGTATCCGCTGACGTTCGGACCCGGAGGAATGCAGAGCCGCCTGCCACTGTTCTCCTGAAGAAAATCCCGACACATGACACGCGCGATCGTAGGCTTCCGTCGTCACACAGAATCCTGGCGGAACAGGGAAGCCTCCTGCAAGGAGACGCGCTAACCCAAGGGCTTTCCCCCCTACAAGAGAAGGCTGAGTGCAGGAAGCTAAAGGAAGAAGGAGAGGACGATCCATTGAATGGATAGTACCTATAGGATGAGGAGGAGGTAAAGATCATTGACGTTCGTCCCGGTTGGCCCGGTTACGATGAGCTGATGGAGCCGCTTCAATGCGGGATAGGTGTTGTGGCGCTGCAATGCGTCCTTGAGATCCACCGAGAGCCGTTGTGCGCGCGCAGCAGTATTCCCATCGATCACAGCCCCGGCGGCATCAGTCGGCCCATCGGTACCATCGGTGCCAATCGCCACTGCCCACACCTTAGCCAAACCGGCAATTTCCAGAGCAGTGGCTGCAGCAAATTCTTGCGCCCTCCCACCTGTTCCTGTTCCACTGACGGTCACGATGGTCTCCCCGCCAGCCACCACACAGCAAGGCCTTTGCAGTGGTTTGCCCACTTGCACAATATTCTTGGCTAGAGCACCGAACCGCTGCCCCTCGTCTCGTGCCTCTCCGTTTAAAGCCGGCCTATACACGAGAGTCCGCAAGCCCGCCTCTCTGGCCACACGGGCCACAGCCCTGACAGCGGCTTCGTTGTTCCCGACGATATGATGATGGACTCGTCGAAAAAACGAAGAGCCAGGCTTGGGAGTCTCGCTCGCGAGTCCCTGGCATCCCCGATCAAGATGCTTGCGTACTCGCTGAGGAACGGCCCGCCAGATTCGATATCGTTTCAGTGTCGCGACGGCCTCGTGATAGGTCGTAGGGTCTGGGACTGTCGGCCCTGAGGCGATTGCGCTAAGGTCGTCACCCAACACATCGGACAGAATCACGGTCGCAACAGTGGCCTTGGTCAATTCAGCGAGGCGTCCGCCCTTGATACACGAGAGATGCTTCCGAACGGTATTGACCTCTCGAATACTCGCCCCGCAACGTAAGAGTTCCTGGGTAGTCTGCTGTTTATCAGCCAAGGTAATCCCCGGGACAGGAGCAGGCAGTAAACTGGAAGCACCTCCCGACAGGAGCACGATCAAGAGATCTTGCCGATTGAGTTCAGCAGCCATGGCACAAAGCTTGGCGGCCGCGCGTTGGCCAGATCGATCGGGAATGGGGTGACCAGCTTCAGCCACTACGATCTGTCTCGTCGACGCAACATGACCATACTTGACCACGACGAATCCGCTCTGTAACTTGGACCCAAGCCGTTGCTCTACCGCCTGGGCCATTGAGCCAGCAGCCTTCCCCGCCCCGAGTACGACCACGCGCTCATAGCGACGCAGGTCATATCGACGCTTGCCGATAACTAACTCCTCGCCCTTTCTTGAGATGGCACGACGGACTGCTGCACGGGCATCGACTGCCTTCAGTCCTCGACCAATAAGTTTTTTGAGTAGTGGCTGAATGGGAGAGGAAGGAATCTGTATCACGATTACGCTAGACTAGCAGATTGCGGAAAATGGTGCTGCCCCACCGAAATCAATGATCAGTATGTCTGGCACAACAGGACACGATCTCGCAGGATGCTCAAAAAGTTCGTCCAGCAAGGCCGCAGCGAGTGAAGGGCCGAGGCGTACCCTCTGGGGCGACGGTGCGACGAATAAGGAGCACCACGTCTGTGCGCGCCGCCGAGTTAGTGAGGTGGCCGGGTCTGCGTTGAGGGTCTGTACGGTGCGAGAACGACGCTGGCGGACTTTTTCAGCATCCTGCTAGGGAGTCTTGTCCTGCTTGAAACAACGGCTGGGACAAGTTTGCCGAGGAACTTTCATCTGGTAGGTCCCACGTGGGAGCACATCTTTCTTGAATTCAGGATTCAGTATCTTGAGCTCTAAAAAATAGGTCCCAAATTCCTCGGCAATTGAGGCAAGGGCTCGTTTAGAATCCTTCACATTGACGGTGACCGTTTCCGTTTCCACCGGCATATACAAATCTTTCTTGCTGAGCCCCAAATACTTTTCCGGCTGCGAATAGATTTCCTTGGCAGCGATGATTCTCGGAACATATCGCATCGTTTCCCGTGGCCCGTGCATCTTCCAATAGTCGGTAATATTCTGATCCTTCAAGAGCCGGCGAATTCGCTCTTCACCGGCATTGTACGAGGCCATCGCCATGAACCAATCATTTTGTTCGAAATCTTTCAGATAGCGCAAATACTTGACCGCAGCTTCCGTTGACATTTCTAGATTACGACGGTCGTCGCGCACCGCGTCACTCTTGAGACGATAGCGTCGTCCGGTGGAGGGAATGAACTGCCACGGCCCCGATGCTTTCGCCTTTGAGTAGGCGGCAGCCACACACTTGCTCTCCACCAACAACATATATTTGAGATCATCCGGCAACCCGGCATCGGCTAGCTGTTTTTCGGCGGGAGGGAAACAACGTCCCGTTCGTTTGGCAAGAATGATACTTTCGCCTTGGTCTTCTAAAAATTGATAAAACTCATACTCGATGCGTTCACGTACTTGCCAATTATCGAGCGGGACTGGCTGACCTGCAAAGGTCAGTTTGTCTGGCAGCTTGAATGAACTGAGGAAGTGGCGTTCTCCCTCTCGCTTGATTTCAGGAAGAATGACGAGGCGATCTTCCGGCTCAGTCAGGTCCTCAAGAGGATCGAGCAAGGTTGTCTCTGGTTCTCCATTGACTCCTGATCGAGGAATACTCTCTTTCGTCTCGGAATGTTCGGTTTGCGGCTGTGCCCCTGTTGCAACCGGAAACACGATCACTATCCATAGCCCACTAAGTACCAGTACTCGCTGAACCCATGACGTCATACCATCCTGCCTCCTACATGCACGTGATGAACAACTCGGCATCAAGCACGTATGCTAACAGTCTGACGAAGGACCGGCAAGCATGATCGACTTTCAGATTCGTGCTAGACTGCGCGACTATGCGTACGCTAACCCTCCTCAACAATCGCATCATCCGCTGCACAGCCTGTCCACGGCTTGTCACCTATCGGGAAACGATCTCCGCAGAGAAACGGAAGCAGTTTGAGGATTGGACTTATTGGGGACGTCCAGTCCCAGGATTTGGGGACGCTCTCGCCCGCCTTTACATACTTGGGCTGGCGCCTGCCGCTCATGGCGGCAATCGAACCGGACGAGTATTTACCGGCGATCGCAGCGGAGACTGGCTCTTTGACGCCTTACATCGATTTGGCTTCGCCAATCAACCCAACTCTCATCATCGGGATGACGGGTTGAAGTTATTGGATTGTTACATTGGTGCCACGGTCCGTTGTGCGCCGCCCGATAACAAACCGGCCCCTGAAGAGTTCATGGCTTGCCACCCCTATCTTCGAGAAGAGATTCGATCGTTACGGAAAATTCGAGTGGTGGTGACACTGGGAAAGATCGCGTTCGATCACTACTTAAAAGCCTGCCGCAATGAGGGTGTGCAACTTCCTTCGCCACTCCCGAAATTTTCCCATGGAATCGTCCGGGTCCTTCCGGGGGATATTACACTGATTGGGTCATATCATCCAAGCCAACAAAATACCTTCACCGGATTATTGACCAGGCCGATGTTTCACCATATCTTCGCAACCGCTCGCCAACGACTCGCCGCACCTCTAGATAAATCAACCGGCCAGCACGGCCGCAGCTAGCTGTGCCTTCATCATAAGGGGTGGATGGGCTAAGGCCTTTCAATCCTTTTCATCTTTCATTAACGGAGTGGCCAAGGCTGCCCTCAACTGCGCGCGACATTCTCATCCGCCCAACCCCGAGCGCGCCGAGGCGCGCTCTTCTCCCACGCGAGCACAGTTTCATCGTGCCCGTTCTGCGAGCAAAGAGGGCACCTGGCCGTTCCTCACACACTTTTTCAGCGGCCTGTTATTAGGCTTTACTTCTTGGTTTGTGCTTCCCAATCCGCCAAGAATTTCTTGAGCCCACTATCCGTCAGCGGGTGTTTAACCATCTGCTGAAAAATCGAGAAGGGCATCGTACAAATATGCCCACCTGCAAGCGCAGCTTCGACGACATGCTGAGGATGGCGCACGCTGGCGACCAGCACTTGAGTCTTATAGTCATAATTGCGATAGATGGTAAGGATCTGGCGAATCAATTCCATTCCGTTTGAACTGATGTCGTCAAGACGACCGATGAAGGGTGAAACGCACCACGCGCCGGCTTTTGCTGCGAGGAGCGCCTGGGTTGGAGAAAAACACAAGGTCACGTTCACCTTGATACCTTCGGCAGCCATTTTCTTGGTCGCTTTCAATCCCTCAGCAATCAAAGGCACTTTTACGACAATGTTTTTATGGATCTTCGCAAGTTCCTTCCCTTCTTTTACCATGGCATTGGCTTCGAGGCTGACGACTTCTGCGCTGATCGGACCATCCACGATTTTGCAAATCTCGACGAGCATTTCTTTAAAGATGCGCCCTTCCTTGGCGACAAGGGACGGATTCGTGGTTACTCCATCAAGAAGTCCGAGGCTGGCCGCTTCCTGAATTTCCTTAACGTTGGCTGTATCAAGAAAGAATTTCATGGCTTTGTCCTTTCATGTCGGAATGAAAAATCCTTGTGATCAATTCATTATCGGTTATTCTATGAAGAACTCGACTTGGCTGCAATCTTTTGCCGGCATCTGACCGTTTGACAGGCTCCAGGCTGCCAGTTAAGATTTAATTGTACACCGTAATATTCGCCTCCATAATTCCCACACAACTTGAGGAAATGTCGATGCAACGATCGGCTTGGATGCTCCTATTCACTCTGACCCTGACCGGCTGCGGCGGTAGTAACCCCTATCTTGAACAGTCGCTCAAACCGGCTGAGCTTCAAGGAAAAGACAAGGCCTGGTTTGAGAAGAACTGGGGAGCGCCGAACGGCAAGTCCACAAGATTTTTTGGTGGAGAAACTTGGACCTACTATCGCATTGCCGGCGGCAAATCAGGCCCACTTCTCTTTGACTACTCTCCTCATGAGTGCCAGATCACACTCAAATTCGACAAAGAAGAAAAGCTCTCAGACTCTAGTTATTCTGGCTGTTAGCCCGCAAGTTTTTCCTGAAACTTATGGGCACAGGATTGGCTACAGAAATAATAGGTCTGCCCTCCTATATCTTCTGTCACCGCGACTCCTCTTGGAACAAACACCAGGCAAACCGGATCCTGAACCATCTGATCCTTGCTAGGAGGTAGACGCTCTGGTTGCCCTCGGCCTTTGAACCCTCGAACGGCTCGCCTAATCAGGAAATACAATACAACAAGTAGTCCAAGAATTAGGATAACTCTATACATAGTGGCTATGTTTCCTTACGCCACAATCCTATGGGACAGGATCATCGCTGTCAAGAACCCCACACTCTGCTTTGGCTGATACTCCTCTACCGGACGATCACCTATTAGGACTGACTGAATGGCCTAGCTACATGTGCGCGTATGGACTATTCACTCAGAAGACCCAGTACTTCAGATGGATATGCTTCCATTTTCCATCATGGTACACTGCCTCCATGACAATTTGTGATAAATGCCGCGGGGCAATGTTACCGGAACGGGCAGTGGATTTGAACGCAGGGCTCGCGATCACAGTATTTGCCTGCTTGAACTGTGGTCGTCGGAAATCAGCGGACCAAGAACCTCGCCCCATTACTGCAAGACATTAACCCACTCGTAACGGAACTGTAACCGTTCACGTACAACGAGCGGAAAGCAACCCAAGCGTCCTTTGTGGGATCTGCCCAATATTGACTGGGTGGATTCTGAGGAACTTGCGTTCGTCTATTGCCTGTACTCGCTAAAAGACAAATCACTGAGCGTAACCACACAAGTAATCAGAACATTGGGGAATCTGCGGGTAACTCGTGATGTAATTCTATCTCTCAAGCTTGTTTAAGTCTTGGAAACTACCCCTATCACCTCTCCATTTTGCTACCCCTCGAGTATAAAATCCATCTCCGGGCTGCTAGTTGCGGTCAGGTCTTGCTACAGGAGATGGAACAGGAATGGGAGCTATCGGAGGCTCAGCACATCTAGCATATCGTACAAACCGGGTGGTTGCCGGACAACCCAACGAGCGGCACGCAATGCCCCTCCTGCAAAGGTATCTCGGCTACTCGCTCGATGCGTCACTTCGATGCGCTCACCCATCCCGCCAAAGAGAATGGTATGGTCGCCGACAATGTCTCCAGCGCGGATGGATTGAATTCCAATCTCACCCTTCTTTCGTTCCCCAACAAGTCCTTTTCTGGCATAGACGCCGACCTCGTCCAAATCGCGGTTCACAGCTTTGGCCAAGACCTCCGCAATCTTGAGAGCTGTCCCGCTCGGCGCATCTTTTTTTAGACGATGATGGGCTTCAATCACTTCGATGTCGTAGTCGTCCCCTAGCGTTTTCGCCATCTCGCTAATAACCTTGTAAATCAGATTGACACCCACGCTCATGTTTGGGGACAACACACAAGGCACTTGGCAGGCCAGTAATTTCACCTCTTCGAGCTGTGGACCAGAAAATCCTGTCGTCCCAATCACCATGGCTCGTCGATATTGAGCCGCCGTCCGTGCATGATCGAGCGTCGCTTCAGGAGAAGAGAAGTCAACGATCACTTCGCCCCTGTCGAGGAGTGAAGGGAGATTGTCAGTAATCGGAAGGCCCACACGCCCACAGCCGGCTGTTTCTCCGGCATCGTCACCGACAGCATGATGGCCCTCCCCTTCAATGGCGCCGGCCAGCGTCAGAGTGGTTGAATCTTTTATAAGGGCGATCAGACGACAGCCCATACGACCTGCTGCCCCTGCGACAATGACGTTGATCATAGAATAAGTATACGAGCCAAGACCGTCTGGTTACTAAATGAGGCCTGCATCCTTTAGGGCCCGAGTGAGTTGGTCCTTCGTCTGAGTTGCCATGGCACAGAGCGGCAGCCGTAACTCCGGATCTATTTTTCCCATCATGCCCAGCGCAGTTTTCACCGGAATCGGATTGGTCTCGTAAAAAAGTGCGGTAAAGAGCGGCGACAAGGCAAAATGAATCCGACGCGCCTCGTCGATATGTCCGTTCAGGAAGGCTTTGACCAATTGGGCCATCTCGGATGGAACGATGTTCGACGTGACGCTAATGACCCCTTTCCCTCCGACTGCCATCATGGGCAATGTCAGCGCATCATCACCGGCAAGGACGGTCATCCGTTCGCCGCACGCACTCGCAATCTCAGAAGCCTGTTGAACTGATCCGCTTCCCTCTTTGATCCCAACAACGTTCTGAACTCCACAAAGCCTCGCTACAGTGGATGGCAACATATTCACGCCGGTCCGCCCAGGAATGTTGTACAGGATCTGTGGAAGATCCACGGACTCGGCAATTAGTTTGTAATGTCGATACAGTCCTTCTTGCGTCGGTTTGTTGTAATAGGGCGTAATGAGCAGCGCCCCATCGGCTCCTGCCTGCTTGGCGTGTTTTGTGAGCGATACTGCTTCTGCCGTGCTGTTGGAACCAGCCCCGGCAATCACGGGGACACGGCGATTGACCACTTCGACGGTCAATTCGACCACGCGGTGATGTTCCTGGTGCGAGAGGGTGGCGGATTCGCCTGTTGTGCCGCAGGGCACAATCCCGCTCGTTCCGTTGGCAATTTGCCATTCGATAAGGTCGCCAAAGGCCCGCTCATCGACCTTGCCGTTCCGGAATGGAGTGACAATGGCAATCAATGCGCCCGTGAACATGCTTTCTCCTCCACCACAGCGTCACATTCCTCAATTGAGAAATGCCGGAATCGTTTCGCCCTTCACCAAATCATCGTACGTTTCTCTCGTCTTGATGATATGAATCTCCCTGTCTTTGACCAAGACTTCTGGCACCCGTGGTCTTGAATTGTAATTGGATGCCATCACAAATCCATACGCCCCGGCACTCATTATCGCCAGCATATCACCAGGGTTGACCTCCGGCAGTGACCGGTCCTTCGCCAGAAAATCACCGGACTCACAGACCGGGCCCACCACATCGACCTGATGCGTGGGCCGCTGCAACACCGCTTGTGACAAGGGGCGAATCTCGTGATACGCCCCGTAGAGGCTCGGCCTGATCAGGTCGTTCATCGCCGCATCAACGATAATAAACCGTTTCGCTTCACCGTCCTTCCGATACAACACCTTCGTCACGAGAATGCCGGCGTTGCCGACGATGACGCGACCTGGTTCCATGATAAGGGTCACATTCAAATCCTTCAGCAGCGGGGACACGGCATCCGCCAAATCTTGCGGCAGCGGCGGCGTTTCATCCGAGTAGGTGATACCGAGGCCACCGCCGATATTGACGTATTGGATATTGATCCCCTGAGCCTTCAAGGCTCCGACCAGCTTGACGATCTTCTTCACGGCCTCGACAAACGGCGTGACCTCCGTCAACTGTGACCCGATATGCTTATGGACCCCGACAACCTCAATGTTCGCGAGCGAAGAAGCCAATGTGAATTCTTCAAGCGCCCGATCGGCGGCAATCCCGAATTTGCTCTTCTTGAGGCCAGTAGAAATATACGGGTGTGTTTTCGGATCGATATCGGGATTGATTCGAAGGGCGACTCTCGCCTTAGTTCCAACGGAAGCCGCTACCTCATTCAGCGCTTGCAACTCAGCCGAAGATTCGACGTTGAACATGAGGACATCGGCCTTTAAGGCCTCGCGAATCTCCTCCGCGCTCTTGCCGACACCCGCGAAGACGATCTTTGAGGGAGGAACGCCGGCCTTGAGTGCACGAAAGAGTTCCCCACCTGACACAATATCTACACCGCTCCCCTCCTTAGCCATAAGGCGGAGGATTGCGATATTGGAATTTGCCTTCATGGCGAAGGCAATCACATGGGGCACGCTCTTAAAGGCCCCATCATACGCCCGGAAATGACGAATGAGAGTCGCGTGGCTGTAGATATAGCAGGGCGTACCGACCTCCTTCGCAATCCGGCTGACCGGCACCTGTTCGCAATAGAGTTCCCCATGTCGATATTCGAAATTATGCATCCTGCAAATCTTCATTCAGATGTTCAAGGCCTACGAGCGGAAAGCCTTGCAAGGAGGCCTCGAATGCATCCTTAAATTTTCGAAAGCGGACTTTCACATTCGGAATTGCTACCTTCAGCGCGTCTGAATCCGCCAATGCCTTGAGTGCGTCTGGCGTCGCTAACTTGAGGTGTTCGAAGTTGACGATGATGTCCATGCGCGCCTGATTGGCCGCTTCCTTGATCCGCTTAATCAATTCCAGCGCATTCAAACGATCGAGGGTGCCGTCAAGATCCACGAACAGCGCGGCAAATTTGTCATGCCGCTTGGCCTTGATGTGGAATATCAACTGCTGTGCCGAGAGCGCATTCGGATCGAACGCCTGTTTCAGGGCATGCAGCGCGCTAGGAATCAATTGCTCCTTGTCAAACACCGGAAGCTTCGCCTGGAGATTCTTCAACACCCCCGCGAGCGGCGACAGGGACGCTTTCGGGCAGGTTCGCTTGACCAACTTTCGGAACTGCCGATTCATCTCCAACCGAGGGATGAACCGCTGACTGGTGCCCGACAGCCGCTTCCAGATCGAAGGAATGGAATACAATTCATGATTGGCCCAGTGGAAGCCATCCTGTAACTGCTCGACCGTCATCCGGCTCGGCTGGAACACCACATGCTTGCCGTCGTACTTCGCCCAGTCCCTATCGAAGATACGACCGGACTTTTCGAAGCGTTCGAACAACTGCGTTCCAGGAAGAGGTGTCAAAACGTTGAAGTAGGCCAATTCCACCTGGTTCTTTGTCAAGAAATCGACGGCCCGTTCAAACACGGTCACATCGTCGCTGTCGAATCCAAAGACGATCCCGGGATTCACCATAATCCCGTAATCGTGGAACATCTTGATCTCATTGGAAAACTTCAGGACCCGGTTAAAGGGCTTGTTCGTTTCATCCAATGCATCTTCATCGAGCGATTCCATACCGACAAACACCGATACACAACCGCTCTCTGCCGCAAGCTTGACCATCTCTTCGTCGTCAGCCAGAAACATTGTGGACTGGCAGCCCCATTTAAGCTTCAACGGCTTCAGCGCAGCCCAGAGCTCACGGCAATAGGCACGGTTGCTGTTGTGCAAGTCATCGACAAACGCGACAATACTGCCGTCCTCCATGCCGACTCGAATCTTAAGGGTAGTGAGAAAGGCTTTCCACATCGGCTCATCGCGCACTCGCTCGACCAATTCACTGCGAATCCACCGTTGAACATTCCGCAGCTCTGTGATCACTTCCTTCACCGGCCGACGCCGCGTGGTCTTCCCGTTAAATGGAGACACACTGCAAAACTCGCAATCGAAATGACACCCACGGGTCGTGAAACTACATTGTCTCGTCATATAGGAGTCGGAACTCAGCAAATCGACGCGAGGGCTCTTGTAATTCTCCAGAGAAGGGAATGACGTCATTTTATATATGCGCTGCATCTTTCCCGCCTCATAGTCCGCAACCAATTGCGGCCAGAGATCTTCGGCTTCTCCACAGACAATCGCATCCGCATGTTGCAGCGCTTCGTCGGGACAGTAGGTGGGATGCACTCCTCCCATGACAATCGTCTTCCCTCGCTTGCGAAATTCTGCTGCAATCTCGTAAGCGCGAGGGGCATAACAGGTAAACATGGAGAGACCAACCATGTCGCAAGGAAAGTCGAAGTCGATATCGTGAACCGCTTCATCGACCAGACTGACTTCCCAATTCGCCGGCGTATAGGCCGCAATAGTCGGCAAACTCAGCTTGGGAAACCATACCGCGCGGCGCTCCGCAGCAGTCAACCGATAGGGGTTGTTACGCGGGTAGGGATCGACCAGCAACAGCCGCTTGCCTGGTGCATGCTTGATTGTCGCTGTCTGCCCAATGAGCTGACTCTGCCGCACTGGCTGGATAAGCTCCATGAATTGATCCTCCTCTCCTCTACCCGCTTTCAGACTATGGCTGAAGATAGGTTCGTCGAAATGGTCTGAGAAGATCTCATGATTGTCTCACGTCGACTGCTTTGTCGGAGAGTTGGCTTCGCGTACTCAGCTTCGATGGCCGCATCCCTATACAGAGGCACGCCTCGCTGTCTAGAAGGATCATGTCCGGAACCGTGTATGCACTCGCGAGGAATGTGCTGAGAGCGACTGTCTGCCATGTGAACGCGGCTCTATTCCCATAGCCTTCTATCTGTTCTCAATGTGTGACGTCTTTCGTTATGGCTCGCGTGGTATCTGCTCCGGAGGGAGATACGCTGCAATGTTAAGCGGGCTTCAGTATAGCGCTATCAGGCGCAGGAGGTCCAGCAGACCAACCCAAACATCATCGGGTACCCACCGGTTGTAACGGGGGAAGTTCGACGTCCTGCCCCTGCAACAGTGGGTCCGGCTGTGACTCAGTAGTTTCTGTTGCCATTGCAGCCTCACGCTGTTTCTCTTGAAGCGCATCCAACCTCTTTTGCCGCTCAATGGTCGGCATCACACCGACACTTTCAGGCGCAATCGGAGCCCCCACAGTCCCACAGGCCATCAACGTTCCTATCATCATCCCCACCAAAAGAGACGTCACAGTTCGCCTACGGATCTTCATGAGAATATTCGCTCGAGCTCTTTGATGCGCTGCTCCACTCTTGTACGGGCCGTTCCACCTATCTGAGACTTTCGGTCGATGGCGGCAGGGATTGTCAATCGATCGAACAGCCTCTTGTCAATTCGCTCGGAAAATGTCCGCAGCTCATCGAGCGAGAAGCTCGTCAGTTCACGACCTTGATCCAATGCAGCCCGGACCAGTCGGCCTGTAATCGTGTGCGCGTCACGAAATGGTATTCCTCTCGTCACAAGATAGTCCGCCACCTCCGTCGCCAGCATCCCTCCCCCCTGAACGGCCTGCTTGAGGACGTCACGGTTGACTGTGACTCGGCGCATCAACTCCGTCAAGACTTTCACCGAGGCCGTGACGGTATCGAGCGCATCGAACAGCGCCGGCTTATCTTCCTGAAGATCTCGGTTATAACTCAAGGGAAGGGCCTTGAGCGTCGTCAGCAGATTGATCAAATGGCCATAGACCCGTCCCGTCTTGCCTCGCACCAATTCGGGCACATCGGGATTCTTCTTCTGCGGCATCATACTGCTTCCGGTGCAAAAAGCATCGGGAAGTTCGACGAATCGGAACTCCTGAGACGACCAGAGGATTAATTCTTCACTGAGCCGGGACAGGTGCATCATGGTGATCGACAGCGCCGAGGCCACCTCAATCATGAAGTCCCGATCTGACACCGTATCAAGACTGTTTTGCGTTACAGAAGGAAAATCCAATAATCCAGCGGTAAACTGGCGATCGACCGGGTAATTCGTCCCTGCGAGCGCGCCGGCGCCGAGCGGCATCACATTCACCCGCACCAACGCATCGCGAAATCGCCCCTTATCCCGCTCGATCATTTCCACATACGCCAACAGATGATGCGCAAACAGCACCGGCTGAGCATGCTGTAGATGCGTATAGCCCGGCATCGCAACCGTGAGATTGGCCTTTCCCTTTGCCACCAAGACCCGCTGAAAATCTTCCAAATCCTCGACGATTCGACTGAGCTCGTCCCGCAAGTAGAGCCGGATATCAAGTGAAACTTGATCGTTCCGGCTCCGGCCCGTGTGCAACTTGCCACCCAGCGGGCCGATTAATTCCGTCAGCCGTCGCTCGACCGCCATGTGAATGTCTTCATCCTGAGGCGAAAATTGAAAGCGCCCCCGATCCAACTCCTTCTTGACCGATTCCAGACCCCGCACCATTGTCTTGGTTTCAGAGGCGGTCAGCACGTGGGCCTTCCCCAACGTCTTGCAATGAGCGATGCTGCCCTGAATGTCGTGGGCGTAGAGTCGCCGATCGGTTGCGACCGAAACCGTGAACGATTCCACCAATCGGTTCGTGTTCTGCCTGAACCGACCACCCCAGGCCTTTCCGCTTTTCGATGCGGCAGAGCCGCGGCTCGTTGCTCGTGCCATTAGGAAGAGGTTTTCTTTCTTTGGGCTCTGATTTTTAGTCGCAAGGCGTTCAACCGAATAAAGCCCTCGGCATCTTTCTGGTTATAGACGTCGTCCTCTTCAAATGTGGCGATGTCAAGGCGGTAGAGCGAATGCTTCGACTTGCGCCCGGCCAGCGTGCAACTGCCCTTATAGAGCTTTACCCGCGCCGTGCCGGTCACGTCCTTTTGCGCTGCATCGATCGAGGCTTGAAGCATCTCTCGTTCGGGGCTGAACCAATACCCGTTGTAAATCAGATCGGCAAAGCGCGGGATCAAACTATCCCTGAAGTGCAACACCTCACGGTCCATCGTCAACGACTCGATTCCGCGATGCGCCACATGAAGGATCGTTCCGCCAGGGGTTTCATAGACCCCGCGAGATTTCATTCCGACGTAGCGATTCTCCACCAAATCGACACGGCCAACCCCATGTGCGCCACCCAGCTTATTGAGATGGGCCAACAATGTCGCCGGACTCATCTTCTTGCCGTCGACGGCCACGGGATTGCCAGCCTCGTACCCGATCTCGACTTCGAGCGGTTTGTTTGGCGCCTGCTCCGGTGACACCGTCATTTGGAAAATTTCATTCGGCGGTGACTCCCAGGGATCTTCCAAGATCCCGCCCTCATAACTTACGTGGAATAAATTCAGATCCATGCTATAGGGTTTGGCCTTCGTTGCCGTGATGGGAATATCGTGCTGATCGGCATACTCAATCAATTCACGCCGCGACTTCATCGTCCATTCTCGCCAAGGCGCGATAATCTTGAGATTCGGCGCCAGCGCCGTGTAGGTCAGTTCGAACCGCACCTGGTCGTTTCCTTTTCCTGTGGCGCCATGCGACACAGCCTCGGCGCCTTCCTTCAGCGCGATTTCAGCCTGACGGCGCGCAATGAGGGGCCGCGCGATCGAGGTGCCAAGCAGATAGCAGCCTTCATACATGGCGTTGCCGCGTAACATCGGAAACACATAGTCCCTTACGAAGATCTCGCGCAGGTCCTCGACGTAAACCTTCTTCACGCCAAGCCGTTGCGCCTTCACCTTGATCGCTTGCAGATCCTCGCCTTGTCCCAGATCGGCGCAGAACGCGATGACCTCGCAGTCATACGTTTCTTGGAGCCACTTCAAGATCACAGAGGTATCGAGTCCGCCTGAATAGGCCAGCACCACTTTCTTGATGGCACGACTCATTGTCTCCTTCGACTCCTCTTTCCCAATAGGTTTGTTAAAATGGCCTTCTGCATGTGCAGCCGATTCTCCGCCTGATCGATAATGATCGACTGCGGGCCATCCAGCACCTCGGCGCTGATTTCTTCACCCCGATGGGCAGGCAAACAATGCATGACGATCGCGTCTGATTTGGCGCGATGCAACAAACGGCTGTTCACTTGATACGGAGCCAAGACCTTTAATCGTCTCGCATGTTCCCGCTCACGTCCCATGCTGATCCAGACATCGGTGTAGATCACATCCGCTTCCTTCGCCGCAACATGCGGATCATGTCCGATCTCGATCACCGCCCCGGATTTCGCAGCCTCGACCCTTGCTCGGTCCACCACATGCTGCTCGGGCTGATACCCCACCGGACAACCGAGCGCAATGGTCATTCCCATCTTCGCCGCGGCCTCTATCAGCGAATTCGCCACATTGTTTCCGTCGCCGATATAGGCGATCTTCACCCCCTTCAACCGGCCCTTCTTCTCTCGAATCGTCAGCAGATCTGAAAGGGCCTGACAAGGATGGCTCAAGTCGGTCAACCCATTAATCACCGGCATTGTCGCTTCCTTCGCCCATTCCTCCACAATCGAATGGTCATAGGTGCGAATCACGATCGCGTCGAGATAGCGTGACAACACGCGCGCCGTATCGGCAACACTTTCTCCACGCGAGAGCTGGATTTCAGCCATGGGCAGGACCAGCGCATGACCACCCAACTGGTTCATCCCCGCTTCGAACGACACCCGAGTCCTCGTCGACGGCTTCTGGAACAAGAGTCCCAATGTTTTACCGGGAAGCAGTGGATGCGGAACACCACGCCGATGCTTGTCTTTCAACAGAGCCGCTGCTGCCAGCAAATGCTCCACCTCCGCCTTGCTGATGGCCGCCACATCCAAAATATCTTTTTTACCAGCCTGCATTCCTGTTCCTCTTTTAGGCATCTCTATCGTGTCCATCCAGACCAAATACGCCCTACGCCGCCTGTGCGCCGAACACCTGGCCGAGCGTATCGAGCAACCGATCGATGTCAGACTGAGTGATGATCAGAGACGGCACGAACCGCAGCACATGCTCGCCGGCCCCATTGATCAACAGGCCTCTGGCCAAACACTCGCTCACAACGACTCTCGCATCCATCTCGAGCTCCATCCCCTGTAAGAGCCCGAGACCACGCACCTCTCGTACCACACGGTATCGCGATTTACAGTCGGATAAGCCCTTCGCAAGATACTCTCCCATTCGGCGCGCATGATCGAGTACGCCACCTTCCAGCAACGCACGACAGACGGCCAAGCCAGCCGCGCAGGCAAGCGGATTGCCGCCAAATGTTGAAGCATGACTGCCGGGTGAGAAGGCTTTCGCAACCGAATCCGTCGCAAGGCAGGCGCCGATGGGCACGCCGCCTCCCAACCCTTTTGCCAACGTCATGATGTCCGGCTGCACGCCGAACTGCTCATAGGCGAACAGTGTCCCGGTGCGCCCCATCCCGGTTTGTATTTCATCGAACATCAACAACACATCTTTTTTCGAGCACAGATCTCTGACCTGCCTTAGATACTCGCGATCCGCGACATAGACACCCCCCTCACCCTGAATCGGCTCGAGCAACACCGCCGCGGTCTTGTCGGTCACAGCCCGCTTCAGCTCTTCCAGATTATTGAAGCCCACATAGCTGAAACCCGGGAGCAGCGGCTCGTAGTCCTTCTGCACCTTTTCCTGACCGGTGGCCGTCAAGGTCGCAAACGTCCGACCGTGGAACGAATTCTTCATCGTCACAATCTCGAATCGTCCAGCCCCATACTTGTCATGGGAATACCGGCGGGCTAGTTTGATCGCCGCTTCATTCGCCTCTGCCCCGCTGTTGCAGAAGAACACCTTGTCGGCGAACGAATGATCGACCAGCATCTGCGCGAGCTGTACTTGTGGCTCGGTGTAATAGAGATTCGAGGTATGGATCAGCTGCGCAGCTTGGCGCTGGATCGCCTGAACCAGATCCGGGTGGCCATGCCCAAGCACGTTGACTGCAATCCCACCGACACAATCGAGGTACTCTCGCCCTTCGAGGTCGTACACCTTCGTCCCGCTCCCTCGCACAATCGAAAGCGGTTGACGCGTATAGGTCTGCATCAAATATTGTGCAGCGTCTCGCTTGAGTTCTTCAGTCGACATAACAGACGTATCCTATTGTAAAAAAAGGGAAGGTAGCATAGGCCCGTCGAGGGAAGCAACTTGAAAGGCGCGGCGAACGAACAGGGACAATGTCGCACAGCTTCTTTACCCAGGGAGCATCTCCATTATGATACTCTCGGGCAGATGAAACCCTGTGCGAATTGTCAGCAGCAGAACCAGGACGACTCAAAATTTTGCTACCAGTGCGGGAACCCGCTGGCCGCCGAACCGGAGCCACCGATCGCCGCGCCCAGGATCCAATCCGAAATCCATCCCGAAGAACATCTCTGGCGCCAATTCATCGGCCCCAACGCCGATCGCTTTCTCAAACATTTTAAAAAGTTCGGATTGGGGGACACCCCGAAGTTCGCCCTCACGTGGAATTGGCCGGCCTTTCTGTATGTTTCGTTTCTCTGGTTTCTCTACCGAAAAATGTACACGTATGCGTTGGTCTACGCCGTCGGCCCAATGGTCTCGACGTACTTGACCGGCGACATGACCGTGGGACTCATCTGGAGCATCATGGCCGGAGCCACCGCGAACTATGTGTACTATTGGCACTGCCGTGAGCACATCGGCACAATCAAGAAGAGCACAGGGTTTGATTCGGCGAAACAGGATGAGGCGCTGAAAGAAGGTGGAGGCGTTCAGTCTTATGTGATCTGGATTGGAGTCGCCTTGTATCTATTGTTCGCCGCAACCATGTTCAAAATGGTTCAAGATGCCCCCCCCGACGGTGAACAATTGCCAGGAAAACCGGCGAAACCTTCCGCAACCAGCAGCGTGTAGCACTGGTGAATACGCGCCTATCAGGGGGGTCCGCTATTCAGTACACATTGAAAACAAGAGCCACGTATGACGTTAACGCTTGAGGCTCTATTGGAGCGAGGATACTTTCCACAGGAACTTCCCCCTCCGTTCAATACAAGATCGCTCGCCACGTTCATTGCTAGCTCTTGTGGAAAGCCATTACCTTTGACTCACCAAAAGAACCGCCCTTCCAAGCCGGAAATCTACAACTTGGCTCGGACTGGGACGCTTCGACGTGAGTTATCAATTCTCAACCCCGTCCATTTCACAATCCTCGCAAATTGCATGGTTAGTAACTGGAAGGAATTGGAAAATGCTTCTTCTGGATCACGTCTCTCTTTGACGACACCTACCTTGAGTGATGGCATAAGAGCTATTGGCCGAATGAATCCTCTTGATGTGCTTCCTTCAAAACGTGCCGAACTTAGAAGTAGAGGGCGCTTTCTTCTGAAGGCCGATATCATCCGGTTCTATCCCTCAGTTTACACTCACAGCATTCCTTGGGCGCTGCATGGAAAGAAAGTTGCAAAAGCAAATCGTAACAAAGCTCTACTTGGCAATGAAATCGATGAGCTGCTGAGAAATTGCCAGGACGGCCAAACCAATGGAATACCTATCGGCCCAGATACTTCGTTACTGATTGTTGAGATTCTCCTAACGCGCGTCGATCAACAGCTCTCGCTACGTCGACTAAAGGGACTCCGCTACATTGATGACTTTGAACTCGTATTTGATTCGGAAGCGGAAGCGCTAAAAGCTTTGAGTACGCTGGAAGAAGCTTTACTTGAATTTGAACTCCACTTGAATCCTGCGAAAACCTATGTCGTTCATCTTCCACAAAGACTGGAAGATTCATGGGTTGCCGAACTGAAAAACATGGAACTGCTACCCGGCTTTTATCAATTTAAGGGGCAGCTAATACACTTCTTCGATAGAGCGTTTGAGCTAGCAAGGTCCTTCCCAACGGAGAATGTCCTCAAGTACGCTGCTGGAAGAATGTCTAGAATACGCATCTGGAAATATCGCCATGAGATGGCGGAAGACCTTCTTATTCAGTGCGCTAGAGTCGAAGCGGGGGCTCTACCAGCGGTACTTGCCTCTATACTTAGAAATCCCAACCGTGTTTCCAGGCGAACGCGTCTTCTGAAGGAAATGCTTCATAGCGTAATATTGGAACATGCGCCCCAACGCCATTCAAGCGAAGTGGCTTGGTCAATTTGGGCATGCGTCGCACTGAAACTCCAACTCCCCAGCAGAGTTGTAAAACCTGTATTGCGTATGGAAGATTCGGTATGTGCGTTACTACTCTTGCATGCACGCTCCTTGGCCTTGCTTCCAAAGCCCAAGGATCTTGATGGACTTCAGGCTGTTATGACAACGCAGGATCTATATGAAAACAGATGGTTATTGTCATATGAAGCGAGTATTCAGCAGTGGCTGCCTCCTGGACCAGGGGGTGATCATCTGGCGGGCGACCAAAATTTCTTGTCGCTCAAAAAGGCAAAGGTCTCATTTTATGACGTAAGCCAAACTGTTTTACCCGGCATTGATGATGATACAGAAGAGGGCGCTGGTTCCTACCTTGATCGTTTTATAGCCGACTACTATTCCGACTCTGAAGACAATGAGATGGACGTCATGAAAGACGAGGATGAGACTGAGGATGGGGATTTTTAATCGGTTAGGGTTTCAAGCGTGGGATCTGTAATTGCTTTCGAAAAGTCAGACATAGAAGTCAGACATAATTGTGAATAGCTACGAGTGCATCCAAGTTCCTCCAAAAACTCTGGGGTTACTGCAACGACGGGATGAGCTACGTACAGCATCTTGATGGATGATTCGACTGTCATTCTCAAAGGTAACGGTAATAGAATAGCAGCAAGACTCCCCATTCTCCGAGGCTTTATCTGTGAGTGACCATTCCAAAATCGAATGGACTGACGCAACCTGGAACCCTGTTCGAGGATGCTCCAAGGTTAGTCCAGGCTGTATAAACTGTTACGCCGAGACGTTTGCGGAACGTTTCCGTGGTGTGCCGAGGCATCCTTTCGAACAGGGGTTTGATTTGCGATTGGTTCCCGACAAGCTCACCGATCCTTTACGCTGGCGAACACCTCGAATGATTTTCGTCAACTCGATGAGCGACTTGTTCCACGAGCAGGTTCCCGATGACTACATCGTCAATGTTGCACGCGTGATGCGACTGGCCAACTGGCATACCTATCAAGTTCTTACAAAACGCTCGGAGCGGATGCTGGATTTGCTAAAAGGGAAGCTGCGATTCGCCTCGAGCCAGAGAAACATTTGGTGGGGAGTCAGCGTTGAAAATAGGAAACACGGGCTGCCGCGCCTCGCACATCTACGCAAGGCACCAGCGCAAGTCCGGTTCCTGTCGATCGAGCCGTTACTTGAAGACCTTGGAACTTTCAGCCTCAAGGATATTAGTTGGGTCATTGTTGGTGGAGAAAGTGGCCCTGGCGCAAGGCCTATGGCCAAAGAGTGGGTGCTTTCGATCCGTAATCTGTGCAGACGAGCTGAAGTTCCTTTTTTCTTCAAACAATGGGGTGGCGTACGGAAGAGTGAGACAGGGCGAACTCTAAATGGCAAAACCTACAGCGAATTTCCTGCTCGAAGCATCGCACCTATCCCTTCTACGGCAGAATTGCTGAGTATACGAGAAGAACTCGAATTTGCGTAGACCTCATGCCGCCTGACGACTTTCACAACAAGCCGTTCGACGAAGGCACGCTCACAAAGCTTCATATAATTGAACTATATGCTCGAGAATGGTTTCCGGTGTTCTTATCGTCGGAAAGGCCCTTGCGCGACGCCATTCATGTTTTCGACTTTTTCGCTGGACCTGGTACCGATTGCGATAATGTTCTCGGTAGTCCACTGCGTTTATTGCGACAGCTTAGAGACTATCAATCCGGTGAAGGAAGGGACAAAGTTCGCATCCACATGCATTTTTATGATGGGGACACGGATAAGATCGAACACCTCAAGAACAATATCGTTGCACAAGGCCTCCAACTCCCCAATGTAAACTTTGACATCCAATCTCTGCTAGTCGATGACGCCTTTCGAGCATCCGCATTGACGTTGGCAGACCCGCAGGCGGCCAAGCTAGTGTTCATTGACCAGACTGGTGTTGCTCAGGTCACACCTGAGGTGTTCAGCAAGCTGGTCCATTCGCCGACATGTGACTTTCTGTTCTTCCTTTCTTCTTCGACTCTACACAGATTTCGCGATCATCCCGCTATCAAGCAGAAGATTGTTCGGCCAGACGACTACTACCACGTCCATCGCGCAGCTCTGGAGTATTACCGGAGCCTCCTTTCCCAAGGTCGCGAGTATTATCTCGCACCATTTTCAATAAAGAAGGCGGCGAATATTTACGGCATCATCTTTGGCTCTGCTCATCCTCTCGGAATCGACAAGTTTCTTGAAGTGGCATGGCGGAAGGATGAGTTCAGCGGAGAAGCCGACTTTCCCATCAATCGCGAGAACATTCGGCCAGATCAGTTACTGTTGCCAATGAGTGAGGTTCAGCCAAGTAAGATCACGATTTTTGAAAACGAACTGGAAGGGCTGCTTCGGGATGGTCTTCTTTTAAACGAGGTTGATGTCATGCGAGTTTGTTTCGAATACGGCGTGAAGAGGCAGCATGCTAGACCAGTCCTCACAAAGCTGAAAAGGGAAGGAATCATTGATATAGAGTTCCTAGTTCCTGACGTGCAACGGCTTCGTTCTCCACGACCAATTCGTATGAGGAAGTAGCGGAATGTCTCCAACTCAAATCATTCAAAAGCTCTGGAACTACTGCAACGTCCTTCGTGACGACGGGATGAGCTATGGCGACTATGTCGAGCAATTAACGTACTTGCTGTTCCTCAAGATGGCCGACGAGCGGACAACGCTCCCATTATCGATAACCCCCCACATGAAGGCTCGACCAATCACCGACTATGTCATCACTTCCCATGCCCGCTATGAACTATCCAGGCGCGGATTGAGTGAGGATACCATCCGTGCGATACTTGCAGCACCAGAGCAGCAAGTCGAACTCCGTCCTTGACGCGTGGTTCTTCAACCGAAAATCTCCTCTGGGCAACCCACGAAGGCATTCATTTTCGTGTGTTCGTGGATATCGATCGAACTCCGGCAGAGGTCGTGACCGCCTATCGGACCAGCAAGACTGGGAAATACTGGAGGGACAACACATGAAGGTCTCATATGATGGAACGACCGACACGCTGAGCATGATCCTGAAAGACAATACCCCCGTTGTCGAAAGCGACGAGGACAAGCCGGGAATCATTCTAGACTACGATGCAGTAGGGAACCTGGTTTCCCTCGAAATTCTCGACGCTTCTAAGCGGGTAACTGAGGCGCGCAAGATCGAGTTTCAGACAACTGTTTGAACAGATCAGCTCAAGTCCGGAGAAACGATATGGCAGAAAAAGTGAAAGTCTGGTTCGACCCTGAAGGCGATTTTCTGGAAGTGCAGTTCAGCGACGCTCCAGGGTTCATGCGTCCAACGGCCTACCAGACCGTCATGGAGCGCGTGGACGAGCATGGGCATGTGTTGGGATTCAGCGTCCTCGGCGTCAGCCGTTTCAAAAAAATCCACCCTCTCGAAGCCGAACTCATGACCGGAACATGAGGCACGGGGCTGGATCTACCTAGTTGACGGCTCTATCAGATTTCCACCCCCAGTGCGGTCCTAACAACGTCTTCTCTGCCATCCGAATTATCTGAACATGAGTCCCTCTGCCATCGTTCAAAAACTCTGGAACTACTGCAACGTCCTCCGCGACGACGGAATGAGCTATGGTGACTACGTCGAGCAGTTGACGCATTTGCTGTTCCTCAAGATGGCCGACGAGCGCACGAAGCCGTCATACAGCCAGGCCAGTCAGATTCCAGACAAGTACAGTTGGTCCAGCCTGCTCAAAAAGGACGGCGACGACCTGTTCGACCACTACCGTCATCTCTTAGAAGAGCTTGGCAAGGGAAAGGGCATGCTCGGCCTGATCTTCACAAAAGCCCAGAATAAGTTTCAGGATCCTGTGAAGCTCCGGCGTCTATGTGGATCTGATCGACAAAGAAGACTGGTCCACGATGAGCGCCGATGTGAAAGGGGATACCTACGAGGGTCTACTGGAAAAGAACGCGCAGGATACCAAGTCTGGCGCGGGCCAGTACTTCACCCCACGTCCGCTGATCCAAGCGATGATAGATGTTATCGGCCCGAAGCCAACAGATACGATCTGCGATCCCGCCTGTGGAACCGGTGGATTTTTCCTTGCCGCCCACGACTACATCACGAAACACAATCGAAGCCTAACGCGGGATGAGACAAGAAAGCTTAAGCAGAGCACCTTCAAGGGCTGGGAATTAGTCCAAAGCACGGCACGGCTCTGCGCGATGAACATGATGCTCCACGGGATCGGGAGTGACAAAGACCTCCCCATCATCGTGGCCGACTCTTTGGCCGCTGATCCTGGGGATCGGTTCGACATCGTGATGACCAATCCCCCGTTCGGGAAGAAGAGCAGCACGACCATCGTCGGCGAAGAAGGCCAAGTCTCCAAGCAACGGGACATCGTCGAACGTGACGACTTCTGGGCAACGACCTCTAACAAGCAACTTAACTTCGTCCAGCATGTGAAAACGTTGCTGAACAAAATGGCGGCGCTGCGGTCGTGGTGCCTGACAACGTTCTCTTCGAAGGTGGCGCGGGTGAAATCGTCCGGCGTAAGCTCTTGCACGAGTGCGATGTGCACACGCTCCTACGTCTGCCGACCGGCCTCTTCTATGCACAGGGCGTCAAAGCCAACGTGCTCTTCTTCGACAAAAAGCCTGCGAGCGAGACCCCCTGGACCAAGAAGCTCTGGATCTACGACCTCCGCACCAACAAACACTTCACGCTCAAGACTGATCCTCTCAAGCGCGAAGACCTCGACGAGTTCGTGAAATGCTACAACCCGACGAACAGGCACACCCGCAAATCAATCTGGTCCGACAAGAAACTTGACGGTCGTTGGCGTTCCTATGGCTACGACGAACTCATCGCCCGCGACAAAGCCAGCCTCGACATCTTCTGGCTCAAAGACGACAGCCTCGAAGACTCCGCCAATCTTCCTAACCCTGACATCATCGCCCAGGAAATCGTCGACGATTTAGAAGCCGCCTTAGAACAGTTTCGATTGATCGCTAATGATCTTGGCAGTGAATCCACAGAAAAGACCACCTCATGACCGCCGTGAGAAAAATTGGGACTTTCTACATTTCCACCAGTTTCTGTGATCGTTCAATCAGTCGAAGGCTCCCATGTTGTCCCACGAGTAACGGGTGCTCCCGGGATCTGACGACCCATACCGCTTGACTTGGGCGTCTGTTCGAGTATGCTTCGGCCTGCGCCCCTAATAATTTTCTCATTCGAGAGGAACTCCCAATGGCTCGCTTAATCCTGCTTCGTCACGGCGAATCGCAATGGAACTTGGAGAACCGTTTCACGGGATGGGTCGATGTACCTCTCTCTCCTCGCGGCATGCAGGAGGCGAAGGACGCAGGCGAGAAACTGCGCACCTTCAAATTCGACCGGGCGTTTACCTCCGTGTTGGCCCGCGCGAATGAGACGTTGCGGCTGGTGCTTGAGGCTGTTGGCCAAACCGGCATCCCGATCGAGAAGGACAAGGCGCTCAACGAACGGATGTACGGCGAGCTTCAAGGATTGAACAAGGCGGAAACAGCCAAGAAGTACGGCGATGAACAGGTCAAAATTTGGCGGCGAAGTTACGATGTGCCACCACCGGGAGGAGAAAGCCTGAAAGACACAGCAGAGCGAGTCTTGCCCTACTACGCAGGGACCATCAAACCCCATCTCTTAAAGGGGGACACCATCCTCGTTGCAGCACACGGAAACAGTTTACGGGCGCTGATTATGGAATTGGAGCAGCTCTCGCGGGAACAAGTGCTGGAGTTGAATATCCCGACTGGCGCTCCCCTGCTGTATGAGCTGGACAATACCGGGAAGGTCGTCGATCACCGCTACCTCTGACAGGATGCTGAAAAAGCCCACCAGCGGCGTTCTCGCATCGCTCAGAGGCTCAACGTACCGAAGCGTACGCCTCGCCTCTTCGCTTGCTGCGGCCTTGCTGGACGGCCTTTTTGAGCATCCTGCGCGGTGGACTCCTGCTCTCTCAGACATATAGACCAGTAACATTTTGATAAGCCGTAGTGTTTTTCGCTTCCTGCTGACGGGGACGTGACGAGTGAGAAAATTAGCCGACATTTTCCAGCAACTGCCCGTAAATGTCGACCGGCACGAAATCGATGAGTAGGGTCAGGAGGTTTCGCCGCTCTGCTTCGGTGACCAGTCGATTGTCCTCTATCAGTGTCGCGGCGTCCGCGCTCACCCCGAGTGGGCTCATCCCTTCTTCAACCAAGCGGCTATACCGAGTACGACGTTCCTGCCATTCGTTGAGGTAATCGGTCCAGGATGCTGAGCCAATAGGAATGGTCGTCCCCCATCCTGCTTCTATCGATGCCAACATATGATCCGACAGCGCCGGCTGATATTTCTGAGGAATGTGCGCCTCGATGGCTGCGAAGATCCAAAAGAGATTGAGCGAGAGCACTTCTTGCGTGATGGCCTGAGCTTGCGCTGCCGTCGCCTCAATTCCATATTCCTCCAGCTGTTGAACAGATATACCGGTCGGTATCGCTGCGATCAGAGCGTCCGCCGCTTGTCTTGGCGTCATCGAGTTCGCTGCCATACTATCTCCCCTCATCCACGGTGAAAGAGCACACTGTACTGCTGCCTGTGTATTCAAGCAACTTGTTCAAGTTTGCCCCCCTATGCTACAGTCCGCCGCCATGGTTCGACAGATCGCCAGAGTATTGTCACGGTGGGTCTATGCTGCCGGCTTACTAGCTACATTGGCTGTTGGCGCCTTTGTGGTTGAGGCGCATGCTCAGGGAAATGAGCAGCGTTGGGGGTTCGGGAGCGACTTGGGCCTCACAGCCGGAACGGTCAATGGCACCGTGTTCACCATGGGATTCAACGCCGACTACTACATCGATCGAAACTTCTCCGTTGGACCGATGATGCAGCTCAGTCCGATGGGCGACCTCTTCCAGATCGCCTTCGCCGGGGTTGGCCGCTACCACTTTCGCATGAATAACGGCATCAACCTGGTACCCTTCTCGGGAATTGGGTTGCTTCACGCAGACCTAGACCGTGGAACTGGCCCTGGACGCATCGACCGCAACGACACGAGTTGGTACATTCCTATCGGTGTCTCGCTCGAATACCAGGCTTCCTCTAATATCGCCTTGTCTTCAACATTGATTGTGAATCTCCACGACATCAACCTCTCTCCTTCGCTACGGGAGAATGACACCACAAGCGTGGCCTTGCTGTTTGGCTTTCGCTTCAAACCGTAGCTCAGACGAACCGGCCTCCTTGATTCATTCGTGACCCCTATCTCTTAATCAGGGGCTGCAGTTTGCCCCTCTGCGAGTCATCTCAGAATGGCGCGTTGGTAAGATCATCAGATAAATTAGTGTCTGTGCAGCGAGTGCGACATAGGAAGCACGAACGAATACATCTTGCAGACGTCCAGTATCGCGTGAATAGGATCCTGGGGTCATGACGCAGGTACAGCGCATTCCTTTCTCTGGATGGGGATACTGTAATAGGGTTCGAAGACTCCTAGACCCCGATCAAGTTGTAGAGTTTCTTCATAGCCATGTGCGGTGGGAGTCAGCACTTTTCGAGCGGCCACAGCAGCCACATGGTGGGGGACACGATCTGCAAACATCAAACGACTCTCCTCAATGACGATGTGAAATTCGTGAATCAGACCCCCATCCGTGTAAGCACGGCTCACGAGTTCACCGGTCTCCTCATCTGGGCCGAGAATGATGAAAACCTGATGCCGATCCCACGAGCCGTCCATCTGTCGATACGTGGCAGCCATCCGAAGACTCAAAAAACGTCCGCCGGCCTCCCAACTTCCGATGACTTCCTTTTGGATAGATCGTTGCTCCAGAGGTAACTCCACTGTGCCTTCGAAATGTCCCAACAGGAATCGAACGGATTCAAGCGCGGCACTGGGCTTCGCCGGTTCATGGATGGGATCGTATCGGAATGGTTGGACCGTCCCTGCGTCGACGAGCAACGTCTTGGCCCGAGCCGCTCGTTGAGCAAAACTCAACACGGTTTCCCACTCTCGATGGTGAACGAACTGGGCAAAGAATTCACAACCGTGGCCCACGCGGAGCAACGCGACCGGCGCTTGCTTGCAGGGCCCTTGACAGGCTGTGGATGAAATCCGACAACCGATGCGCTCAGCCTCATACTGCAGTGCGTCCACATTGGCTTCGAACCGTCTTCGTTGCTGGCAGGGCTCACCATCACAGAGAAAGAGATGGGCGTCCTCTTTGGTAAAGTGTTGTTTCGCGCGCTCCAGAGATGCATCGAATTCCATCGCTGTGTGCGTCATGCCTTTGGACGCGACATAGCGGCGGAGATCCGAAACCGCCTCGTCCGTATAGACACCCAGACCACTGACGACCAGAGCAAGGGTGAGACGATCCAGTAATGACGTGTCAGATTGACTGAGCGACTGCTCCGGCATACGTCCTCCTTCTCAACCTAGAGTGTGCCTGTGCTATTGCTCATCGCATGGCCTCGGATAGAGATTCCATCAGTGCTCGACACCGTGTGCAGACATTCTCGCGCTTTACTTACTTGCTTCGTTCAGGGTTATCTGCTGTGCCAGTTCACCTGATTTGAGAATTTCACAGTGCTCGAGTGTCGCAATGAGCGCCATGGTATAGCGCTCGTAGTAGTCCCAGCTGGTTGTGCCATCACAGGCCTCGCGTTCCCACGCTGCGATATTGGCAATCAGGTGTTGTCTGAAGTCCTCCCACTCGAAATGGCCCTGCTTAGATAGCGCCAGCGCCATACCGAACACGGTTCGTTGCCATTCTTCGTTAAAGAATAGCTTTCCGTCCTTGCGCGGTGGTGAGTCAGGATGTCCGAGCATCTGCGTCGCGGCATATTCTTCGAACCGAGTAAACATCGAATGCCTTATGGGTTTGACGGAGAAGGAACCAACGCGACACCCATCATGGCCTCCGGTGTCACCAGAGCCGCAAGTTGTGCTTCGTTCAGATGTTCAGAGTGTGCCGGCCGTTCTGGAATGACAAACCACCGAATCTGCGCGCTGCTGTCCCATACCTTCACTTCCTTTTCTGTCGGAATCATTACCCCGAACTCCCGCAACACGGCATGCGGTTCACGCACACCACGCGAGCGGAACACCGGATCTTTGTACCAGTAGGGAGGCAGACCCAACACCGGCCATGGATAGCACGAGCAGAGGGTGCAGATGATCAAGTTATGCACAGATTCGCTATTGGCCACGGCCTTCATATGCTCGCCTTCTGCGCCGGTCATCCCGGGAAATTGAAGTTCGGCGATGGCCTTCGGCGTATCGTCCAGCAGACGCTCTTTATATGCTGGGTCCACCCACGCTCGGGCCACGATTCGGGCGCCATTAAACGGGCCGGCAACGGTTTCGAAATGCTTCAGCACCGCATCGACGGAGTCGCTCCCGAGCACCCCTTTTTTAATCAGCAATGCCTCCAATGCGCGAACTTTGGCTGCACTGGAAGCTTCTCGATTCTTGTCATAGTCAAATAGTTCAGCCATGAGCTCTCCTCACATGAAGTTAGTGAGCCGGCTTCAGGTAGGCCTCAAACAGGTCGGCATAAATGACGGTATTGGGTTCGCTCTTGTCCTCCCCCCAAATGTCCGAGGCACGAAATGACACGCAATACACGTGCTGCGGCCCGGATAACCCGTCCGAACCCGTCGAGACAAAATATTCGAACGCGCCCGGATACTCTTCGGTGATGGTACCCTTCTTATTGCGTAAAAAGCCTGGGAGTCTGGTGTGATCGGCAGCCTCGGGATCGGCAACACAGACAGTGTCCCCGACAGCAAAGCGTGCCGGGGCAACGGGCGTCCGTAGACCGGAATCGCCCTGATGAAGGTATCGCACTACTTGCGCTTTGAGCGGTGAATTGGGCCGCTCCGGTAGTGGCGCATCAGGATTCGCACGGTAGTGCTCGGTCAAGGTGGCCAACTCTTCGGCGGACACATAACCATGATCGATGAAAAATTGACTAATCCCCATGAGCCATTTTTCATAATAGCGATATTTGAAGTATTCAAACGGCTGCATGCTTTCCGCGCCGGTACGGAGGGAGGCCCAGGTCCAAGTGTCTTTGAACGTCGTTGGAACGTCCGCGATCGGATATTTCGGTAATGAGTTGGCCAAATGGCTGCTTTCGGCCATCATCACGGTGTGAATGCCGAAGATGCGCTTTTCCCACTCCGCCATGAACACTTTCTTGTCAAAAAAATTCACCGGCCCGAGATTCTCCAGACCGCCGAGGTAGTGTTGAAGTCTCACAATACGCTCCAATTTAAGAAATAGTTTGAGCGACGTGGGTACGATAGCTGTTGTGCACGCATTCGAGAAAGCCATGTTGCAGCGCCGCGCGATCGAGATGGCGGCCGATGAACACGAACCGGCTCTGGCGTGACTCGGCAGAGTGCCAGGGTCGGCCTGGCTTGGCGTCCACGAGCATGTGCACGCTGTGAAAATGGAATTGCCGCTCCTCGCCGGAGAAATTCAACACACCTTTCATACGCATGATGTGCTGGCCTTGTTGTTGAACTAACTGATTGACCCAGCGATTAAAGCGATCCGGATCTAGTGCATGGCTGGTCTCAACTGCACAGGAAATGATGGAGGTGTCGTGTTCATGATCGTGCTCCTCTTGCAGGAGGCCTGGTTCGATCGCGAGCAGATTCGGCAACGAGAACCGAGACACACCGAGCAGGGCATCGGTGGCGACCTCGGAATTCGTGGCTCGAATGATCGTTGCGGTAGGATTGATCGCGCGCAGATTCCGCTCCATCGGCGCGAGTTCATCAGATTCCAGGAGATCGACTTTGTTCAGCACGATCAGATCGGCGAAGGCGATCTGCTCACGTGCAATCGTATCGTCAATCTGATGCTTGAAATTGGCTGCGTCGACCAGTGTCACAACGGATTCAAGTTCGAGGCGGGTCAACAGCTCACTGTCGGCAAGAAACGTTTGCAAGACTGGCGCAGGATCGGCCAGTCCTGACGTCTCAACGATCAGGCGATCCAGGTTGAGATCACTGCGTTCCAAAAGGAGTTTCACGCCTGCCACCAGGTCAGTGCGCACGGTGCAGCAGATACAGCCGTTACGTATCTCTATCAGAGCTTCTTCGTCGGCGACGATGAGATCGCCATCGATCCCCACCTCACCGAATTCATTGACGATCACCCCGATGTTGACGTTCTTGTGATGCGTGAGAACATGATTGACGAGCGTCGTTTTGCCGGCGCCGAGGAATCCAGAGATGACGGTCACAGGTATTTTCTTTAACAACATGGTGGCTGAGCAACGCATCGACCGTTCAAGTTGGAAAGTGACGGAAATATTTTGTGATAGCCGACCCATTACTGTCAACCCGTTGATGACCAGCCCTAGGCCACCGTTCAAGTTCCTTCATGCAGACACTGAACGGCTACTTGCTCATGGCCTGCGTCTCACCCACCAGGGTGGGCAGCTATGCGCTCTCGTTTTTGCCCCTCGTATCCCCGTCCAGATTGCCCACCAATTCGTTCACCAGCGTGACCAGCAGTCATGTCGTCTGCAGCCGAAACCGCTTGACCCGATAGGCCAAGGCACAATAGAACATCACAATACATCATGTTAGGTAACAGCCTAGGTGACATGCGACGAGTCCGCCTAAAGCTCCGTCATTCCCACGGTGGCACCGAATGAGAGTCAATCCACAAGCCTGTCTTCGCCTCTCGCGCTTGACCGTCTAGTCTTAGTCCAATGACCTGCCGTGCTCTTGATTCAAGCACCTTTTTAGAAACATCATCGGTCAAGCCAACACCTAGGGCTCCACAGCAGCGTTTACTGTCACGACCCCGTCCGGGACACTGGGTGCGTAAGATTCCGGACTCTGTAGTATACAGTCTCCCTCTCGAAATCCTGGGATACATCGTATCAGCATCGCGTTCAGTAAGATCGTGATTAAGGATGCGGCGAGCACCACGTTATACACGTCATCGCCGATATGCCCAGCGGTTTTCGCCACTTGGGCAAGAATAAATGAAAACTCACCGATTTGAGTCAGCCCCGCCGCGACATAAAATGCGACCCTCGTGTCATAGCCGAAACATCGAACGACCGACGTCCACATGACCAATTTCCCCACCATGATCAACGCCAGGATCGTGGAGAGCAGTAAAAGGTTGTCGAGGATGGCGACCGGATCGATCAGCATCCCAATCGTGACAAAAAAGATGGCGACGAAGACATCTCGAAGCGAGCGCAGGCGCTGGAACGCTTGATGTCCATATCCGGATTGGTTGATAATCACCCCGGCCAGGAATGCCCCGAGAGCGAGAGATAATCCCGCCAGTTGACTCAACGCGGCAGTGCCAAGTCCAATGGCTAAGGCGACGAGGCGGAACAGTTCTTGGCTTTGCGTTTGAGCCAAGCGCCTCAAGATGTGAGGAACAACCTTCGTGGCGACAAAGCCAAATCCAAGTAGAATGAATAGTGCCTTCAGCACGGTCTCTGCAATGGAGAGAACATGACCAGGCTCAAGGGTTCCCAACGTCGGGATGAGCACGGTCATGGCGATTACCGCCACATCCTCGACGAGCGTAATGCCGAGCATCACCTTCCCATGGGATGAATCGAGCAGCCCGTAATCGATCAAGATTCGAGCGAGGACCATTGTACTGGCCACAGACACGACAGCGCCGATGACGATGCTCTGGATGAGTGGCCATCCCACCGCCCACCCTACGGCCGTGGCGAGGCCGATAAGCAACACGATCCCCAACATTCCACCACCGAGCGCCACCCATTTCACCTCGGCGAGGCTCTTGAGTGAAAACTCGATGCCAATGGAAAACATAAGGAGAATGACACCGATTTCGGCAAATAACTCAAAGGTCTGGTGATGTGAAATCACAGGGCCAGGCGTAAAGGGTCCAATCAGCAGACCACCAAGAACATACCCCAGGATTAAGGGTTGACGGGCGACCCAGGCCAAGCCTCCTCCTATCGCGGCGGCGATAAACACATAGGCTAAATCGTAAAAGAAGATTGGATTAGTTTCCATTGGAGACCCTCACTTCACCCTATCCACACGACGTTATGGACCCGCGATCGGACATGGTGGACCGAGTCGCTCGCCATAAGGCCAAGAGTGGCATTACAACAAGCGAGGACTTTAATTCCTGAAGACGGCATTCCCTACCCCGGTAAACAGTCCGTGATTTCCCGATGTCGCTCGACCCATCATCGAACGACGAGCACGGCACAGTGCGCATGCTGCACGACCTGTGTCGATACACTCCCGAGGAGAATCCGGCCAAATGCATTCCGCCCTCTGGTTCCCATCACAATCAAGTCGGCATGCTCTTTGGCGGCCGCCTTCATGATTTCATCAGCAGGTACTCCAAACCGGCATACAGGCTCGGCTGTGAAACCCGGCTTGACAAGCTTCCGCACGCTCTGCTCGATGATCTTGTCGCCCGCCTCCTTCTGCCCCGGGTACGTAACCATCGGCATCACGTGGATCACGTTCACATGAATTGGTGCGTATGTGTCCGTGTCCGTCGAACGATTCGGCTGAAACTTATTCAGTACAAACGCCAGCGCTTTCGCCGATGCGTCTGATTCATCCATGGCCAAGATAATTCGCCTCACCGGCTTCGCCGCACCCTTGATGACGAGCACCGGACAGGGCGCATGCTGGATGAGATGCGTCGAGACACTCCCGAGCATGAAGCGGTCGAGGACCTCGCGGCTGTGACTGCCCACGACGAGCAGCCCGTCCCGTTTCGGCGCGTGCTTCAGAATCATCGATTCAACTTCTCCTCGCTCCTCGCAGGTCGTGCCCGAGAGCCCCAGCAACGCCAACTGCTGAACGGCCTTCGTGATGGTGCCGGCCGAGCATGTTTCCATGCGCTGGATTTCTCTCTGGAGGGAGCGCTCGCCGCCAGCTTGCATGATCAGCGGCCCGTGTGGCCTGCGGAGATCCAGGACATGTAGTACTGTCACCCACGGAGCCTCGACAAACGGAAGCATAGCCACCCAATTCAGCCCCCATTCCCCATACTTCGATCCATCCGTCGCCATGAGTACATGCATGGTGCGCCTCCTTACATGGGTTCTGTGCAGTTGCCAGAATGAGTCGATGCAAGCCTGGTACGCTCGCCGCCGCGAATAGCAGGATCACTGCAAGCTATTCACGCGGAGGCGAACAATCAGGGGATGAGGAGGGCGATGAAGCTCAGATCCGATACACGGAGATGTGTTGGTAGATTGGCAGCGCATGACGGTGAGAGACCGCCGTCCCGGTGCGTTCGATGAGGGGAGGAGCGAGACTAACACGCGTGCAGACACCTGGAGTACAGGTCGTGACGAGAGGCAACGCCTTCCTCGCCTTCTCACCGGTTCCGACGCGGACGAACCCGATGAGTGCCGTGTCGTGCGTGGAATGCTTCCCTATCCAGGTCGCGTCACTGGTTGCAATGTGGAATGTCGGCGGAGTGAGAGTCTGTAGGCCAATCAGCGCGATCATGGACAGGAACACGACCCACGAGATGAGTCGTACAGGCATCATCGCCGTACGTGACAGCGTATGGCGGAGTCGGGGAGTAATGCATGATCTGTTGGGCCGTCTCATACTGCTGCGCCTTAACTGGACTGTCCCGCGTAATCGCTGGACAGTAAATTGAACCGTACCCACTACCTATGTTGGAGAAGGTCGAGTCCGCTTCGAGGGACCGTTGCTCAAGCGACACCAAGGTCTGTTCGCCTGTGACCGGGATGAGCAAGTCCGCCTGTCTTCCGCTTCGGCGCAGCTCGAATAACTTCTACTGGTGATCCCGTGTACCCAGAGTTAAGTATGTGCGCGACCATACCACACCATCATGAAAATCCGATTAGAAGAATATTAAAAATCTCAAGTCGTTCCTCGACGGTATCTGTCGCGGCACCTCTTCCCATGTCTCAAAGCCTGGTTGCTCTCTGCTCTTCGTCATTCGTTCGTTGCAGAAACTCGATCTTCCCGGTTACGACATCGTACATTGCCCCGACGATCGCGATCCGCCCGCCGCGGACAAGATCGTCGAGCGTCTGACTCTGTGCACGCATCCGTTCAACCACTTGCGACACGTTGCGGCGAGCCACCGCATTGATCAACGATTCCTGCTCATCCGCCGGTCGTGCTTCGATGCCACGGCAAGAGGCCTGGTCAGTAGATTGCTGGAGGTCGTTGACGATGTAATCGAGATGTTGGCAACCCAGTGTCTCGGCAGCCGTCCTGGTCGAGCAGATGAGGTTGACGGCCGCCGTCACAGCGCCGCATCGGGTGTGCCCCATCACCAGGATCAACTTCGCCCCGGCCACGGCACACCCGTATTCTGCGCTGCCAAGGATCTTCCGGCTCGTGAGGTTGCCGGCGATGCGAACACTGAAGATATCGCCCACTCCCAGGTCGAAGATCAACTCTACGGGCGCACGGGAGTCGATGCAACTTAGGACGACGGCTAGGGGGTGCTGCCCACCGGCGGTGGCGCGGACCTGGCGGCTGAGGTCACGGGTCAGGCGCTGACCGGTCCGGAATCGCTCGTGGCCGTCCTTCAGGATTTGCAAGACCTGCTGCGGGGTAAGCACATCCTGAAGATCGCGAGTCGAATAGTCCACGTATTGGGTCTGGTCCAGAAGTTGATACCTGCTGCGGAACCCGAGCAGGCTCACCTTCACACCGCGGGCCGGCCCCGTGTGTTCCGTGAAGTCTCGAATCAGGTCGAGGACATCCGGATCAATGTAGTCCGTACTCCGGGCATCGAGCAAGATATGCCCCCCGTGACGAGCCTCGTCGAATACGCTGGACAGAGCAGCGCGATTGAGGAAACTCACCTGGTTGGCCAGTTCAATGTGCACCACATCGCCGCCCAGGTGTTTTTCCACGAAGCGACGCATCGGACGACGCATGTTGCTAGTGAGGATGAAGCCGATGCTTACCGCCAGCCCGATCAGAATCCCGATCAGGAGGTCCGTCAAGACGATGGCCGCAATCGTCACCGCGAAGGGAATGAACTGATACCGCCCCTCGCTCCACATCTGTTTCAGCAACGCCGGGCTGACCAGCTTGATCCCCGTGACCAAGAGGATGGCTGCCAGACAGGACAGGGGGATCGTGTTCAACCAGGCAGGAAGGGATATGACACTGACCAGCAGGAAGATCCCGTGGGTAATCGCCGCGAGTTTTGTCTTGCCCCCGGCGTTGATATTCACCGAGCTGCGGACGATGACCGATGTCATCGGGAGTCCGCCGATGAACCCTGCCACCACGTTTCCGAATCCTTGCGCTACCAGCTCCCGGCTCGGAGGCGAGGCGCGCCGTTGCGGGTCAAGCTTATCGACTGCTTCCAAGTTCAACAACGTCTCCAGCGACGCCACGGCGGCAATCGTCACGGCGGCGATATAGACTGACTGGTTCGTCCACTGTGAGAAGTCCGGCCACTGCAGAAACGCGAGGAAACCGGTGACACTATCCGCTACAGGCACCTGTACCAGGTGACTCTCTGCAATGACCCAGCTCCCACCGAGTTCTCGAAACAACCAGCTCATCCCGACACCCAACAGCACGACGATCAAGGGGGCGGGAACGCCGGAATTCTTTAACGGCTTCCACTTGTCCCAGACAAACAGCAGCCCGATCGATACGACACCGATCACGCTTGCACCCGGATGGATATCTTCAATCGTTCGGAGAAGCTCGGAAAACGTGTTCTCGTGATCCGGCTGTTGGAAGGCCATATCCTCTTCAGGGTCGCGATCGTGGCCAAAAATGTGGGGAAGTTGTTTCAGAATCAAGATCACGCCGATTGCGGCTAACAGACCCTTGATCACACTGGACGGGATAAAGGCGGCGATGAACCCAGCCTGAGCGAATCCCAAGCCTATCTGGATCATCCCTGCAAGCACCACCGACAGCAGAAACGCCGGGAACGATCCCAAGATCGCGATTTGGGCTGCGACGATCGCCGTCATACCGGCGGCCGGCCCACTGACGCTTGTGTGGGATCCGCTCAATCCCCCCACCAGGATCCCGCCCACAATCCCCGATAATACCCCTGATAACAGCGGAGCACCGGACGCCAAGGCCACACCCAGACACAACGGCAGCGCGACGAGGAACACGACCAGGCCAGAGGTGACGTCAGAGGACAAAATAGCGAATGTTTTGCCGTTCGCTGACTGCATGGAGACGACCTTCTTTCTAGACAGTCGATTGGCCTCTGCCGCAGCGGGAGAGGTCCAGCATCACTAGTACCGAACGCCCGCTCACTTCGAGACTCCAGGTTTCACATATCATCCGGATACACACCCTCATGCCTCGAGTGAGAAGGGAGCCAGGGCATTCCGCTCCGACCGGTGGTGAATCAATGCACGGCGCAGGTTCTGCATCCACCGACCTACTCAAGCGGTCCCCCATGTGCTCAAGGCACAACCGTTAGGGAGCGCGGGGAATCCCGAACGGCTGCGCAGCGTGTTGTTGAGAGCAGCGCTCAACGAGGGGCCACACTTTAGGCGCCACCCACCAGCCTCCTGTCACTCCTTCTCGTATCTCCACCGTGGTGGCCTCGCCTTGAGGGAGGAACTGCAGTTCGAGGCCGATAAATTCTCGCTGCGTGATCACCATAGGTATCAAGGCGGCGGTGATCACGAATGCTCGCTTGTCCGGACGAGCGTGGAGGCGAAAGGTATAGGGAACGTTCAGCGCCTCCGCGGCCTGGTGCACGCAAGCCGAGAGATCCCGTGCCCTTGAGGGAAACTCTGCCACCTTGTCGGCGGGTGTCTGAGGAGTATTAACCTGGGTGGACGCGCAGGCAGAGAGCAGGCACACTAGACTGACGACCTTCAGATATTTCATCACACACCTCCATAGCAATCCATCACAATGTAGGCACCTCATCGCATGCCTCCTTCCTTGACGGGATCCTGTATCTGACGCTTCGCGTTCTCGTTAGATCGTAGTACTGCGTCGCCCGAGGAAGGACTGAGGAGCACCATGGGACTGCCCTCCTCAGGTGCTCTTTGTGCGAGAACACGGCATCCATACTCCCGCACGTGCCATATAGTTGCGAGTGTCGTCATTCGCGTCGCGCAACTGCATGGACTTTCCAAACATCACCACACCGAGGTGCACGCAAAGACTTTGCCTCGCATGCGTGGTGACTCTTTACCGCTCGGACGGATCGGATCCTCATCAGCGGTCTCAAGCGAGGCCGCGTACCGCTATGTGTTCCTCCCTCGGAATCGACGTATGGGACAACCTCACTCACTAGTCATGAAACATGAAAACCTGGAAACTTGGCTGGAAACTGCTTCTCCAGTGCTGTCGTCAGCGCATCGGCGATAGCATAGACATGTTGCTGCATCACCTGCCACGTTTCTGCCTCGTGGCCGTAATCTCCTTCTTGCAACTCATTGATGAGAGCCACATGATGATCTCCATGAGCAGCGAACAGCCCTCGGATGGTGTCCTTCGGGAGATAGCGATTGGCTCCGCTGAGGAATGCGGCGATCTTGTCGGTATTCGAGGCATAGTCGGTCAAGGCCGCCTCCTGCTGGGGCTTATTTCCGGCAACGGTGGCCTCGGAGTAGGCTTTGATTGCGCCATAATGCTTAACCAGTAAGGTAAAGAGCTGGTCACTCCCCGCTTCGCCGTAGAACGGCGTAAACATTTTGGCAATATCTTTCGAGTTAGCCACCACAGCCTTCTCGGCAAAATCCAACGCCCTGCGATTGTTCGTCGTATGGTCCAAGACGACATTCCGAATCCAAAAGTTGTGTCCTGACCATCGGTCACGCATGGCGGCCTTCATGTCTGCCACACTGCGATGATTGACGTCTGCCGCCGAGCGCCATTCGTGTGCACAACCCACTAGGCCAACGACCGCGAGTACGAAAACTGCCATAACACGATATATCGGACTCATAATGGCCTCCTTTGATGAGACGGTGAGTGGACATGGTTCCCCAAATCACATGTTGGTCAATTCGTTCCAGTCAGAAACTCGATTGGTTGTATCCGGCATGGATTCTGACATATCAGATTTGGATCACCCGAAGATGCGTGCGGTGCACAACCATCAAGACCAACCACCCGCGGGTGCCAAGAGTGCCCTACCCCAACTTTATTCAGGAGGAGTCCAAGTCGACACCTCATCCTCATCGGTCATGTCTGCCACTGTCGCAGGATGTGGGGTTGTCAACGAGTCCCAGAGTGCACAGCCACCAAGACCAACGACCGCGAATGCCAAGATTGCCGTAACCCAACGTGTTTGACGCATAACGCCCTCCATTGGTTAAACGGTGAGTGGACATGTCCCCGGATGACAGATCGGTCAATTTGTTCCGGTCAGAACTCGATAGTTCTATCCGTGACAGATTCTGAGATATCAAAATTGGGATCACCCGACGCTGCGAATAGGGCCAAGACCCTAGTTAGGAATTAATGCAGACGCAGGCAATCAGGGGCGAGGGCAGAGAAATTCAGATCCGATACACCGAGATGTGTTGGTAAACCGGTCGCGCATGGCTGCGCAGAGACGCAGTCACGGCACGTTCGAGGGAGGGAGCGGGGGGGCTAACATGTGTGCCTACATGGTGAGAAGAGCTCACGACGAGGGGCACTGTCCTCGCCTTCTCGCCTGTCGCGATCCGACCGACTCTGGCGAGTATCTCGTCCGAGGCCGAGTATTCCTCCATCTCGGCCGCTTCGCTGGCCATGCACTCGGATGCCTGTGCGGAGAACAGCTCCCCACCGATCGGCACGACCAAACTTGCGAGCACGAACCAGGAGACAAGCAGTCCGCGCATGAACACCATAAGTCTTTTCATATTAATTATTCTGCTAGTAGTAAGTATCTAAGTATTGTGGAATGAGGATACCACGCAGAGATGAGAAAGAGGTTAGTATTAGATTAAAAGGTCGTAACCGATGGGTCGCTTTGGATCTGATTCTAATAATTCTGCGGATGGCACCCTGAGATTCTCATGTAAGGCAAGATCTTTTTTAGTTGGTTGCTACCACGCTGCTACCGGAATACCCCGACCCAGGTTCATTCAGCACAATGTCGATTGCTCCGGTTCTTTGTGTTTCCGCTCAGATAGATGCTCCTGGATCTGCTGAGTTAGGTAAATAGAGCATCTCTTAATCAAACGTTCTTGCCTGACTCACACCACTGGGCACAGACGCTGTTTCCAAGTTCCTCGAAGAGGCTTCATTCTCGCTGACTATGAATGTATCCGAAGATGTTGGGGAGTGAATGTGGAGCACTATGCGGATTTGGCGGGCCGCCAGCGGAGCCCGATATTCAGCAGTTCTTGCAACAGATCTTTATATGGATAGCCGTCTTTTTCCGCTGAATCGGAAAAGTCTTCGTCGTGGGCGATTTGTGGATTCGGATTGGCTTCCAGCACGTAC
>CBDDRW010000095.1:0-6718 GCA_965233175.1 uncultured bacterium
ATAGTCTTTTCGTTACTCCTGCTCGCGTGCGCGATGGGACCCGACTATTCTCGTCCCGACATTCCCACCTCCAATTCCTATCGTATGGCTGAGGAGCCGAAAGATTTGCCTTCTTTGGCGAATATGCCGTGGTGGGAGCTGTACCGGGATGAAGAGCTCCAACGGTTGATCCGCATCGCACTTGAAGAGAACAAAGATCTCAAGCGAGCGGTCGCCAATATCGACGAATTCCAGGCGCGCCTGTACACGGCGCGAACGGACTTTGCCCCTCAATTCAGTGCGACGGGCAATTTCCCTCTCGCCCGCACGGGAGGGTTTTTGTTCCCTGGTTTTCCCAGTGCGTTTAACCATTTTGGACAAGGATCTCTGGCTTGGGAGCTGGATATCTGGGGACGAATCCGCAGAGCGAATGAGGCGGGGTTGGCGGATCTCTTGGCGCGTGAGGAAAATAGACGAGCCGTTACTCTGCAGATCGTGAGTGGAGTTGCGCAGGCGTATTTCGATCTTCGGCAATTCGACATGCAGTTGGAGATCGCCACGCGCACATGGTCGGCTTGGGAGGAGTCGGTGAGGATCGGTCAAGCACGACTCCGGCAGGGACTGATCAACAAGCTGGATGTCGACCAATTTGAGGCGGAACGGGAAAATGCCGTCGCTCGTATCGCAGAACTGAAGCGTCAAATGATTCAAAAAGAAAACGAACTCAGCGTGCTGCTGGGGAGGAATCCCAGCCAAATTGCCAGGGGACGATCGCTGACCGAACAAATGATGCCGCCTGTGGTACCGGCCGGTCTTCCCTCGGAGCTGCTCCAGCGCCGTCCGGATGTCGTGGAGGCGGAACAACAACTGGTTGCAGCCACCGCCAGAATCGGGATGGTAAAAGCCGAACGGTTTCCCAAACTCTCGCTCACGGGAATCCTCGGCGTGGCGAGTCCGACCTTGACGGATATTGTGTCGCCGGGAACCAATTTCGGAGTCCTGGCCCCGGTAGTGACAGGTCCCTTGCTGAACGCCCAAACGTTAGGGTTTCAACAGCGCGCTGCAGAAGCCCAAGCCAAACAGGCTGCAGCCCAATACGAACAAGCAATTCTCGTCGCGTTTAGGGAAGTTGAAGACGCATTAGTAGGGGTCAGCACGGCCCGTGAGCAAGCGGCCGCCCAGGAAAAGCAGGTCAATGCCCTTCGATCTGCCTTGCATCTTGCCAATCTGCGATATAAAGGCGGCTTAGCAAACTATTTGGATGTTCTCATCGCGCAGCGGAGCCTGTTTGTGACGGAATTGGCGCTTGCCGCCACTCAAAGGCTCCATCTCGTCTCGGTCGTGCAACTCTACAAGGCTCTTGGCGGTGGTTGGTCTCCTGAGAAGGACAGCTACAAGGACAACGGCAAAGGATCGTGAGGTATGGAAAAACCAGCCGATACGCAGTACCCGATTCATGACCTGTTGCGCAGGCGGTGGAGTCCACGCGCCTTCGACGATCGGCCTATCGAACAGGATAAGCTGAGGAGTCTCTTCGAAGCGGCACGGTGGGCGCCATCATCGAATAATGAGCAGCCCTGGCGATTTCTGGTGGCGACGAAAGAAAACCAGGCTGAGTATGACCGGTTGTTCAATTGCCTGGTTGAAGGTAATCAGAAATGGGTTCACCGGGCACCGGTATTGTTGCTCTCTGTGGCGAAACTGGAGTTCGAGGATGGCTCGCCGAATCGCCACGCGTTTCATGATACAGGCATGGCGGCAGAAAATCTCGTCATCCAGGCCACGGCGCTCGGGCTTGTCGTCCATCAAATGGCAGGCTTTCGTATCGATCAGGCGCGAGCAGACTGTCAGATCCCGGATGGCTATGAGCCGGTTGCCATGATGGCGGTCGGCTATCCAGGCGATCCTGCCTTGTTGTCAGATCGTCTTCGTGCACGGGAGGTTCAACCAAGAGTCCGCAAACCCGTGACGGAATTTGTATACTCAACAACCTGGGAGCAACCGCTGACTCTTGTCCAATGAGGGTGGAGAACGGCGCGTTCTAGCAGGCTGCGGAAAACCTCGATTTATACGCAAAATGCCGTCGGAATCTTTCATATGGCGCCGATGTCAAAACAGGTTCAGGATGCTCAAAAAGGCCGTCCAGCAAGGCAGCAGTGAGAGAAGAGGCGAGGCGTACGCTTCGGTACGTTGAGTCTCTGAGCGACGCGAGAACGCCGCTGACGGACTTTTTCAGCATCCTGCTAGGGTAGAGTGGTCACATCAAGGAAAGAGGCAGGTTGACGTCATGGCATCACTCAGTGGAAAAATCGCAATCGTCACCGGGGCATCCAGTGGGATCGGTCGATCGATCGCAGAGCGATTGGCAGAAGATGGGGCGATTGTGGTGGTGAATTATGGCAGGAGCGTGGAGAAAGCTCAGCAAGTGGTGACAGGTATTCAAGCCAAGGGCGGGAAAGCCGTCGCGGTCCAAGCCGACATGAGCCAGGTTGCAGAGGCGCGCCGCCTTGTGATCGACACGGTCAAGCAATTCAGCCGCCTCGATATTCTGGTCAACAATGCCGGACGGTTTATGCCCAAAGCGCTTCTCGATACAACTGAAGCCGATTTCGATGAGATCATCGCCTTGAACGCCAAAGGCCCCTACTTTGCCATGCAGGAAGCGGCCAACGCGCTCAAAGAGGGTGGCCGCATCGTGAATATTTCGACCGATGGAACTCATTTGAGTTTTCCCGGTGCAACAGCTTATCTTGGGAGCAAAGGCGCATTGGAGCAGTACACCAAGGGGCTGGCGCAGGAACTCGCGCCCAGAGGCATTACGGTCAATACGGTCTCGCCGGGTTTTACCGAGACGGGCATGATGACAGATCAGTATCGCGAGATCGGTATACAGTTGTCGCCGTTGAAACGGATCGGTCTTCCCAAGGATATTGCCGACGTGGTGGCGTTCGTCGTCAGTGAAGAAGCGCGGTGGCTGACCGGCCAGAATATTCATGCCGGCGGCGGTATTGTCATGTAGCAGGATGCTGAACAGTCCGTTAGCAAAGAAGGAATGGCCAGGTGAAAGTTGGTAAGCAGGAATTCAGACGTTGAAGACGATTGAAGCGGCGGTCCGGATTCGCAGATGGATACACAGACACCAGAAATAAGGCATTTGTCCGAGACGGACCCGGTCATGCGACGGTTGATCTGTGAGGTGGGTCCCTTCACCTTGACTCCCCGATCGAAGCGATCCCCGTTCGAATCGTTAGTAAGGGCGATTGCCTATCAACAACTGCACGACAAGGCGGCCGAAAGTATTTTGCGCCGTTTCGTGGCCTTGTTTCCTGCAGGACGGTTCCCTCAACCAAGCGATCTTCTCGCGATAAATAAACAGGCGATTCGTCGCGCCGGTTTTTCGCACGCGAAGGTGACGGCGCTCCGCGATCTAGCTGCGAAGACACTCGACGGCACGGTGCCGTCAGGCGCCATCGTTCGGAAGCTCGATGATGACGCGATCATCGAACGGCTTACTGCGGTTCGCGGTGTTGGCCGCTGGACGGTCGAAATGTTGCTGATCTTCCAACTGGGGAGGCCGAACGTCCTGCCGGTCGACGACTTCGGTGTCCGCAACGGATTCCGCATCGCCTATGGACGTCGATCAATGCCGATGCCGAAAGAAGTGCTGCAATACGGGGAGCGATGGAAGCCCTATCGAACCGCCGCTGCGTGGTATCTCTGGCGCGCGGTTGATCGCGCGAAGGAATCAGGATGCTGAAAAAAGTCCGCCAGCAGGAGAGGGAGCGGCCAGGTGCCCTCCTTGCTCGCAGAACGCGCACGATAAAGGGGGAATGACACCCATGCAGGTGCCCTTGCTCCCGGAGCGCGCACGATAAGAATGTGCTCGCTCGACGGCCGCAGTGGGACCTGCATGGGTGCCATTCCCGGAGAGAAAAACAAGCAAGCTTGGAAGGATTATTGATTAGAATGTGCTCGCGAGGGAGAAGAGCGCGTCTCGGCGCACTCGGGGTTGGGAGGGTAAGAATGTCGCGCGCAGTAAAGGGCAGCCTTGGCCGCTCCCTTTAAAAGATGTAGATGAAGTAGGAGAATCATCTTTGCCTTCTGCGAATCATCTTGCGCCATTACTGCAAGCGCGATCACAGCGAGGACTGAGCGTAAACTGAGTTTTCTGCATACTGTAGGCTCGATATAAAGGGTGTGCCATGGCTGATGGAAAAAAACGGCTCGATTCCAATGTCGCAGGCAACTTTTTTGTCGATGCGACCTGCATCAACTGCGATACGTGTCGCCAATTGGCGCCGACAAGTTTCGAGGAAGTAGGCAATTTTTCCGCGGTGACCAGACAGCCAACCGATGAGGAGCATTCTCATCAAGCCTATCAAGCGCTTCTCGCCTGCCCGGTTGGCTCGATCGGCACGGAACAGAGCGACAAGGTACGGCTGAAAGACGCGATGGCGAGCTTCCCGCTCCAAGTGGAAGACGAGGTGTTCTACTGCGGTTTCAATTCTGAGAAGTCGTTCGGTGCGAATAGTTTCTTCATCGAGCATCCGGACGGTAACTGGCTCATCGATTCACCGCGGTATCTTAAACATCTCGTCGAGGCCTTCGAGCACAAGGGCGGCCTTGCGTACATCTTCCTCACCCACAAAGACGATGTGGCCGATGCTGAGAAGTATGCCACCCATTTCGGCGCGAAACGGATCATACATCGGGCCGACATCGAAGCCGCGCTGGATGCGGAATGGATCATTGAAGGGGCAGAAAGTATCCACGTCATGCCCCAGTTTCAGATCATTCCTGTGCCGGGCCACACGGCAGGCAGCATGGCCTTGCTCTACAAGAACCGGTTTCTCTTCACGGGGGATCATCTCTGGTGGGATCCCGCCCAGCGGAGGCTCAGTGCCCCCAGTCAGCTGGTGTGGAGAAAGCATGTGCTGGTGAGTTCCATCAAAAAACTTCTCGACTACTCCTTCGAATGGGTGTTGGCCGGACATGGGGATCGAACGCACCTGCCGGCTCACGAGATGCGCGCCCAGTTGCAGGCGCTTATTGAGCGTCGCCAACCTGTCAGAGTCTCCCCATCCTAATGTTCACACGCTTCGCGCAGTGGATCGACCGCAACTTGCTTTCCCTCGGTCGTGAGATGCGGCTCTCCTATCTGCCTCCCCTCATGGTCTACATGGCCTACGGTATCTCCGGCCTCACCGGCATCGTCGGCACATTCTTTGTCAAAGACTACTTGGGCCTTTCCGCCTCGTTCCTCGCCGCGTTGGGATTTTGGGCAGGCATTCCCTGGGCATTGAAGATGCCGATCGGGCATCTCGTGGATCTTCTATGGCGCTGGAAGGGCTGGCTCGTGGGACTTGGAGCTGGGTTGTTGGTTGCCAGCCTTGGGATCATGGCGGCATTGATCGGAAATCGGGAGGCGATGACCGCCATTCTGCCGGCGGAAGTCTGGTTTGTGCTCAGCACATTGCTTGGGCCGATCGGCTACGTGCTTCAAGACGCCGTGGCAGATGCGATGACGGTCGATGCCGTCCCACGAGTGGATGAGCAGGGACAGCCGTTCGACCAACCGACGCTCAAGCTCATGCACACCACGATGCAGACGCTCGGACGGGTGGCGATCATCGGCGGCGGAATTTGGGTGGCGATGATCAACGTGTATGTCTTCACAGGGGTCGAAGGACTTCCACAGGCGGAGATCGTTCGCCTCTACAAGCAGGTGTACCTCATGGCGCTCGTCATTCCATTCATTTCAGTGCTTGGCGTCGGGTTGGCTTGGGTTCTACAGCGACAACAGAAACACACACTGCTCCGTCAAGGCTTCTCTCATGATCACGTCGAGAACGTTGTGAATGTGCGTGATGACGCACATGAACCGACGAAGCCAAATTGGTGGATTCTGTTTGGGAGCCTCGCCTTTGTCCTCTTTACGCTCACGGTCGGATTCGGCGGATTCTCCTATAGCGAGGAGATTGTCTTTGGCGGCTCGATGGCCATCGTCTTGTTCTTGATGGCTCGACTGATGCGAGAGCTGGAACCGGACAAACAATTCACCCTGGTCGGGACGGCGGTCGTGGTCTTCATCTTCCGCTCCATTCCGGGTACTGGGGCCGGGACGACCTGGTGGATGATCGACCATCTTAAGTTCGATCAACAGTTTCTCTCCATCCTCTCGCTGATCGGCAGCACCTTGACCCTGGTGGGGATGTTCGCCTTTCGCCGTTTTATGGCCGAACGGTCGATTGCCTATGTCATCGGGTTCCTCACAGTGATTGGAACCATCCTGACTCTTCCGATCGTGAGCATGTTCTATGGCTTGCATGAATGGACTGCGAGCATCACCGGTGGGATCGTCGATGCGCGATTCATTGCCTTGATCGATACGGCGTTGGAGTCGCCACTCGGACAGATTTCTATGATTCCGATGCTGGCCTGGATTGCAAACTCAGCACCCGCGAATTTGAAAGCCACTTTCTTTGCAGTAATGGCGTCGTTTACGAATCTCGCCTTATCATTGAGTCAGCTCGGCACCAAATACATGAACGACATCTATGTGGTCAGCCGTGAAGTCCGAGATCAAGCATCTGGTGTCATCCAAACTCCCGCCGACTACAGCCAGCTCGGCTCACTCCTCATCGCGCAATTGCTCCTGGGACTGGCGCTCCCTTTTGCTGCGATTGTGTTTGCGAAGGTCACCCGCTTCAAAAGCGCCTAGCAGGATGTTGAAAACCGC
>CBDDRW010000096.1:0-5125 GCA_965233175.1 uncultured bacterium
GATGGGCAGCAAGACTTGGTCATAAAAACTACGTTTTGCATGAAGGGCTCGCCTAGCGATAGCATATATGTGTTCTCCGCCGACAGTCCCGCCCTCACTCAATCTAGTTGGCAGGATCTGTCACCCTTGCTGGCGACCAACGACAAGTTTGAGCGCACTGGTGGAACCTATCCGCTCACATCTCTCCCCATGGAGAACGGTTCTGCTACCTTGACGACGTTGTTTGCTATCCATCCGTTCGTGCTCGATAGCGTGACCTATGTCAGCTTGACGGATGCGAGACGTGAATGGATCGTGGTTGCAACATACCTTCGAGGGGAACGGTTCGAGGATCTGTGCTATCTCCGGTCAGCCAGTTCTAATTATTCCAGTCAGTAGCCCTTTGCCGCCAAACACGTATCATCCCTCTTCACATCTCGTTGATCCCTTGCGGATCACCTCCACGCTCCTAGCGCTGAACGCGCAGCTAGTGAGCATCAGCACGACTGCACCGAACAAGACGATGCGAACGGCTTCCCCATGGCCATTGACCTACCATCGGATAGGGTCATCGTCAAGGTGACGTATGGGAGGCGATCGCATCGGCGCAGCGGTTGCCGCTGACAATGGCGCTTTCGAGGTTGGGAGGCCAACCTGTATCGGTCCAACTGCCAGCTACCAGCAAGTTTGCAATCGGGCTCTGTTGGAGGGGTCGATGTAATTTGGCTCCAGGTCTAAGCGAGAGGATGGTGTTGGATACCGTTCGATGATGGATTGCTACGACACGACTTTCAGCCATGAGGAGCCCCCACGATCTCATCAGGTCCGGGATTGTGTTATCACGCGATGAGTCTGGTGGAGTGTGTGCGAACTGACTGTCGGTCGTCATGAGTGAAAAGTCTGTATGATCAGGCGTGAGCGCGGCCATAAGTACCGTGTGAAAGGATGGGTCGCTCAGGAGCACGAGGCGAGGAGTGGCACAGACTTGCATGGCATGCAGGTGAATGACGGTGCGATCGATCGATCGTAATTCCACGAGGTGTTGAAAGTAGGCATAGCGGGTCAGCCATCGCTCTGGAAGTAGTGGAGTGAGTTGCTGGGGGGGGAGGGCGGCCACATACCAATCGGCTTGTAACAAGGAACCATTCCGCAGCAGGACGCCCGAGATGCGATCTCGTTCGTAACGGAGCTGCGTCGCGTCAGTATTATGCAAGATAGCAGCGTTTCCCTGTATCAACACCTCGGTGATGGGCTGGATGAGGCGAGTCAGCAGCGAGTCCTGTACCACTGAGACGCGGCTGTCCGGATACGTGCTGAGAAACACGGGTTTGATTGAGCGAAGAAAGGCGTCGGCGGACATTGTGGCAAGTTCATTGCCGGTTAACCATTGAGTAAGAGGATTCCATACGACACCACAGGTCTGCGCACTCTGTCCGATTGATGCAAGCCAGTCGTCGGCGGTGCGTTGTTCTAGATCGGGAGGCAGCTCTGCTTCACCCTCCCACAGCTGTTCCACCCATGATGCCAGTCGCCATCGTTCCTTCCAAGGGATGCCGGCAAACCTCAGGAGGTTCACCCATGTGTGAAGCGGAGAGGGGAAGGCGGTGCGCGGGTAATGAACGAAGGAACCGTCGGGAAGGCGAAATTCCAGAGGGATTGTAATCCCTTCCGGTTGCTGCGGACTGGAATGCAGTGACTGCAGCAATGCTTGTGTTGCGCGATGGCAGCCGAGAATGGTGAAAGGCTCAGGGACGCCGCCGGGCAGTTCGTTCCTTGCAGTGCCTCCAAGCTGGGGGTCTCGATCGACGATCGTGACTCGATAGCCATGGCGGATGAGACGGTAGGCGGCTGTGAGACCGGCCGGACCCCCTCCAAGAATCGCGACTGATTGTGCGCTAGTCGAGGTCACGAGGATCTAGAGCGGAACCACACTCCAGCGGCCACCGCCAGTCGATGACTCGCTGCGAGCCGGGCGCGAGGGCCGAATATCCGATGACTCGGCTCCTCAATTTTTTTCAGAATTCTGAAATAGACGGCGCGCATGATTTCAGCGACAGTCAACGCTTGCCGGTCGCCTGCCGGCAAGGCTTCGAACGCCGCCTGGGCTTTGGCGTAGTATTCATGAGCTCTCGCGGCTTCGAAACGGACCAGCTCGCGGACGGCGTCGCTTTCTTGTCGTTGGAGGATGGCCTGATCGGTGCAACCATACGTGTGGAGATCATCTTGTGGGAGATAGATACGAGATTGGGCTGCATCGGTTCCAATATCCCGTAGAATGTTTGTGAGTTGGAACGCCATGCCCAAAGCGACGGCATAATCTTGTGCTCTAGCCGATGTGGGGCCGAAGATATGCAGGCAGATCAATCCCACGACCGACGCCACACGATAGCAGTAGACCGAGAGGTCTTGAAACGAGGCGTATCGTGACGCCGTCAGATCCATCTCAACCCCTTTGATCAGTTCATCGAAGTATGTCTGTGGAATGGCGAGTTGTCTCACATGTTCGGCCAAACTGATGGTAACCGGGAAGCTCGGTGCGCCGTGGTAGGCCGCTTCAAGTTCGGCCTGCCATCGTCGCAGTTCCTCCTGGGGATTGCTTCCTGCCGGCGGTTCATCTACGGCATTGTCGACTTCCTTGCAGAATGCATAGACGGTGTACATCGCGGCGCGGCGCATCTTCGGCAGGAAGAGAAAGGAATAATAGAAATTACTCCCGCTCTTCTTGGTGAGGGCTGTGCAGTAGGCTTGCGCGTCGGCGATGGAGTGTGAAGTCATGGGTGTTGATGAATCGGCAGTGGTCCAAGCCGGCAGGCGATGGATTCATGGATGTAGTCATGGCCTTGTGGATGGAGGATGGCCGCCAGGAGTTCAATCCCGTCGATCAATCGAGGGCCTGGCCGGCTGAAATAGGAAGAGGCGTCGACCAAGTATGTGTGTGCTGCCAATGCGGGAGAAAGTTGCCATTGATCAGGATCTTGCATCAATTTGAGTAATTCCGCATGGGTTGTTTCAACGGAAAAACCACAGGGCATAATGAGAAGAACGTCCGGGGCTGCGGCCAAGATTTCATTCCATGTCACAACTCGCGAAGGACTTCCGGGCTCCGCGAGGACATCCTGGCCTCCGGCTCGTTGAACCATTTCAGGAACCCAATGGCCTGCGACGTACAAGGGGGAGAGCCATTCGATACAGACCACACGAGGGCGATGCGAGACGGTCTGGAGCCGACGGTGCACTGCATCGAGCCGATCGTATAAGTGCGCAGCGAGCTGATGGCCCTCCGTCGACCGGCCTGCGGCGTCACCGATCCGCACGACATCGTCGATCACATCGAGGATCGTGCTGGGGTTTAACGTGAGTACGGTTGGTTGCCGAGGCATAGAGTCAATGGCCTTCTGGAGTTGGTCCGGCGTAATGGCACAGACATGACAGAGGTCTTGAGACAGGATGAGTTCCGGTCTAACCTGTCTTAACAGCTCGTCGTTCAGCCGATAGAGTCGCTGTCCTGAGGCCACAAGCTGATGAACCTGTCTGTCAATGTCGGCGCTGGCGAGTCCATGAGGAGGAATCACCGGTTCAACCATGATGGGTAGGTGTCTGATCGATGGTGGATAGTCGCACTCATGACTGATCCCGACTAACTCATCGCAGAGACCGAGCGCGGCAATCACTTCGGTCGCACTGGGAAGCAGAGAACAGATTCTCATACCATTTGGTTCTTAAGCGGCCGGCCACAACCGTTCGCGAAGGTCGTTCAGGCGAATGTGCGAAAGGTGCTGGACAACCGCATGGGCCTCATGCAGATCTTGAACCCCGTGTGTGTGAGCCACGGCAAGGACTTTCATCCCGGCAGTTTTTGCGCCGCGGATCCCCGGGATCGAATCCTCAATAACCAAGCAGGATCCAGCAGTAATGGCGTGCTCAGGGTGTTGTCGATTCAACCCGTTGAGAGCATGGAGAAAGGGTTGTGGATCGGGCTTTCCTCTGGTCACGTCTTCTGCGCTGGTGATATGAAGGAATTCTTTTCGGAGCCCCGCCTGCTCGAGGATCACCTCGATTTCATGGCGGAGTGCCCCGGAGGCGATCGCCAAGGGATAGGCCGCGGCGGATTCACGCACGAACTCACATGCTCCTGGGAAAATGACTTGGTGCTTTTTTACCGAATCGAGATAGGCAAGAGCTTTTCGTTGCATCAGTTGCGTGAGTGTCGCTGGATCTGTGGGATGTTGGTGCGCGGTGAGTGCCGCGATAAAACAGCCTCGATCGTCGTACCCCAAGTAATTGGCATAGTAATCGGATTCCGTCAGCCCGATATCGATTTCAGCCAGTGTTTGACGGAAGCTGGAAAAATGAAGAGGCTCGGTGTCCGCAATCACACCGTCAAAGTCAAAGATCATCGCTGCGAGTGTCGCCATGGAATCGTGTCTATCATGCGGGTATGTTATGGGATATAAACCGGGTGGATTATAGCACAGGGATCTCGCCTGAATAGGCGAGAATATGGTTGGCCTGTGTTGGCCCGTATGAGAGAACGTTGGAAGGTTAGAACTTCAAGCGAAGCCGCTTTTCTGATACCCAGCCCATGGCGCCTTCGTCGGTGCGCACCAAATACACCCAGCCACTTGGCTGTAAATCACCGTCCATGACGGTCAGTGAGACTCCTAGACGAACAATCGGCCCAGGCTTGTTACTCGATGATTCTGCATATAATGACATGGTTCCGTCGGGAGTCGTGTTATCTCCGGTGACGGTCACCTTCTGTCCTTCACTAAACATCGGGTCGGAAGGAGACACCACCGGGACAACGGATTTTGCTGCTGTTTGGGGTGGGGGAGTGACAGCTGGCGCTGTAGGAGTGACGGTAGTAGAAGGAGGAGTGGATGGGGTCAAGGGGGCTGAGACCTCATTGCTCGGAGTGACAACGGCTTGTGGCGGTGCAAGTGTCGGTGCCGGCGGAGCCACCGGTGCCGGAGCTGCGGGCTTCGGTTTCATGGCCACTGGTGGTGGAGTGCTCTCTCCCAGGTAGGGACTGAGCAATTCAGTCACTATTTCCGGTTCCATCGAGAGATACGCGATGCCGCCGACAAGAGCCAGGATCAGGACCCAGAGAATCGGGCTGCCTCCCCCAGATTTCTTCTGAGGGTTC
>CBDDRW010000097.1:0-81362 GCA_965233175.1 uncultured bacterium
TGGAGAGGGAGCGGTCAGGTGCCCTTCTTGCTCGCAGAACGCGCACGATGAAACTGTGCTCGTTCGATGCGCGCAGTAAAGGGCAACCTTGGCCACTCCCCTAAAGGGGTGGTAGTAAGAATTGGAAGGGCATCGCCCGACGCGCAGTGGAAGATCAATCCCATCCCTGAAGAGGGAACAAACAAGCTTGGAAGGATTATTTACTTCGCTTTGAACAACCTGCGCCTGTAGTCCGTTCTGTGGATGGGCGGAATGGGAAATTGAGCTAGCGGCTGATGATGAGAAAGTCCCCCGGTCGAATCGTTGGGCCAGAGAGGCTATTCTTCGTCTTCAGGGTCTTGAGCGGAATGCGAAACCGTTTGGATACTTTGGCGAGCGTGTCGCCTAGACGGACTTTATACCAGTGAGAGGACCCGGCGGTGGCAAACTGAGCTTTTGCCGGAAGTGGGGGGAACTTATGGGTCGGGATTTGATCAAGTTCCTGTTCCACTTTTTCTTTTGTTCCCACTGGAACCTTCAGGTGGTAGGTCTCGTCGCCTGGAGGGGTCGCGTCTCTCCGGAGTTCAGGATTAAAGAGCCGGAGGTCTTCATAGGAAATCTGGGTGGCCTTGGCGATCGCGCGAAGATGGAGTGGCCGTGTGACGATCACTTCATCGAATTGATGCGGCTCGGCAGATTCTTGAGTAAAGCCGTATCGATCCGGGTTTCTCGCAATAATCGTGGCGGCCATAAATCGCGGCACATATTCTTTCGTCTCGCGTCGAATCAATCGTGTCTTTGAAATGTCGGAGAAACTTTCAGCTTTGGCCTTATGGAGGGCCCGCATCACCTTGCCTTCTCCGGCATTGTAGGCGGCCATCGCGAGTGGCCAGGCACCGAAGAGATCGTAGAGATCGCGGAGATAGCGTGCCGCAGCGACCGTTGACTTAATGGGGTCTCGGCGTTCGTCGACATAGGTGTCGACACGGAGTCCGTAGACCTTGGCCGTGCCTTTCATAAACTGCCAAGGGCCTGTGGCTTTGGCTCGTGAGTACGCATAGGGGTTGAAACCACTTTCGACCAGAGAGAGGTAGACCAAATCGCTGGGAAGATGAAATTCCGAGAAGATCGTTTCCACGATGGGACGATAGCGGCTGAGCCGGAGAAGCCACTGCCCGAAGCGATCATGGATGGCCGTATTGAAATAGCGAATGTGAGCCTGGACTGATGGGTCCATGACAATCGGAACATTGTAGCTTGCATATTCCGTCGGATCTGCGGCATTTATGGACGGATCTTGCGTCGGCATCAGCTCGGCCGGAGGATTCAAGGCGTCTGAAAATCGCACCGTTGCCGGAGAGCTTCCAGTTGGGTTTGGCTGTAAGAGGTCTTCAGCTCTCGGAACCGCGCTCGTAGTAGGTGCGTTCTGGTCAGCGGCCTCCGGTGGTGGACCTTCGGTATCGAGCGGGACAAGATTTGGGTCTGGGTCATCTTCCGACGTTTCGTTCTCGTCTATCAGTGTAGGCGGGTCTGTCTTGCTGGGCTCAGAAGGGGTCGTAGTCTGCGCATAGATAATGGTAGAGGCGAAAAGGCTGAACCACAAGCCGAGGAAAAGAGCCGTCGGGAGGACGAGGTGCCCTACCCTAAGAGGCTTCTTTGAAGTCCGGCTGCTATCAGCATGGTGAAGGAAGTGAGTCATGTTGTGTGAGGCTAGACTATCGACGGACAGTATTTGTGTCAAGGAATTGCCAAAGGAATGACATTCCTCAGCCGGCAGCATAGAAGGCAGCCGCTTCAGTCGTGTTCATCATTCTTCACAAAAGTCCTGTGGGATCGACATGCCTCAACAGTCTGAAAACACATGTGTCCGTGCGGCTCCTCGCCTTGACAGCTTTTGAGAGGCAATGGTATCGTCCCACCTTCCCTGCGTAAGATCGTTCACGTTGTATCCGCTAGGAGGATCAGTCGATGCTGAAACGGTATTTGCTGGCTCCGGGTCCGACACCGGTGCCTCCAGAAGTGCTGCTGGCCATGGCACGGCCGATGTTCCATCACCGCGCCCCTGAATTCGACAAAGTATTCGCTGAGGTCCGTGATGGACTGAAGTGGCTCTATCAAACGAAAAACAATGTGCTCATGCTGGCGGCTTCCGGGACCGGGGGCATGGAAGGTGCTGTGTCGAACTTTCTCTCGCCAGGCGACAAGGCGCTGACCATTAACGGGGGGAAGTTCGGGGAGCGATGGACCAAGCTCTGCAAGACGTTCGGCGCCCAGGCGACGGAAATCAAAGTGGAATGGGGATATGCTGTCAACCCTCAGGCAGTGGCCGATGCGCTCAAGAAAGATCCAGGGATCAAAGCCGTGTATGTGCAGGCGAGCGAAACATCCACTGGCGTTGCGCACGACGTCAAGGCGCTTGCGGAGATCGTCAAGCCCTATAGCGAGACCATTCTCGTAGTGGACGCCATTACCGCGCTCGGAGTTTTCGACATCAAGACCGATGAGTGGGGGATCGATGTCGTGATTACCGGGTCGCAAAAGGCGCTGATGCTCCCGCCTGGTCTTGCGTTTGTGAGTGTGAGCGATAAGGCTTGGCAGTTGGCGGAGAAAGCGAAGAACACGGCGTTCTACTTCAATTTTAAGAAAGAGCATGAGAATCAGCAGAAAAATCAGACGGCCTATACACCGGCTGTGTCGCTCATTGTCGGCTTGCAGGAAGTGCTGAAGATGATGAGGGCAGAGGGACTTGATGGAGTATTCGCTCGCCAAGCCAAGCTGGCAAAGGCCATGCGTGAAGGCATGCAGGGCGCAGGGCTCGCGCTGTTTCCCAAGGAATCGCCCAGCGATGCTCTCACCGCTGTGTTGGCCCCGGAAGGCGTGGACGGGCAAGCCATCTATAAGAACCTTCGCGTCCAATACGGCATGACGGCAGCTGGTGGGCAAGACCATTTAAAGGGGAAAATCTTCCGGCTCTCCCACATGGGTTACATGGATCGCTTCGATATCATCACGGCCGTGGCAGCTGTTGAGATGGTGCTCAAAGGGCTGGGACATCCTGTGAAACTTGGCAGTGGTGTGGCGAAGGCACAAGAAATTCTTATGGCATAGGATCCGTGTCGAACCGCTTACGATAGGGCAGGTCCAATGGGTATGAAGATTCTTATCAGCGATAGTTTGTCAAAGCAGGGTGTGGAGTTGTTGGAACAGGCTGGATTCACAGTAGTGGTGAAGTCCAAGATGCCGAAAGAGGAATTATTCAAGGAGATCAAGGACGCCGATGGGCTGATCGTGAGGTCAGGAACCAAGGTGACGGAAGAACTGATCGCGGCAGCCGAGAAACTGAAAGTCGTCGGGCGGGCCGGGTCGGGCTTGGATAATGTCGATACGCCGGCCGCAACGCGTCGCGGGATCGTCGTGATGAACACGCCGGGCGGCAATACTGTGACGACTGCCGAACATACGATGTCGATGATCTGCGCCATGAGCCGGCGTATTCCCCAAGCCACCGCATCTGTGAAGGCAGGTAAATGGGAAAAAGACAAGTTCATGGGCGTCGAACTCTATAACAAGGTACTCGGCATCGTCGGTGCGGGGCAAATCGGCAGCCATCTCACGAAGCTGGCGCAGGGAATTGGTATGAGCGTGGTGGCCTATGATCCATATTTGGCTGAAGAACGAGCCCAGAAGATGGGCATTACCATGATGCCATTGGACGAGCTATTCAAGCATGCTGATATCATCTCCGTCCATACGCCGTTAACGCCTGAGACCAAGGGACTCATCAACGCCGGAGTGATTGCGACCATGAAGCCGGGGGTGATGATTGTAAACTGTGCTCGCGGCGGGATTATTCACGAGGGAGATCTGTTTGACGCATTGAAAACGAAGCGCGTGGCCGCGGCTGCATTTGACGTATTTGAAGAAGAGCCGGTGAAGGCGGATCATCCGTTGTTGACACTGGATAACTTTATCTGTACGCCACACATCGGAGCTCAGACGACTGAGGCGCAAGAGAATGTGGCGGTCGGGATCGCGGAGCAGATCGTCGATTATTTCACGAAAGGCATTGCACGTGGGGCGGTCAATATCCCGTCGGTCTCTCCGGAGTTGCTTCCACGGCTCCAGCCCTACCTGTCGTTAGCCGAGCAGCTGGGGAAGTTGCAAACACAGTTATGCGAAGGCGGGCTTGAACGTGTGACGGTTGAGTATAGTGGAGAGGTGGCAAGTCTGTCGATCGCACCCCTCACGATCGCGGTGTTGAAGGGGTTGTTGGGCCCAGTGATGGAAGCACCGGTGAACTATGTGAACGCGCCGATTGTCGCGAAGGAACGTGGGATCGAGGTGAAGGAAGTCAAGAGTTCCGATGCAGGTGATTTCACAAGCTTGATTCGCGTGCGAGTGGAGGCTGGCAAGAAATCATACCAGGTGGCCGGCACGCTTTTTCACAAGAAGGATCCCCGTGTGGTGGAGATCGATCAGTTCAATGTTGAGGTGGTGCCTGAGGGACACATGCTCCTGATCCTCAACATCGATCGTCCAGGGGTGATCGGGATGGTGGGGAAGGTGCTCGGCGATAATCAGATCAATATCGTTCGGATGCAATGTGCGCTCGAAAAACGTGGCGGGAATGCGCTGCTCATTATTGGGTCCGATGCAGTGTTCCCGAATGTGGCCCTTGAGACGATCAAGTCCAGTAAAGACATTCTCTCAGTCAAAGTCGCGGCTCTATCTTAACCCGCATGATCCATGAACACTTCTGCTGCAATCGACGATCCGCTGCCGCGTTCTTCGTCGCTCGTCGTTCGTGAAGCGTGAAGCACGGGACGGAATGAGTGAGTCCGTATTCACGCATGCGAGATACGAGATACGCTTCACGAGGAACGCGTTCTCGGCGATTTCGCGACGAACTGTATTGAATAATGCGGACTAACGTCCGCGCGCCATTCATCGGGTCTGCTATGGTTTCCGTTCTTCCGAAGCCTCACCATTCTTCGGGTCATGTCCCGTCGTCCCGCGAGCGTTCGCTGGTCCCCGTGGGTATGGCGACGATTCTTCCTCACGCGGCGAAGCAGGTCCGTCGCTTTGAAGAACAGTTGCTCGGTCGCATTAACCTATGGGGCTACGACGAGATCATTCTTCCCACGTTCGAATATCTCGACGTCTTGGCGCCAGGCCTTGAGCCTGAACTGATCGAGCAGTGCTATCAATTCGTCGATCGTACGACGGGGCGGACGCTCCTGCTTCGTCCGGACGCTACGGCGCAGATTGCCAGGACGGTTGCCATGGGGCTCACGGGTGCAACGCTGCCCTTGCGTCTTTCTTACCGAACCTCCGTGTTCCGCTATGAGCATGAACATGGCGGGCGCGGCCGAGAGATTTTCCAGGTCGGAGCCGAGCTGATCGGCCTGAACGATGTCACGAGCGATGGCGAAGTCATCGATTTGATGATCGAGTGCCTCCATACGATTGGGCTCCAGTCCTTCAAAGTGGCCCTGGGACATGTGGGGTTCATTAAAGGATTGCTCGTGCGATCGGGACTGTCGATGCAAGGGCAGAAGTTGGCTGAGCAAGCGGCAGCGCGGAAGGATTTGCCGAGACTTGAGGAGATTCTAGCCGGCGAGCATATTTCAAAAGCAGCGGCGCACGCCATTCGAGAAGCGCCTGAGTTATACGGTCAAGAGGAAGTGCTGGCACGCGGGCGAGTGCTCGCGGCTGGCAATCCGGCATTGACTGCTCCGCTCGATCGACTGGCTCAGGTCTATCACTTGCTTTGTGCTGCAGGTCACCGGGAATCTCTGCTTCTGGACCTGGGGGAATTTCGCGGGTTCGACTATTATGATGGTGTGGTGTTTGACGTGTTTGCCAAAGGAATGGGGGCGGAGTTAGGCGGCGGCGGTCGGTATGATCACTTGATCGGTCGATTCGGGAGGCCGTTACCCTCAACCGGTTTTGCGTTGGACGTTGATCGACTTTTTCGCACGATCGAGTTTCCCGAGGGGTCCCCCTTAGCTCGAGTGGACTATCTTGTCGCCGCACCAAGCCGGTTTACTCGTCGATTGACGACGGTTGCGGCCCAATTGCGTCGAACTTACTCCCGAATCGTGCAACAAACGATGAAGGGGAGTGGCGCTGGGCTCGTGTCTGCCGCAGTAACGGCTGGGTTGGCTCAGCAGGCGGGATCAGTTGTGGTGGTTGGTGCGCCGGGGGTAAGTCCTGATGAGGTGCTGGTGGTTGAGTCCTTCGCAGCTCAGCGGCAGGGCCGACGAATCGGCAACCTTGGTCGTCTATCGAAGAAGATGAGGCTTGCCGAATTGGTGTGCGAGGCCCTCCGGCAGGTCAAGGAGCGATCATGAAATCTCTGTCAGCGGCCGATCTGTCCCAGCCGAAGCTGCCTCCTCAGAATGTGGAGGCAGAGCAATCGGTTCTCGGCGCAGTTCTCCTTGATAATAGCGCGATGGCCAAAGCGATGGAATTGCTGGTCGAAGAGAATTTCTACCGTACGTCGCATCGGAAGATTTATCGTGCCATGCTGGAATTGTCAGACGTTGGAGAAGTGATCGATCAGATTACGTTGACGGAACGGTTGAAGGCGCAAGGAGAAATTGAGTCCGTCGGGGGAGCCGCCTATTTAGCAGAACTCGTACAAGACGTCGCCAGCTCTGCCAATATTCGCTATCACTGCAAGATCGTGCGTGACAAAGCGTTGCTTAGGGAGCTGATCCATACCTCTACGGAAGTGCTCTCGCGAGGATATGAAGGCACCTCTTCCGTCGACGACCTGCTCGATTTTGCGGAACGATCGGTGTTCAGCATCGTTCAGGGGAAACTGGATCGCTCGTTCACCCCTATTAATTCCATCATTAAGGAAAGTCTCGATCTCGTCGATAAACTGTCGAAGCGGAAAGAACATATCACGGGCGTTCCCACAGGCTTTTATGATCTCGATGACATCACGGCGGGACTTCAACCTTCCGATCTCGTGGTGATCGCGGGGCGGCCCAGCATGGGAAAAACCAGCCTGGCGTTGGGGATGGCAGCCTATGCCGCCATCCATGCAGGCACCGTGGTCGGAATTTTCAGTCTGGAAATGTCAAAGCCGCAGATTGTCCTTCGCATGTTGAGTTCAGAAGCGCGAGTCGATTCGCATGGTCTCAGAACCGGTAAGCTTCAGAAAGAGGATTGGTGGCGTCTTGCGGAAGCGGCAGGCCGGTTGGAGCAAGCGCCGATCTTTATCGACGATACCGGCGGTATCACGGTGCAGCAGATGCGGGGTAAGGCACGCCGGCTGAAAGCAGAACGGGGGTTGGATCTCTTGATCGTCGATTATCTCCAGCTGATGCAGGGGCGGAGCGACTCGGAATCCCGCCAACAGGAGATCTCCGATATCTCCCGTTCGTTGAAGGCGTTGGCTAAGGAACTCAACGTACCGGTCGTCGCATTGTCGCAGCTCAGCCGTGCAGTGGAAGCCAGGAAGCCGCCGATTCCCATGCTGGCGGATCTCCGCGAGAGTGGCGCAATTGAGCAGGATGCCGACGTCGTGATGTTCATTTACCGCGAAGATGTGTACGACCAGAACTCCGAACGGAAGGGCATCGCTGATATTCTCGTGAGTAAGCATCGTAACGGCCCGATCGGAAGAAAGGAGCTCTTCTTCCACGACCGCTTTGCGAAGTTCGAGAGCCTCGATAACCGAGAAGTCGTTTGACCCTGTGCCACCCCACTCGTATAATCTTTCTCATCACCACTACCGGATCTGAGTCTGCAAGAGGAGCCAGTCATTGTTCATGACACAAGTCATTCTGAGCCGAAAGACGAACAGCCGAGTGTTCGCGTCGATCTCCACTGCCATGTGTTGGGTGCTTGCTCTGATGGTGATGGCCTGTGCGAGTGTGCCTCAGACGCCTGAAAAGATACCCGCCTCTGCCGACAGGCCGAAGACGACGCCTTCGATTCATCCTACCGACGCCACTGCAGCGTATCATTTCATGCTGGGGTACCAAGCCGAGCTTGCACAGGACATGGAGCGTGCGATCCAGGAATATCAGGCTGCGCTGAAGGCAGATCCGGCCTCTCAGTCTGTGAAAGCCAGGCTGGCCAGCCTCTATTTTTCGCTGGGCGATATGCCGAACGCTGAGCGCTATGCGGACCAAGCGGCGGAGGGCTTGAGTCAAGATGGTCAGTTGCTCACGCAGATGGCAGGGATTCTAGCCAGTGTGGGGCAAGGAGAGCGTGCGGTGAAACTGTTGGATCGCGCCATCGAGCTCGATCAGATATCCGGCGATCCCTATTTTACGAAGGGGCTGTTGCTCCTGAATCTGAAACGACAGCCCGAGGCAGAAGAGGCTATTCGGGCCGGATTGGCGCGGGCTCCAGAATCTGCCGTCGGATATTATCACTTGGGACGCATACTCTTCGATGCGGGGAAAGGGGAGGAGGCCGCAGCGAGTTTGGAGCGAGCGATTGCCGTGAATGCCTCGTTTGAGCCAGCCTATCTTGCACTGGCTTCGGTGTATGAATCGCGAAAGGCCCCGGATCGAGCGATTGCGGTGCTGCGTAAATATCTCCTGACGGTGAACGCTCGGAGCCGGGATATCCGGCATCAATTAGTTCGGCTCTATGTGACGACCAAGGACTATCAGGGGGCCAGGAAAGAATTGAGTGATTTGCTGGCGGAGGACCCTTCGGATACTGATGCTCAGCTTCGGCTGGCTCTCCTGTATGGAGAGGAAAAAGACTATCCTAAGGCGATCGACCAACTGATCCAGATTCTGAAGGCACGCCCGACTGAACTCAAAATCAGAGATTACCTTGGCTATCTCTACGAGGAATCCAGAGATACGAAGAAGGCTATCGAGACGTATACGTTTAATGTGCAACTTGAGCCATCCTACTTCGAAGGGCATTTGCATCTCGGCCTGTTGTTCTATCGATTGAAGCAGTTTCCCGATGCCGTCACACACCTGACGAAAGCCATCACGATTAATCCGAAACAGCCTGAAGCCCATATCGTGCTGGGATTGACCTATCTACAGAAAGATCAGTTCGACGATGCGGCAAAGGTGTTGGAGGAAGGTATCGGCCACAATCCAAAGAATGCCGATTTGCACTTCAATCTCGGCACGGTCTATGACAAGCTCAATCGATTCGATGACGTTGTGCGCGCCATGGAGGTGGCAATTAAGTTGGATCCCCATCATGCCGATGCACTCAATTATCTGGGGTATAGCTATGCAGAGCGAGGCGTCAAGATCGACCAAGCTGTATCCCTGACTAAGCGGGCTGTCGCACTCAAACCAAGCAATGGGTACTATATCGATAGTCTGGCCTGGGCCCTGTTTAAATCCGGAATGCTCACCGAAGCGTTAATGGAACTAAAGCGTGCTGTGGCGCTTGCCGAGGATGACCCGGTGCTCTATGAGCATCTCGGTGATATTTATGCCACGCAACGAAACCTCTCAGAAGCCCGTGAGTCCTGGCTTCACGCTCTGGAGCTTGACCCGTCGAATAGCAAGTTGATGGACCGATTTCGCGACCTGGGGATGGGGGACCCGGCGCAAGAAGAACGTATTCAGCAAGCCAAACGGCGTGTATCCGAGAAAACACACACTCACTAACCTCTCGATATCTGTGGAGGGAGTCCTGGTTCTCCCTGTTATGCCCTGCCCCAACAGTACCCTTGATTAAGGCCATCTCCCCGAGTTCTGCTTCGTTCGGTATCTGACGAGTTGGTCGGTTCAGTTACCTCATACGTAACATTACTGTTTCTGGAGATCGTGTACTTCTGGCAGATGGCGAAGCCTCGATTTCGATTTTCTGTGGGCAGGGCAAGCACGCGGAGGATGCTAGGTCTCGTACAGCAGATGACAAATATTGGCAGATTAGAGCAATAGGCGGAGCGATGGCTCCAGTATGGGCCTGATCCCAAGCTCACCAAGATTCCTAACTATTTAATATTTCATGCAGTAGAGCGTTCCATCGCCTCGCCACCTACTAGGCATCGAACCTGCTAATAGGGCTAGGTAACAACAATCGGACGCGAGTTCCGATGAGAGAAAGAAGCGGGAGTATGGAAGGGGCGTCAGTGAACCATCAACAAGGAGGCAGGACGATGCGTAAGCAGTTGAAGGCATTCCGCAAACAAGAGGGTTTCACCCTCATCGAGTTGATGATCGTCGTGGCGATCATCGGGATCTTGGCGGCCATCGCCATTCCGAACTTCATCGCCTATCAGGCGAAGTCAAAGCAGGCAGAAGCAAAGGTCGCCCTTGGCGCGATTTTTACCTCTGCTGTGGCTTTCCAAGCTGAGACAGCGCCTCAAACTTATGCGCCCTCGGCTATTGGTCTGATCGGGTACTCACCGTCGGGGAATCCCCGGTACTCTTTCTGGTATGCGGTTGATGCAGCTGTCGGCGGCCCTGGCCCTGGGACTTCTACTGTATTTCCTGGTGCTCCTGCTGTTGTGGCCGGTTCGTGTAACACAGGTGTTTCTCCTGCAACCAGTGCAACGGTTGCGGCAAGTCCAACAGGGTTTACCGCAGGGGCAATTGGGAACATCGACGGTGACGTCGCGTGTGATGAGTGGCATATGAACGACCAGCGGGCCTTGACGAACGATAAGAACGACGTGTCGGCTACAACTTAGTACGTCGATCTTAGGCGGTGCGTTCACCGTTGTAGGATGAGGGAGAGGGGCCGTGATGGTCTCTCTCCCTCAGTCGTTTGGAGAGAGAATGCCAGAATATGTTGACAGGATTTGAGGTGACTTCTAGGTTGGTCTTGTCCTAACCATTCGGGTAGAAGCAAGGTCAGTCTGTTCCGGCAACAACCACATAGAGTTCAATTGAACTACGGTCTCGATGATCGAACATTGCGAGAGAGAACAGTTCGTTCATGCCAAAGCGGGGGAGGCCAGCTCCGGCCCCTTGGAAGGGTTCGATAGGAATCTCGTTGCAATCCTCAAACATCTCCTATTTTCTCGACCTCTCTCACCGGCGGTTCTTCTCCTTGGGGGCCTCATCATCTTTTCTCCCTTAATCGAAGGCGGGACTACGCAGGTGCCTGTTTTGATTATGCGGCTGATTCTGCTCGGAGCACTCATTGTGTGGGTTACGTATCGGATGAAGTTGGAGGCGATAGTTCTCACCCGCAGTCGTCTCATTCCCGTCCTCGTGTTGTTCTTAGGATGGGCAGGTCTCTCTTTATGGTGGGCACCCTACAAGAACCCAAGTGTCCAATGGTTCATCAGCCTCCTGATGTATGCCGTCTTGTTCAGTATTGTTCTCCAAGGTATCAGGGCGAAACGACAGGTATGGCAAGTCGCCATCGTCATGGTGGGAATGGGACTCTGTGAAGGGGTGTTGGGTATCGTTCAGTACGTCTGGCTCGGTGAAGCCAGGGCAAAGGGCACCTTCTTTAATCCAAACTTCTTTGCGACGTACGAGGTCGTAGGTCTGTCTATTGCGCTTGGTCTGTTGAGCAGTGTCCATCGAAACGAGATGAAAAGATGGCAGCGTCTATTGTTATGGAGCATCGTCGGTATCACATTTTGTGCATTCATGGTTGCCCAGTCACGAGGAGCGTTGTTGGCATTAGTCATTGCCATGGCTTTCATCGGCTGTTACCGATTCGGAAAAGTTGCTCTTCTGATTCTCATCGTGTGCCTTGTGGCAGGGGTTGTAGTCCCAAACCCTCTCAAGCAGCGAATGATCGACATCGCCACGCAGGACCCCTATGCCTTCAGTCGAGTAGATATTTGGAAGAACTCGGTGGAGCGCATTGTCGATCGACCGTTGGGCATAGGGCTGGGGATGTACAAATACTCCTCGTTCCAATATCGGTTTCCTATTGAGTCCAGTATTGTTCGATATGGGAAGAGGGCCGAATCGGCACATAGTGAGTATTTACAGATGGCGGTCGAATTGGGCGTGGGAGGGCTAGCGATCTTCTTATTTGGTATCGGGATATGGGGGATGGAGGTAAAAGCTGCACTACGCAATGAGTTGGAGTCATGGGAGCGAGGACTCATAACGGGGCTAACCGGTGCTGTGCTGGGTATCTTAGCGCATAGCATGGTGGATTCTGTGTTCCATGAACCTGCGCTGGTCATTCTTCTGATTGTGTGTGGAGGCGTTGTCTTTGCAATTCAATCCATCAAGAATCCTGACGTATCATGGCAGAGCGTGCCGTTTTCTCGCAATCCGGTACGTCTCACGCTTGTTCTGCTCTGCGGGGTTGTGCTGGCGGTCCTCATCATCCAGCCGGCAGCGGGCTGGTACGCTCATGAGCGAGGGCAAGCCGAGGCTCAAATCGGGCGGCAAGATCTCGCCTTGGACTGGTTTCACCGGGCATCGCGGATCGACCCCGGTACGACTGGGTATCATGACGCCATTGCACGCACATTCGTCCAGCTCTTCCATCAGTCGGGCGATCCACAATGGTTGGTGAAAGCCGTTGACGAGGAAGAGCAGGCTATTGAGCTGAATCCGTTAGATGGAAGGTTTCCGTATCGGTTGGGAACGATCTATGGGGTACTGGCCGAGCAACACTTTTCAAATGATCAACGTGATCTCCTGCTGAATCAAGCCGCACAGGCGTACGAACAAGCCATTCGTGCCGATCCATATTTTCCTCTGAGCTATATGGCATTAGCGAACATCCGGTTGCCACAAGGGAAGGTAGAGGAAGCAAAATTGTGGTTGCAACGAGTTGTAGGCACTGAGCCAAATTTCCTTCCGGCTCGCGCACTCCTTGCGGAGCTCTCTCTAAAGGCTGGCGAGCACGAAGCCGCGCGATCGGAATTTGATGGGATCGTTGCCGTCAAACGGAAATACGAACAGTCAGCCCAAAGCGATATGGAACGTCAGTTTATACACGTCGATCTCTCCACGCTAGAGAGAGCAATGACTCTGGAGTCCAAGCCATGAGCGTGACACGAAGCCCACTGACGTTTTTGGCCACTGGCACTGTGTTGGTCGCTTCCTTGGGCGCGGTCCAAATACCATTAATCCATTGGAGCAGTACAAAGCCAAAACATCAACAACTGACATACCTGCCAAGCGGGGACTATCTGCGGATGGCTTCATTGGGGTATCGGGAGTTGGCAGCCGATCTGCTTTGGCTCCAAGCGATTCAGGTGATGGGGGAGCGGAAACTTTCAGAGGAAGAAGGTCATTGGCTCTATGACGCCGTGGATCGGATTACCACGCTTGACCCAAAGTTCGTACGTGCATACGAGGCAGGAAGCCATGCACTCTGTATACTCGTCGTGATGCCGGAAAAAAGTAACCGTCTCCTCGAAAAGGGTATGCAGCACAATCCACAAGAGTGGAAGTTGCCGTTTCTGCTGGGGATCAATTATTACTTTGAGTTGGGGGACGACGAAAAGGCCGCAGAGGCTATGGCCAAGGCAGCTCGCCTCCCAGGAGCCCCGGAGGGCATCGCTCGTCTGGCTGCCAAACTATTTGTATCGGCCAGGTCCCCTCAACAGGCTGTCGAACTGTTAGCGAAGGTCTATGAAGAGACTTCAGACGAGAATGTCCGAAAGATCCTGGAGACTCGCCTGAAAGAGTCTATTGTGGAGCGGGACCTTCAAATCTTGGAAGAAGCAATCCGTCGATATCAGGCCAGTCATTCTCGCCGACCTGAACAACTGGAACACTTAGTGGAACCGGAGTTGCTTCGAGAATTGCCGACGGAACCGTTTGGAGGGCGCTATCTCTATGAGCCTTCGACGGGGGTTGTCCGGAGTAGCGAAGTGACAGAGCGCATGCGGATTACGGTTCGCAGGCGAGGCCAATACCAGTGAAGATTGCGATTGTCTACTCGACGGCAACTCAAAAGCTCTGAGTATGAGTGACAGGAAGACGAAGAGAACGGAAACAGTGAGGGATGTAAGGACGTACACTCATTTCACTGCAGGGAAGTTTGGAAAGCTTGAACAATTCGATGGGATTGCTATCATCGAATTGATGAGAGGTTGTTCGATGAGGAGCAAATCGCAAGCCAGGCTTGTTCCAAGACGAACAGCCTTTCCTCTGAATGCGTATTGAGGTGGGGACGGAGTAAATGGACGCAATCGTCGTTGAGGGGCTGACCAAAACCTATAAGCCCGTGTGGCCGTGGGAAAAGCCGGCGACAGTGCTTTCCGATGTTTCGTTATCGGTACGAGAAGGAGAGATCTTTGGGTTCTTAGGGCACAATGGTGCAGGCAAAACGACAACGATGAAGATTCTGTTAGGGCTACTTCGAGCTACGAATGGCCGGGTTGAGCTCCTCGGTTGTCCCGCTGAAGATGTCGCTGTGCATGCCAGGATTGGGTACCTGCCAGAATCTCCCTATTTTTATGATTATCTGACCGCGGAGGAATTTCTCTGTTTCTACGGAAAACTTGCAGGGTTGGATCGAGAGACGATTCAGAAGCGTATCCCACCGTTGCTGGAACGTGTGAGTCTCACCGAAGCTCGGCATAGACAGTTGCGGAAGTTTTCCAAGGGAATGTTGCAGCGGATAGGTCTTGCGCAGGCCCTCATTCATGACCCTGAACTTGTGATTCTTGATGAGCCTATGTCCGGTCTTGACCCCATCGGTCGTAAAGAGGTTCGAGACCTCATTCTTGGGCTTCGTGATCAAGGCAAAACGGTGTTCTTCAGCACGCACATTATTTCCGATGTTGAGATGATTTGCGACAGGGTAGGTATTTTGGCAAGAGGCAGGATGCTCGCATTGGGGCGTATTGAAGATCTTGTCAGCGCACATGTCGCGCACTCCGTCGAAGTCGTCTGTGACGGAGTGATTGGCGATGGACTGTCTGATGTCAAGCGATTGGCAACACGGATATTGCAGAGAGGAGATCGATGTCTGATTATCCTCCCTGGCCAAGACCACGTGGAGAACGTGCTTGCTATACTCCGCCAGGCGGGGGGTAGGCTTGTTTCGGTGATTCCCCACAAAGATTCACTCGAAGAAATCTTCCTTGAGCAGACCAATCGAAAGGTGTGAAATGCAGCTCCTCATGGTTGTGGCGGGGAATACGTTCCGAGAGACGATTCGCGACAAGATTCTCTACAATCTTGTGCTGTTTGCGGTTCTCCTTATTGGGGCATCGGTCCTTTTGGGAACACTCACGATTGGCGAACAGGCTCGTATAGTCAACGATTTGGGGTTGGCCGCCATCAATCTGGTTGCAGTCATTATCGCGGTCTTTGTTGGGATTGGTCTGGTCACGAAAGAGATCGAGCGCCGTACGGTGTATACGATTCTTGCGAGGCCGATTACACGGGTACAGTTTGTTTTGGGAAAGTATATGGGTCTCGGATTTATTGTGGTGGTGAACGTGGCGATCATGTTTGGCATGTTCCTGGGGACAATATGGTTGACCGGAAATACCATCCACGTTTCGTTATTTCAGGCGGTAGAGCTGATTCTTGTGGAAACATTGCTTGTGATGGCCATCGCTCTCTTCTTTTCGACGTTCAGCTCTTCGACTCTCAGCGCGACTATAACCCTTGGCCTCTTTGTCATTGGGCATCTCACGAGCGACCTCAAGAGCATGGCAGAGAAGAGTCAAAGTCAGTTCACGGAAGCCGCACTGACCGCACTATATTATGTTTGCCCAAACCTAGAGATGTTGAACATCAAGGGGCAAGCGGCAAGTGGCCTTCTTGTAGAGGCTGGATATCAGGCGACGGCAACCGCTTACGGATTACTGTATGCGGGACTCTTATTGACCGGCGCCTGTGTGATCTTCCAGCGACGCGACTTCTAAACGGTCCTTCCAATACAGGAATAATCTAGGATGAGAGCCCTCGCGGTACTCCCTCCGGACCGATGGATGGAGGCCAATCTCTTGGACACTCTTCGCCAGCATTACTGCGATGAATTGCACGTATTCACCTATCCTGGTGGCATGGGACAGCTGGGATCAAAGCCATGGAGGGCTCAGCGAAATGAGCTGAACCGTCGCTTGGTGTTGTTGGCGCGTGCCTTGAAAGCAACTGGGAGCCTCGATCTCATCTTTTGTATTGTCTATGACGACTTTCTTCTGGTTGAGACGGCTAAGTTGTTGCGCGACCTCCGGGTGCCGATGGTCAACTATCATGTGGATATGGCATTCCAGTGGTATCGTGTGATCCGGACGGCCCCATACTTCGATGTGCTCGCAGTGGCTCAGCTGACCAATGCCGAATATCTTCGGCCATATAACCCCAATATAGAATGGATGCCGATGGCGGCAAATCCGAACTTCTATTTTCGTCATGCTGTGCCTAGGTCAAGTTATGAGCATGCCGTTTCCTTTATCGGAAGCTTCAACCCCTTTCGCCGGGCCTTACTTGCCGAATGTGTGAGGAAGGGTATTAGGCCGGCTGTGTTTGGGCGTGGATGGAATCCAGAGAGTTCGAGCCCCTACAGGTTTACCTGGGATACCTACAAGATTTTTCACGATCTTCGATACTACGCAGCTGCGCGATTCAAGGCTGAGGGTAGTGAAAGCATCCTTGGCCCTTTGCGACGAAAGCATGCCAGAGGATTTTCCTTTCAAGAACTTGAAGGGGCTGATTTCCGAGGCCCATGCGACGATGCATCCCTACCGTCAATCTTCAACCAAAGTCAGGTAAATCTGGGCTTTTCTGATACAGGGTGGCATAGTGAAACAGGGGTACGTCGATCGAAGAATCTCCAGTGCCGCCTTCGTGACTTTGAGGTGCCGATGGCAGGGGGATTCTATCTTGTGCAAGAAGCCCCTGATCATTCCCAGTACTACAAACTAGGCGAAGAAATTGTCGTGTGGTCAGAGCCCGGAGACTTTATCGACAAGATCATTTTTTATTCGCGTCATGAGCGAGCAGCAGCGAGAATTCGTGAAGCAGGGCAAAAGCGGGTTCTCGCGGAACACACATGGCAGCACAGGTTTGATCGTTTGTTTTCCAGCCTCAGATCACAAGGGAAATTATCATGACCTCGCCTCCGCCTAGAAATCACACAATCCTGATCGAGCCTTTACAGGGTTGGGAACCATTGAAACTGAGAGACGTTTGGGAGTATCGGGAACTTTTATACTTCCTAATCTGGCGGGATATCAAGGTGTCCTATGCTCGAACAAATTTGGGGGTAGGATGGGCTCTATTGAAGCCTGTGCTGACAATGGTTGTATTTACCTTCATTTTTGGCTGGCTGACTCAGCTTCCCTCCGACGGGGTGCCGTATCCCATCTTTGTATATGCTGGGTTACTTCCCTGGCAGCTATTTGCTCGCTTGGTAGCAGGGTCAGGATCGAGCATGGTCGCAAACGAGAGTCTTGTGACCAAGGTGTACTTTCCCCGCTTAATTGCTCCTTTCTCGATCACAGTGGTCGGTACGCTTGATTTTGTGATCGCCGTTGGCGTGCTTCTGGGAATGATGTGGTATTACCAAGTTGCGCTAACGGCCGGTATGTGGGTCCTGCCATTGCTCGTGGTCGTGACGATTGCCGCCGGACTCGGGGTGGGCTTGTGGGTCGCAGCTCTCAATGTGCTCTGTCGGGATATCGGGCACGCTCAACCGTTTCTGATTCAATTATGGATGTTTGCAACGCCGATTATCTACCCTACGAGCCTGATTCCCGAGGCATGGCGAACGCTGTATGCACTCAACCCGATGGTTGGTGTTGTGGAAGGTTTTCGTGAGGCGCTGTTTAAGACAGGGAGTCATTCTGATTCCATGATGGGGATGTCGGTGATTGTGGCCGGAGTACTGTTGGTTTCGGGGCTATACGTTTTCAACCACATAGAACAGTCTATCGCGGATACGGTGTGATGCATGGGTGATGTGGCTATACGTGTGGAGAACCTGGGTAAGCGGTATAAGATCGGTGAGCGGGTCCGGCCAAAAACCTTTGGAGAGATGCTGGCGGGTGTCATCTACACGCCATTCAAAAGAGCCGGCCTGCGGATGCCGCAGGCCCAAGAGGCTTTCGGTCGATGTGAGGGTATGGTTTGGGCATTGAAGGATCTGACATTCGAAGTTGCAAAGGGAGAAGTTCTGGGGGTTATTGGGCGAAATGGTGCAGGCAAGAGTACTTTGTTGAAGATCCTGTCCCGCATCACTCGGCCTACCAGGGGATGCGCAGTTATCTCTGGTCGGGTCGGTTCTCTCCTCGAAGTGGGGACTGGATTTCACGGGGATCTCACAGGACGTGAGAATATTTACTTGAATGGAGCATTCCTCGGAATGAAGAAGACCGAGATTGATCGGAAGTTCGATGAAATCGTGGCGTTCGCTGAGACCGAGCGATTTCTAGATACCCCGGTAAAGCATTACTCGAGCGGTATGTACATGAGGCTTGCATTCGCAGTGGCTGCGCATCTCGAGACGGAAATCCTATTCGTAGACGAGGTGCTGGCCGTCGGTGACGTTGCGTTCCAGAAAAAGTGTCTGGGAAGGATCGGGGAAGTCGCGAAAGACGGACGGACAGTCGTATTCGTGAGCCACAATATGGCAGCCATAGAACGGCTATGCACGAAGGGGCTCTATATCGACAAGGGCGTCGGCCTATCCACAAGCAGTGTCCGAGAAGCCATCGGGTTGTACTTAGGCGACAGCTGTCATGAGATCAAATTGAACGATGAGATTATCTCCAAAGCCAGTATTAGGCAGAACGGAGAACAGATTGAAATCGAGGCAGAATATAAATTCAAACATAATCTAGAGGTGCCCTGTCTAGGTTTCGTGATCAGTGATTATCTCGGTAATCCTATTTGCGGGACGAACCCACTTATTGATGCCGCCCCTCTCCCTGCGATACAGGCGAAAGCTGGGCAGGTAAAAATTATTTTGGAATCTCCTAAATTATTGAACGGGACGTATCGACTTTCTCTATGGTTTGGAGACGGTAGAGTGGATTATTTTCACCGTCAGGATTGCATAACGTTTGACGTGGTGAACATGGCAGGGCTTAAACAGTTGCCGGCGTCATCCGTCGGACCTGTGGCCCCGAAGTGCCACTGGCACTTCTCTTGAGCCATGTCGCGGGGCATTCGATGGGTAGTAGCAACCTCTTTCAGTTTCTTAAATCGCTGCCGGTTGTGGTGAAGGTATGGCGAAAGTTGTTGGCTGGAGATTCGGTGCTCGGCGACTGCATCAAGCTGCTATCTCGGCTGGACTTGCTGTGTGAGGATCAACCGGCGAAACGTGCGATTGTGACGGAGTGGGTGAATGGGTTGCCGATCATCATGCAATTGTCAGAAAAATTGCCGACTCGTACCGAAGCGATATGTCGATACATCAAAGCATTGCCTATGCTCATGCAAATTAGCCGCAATCTCCCTGAGAATGATTCTATCTTTGTGCAGCAATTCCGGGAGTTGTCCCACGGGTCTGTCAACCGAGAAGAGTATTTGGTGGACGCATCCAGAGGAAAGAAGGTTCTTCATTTTGGTTTTCTAGATTCCCCGTTTTCAGAAGAAAGAATTCGATCTGGGGAATTACTGCATCTCAAGATTAAATATGTTGCAAGCCAGCTGTACGGCATTGATAACGATCGAGAATCGTTGGAACGGTACAGACAGCTTACGGGTGACGGAAACAACGATGTAGGAGACGCGCAGAAGGACTTGCAAAATGAGATTGATTCGCGTGCATACGATATCATCTTGTTCCCGGAAATTTTGGAGCATCTGAGGAACCCTGGTCTCGCGTTGGCGAACCTGAAGCAGCTGTGCGTGAAAGGCGAAAAGAAAAAATTATGCGTAACCGTTCCTAACGCGTATTATGCGGGGGTTCTTCTCGCGGCCTTGGACGGAAACGAGATCGTTCATCCTGAACATTACTATTATTTTTCTCCAGCGACATTACGCAAGCTATTGCATGACGCCGGCTTCACTGTTGTAGAAATGGTGCTGTACGCGAGTAGGGACACCGCCGATCTACCTGGAATAACGAAAAACGGCGTGATTGCGATGTGCGAAGTCACTTAGGCGCTCGGGAAGATTTGAAATGGATCACTTAGTTAGTATTTTGCTTCCGGTCTACAACGGAGCTGCCTATTTGCGGGAAAGCCTCGATAGCATGCTCCGACAATCGTACCAAGACTTTGAGGTGATCATTATAGATGATGGCTCTCGAGATGAATCCGCTCGGATCATTCAGAGTGTGAACGATCACAGGATACGGTTCTATAGACAGGAAAATCGTGGGCTTGCCCAAACGCTTAACCGTGCCATTACTTTGTCCAGAGGCGAGTATCTAGCGAGGCAAGACCAGGATGATATGTCCTTGTCGGACAGACTGGAAAAGCAACTACGCTATTTGGCTGCACACCCGCAATGTGGCTTGGTAGGGACATGGGCTGAAATCGTGTCAGGAACCGAGAAGACCGGGAGGTCTCATCAGCATGCGGCCGAAGATTACTGTTTGAAGTTTGACCTTTTGTTCGATAATCCATTTGTTCATAGTTCGGTCATGTTTAGGAAGTCTGCAGTGGAGGGGGTCGGAATGTATTCGACCGATCCCTCCAGGCAACCGCCTGAAGATTATGAATTATGGTCCCGTCTCTCTCGGAAGTGGGAGATCGCAAATATTCCTGAAGTCCTCCACATTTATCGGGAAATCCCGACAAGCATGTCCCGCGATGGTGTGAGTCCCTTTCGCAATCGAGTGATCGACATCAGCGTGGAAAATCTGGAATGGCTGTTGGGAGATACATCTGATGGTATTGCCATTCGCGACCTTGCCGCACTCAACCATGCGGCGTATGTGCGGGTCAGTCCGCACGCTCGCTGGAGAGACATCTCGCGTGTAGTCATTGATGCTGCAGACAGGATAGCCGTTTTATGCAATCGGTCTCAATCTATCCTCTATGAGAGAGCGGACGCGCAAATCTCTGAAATCAAGCCACACTACCATCGATTCAAGAAAAGCCGAGGGGTTCGCCGTTATATCAACGGTCTCTCTGGGGCGTTCGGTCGGTTTGTGTCACGATAGCGATAAGAATTTATAGGGTGCGCATCAGCTATGAGCCATTGTTGTCTGATCGGGGGCGGAGGATTCATCGGCGTCCATGTCGCTAATGCCCTGCTATCACTGGGTAAGAAAGTTACCGTACTCGATACACGACCGGCACCGATCCATCTATCGAAGCCTGTTAAGTACGTGGTCGGAGATTACGGTCGCGAAGAGACTCTCCGGAGAGTCCTCATAGACGCTGATAGTGTCATCAACCTTTCCTATGCAAGCGTTCCGAGCACCAGTATAAAAGATCCGATTCAAGACATCCTTGGCAACTTGCCGGCTGCAGTCAGGCTTTTTGAAATAGCCTGTGACTGTGCGATTCGGAAAATTATTGTCATCTCATCTGGAGGCACAGTGTATGGCCCGGCAGAGGGGCTGCCACTGACAGAAGGCCATGCGACCAACCCAATCTCCCCCTATGGTGTGACAAAGCTCGCCATTGAAAAATACGGGCATATGTTTCACAGATTAAAGGAGTTGCCAGTTGTCACTGTCCGCCCAGCCAATGCCTTCGGCGAACGCCAAAACCCCTTTGTCGGACAAGGGTTTATCGCAACAGCGATCGCTGCAATTCTGAGTCGGAAGGGTATTACTCTCTATGGTCCTCATGGGACGATTCGAGACTATGTTCATGTTGAAGATGTGGCCAGCGGCATTGTGGCGGCATTGGAGCATGGCAAACCAGGGGCAATATACAACATTGGAAGTGGTAAGGGCATAAGCAACAAGGAAGTACTCGAAGAGATCCGCCCTCATGCCGAGTCCCTTGGACTTCCACTGCAAATCGAGGCCTTGCCCGCACGGCGATTTGATGTCGAAGCCAATGTGTTGGATAGCACAAAATTACACACAGATACTGGTTGGAACATCTGCATCACGTTTGAAGAAGGAATCAAACGGACGTGGGATTGGTTCGCTAGGAACAGGAGTCTGTGGGCAGCGTAAAGGGGCACTCAATAAGATGAATATCCTGTTTTGCTGCGAGTTTTATGCACCAAGCGTAGGCGGCGTTCAGGAGGTTATGCGGCAACTTGCCGAGCGATTAGTTGTGCGTGGTCACTCTGTGACGGTTGCAACGACCGCCATTCCAATTCGCGGATTTAAAGACCTGAATGGAGTTCGAATTCAAGAATTTTCAATTTCAGGAAATTTTGCTCATGGGATGAAGGGAGATCTGGAATGCTACCGACAATTCGTTACGAATAATCCCTTTGATGTCGTCATGATCAAGGCCGCTCAGCAATGGACGTTTGATGCACTCTGGCCGGTGCTATCGAAGATTCCTGGCAGGAAAGTTTTTATTCCATGCGGATTTTCTTGTCTCTACGAGCCTAGCTATACCAACTATTTTCGAGAACTGCCCGCGATCCTGAAACAATTCGATCACCTTATTTTCTATGCATCGGAGTATCGAGACATTTGCTTCGCTCGACAGCACGGACTCACAGATTTTTCCATCATCCCAAACGGGGCCAGTGAAGTAGAGTTTAGCGTCACACCTGATCCCTCGTTCCGGGAGCGATATGGTGTATGCGATGAGGGCTTTCTCTTCCTGACCGTAGGAAGCCCCGCTCGAATGAAAGGACATTGCGAAATCGCCGAGGCGTTTTTGATGGCTGACTTCTCTGGGCACCCAGCCACACTTCTTTTGAATTCCGGTACAAGTCTGGCGGGACAAACCAATCCTGTTGTCCCAACGATAGGCGTTAAGTCACGCGAATACTGGCGCGTCGTGCGAGAAATAGGCGAGAGGGACGGATTGATGCCTATGGCAATGCATATCGGGCACGGGATTCTCAACAAAGTGGGCATCCGTGTAGGACGATATGCACATATCGGTGAAGGATGCCAGGATGTCGTCAAGGATGATCTGTCGGTTCTCATCGACAAGATTCACAATCAGGGCAGCCGCAAGCAGGTTGTCCTGACGGACCTTTCACGAACTGATTTGGTGCAAGCCTATCTGAACGCCGATCTGTTCTTGTTCGCGTCCTATGTGGAGTATTCCCCTCTTGTGTTATTTGAATCAGCCGCAGCCGGGACTCCATTTTTGTCAGTCTCGGTTGGAAACGCTGCCGAAATAGCTGAGTGGACTGGAGGAGGCGTAATCTGCCAGACACCTCAGGACGAGCGCGGATATACGAAGGTGGACCCCAGGGTGTTCGCAGTGCAGTGGTCACGCTTAGCTGAGGACAGTGCCTATCTGCGTCAGTTGGGTGGAGTTGGAAAGCAGAATTGGGCCTCGCGTTTTACATGGGGAATAATTACAGGCCAGTATGAAAGCGTATTTCGAAAGGTTGCCACGTATGCAGAAGCTTAGACGGATTTTTGGCGCGCACCCTGTTTCTCCTCCAACAGTACCGACCCAGAACCCAGCGGTGAATGTCCATTGTGCCGAATTCGAGGTGAACAATTGGATGGTCTCGGAATTTGTTGTAGGCGAGTTGGTGCCTATCGTCGGAGTACACCCGTTCCCTCTCAACGAGCTGTTGTTGATGGTGTCTGCGGTCTGTAGGCTAAAGCCAGATTACATTATTGAATGGGGAACCCATCATGGGAAGTCTGCAAGAATCTTTTATGAGACTTCAAAGTATTTTGGGTTAGACATCGCGATCCATTCAGTGGATTTGCCTGATGACACCGTCCATCAAGAACACCCCGGGCTACAACGAGGGGTGCTGGTTAAAGGATTGCATGAGGTCACGCTTCATCAAGGAGATGGGCTCTCGGTTTGTCTTGAAATCCAGAACCGTATTCGGAAGCCAAATACGACGCTCGTATTCATTGATGGCGACCACAACCATGCTTCTGTAAAGCGAGAGTTGACCGGCGTGATGACGCATATGCCAGACGCGAACATCCTCGTGCACGATACGTTCTATCAGTCTTCAGAATCTGGCTACAACGTTGGACCCTATAAAGCTATCGCCGAGGCCTTGGCCGCTGCCCCCGATCGGTATCGTCGACTCTCGACCGACACGGGATTGCCCGGGATGACCTTGCTGTATCAACTCACGTAACCGAAGGCTCTTGATGTATGAGGAACGTTGAATAGTCATGCGGATTCTTTACGCCGCAATGAAATATGACTATGGCAAGCCGGAGCAAGGGTTCAGTTTCGAGCATTACAATTTCTATCATGCTCTTCTCTACATGGGCCACGACATCCTGTATTTCGATTATATGACGCTCATGCAGCAGCATGGACGGGACGGAATGAACCGACGGTTGAAAGAAGTAGTCGAATTGGAGGAGCCGGATCTGTTGTTCGCGGTTCTGTTCACTGATCAATTCGACCCATTAGTCCTGCGAGAACTCACAGATACTCGTCTTCCGACCGTGAACTGGTTTTGTGACGACCATTGGCGATTTGATAACTACTCATGCGACTGGGCGCCCTGTTTTAAATGGGTGATCACGACGGCCGCAAGCGCTCTACCCAAGTATGCAAGCCTTGGCCATTGCAATGTCATCAAGAGCCAGTGGGGGTGTAATGATGCATTGTACCGCAAGATAAATATGCCATTACAGTACGATGTCTCGTTTGTCGGGCAGCCTCATGGCAATCGCCGGCAGGTCATTCACGCGTTACGCAAGGCAGGCATCAACGTCCACGTTTGGGGTGGGGGATGGGAATCAGGCCGTCTAACGCAGGATGAGATGATCCGCGTATTCAATCAGAGCCGCATCAATCTCAATTTGAGTAACGCATCGAAGCCGACTGGTGCATCACTCCCGGTCATTGCCCCTGCAGCTCGTCCGAGCGATGCAGTCCGCAGACGGCTCTCTCGCTCTCTGGACATGGTTCCATTCGGATCGCAGGTGAAGGCAATGGGGAAGGACTGGTTCTCGGGACTGCGCCGTCCCCTCATTGTCCCGGCCGAATCAGAGCCAACGGACATGCCTGATGTGCAGTACAGTGATCAAATCAAGGGACGTAATTTTGAAGTTCCCGGTTGTGGAGGATTTTTGTTGACGGGAATGGCTGAGAATCTTGGGGAGTATTTTGAGATTGGCAAAGAGGTGGTGTGCTTTGACGATCGTCATGAACTTATTGAAAAGGTTCGCTACTATTTAAAGCATGAGGATGAGCGGGCGGTGATTGCCAAGGCCGGCTACGAACGGACATTACGTGAGCATACCTATGCCCGTAGATTCAGCGAAATATTCGATCGGATGGGGGTGTCAGGGGGCCGAGTCCTTAACAGGGTGGATCGAGGAGTACATCCAGGCTGCACCATAGAGGTGCAGTGAATGAAGCCGGCGCCTCGAGTGAGTTTCCTCATGGCGGTCTTCGATGGGGAAGCATATGTGGGCGAGGCGATTCAAAGCGTTCTGAATCAAACGTTTCCAGATTTTGAGTTCATTGTCATCAATGACGGCTCCACTGACGGGACGCCTCAGATCATTGAGCATTATCGGCGACTGGATGGTCGCATCCGGGTCTATGAGCAGCCAAATTGCGGACTTGTGGTGGCGCTCAATCGTGGCCTGGCACTGGCTCGTGGTGAATATGTTGCTCGGATGGATGCCGACGACATCAGTATTCCAGAGCGAGTAGCCGCACAGGTGGTGTTCATGGATGCGCATCCCGAGGTGGGGATTTGCGGCACATGGATTGAGACGTTTGGGAGTGGCGGAGTTGTTGTACGGCGGTATCCCTCCGATGATGCGACGATTCGCAGTTGGCTGTTGTTTGAGTCGGTGCTAGCGCATCCTTCGATCGTGATGCGCAGGAAACTGCTTGTGAAAACAGGCCTCTCCTATCACACCGGCGCTATTCATGCCGAAGATTACGATCTCTGGGTGCGAGCGGCTCGTCACATGGCTCTGGCCAATATCCCGGAGGTGTTGCTTCGGTATCGGCTGCATCCACAACAAGTGGTGCAAAAACATGAAAATGAGAAACTCGCTTCTGCGACGTTTATACGTCTTGCACAACTGAAACGTCTGGGAATACGACCCACCGAGGATGAGATCGCCCTCCATCACGCATTGAGTACGTGGCAATTTCAGGCCACTCCGGATTTCATTGATGCCAGCCTCGCGTGGCTGCATAAGCTTAAAGCGGCCAACGACACGGCCTGCATCTACCCTGACGCGGTCTTTTTGACGGTGTTGGGCCAACGCTGGGCTGCGCTGTGTGCCACAGCGACCCCCTTGGGCCTATGGACATTGAAGACGTTCCAGCGTACGCCGCTCAGCGCAGGGGCGGGATTGACGTGGAAGCAGATGATCAAATTTGCAGTCAAGTGCGGGATCAGACGCAGGGTGCATGTCTAAAAAGATCGCGATCGTATCGAGCTCATGCCCTCCAGTCAGCTCTGGAGGAGTGGCTAGTTCCCATTACCATTTATCTCGCGCCCTGACACAAAAGGGATTCCAAGTACGGGTCTATACGTTTGAGGACTATAAGGTGGCATTGACTGAAAATGGTGTGACCCGTGTGGGGATATCTCCAAAGCTCGTGAACGGGTTACGCCGTCTGATCGGGTGGTACTTTCGAATCTTCGATCCGTCGAGGATCAACTATCACTTTGCAGATGTTGTGGTGTCTGCATGGCCCTGCGTGATGCTCAATTCAGCAATCAGAAAGTTTCAGCCGGACGTTCTGATCCTTCCTGACCACGGGTGCCCAGGTTTGTTTATTGCCAAGCCAAAAGACTGTCGGGTCATTTTGATCTCCCATCACAATCCTGTTCGATTCTTGAACAATCCTCTATGGGGTCTTCATTCAGAGCACGATGCCAGGCTGGCGGTTGCTTGCGAGAATACGGTCTTGAAGAAAGTTGATGCTGTGGTGTGCCCATCGCAGTACATGCAAGAGATGTTCAACAAGACGTACGTCTATTCTGGACCGGTCACGGTCATCCCCAATATGGTCGATGTCGATTTGATTGCGTCGATCCCACCAGACGACATTCGCGGAAAGCTGGCTCTTCCAGACGACTCTGTTGTGATTTACATTCCTTCCGCAGGAAGTGTGCACAAGGGGGCCCGTTTCGTGTTTGAGATTGTGAGGAGGATTTCTTCTTACGCCACGAAAGATATCGGGTTCTACCTCTCAGGAAACATCACCCCCATGTTGGCGTATGAACTTCGGTTTGTTCCCTCAAATGCCAAGATCTACGCTCCAGGGCGGGTTAACTATGCGGAGAATCTGGCGATCGTACAGGCCTGTTCATTTGGGGTCTCGCCTACACTTATCGAAAACTTTGGCATGGCGCTACTTGAAGCGAATATCTGTGGTGTGCCGATGGTTGTCTTTGATGTCGGCGGTAACGCGGAGGTGGTGAGCAACGGCAGGAGTGGCATTCTCGTTCCTTTTCTCGACATCGAAGCGCTTATCCAATCGGCCTGCCGCCTCCTGCACGCGGAGAGTTGCGCGAACTTGCGATGCGAGACTGCGTCGTATGCCGCCGATAAATTCAGGAGCGAACTGACCGTTGAGAAGTTTGTCAGCTTGATGCGGTAGCACCCCTCATGAAATTTCTGATTATCAACACCGATTACCCTGACTTTCTGCGGTGGCTTTATGCACAGCATCCAGGATTGGAAGATCGGTCGTACAAAGAGCAACTCGATGCTCGATCAGAGAGCCTGTTCGGGGTGGCTGACTTCTACTCGACAAACTTGATTCAACTCGGGCACGAGGCGAAAGAAGTATATGCCAACAACAAGTGGATTCAGAAGGCATGGGCCAGAGAACATCGCATTACGGTGTATGAACCGTTCCCTGCGGTTCGAGAAGCTGTAAGCCTCATGCGCCGCGTTCCCGCGCTTGCCACGAGTAGCCCAATCCGCTGGCTGAAGTCTTGCGCTAGGCCGCTGTTGCGGTCGCATCTGCAACATGGTGAGGACTGGTTTTATGACGTTCTTTCGGCGCAGATTCGACAGTACAAGCCAGATGTGTTGTTGAATCAAGATCTTGTGGGCATAGGAACTCGGTTTCTCAAAGAGATCAAACCGCATGTTCGGTTTCTTGTCGGGCAAATCGCTTCTCCATTGCCTAAGGGAGACGAACTCAGCGTGTATGATTTAGTGATTTCATCCCTGCCTAACCTCGTGGCCTATTTCCGACGAAATGGCCTCGTGAGTGAGCTTAACCGATTAGCATTTGAACCCAGAATTCTCGGCCGATTGTCGGAGAAAGGCAGAAATGTCGACTTATATCCTGTGTCATTTGTCGGCAGCCTTTCCCGTGATCACACCGATCGCTTGAAGCTCCTGGAATCCCTTTGCCGACATGTAGACATGGCAGTGTGGGGCGGTGGTGTCTCCACCGTTCCCGCAGGTTCGCCGATTCATCCTCGCCATATGGGAGAAGCATGGGGATGTCAAATGTACAACATACTTCACCATTCACGGATGACGATTAACCACCATATCGATCTGGCTGAGACCCACGCAAATAACATGCGGCTGTTCGAATCCACTGGGACGGGCACATTGCTGATCACCGACTGGAAAGAGGATCTTCACAGAATATTTGAGCCTGACAAGGAGGTTGTCACCTACCGGACCCCCGAAGAATGTGTGGAAAAAATTCAGTATTATTTAACCCATGAAGCAGAGCGACAAACCATTGCGTCTGCTGGCCAGGCACGGACACTTCGTGATCATACCTATCAGCATCGCCTGCAAGAGTTTGTAGGCCTCGTTTGCAGATATATTTGAAAAACTTGCCAAAAAACCCGCCGTCCTGCAGGCTTACCCTATTCACTTGTCGCCTATGACATTCCTCAAGTTTTGTGGGTAAATCCGACCTGCTTTGCACCTCGGAGCGCAGCAGTCGGTCACAGGAAACAGGGATCGTGTTGGGCATGTGATTGTCGAACGCGAGATGTGAGCCGCATTCTCCAATAGTTTCAACTGTATAGAGGGTCAACGGCATTCATCGATTTCTTGTGAAGGCTCGATGGTTGTTTCGGATGAATGGGCCTGAAGAGTGGGTGCTGTGTATTGGCCTGGTGAAGAATTTCATGATGATGTCCGTGTCGTTGCTCGTTCTAATGGGGCTGTCCCGCATGAGGGGGGACAAAGAGCACCATGCCCTGGAGCCCGTCCATGCGTGCACTGCTGAAAGCAGCCTTACCTATATCCGTGCAACAGCTTCTGAACCGATGCTTCAGGCATTCACAGCCTAAGATACCGGTAGAAGAGTATGAGGTTCTGAAGGGGCACGTTCCCGGAGCATCGAACCATGGGTGGCAGGTTCCTAGTACGGCAAGACAGCAACTCGCCGCCTTTGCTCCCATTTTGCAACAGATGCGGGAAGGCAAACCACGTGAAGATTTTTCCGCTCTCGCTGAAGCGGTCCACCTGACTCATATGGATGATCCTCTCGTTGTTGAGGTTGGTTGTGGCAGTGCCTGGAATAGAGAGGTGTTAAGGAGATTTTCGAATGCCACAATCAGGTATGTGGGGCTCGACTATGGAGTTGAGATGCTCAAAACAGCACGCGCAACGTATCCGGGTGTTGTCACATTGGTGGGAGATGCCGCTGCATTGCCGTTTCGAAGTGGGTCGATCGACATTCTTATTTCTGGAACCGTCTTGATGCACGTGATGTCGTATCAACAAGCGGTCGAAGAAAGCCGTCGTGTCTCAAGGCGGTGGTGTATTTTTCACACCGTCCCGCTGCTACAGACTAGGCAAACGACGGTGTTGCGAAAAGATGCCTATGGGCAACCAACGCTGGAGATCATCTTCAATAATGCGGAGCTTCATACCGTTTTCGCCGCGAATGGTTTGAGGGTTCGCGCTGCCATCGATAGTTTGCCGTACGATCTTGAGGCTGTGCTTGGCGAGCCGACCGTTACGAAAACATTTGTGTGTGAAGTGATAGATCGATGATGCGCGCGAATTTAGGATGTGGGAATCAGATTTGCCCCGGCTGGATAAATATAGACATTGTCCGCACCGGCCCAGGTGTCGTGACGCATGACCTTTCAACGGGCGTTCCATTGTCGGATGCCAGCTGTGAAGTGGTCTATCATTCTCATGTTCTGGAGCACCTGAAGCGACCCGATGCACAATTCTTTATGCGCGAATGTTTTCGTGTGCTGAAGCCTGACGGCATTCTCAGAGTTGCGGTACCGGATCTTGAGCAGGTATGCCGCCAGTATCTCCTGACACTTGATCGAGCATTGGCCAAAGACGCTCATGCTGCCTATGACTATGAGTGGATCATGCTTGAACTTTTTGACCAAATGGTTCGACCGCAAAGCGGTGGGGGCATGCACGCCTACCTACAACAGAATCCGCTGCCGAATGAGGCATTTGTGTGTGAACGGATCGGCGAGGTGGGGCGCCAACTCGTCTCCTCACTTCGTGCTTCCGTTGGCCGAGTGGGGCATTCATCTGAAAACCTCAGTCTTGGTATCGCGCCGTGTCTGAGGAGGACGGGGTGGCGTATGGGGGTGCAGCTCGTTCAGAAACTTGTCTTTTGGACCAGTGGACGTCGATTCGTAGAGGCCTATCGACTAGGACGGTTTCGAATGGGGGGAGAGGTCCATCAGTGGATGTATGATCGATATTCTCTCGCGCAGCTGATGATCTCCGTCGGTTTAAAGGATCCACGCCGAGAGTCTGCGTTCACCAGTCGGATTCCTGGATGGACAGATGTGCCGCTCGATGTTTCCCCGGATCGGATGGTGAGAAAACCGGACTCACTCTTTATGGAAGCGCTGAAGCCCAAGTGATTCTTTCAAGCGGTCGTCATAGCGGGTGGTGGGATTGTAGCAATCGAGTGAAAAGGAACAACCGGGTTTCACGATGATGGAGAATATCTTTCGGGGTCGGAACATCATGATTACCGGGGGGCTTGGCTTTATTGGATCAAATCTGGCCAAGCGTTTGGTCGATTTGGGCGGCCAGGTGACCGTCGTCGATAGTTTAGTACCTGAATACGGTGGAAATCTCTATAACGTCGAGGGATTCAGTGATCGTCTGCGCATCAATATTTCCGATGTCCGAGATCGCCATAGCCTGCAATATCTGGTTGAAGGGCAAGACTTTCTGTTCAATTTGGCAGGGCAGACGAGTCACATGGATTCGATGCAGGACCCCGACACAGATTTGGAAATAAATTGTCGCGCACAATTGTCGATTCTTGAGATCTGTCGCCATCATAATCCTGGGATCAAGATCGTCTTTGCGAGCACGAGGCAGATTTATGGCAAGCCAGACTACCTGCCCGTGGACGAAGCCCATCCATCGAGGCCTACGGATGTGAACGGCATCAACAAGATGGCAGGCGAGTGGTATCACATTCTGTATAGCAATGTGTATGGCCTTCGAGCTTGCGCGCTACGCTTGACCAATACCATAGGTCCCCGTATGAGAATCAAGGATGCACGTCAGACGTTCTTGGGAGTGTGGATACGACTGTTGCTTGAACACAAGCCTTTTGAAGTATGGGGCGGGGATCAATTGAGAGATTTCACGTATGTGGAAGATGTTGTTGATGCCTGTCTGATGAGTGCGGCCAGCGAGGAGACCAATGGTCAGGTATTCAATCTCGGAGGCCGCGAAGTTATCAGCTTGAAGGATTTGGCGGAGATGCTTGTCGAGGTCAATGGCGAGGGGCAGTACACACTCAGAGCATTCCCTCCAGACCGTAAACGAATCGACATCGGCGACTATTACGCAGATTTCAACCGCATCCGGACCGTGGTTCAATGGGAGCCTACTGTGTCTCTTCGGGACGGCCTTGCCAACACGATCTCCTATTACCGTAAGTATCGTGAGCATTATGTGTGAACAATTCGAGAGCGAGACGCACGAATCATGATTCCGCAGACCAGCCCTGGCGCAAACTATCGTGCGCATCAGAAAGAAATTGATGGGGCCGTGACTCGTGTCATGCAGAGTGGGATGTACATCCTCGGAAAAGAAGTTTCGGCGTTTGAGAAAGAGTTTCCCGCCTATCTGGGAGCCCAGCACGGGATCGGCGTCGGAAGCGGCACTGACGCGCTTCACATCGCGCTCCGAGCGTGTGGCGTTGGGATCGGTGACAGAGTGGCGACGACTCCGTTGACCGCGTCGGCTACTGCAGCAGCAATCGAGATGGCAGGAGCGATTCCCATGTTTGTCGACGTTGATCCGCGCACCGGCCTTCTCGACCCTGAGCGGCTTGAATCGGCAATCAAGAATGCTGGGTCTCGACGACCGAAAGCGATCATCCCCGTTCATCTCTATGGCTGCCCGGCCGATATGGAATCGATTATGGCGTTGGCTGACCGATATGAGTTGATGGTGATTGAGGACTGTGCCCAATCTCATGGCGCGTCGATTGGTATGAGGAAAACAGGTACATGGGGGCATATGGCGGCGTTCAGTTTCTATCCCACGAAGAATCTGGGTGCACTGGGCGATGGCGGGGCAGTGATCACGAATGATCGGATTCTGGCAGAGAAGGCATTGCTCCTGCGCGAATACGGGTGGCGTGAGCGGTATGTCAGCGAGCGAGCCGGGGTGAACTCTCGGCTGGATGAGATGCAAGCCGCGATTCTTCGAGTCAAACTGCCATATCTGGATCATGAGAATAGCAGGCGGCGCGAGATAGCCGAACTGTACGCGTATGCCCTGTCAGGGTCGACTTTTGAAACGATCCGACCAACCCCCAACGTGCACCATGTGTATCACCAATATGTGGTGATGAGCGACCGACGGCATGAGGTGCTGGCGTTTTTGAAAAGGGAGGGCGTAGGGGCATCGATTCACTATCCAGTACCTCTTCACCGGCAGCCTGCCTATCACTCACACATGCCTCCGCAGGATGATGCCCTGGCCAATAGTGAAAGACTTTGCAGGCGAGTTCTGAGCCTTCCCATGTTCCCTGAATTGACGAACGAACAGGTGAGCAAGGTTATTCAAGCAGTCAAACAATGGGAGGCGACTGTCAGGGTACCCGCATGACGCGCCATTTTTGTACCTATTTTGACCGGAATTATCTGTCGAGAGGGCTCGCTCTCTACTGGTCTCTTCAACAGACGTGCCCGTCTTTTGAGCTCTGGATTCTCTGCTTGGATAGGGCATGCCATAGTGTGCTTTCAGAATTGCGGTTGCCCGGGATCCATCTTATCCCTCTGGATGAGCTCGAAGAGAATGATCGCCAGTTGAGTCTGGTGAAAAGCACCAGGTCGCTGCTCGAATATTATTTCACGTGCTCACCCTGTCTGCCGTTATTTGTACTGAGTCACTATACGTATGTGAATCGAATCACGTATCTGGATGCGGATCTGTATTTCTTTCGCGATCCATCAGATGTATTTGACGAAATCGAGCATTCTTCCATTGCCATTATTCCCCATCGATTTCATCCCACATTCTCAGACAGAGAGCAGTTCGGAATTTATAACGTGGGGTGGGTCTCATTTAGGCGCGACGAATCAGGCATGGCGTGCCTATCTAAGTGGAGGGACCAGTGTTTGGACTGGTGTTATGCTCGGTGTGAGTCTGATCGATTTGCCGATCAAAAGTATCTTGATCGATGGCCGGCCGACTTCACGAATGTTGTGGTAATTCAGCATAAAGGCGCCAATCTCGCTCCTTGGAACGTCGCAAACTATGATATCCGCCATACAGTGAGTGGAGTGTGTGTGGGAACCGAACCACTCATTTTTTTCCATTTTCACTATCTGAAACAAGTGAATAAGTGGGTCTACAATCCAGGTCTCTCTGAATACAAAACCTCCTTGGCGCGCGTGTTACGCAATCATATCTATGTGCCATACATTCGTGTGCTTCGAGACGCCGAAACCGAGATTCATAGGGTGCTGCCTCCCGTGCCGACTCGTAGCCGTGAGCATTGGGAGAATTCTACAGAGGAATCTTCGGCTCATCCCCAATGGACGCTTTCCAGCGTCGCGCAGTCTGTCAGGAATATTGCTGGATTTTGGCGTGGTGTGGTGACCGGCGAATATGTGGTGGTGACGCATCAGTAGGGCGAAGGCCGGTCGTACCAGGATCCATTGTCCTGTGCGGAGCACTATCCCACGAAGGAGAGAGTGAATGGGGTCAGGTCAACTAAAGCGGGCAATTAGGGCGATGTTGCGGCGACTCAATCTCGACATCTATCGGCTCGATTCAGGGAAAGCAGTTTCGCTATCGCGGAGTGGGATCAACGGTCTCCTGTGTCAGGCCCAATCGATGGGATTCATGCCGACGACGGTGGTGGATGTGGGCGCAGCGTTCGGCTCGTTTGCGAGTCAATGCGTCTCTGTATTCCCAAATGCCCAGGTTTTCCTTCTGGAACCGCTCGCTGAGTATCAGGTCGTTCTGAAGAACATGATGGGAATGATGCCGAACGCACAGTGCGTTGCTGCGGCGGCTTCAGCTCATCATGGAGAAGTGGTTCTCAATGTTCATCCGGACTTAGTCGGCTCTTCTCTCCTTTCCGAAATAGAACAGAATACTCATGTCAATGGCGTGCCAAGAGTTGTCCCAGCGATAACCATTGATGGCCTCATCGAACAGACAGGAGCAAAGGGTCCTTTCTTGCTCAAGGTGGACGTCCAGGGAGCAGAGTTGGAAGTGCTTCGCGGTGCGGAAAAGATGCTCGCAGACACCGAATATATTCTATTGGAGGTATCGTTATTTAGATTCTTCCAAGATGGCCCGGATTTCTATGCTGTGGTTATGCACATGAAAAGCCGTGGATTTGTGGCCTATGACATTTCTGGGCTCCAATATAGACCGTTGGACAACGCGCTTTCTCAGGTCGATATCGCCTTTGTGAAAGAGGATGGATTATTCCGTCAAAGACATTTCTATGCAACTCCAGAACAGCGTGAGGTGCAAAACAGGCGAATCCGCACTCAGATGGAGGAGCTGTTCGCTCGAACGCGATAAATGGATAAACCATTTCCCACCATTTCCATTGTGACTCCTTCATATAACCAAGGGCAGTTTCTTGAGGAAACGATCTGCTCCGTGCTCACACAGACCTACCCTAGCGTTGAGTACGTCGTGATTGATGGAGCGTCTTCAGATGGTAGTACAAAGATTATCCGGAAGTATGCGGATCGATTGACCTATTGGGTAAGTGAAACGGACAAAGGGCAGTACGACGCGATTAATAAAGGGTTTGCCAGAACGACCGGAGAAATTATGGGGTGGCTCAACAGTGATGACAAGTATACGCCATGGGCGTTGACCGTCGTCGCAGATATTTTTCGGGCGTTCCCCCACGTTGCATGGATCACCAGTGTGAACCCAATTCGTTGGAATGCGAGAGGACAAGTCATCGATGTCGATTTTACCGGCGGGTTTAACCGGCAGTCGTTCTTGCGGGGAGGGAATTTCCCTGTGAAAGGGTCTCACGGGAGAAGGTGGATTCAACAGGAGTCAACGTTCTGGAGGCGTTCATTGTGGGAGCGGGCAGGAGGTTGCCTGGATTGTTCATTGGGTCTCGCGGCTGACTTCGAATTGTGGGCCAGGCTATTCCAGCATGCGGATCTCTACGGAGTGAGATCGATCCTTGGAGGGTTTCGGGAACATGGGAACCAGAAATCGGTTCATCAACGGGAACAGTACCTGCGTGAGGCCGACCAGACACTGCGGAACTACGGGAAGTGGCCGTGCAGCACAGGGCAAAAACTCGTGCGCGACATAATCTGGAAAGTATTACGGCAACATTCGCTTGCTGCCATTTCTCCGAGGCTCTCTTCGCTCTTGTATCGGACGGGATTGTTTTATCCGGCCCCTGTTGCTGTCTGGAAGGGGAAAGAATGGGAAATGATTACCGGCTTTGTCCTATAGCCATGTATCCTATCCGTGGAGTGGCATGTTGCCGTGATTCGTCCAATCAAATTATTGTTTCTTGTGGTCGGCCTAGGGGTGGGAGGAACTGAGTCACATCTGCTGGAGCTCGCCTCACGCATCGATCGGAAGAAGTTTGAAGTGGTAGTCGTGTCCCTCAAGCCAGGAGGCGCACTGGTAGCGGAGTTAGAGTCCCGTGGAGTTCGTGTTGTTTCATTAAATGGGAAAGGAAAGATGGACCTCCGGGTCTTATTCCGATTGCGGGAAATTCTCCTGATAGAACGGCCCGATGTGGTCCAATCTTTTCTATTTTGGGCCAACATGGCATCACGGCTTGTACGACAAGCCGGCAAGAAAGTGTATGTGGTTTCCGCCTACCACGACCAAGTGATACGGGAAGGATGGTTGAACCGCTTTGTCGATCGAGTCACCATGAGATGGACCAATCGACTGGTGTGCTGCTCACATGCAGTGCGTCGTTCGGTTCAATCACGGATAGGCGGTCGAGAGGAACAATTCGTCGTTATTCCATTCGGAGTCGACGCTGGCCGCTTTCGAGGGGCAGCAGGTCTGTTGAGAAATGATTTAGGTCTGCAGGAAGAGTTGCCGATTATCGGCACTGTCTGTCGATTAGTTGAACCCAAGAAGGGGCTTACATACTTGTTGGAAGCGGTTGCTCAGCTGGAACAGGAGGCCAAGAAGCCGGTTTGCCAGGTATTACTCGTGGGAGAAGGGCCTGCGGAGCCGCATCTTCGAAGCCTTAGCGAACAACTCGGTATTTCTTCTCGTGTGGCGTTTGTCGGCGTCAGAAGAGATATTCCGGAGGTGCTCGCACTCATGAATCTCTTTGTGTTGCCCTCGTTGTACGAGGGGTTTGGCATTGCCATTCTCGAAGCAATGGCCGCTGGGCGGCCGGTTGTGGCGACGACAGTGGGGGGGGTCCCTGAGTTTGTGATGAACGGCGAGACAGGTATCCTTGTCGAACCGGGTGATGCGGCAGCGTTGGCTCGAGCGATACAGACGATATTGACGAATCCTGAGGGTGCACGCCAGATGGGGTTAAGGGGGAAGCGTCACGTTCAGGAAAACTTTGCAATAGCGACCGTTGTTCGTCGGCATGAGGAAGTCTACGAGGCGTGCCTTGCCGGGTCATAGCTGAATCAGATCGGCAAGTAAATGGTATGGGAAATGGTTACGGCGTAGAGCGAGGTCGCGAGCGTGTATTTGTATCTGCTCACATTTACTCTGGCGTTCTTGGTGGCATTGTACGGTGTACCTATCGCCAGACAGGCGGCGATGAAGTACGGCATTGTGGATGCGCCGGATGGCCGGTTAAAGCATCAGAAAGAGCCGGTTCCGTATTTCGGAGGACTGGCGATTTATCTCGCCTTTCTCATGAGTTTGGCCTTTACCTTCGAGTTTCGTCAGGATGTGCTTGGCATTATTCTCGGTGGGACGATTGTCGTGATGCTCGGGCTCATCGACGATTTCGGTGTATTGACACCTTGGACAAAGCTTACAGGACAACTCCTCGCCGTCTTTGTGTTGATCAAGAGTGGAATTAGGATCGAGATTGCCGCGTTCCCTGAATGGCTCGATCTGGTGCTAACGGTGTTGTGGATGGTGGGGCTGATCAACGCATTCAATTTACTCGATATCATGGATGGTCTCTCGGCAGGTGTGGGGGCGGTCAGCGCAAGTTGTCTGCTTGTCGTCGCCTTACTGCAAGGCGATCAAACAATTGCCGTGATGCTGGTCGCGTTGCTTGGAAGTTTGCTCGGATTTCTTAAGTACAACTGGCATCCTGCGCGGATCTATATGGGCGACACGGGCGCGATGCTTATCGGGTTGCTTCTTGGGGCGATGGCGATGATCGGGAAATATCCCGGCGACCATCCTCTCTCGCTCCTCACCCCTGTGTTTATTTTAGGGATTCCAATATTTGATACTCTGTTTGTAATGTACATTCGCTATAGGCGTGGACTACCTATCCTTTGGGGAAGTCCGGATCACATCGCGATTAGACTGCGTCATTGGGGGATGTCAGTTCCACAGATCGTGATGACGAGCTATGTGGCGACAGCGGTCGTGGGAATGATCGGCCTTGCCATGTTATCGGTCAGCCAGGAAGTAGGATGGGTCCTCTGTGCGGGGACAGTTTGCGCGCTCTTGTTCGTCACGCTATTGATGACAAAGGTAGATGTCCATCGGCCAGAGCAGGCTGATGTTGCATTGCCACGAAGAGGAGAAAAAAAAGCCGCATGATTCTCATCGTCGGAGCCGGTTTAGCCGGTCTTAGTGCGGCCTATCATCTTTCCGGATTTCCTTATCGTCTCTTTGAGCGAGAGCAGGAGGTCGGTGGCTTATGCCGTTCATACAAGAAGGATGGTTTTACGTTCGACTATACCGGCCATCTGCTCCATTTTCGCCAAGCAGAAATCAAGGCGTTGGTGGAGAGGCTCTTGGCTGGAAAACTTCAGAAACATGCCCGTCAATCGTTCATCTATTCCCACCGAACCTATACGGAGTATCCGTTTCAGGTCAATACATTTGGGCTTCCGCCGGAGGTAGTTCGAGAGTGTTTAATGGGGTTTATCGCCACGCTCACAAATCGGCGTGCAGACCTTCCTCCCCAAGATCGATCGTTCAAAGAGTGGATTCTCGATAATCTCGGCGAGGGCATGGCCAAGAATTTCATGGTGCCCTTCAATGAAAAACTCTGGCAGGTCTCGCTGGATGAACTGACGTCGGACTGGGTGTCGTGGCTGGTGCCGAAACCCGAGCTGAAGGATGTGGTCAACGGAGCCTTGGGCATCAAGGATAAAGCCTTCGGCTACAATCCGTCGTTTCTTTATCCTGCGAACGACGGTATCAAAGTACTCCCTGAATCGTTTGTGCCCGGGATTGACGGAATCACGCATGGCGCGGAACTGATAGAAGTGGACACCAAGCGCCGTCGCGCCATCTTTCGTGATCACACGAAAGGAGGAACGAGAGAAGAGCGATATGAGTCTCTGGTCTCGACGATCCCTATTCCAGAGCTGGTTCATCGCTGTCTCGATTTCCCCGCTCCATTGAAAGATGCCGCGGCCGCGTTACGCTGGGTCTCGGTCTACAATATCAATTTGGGAATTGGCCGCGAGCAGGTGTCGGATAAACATTGGATCTATTTTCCCGAGAGAGAATACCCTTTCTACCGCGCCGGATTCCCCATGAATTTTTCTCCTTCGTTAGGGCGCCCGGGTTGTAGCTCGATGTATGTGGAGATGTCGCACAAGCCGGCTGAGCGTCAATCTGCTGAACAGTTGATCGGGCGGGCGCGTGCCGGCTTGGAACAGGCCGGCATCCTTCGCCAAGACGATGAGTTCGTGGTATCAGATGTGAAAGATCTCCACTATGCCTATGTCTATTTCGATCATCATCGTGCGAAGGCGATACCGGCTATCCTCGCTGAGCTGGAGCGTCGAGGAATTTACTCGGTTGGTCGCTATGGGCGCTGGGAACATACGTCGATGGAAGATGCCATAGCGCAAGGGAAGCAGGTCGCGGAGCGGCTGAGAACCCAATACGGGTATCAAGCCTCAGCCTGAGGAAGGTAGTGTGGAGACTGTTTGTCATGTCATCACCAAACTCGAGTTGGGTGGCGCGCAGGAAGTTGCGCTGTATGCGGTGTCGCATCTTGACCGGAGCAAGTTTCGCCCTCTCCTTGTCACGGGTCCTGGGGGCCTTCTCACGGATGAAGCCAAAACTCTCCCCGATGTCGATGTTCACGTCCTGTCCTCGCTCGCCCGTCATGTTCATGTCCTAGCCGATCTTGCGGCATTCGTTGAACTCGTTAGCCTGTTTCGGCGTCTGCACCCGACAATTGTCCATACCCATAGTTCGAAGGCCGGTATTCTTGGCCGGTGGGCGGCATGGTGCGCGCGAGTGCCCGTGATTATTCATACCATTCATGGATATGGCATCACGCCGGCTCAGCCTCCTTGGTTATGCCGTATCTTGATTCTTCTTGAACGGATGACAGGATGGATCACGACCCATTGGATTGCGGTCGCTCAGGCCGATGTCGAGAAAGGGATCACGTGGAGGCTATTTGACCGGACGCAGGTTTCGGTCGTCAGGCCAGGCATCGATCCGTATCCGTTTCAAACCGATATCGATACGACCACGCGTGATGCGTTGCGGGCACAATTTGGGGTGGGGCCTGCTGAGTACTTGGTGGGAACAGTTGCCTGTCTCAAGCCACAGAAAGCTCCAGAGGATTTTGTGGCCGTGGCGACACAGGTGTGTAAGGCGGTCCCCAATGCCCGGTTCGCCTTGATTGGAGATGGAGATCTGCGCCCAAGGATTGAGTCGTTGATTGAGGCGAATGGGCTGCAGAAGCTATTGCACCTCGCTGGATGGAGACGCGATATCCCGACCGTCATGAAAATATTTGATGCGTTTCTGCTCACCTCTCATTGGGAAGGATTGCCGCGCGTGCTCTTGGAAGCACGGACCATTGGCCTGCCGGTCGTGGCTACGAGGGTTGGAGGTGTTGAGGAAGTGATTGTCCAGGGCCGCCATGGGTGGTTAAGCAACGCGGGGGATATTGCCGGTTTGTCCGCGCACGTGATTCGAGTGTTGAAGAGTCGAGATGGTCAATCCCAAGGACGCCCACAGTTGGTCGAGGCGCTCCCGAAAGAATTTCACCTTGAGGAAATGGTTAAACAGTACGAATCTCTGTATGATAGGTTTTTAGATGACCGGCGAGGTGGAAAGGCTCCTCGTTCAGTCTGGTCAGCGTCTCACTCGTAGCCCAAGGAGCTGTTGTGAACGTTCCTCTTTTAGACCTCAAAGCCCAATATCGTGTCATTAAACAGGAAGTGATGTCGGCCATCGAGGCTGTCTGCGACGAGCAGGGGTTTGTGCTTGGACCTCGCGTCTCGGCGTTCGAGGAAGCAACAGCACAGTATATCGGCAGCCGCTATGCAATCGGCTGCGCCTCCGGGAGCGATGCGTTGCTGCTTTCCCTCATGGCGATGGGCGTGAAGGCCGGCGATGAGGTCATCACGATTCCGTTCACGTTTTTTGCCACAGTGAGCGCGATCTCACGATTGGGCGCGAAGCCAGTGCTTGTCGACATTCAGGCGGATACGTTTAATATCGATCCGGCACTCATTGAACAATCGATCACCTCTCGCACAAAAGCCATTATTCCTGTGCATCTCTTCGGGCAATGTGCGGATATGGCATCGATCAACGAGATTGCAAAACGGAACACGATGTATGTCGTAGAGGATGCCTGCCAAGCCATCGGGGCCGCGCAGCAAGAGAGGCGCGCCGGGATACTTGGAGACACTGGGTGCTTTAGTTTTTTCCCCAGCAAGAATTTGGGCGGCTTTGGGGATGGGGGGCTTATTACGACCAACGACAAAGCCCTTTCCGACTCCATGGCCATGCTTCGTGTTCATGGAAGTCATGTCCGTTATCTTCACGAGGCGGTAGGAATCAATAGCCGGTTGGATGCGCTCCAGGCGGCTGTATTACAGGTTAAGCTGAAGTATCTTGACCAGTGGAACGAGGGACGCCGCCGGAACGCCGAACGATATCGGCAGTTGTTCGCCCAGACGAAGTATGGAGATTGTGTCGTGTTGCCGCCGACCAAGCCTGGAAATTTCCATGTCTATAACCAGTTCACTATCCGAGTGCCGAAGCGCGATGAACTACGCACATTTTTGAAAGAGAAAGGGGTCGGCACGGAAGTGTACTATCCGCTCCCGATGCATCTCCAGAATTGCTATCGTGAGTTAGGGCATCAAAAAGGATCCTTCCCCGTGTCAGAACAGGCGGCTGAAGAAGTGATGTCTATTCCGATCTATCCTGAGTTGACAGAATCGCAGCAGGGCTACGTTGTCGAGATGATTACGGAGTTTTATCGGCGCGCGTAATCCTACTCACGTCAGACCGCTATTTCCTGTAAACCTCTCGTTCCCACCGATTTCTAGCCCATTTCCGCGTTTCGTGGCACCATACACCCACATGTTGCATCTTGGCGAGCCTGGTGAGTGGTACGGAGAAAATTTTCGCTCCGTGAGACTTACACTCAGGCCGCTCCAGCCATGGTGATGATGGGTTACGCGGTTGTCGGAAGGAAAGGAGGTGCCCCATCCGATTCCCGAATCGTTCGGTCTGACCTCGGTTTGTTGATAGGTGGTTGTGCGAAGGCAGAGACTGGTCTCGACAGCATGATGTCGGGAGGGATGGAAAGACGAAGAAGCGATAGGCTCGAGAGGGCTATGGGGAGCTCGCATAAGGCTAAACCCACCGTGGAAAGGTTGAAGGAGCTTTTCTTATCGATGTCCATTATCGTGGACGTTCTCCAAAATCTCTTGATGGGCTTACGTCCGTTGGCGAGACTGGCTCAGCGATTCCATTCGACGGGGCTCAATGCAGACCCAGAGATGGTCGATCACGTGTTTAATCTATATGCGCGATTTGAGTCCTTGTCGGGGAAGGATATCCTAGAAATCGGTCCAGGGCAGACGCTTGAGGTGCTTGAGAGAGCTATGGCAGCCGGTGCAAGAAGCTGTACGGCGATCGATGTGCTGAATTACCTGTCCTGTGAGCAGGCAAGCATGAGGAAGATTACATATGTGGTATACGATGGTAGGAAAATGCCGCTTGCGACGGAGTCTCTCGATCTGATTTGCTCGTATACGGCGCTCGAACATGTTCGTTATCCATCCATGACTGTCCAAGAATGCTTTCGTATTTTACGGCCTGGAGGGAAACTCGTCTCTGTGATAGACCTCGGCGACCATTCATGGTATGGGGAAAATACGTCTTATCCCGACAGGGTATTCGACTGCTTACGATATCCAGAGTGGTTATGGAATTTGATGAGATGGAATCGGAGCTCCTATGTGAACCGACTCAGACGGTCAGAATGGATACGACTGTTTGCTGAAGCGGGATTTGTGATGCACGCGGACGAGGCAACAGTGAGTGACCATACGGTCCATCTCCTCTCGCAACTTTCCTACTTGCACAAGTATCAGTATGACGACGCCGTGACCTGCGTGCTGACGGTCTGCGCGGGGAAGCCGGCCTTGCTTGGAGCATCAACGAAAGGCTAAGTCGTAATGGCTCCTTCCGAGGCTGAAGACACATGGCGCGCGTATTTGCCCATCACGCCGGAGGTGTAGCGGGGCGGTGGCAGTTTGACCTTCTTGAGCCGGGCTTTGATCTCTTTTTGTGAGAGTTCCACGGTCAGCGTTCGTTTGGCGATATCGAAGGCGATCATGTCTCCGTTCTTCACCGCGCCGATCGGGCCACCCTTGATGGCTTCCGGTGCGACATGGCCAGCCATCAGGCCGTGGGTGGCGCCGGAGAAGCGGCCGTCGGTGAGCAGCGCGACGGAGTCGCCCAGACCTGCGCCGACGATGGCTGCAGTCACGCCAAGCATTTCTCTCATACCGGGCCCGCCGGAAGGGCCCTCATACCGAATGACCACGACATCGCCCGCTTTAATTTGATGGGATTGCACGGCGACAAAGGCATCTTCTTCCCGGTCGTACACTTTTGCCGTGCCTCGGAATGTCATGATTGAGTGTCCGGCCACCTTCACAACGCAGCCCTCTGGCGCAAGATTTCCCCGTAATATCACCAACCCACCGGTCTGCTTGATCGGATTCGACAGGGGCCGGAGTACTTGCTGATTCGATGTTTCCTTTGCGTCCTTGGCCTCTTCTCCGATTGTCCGTCCGGTCACCGTCGGTTGGCCCGCGTGCAACAGGCCCGCATCAAGCAGGCGTTTGGCGACCAACGTGGTTCCCCCAGCTGCATAGAGATCTGAAGCTGTAAATCGGCCACCTGGCTTGAGATCTGCAAGCAATGGTACCTTCCGGTTGATCTTGTCGAAGTCGTCGATGCTCAGCTTGATGCCGGCTTCGCGCGCAATGGCGAGCAGGTGCAGCACCGCATTCGTTGAACCTCCGGTGGTTGCAACTGCGGCTATGGCATTCTCCAGCGATTTCCGTGTGATGATCTGGCGGGGCCGAATATCTCGCTTCAGCAGATCCATGACCATCTTTCCGCACTCGAACGCCACATCGTCTTTCCGCTGATCCATGGCGGGCACTCCATTCCGTCCCATCGGTGAGATCCCGAGGAATTCGAATGCAATTGCCATGGTGTTGGCGGTGAACTGACCGCCGCAGGCACCAGGGCCTGGGCAGGCATGGTCTTCGAGATCTTTGAGTTCGGCACTGGTCATTGTGCCTGACGCATGTTTGCCCACTGCTTCGAACACATCTTGGATGGTGACGTCATGGCCTTGGAACTGGCCCGGCATGATCGAGCCGCCATACAGCATCACCGAAGGCAGGTTCAGGCGAGCGAGGGCCATCACGGTACCAGGAATGGTTTTATCGCAGCCGGATAATGCCACCACGCCGTCAAATAGGTGCCCACGAGCCACGAGTTCGATCGAATCGGCAATCACCTCACGGCTGATCAACGATGCCTTCATCCCCTCGGTCCCCATTGAAATGCCATCCGACACTGCGATGGTGTTGTATTCGATGGGAGTCCCTCCTGCAGTTCGAATACCTGCCTTCACCCGCTCCGACAATCGGCGCAAGTGGAAGTTGCAGGGCATGACCTCAATCCAGGTATTGGCGACGCCGATGATTGGGCGAGACAAGTCCTCGTCGGTGAATCCCACGGCCTTCAACATCGCGCGGGCCGGCGCCCGGTCGGGGCCGGCAAGCAAATCGCGACTTGCCAGCTTCAATTCTTTCGGCATGACGTCCTTCTCACGAGCCGGCCACAAGTGCTCGCTCGTGCATCTTTGAGGTATACGGAGCGAAGGCTTATGCTTGATGAAAGTCCAGATTGCGCAGCATGCCGTCCTTATGCGGATTGTCTTTCATGGGCCCGCCATGAGGGTTGCCGTGAGGATTCTCATAACCTTTGCCGGCATCCTTGTGCTGCTGCAGCACTTTGTCGTGTTCCGTCTTTTCCTTGGCACGCTGTTCCGGCGTTAAGATAGCGTATACATCACGACGGGCTTTAAGGGAAGCCATGCGTAAGCCGACTTGTAGATCTCCGCTCTGCTTTAACTTGGGCTCGATGGCTCCCAAATCCAACTTGTCATCCTCCGTCATCGCTTTCAGCTCACGCTCGGCGACCTGGATATCGGCTTCGGTTTTGATACGGACTTTGTCCAGGTTGAGTTGGATCTCTTTGAGTTTCGTCACTTGCTCGGGGGTCAGTCCGATGTCGTGTTCGTGCTTGAGCAGATGCCGGATCAAATGGCCGGTGCTGTTGTGCATCATGTTCGTGCCATGTCCACCCATCGAACTATGCCCGCTGCCTCCGTGTCCTTCTTTGCCGTAGTAGCCTGGCTCATTGGCCCAGGCTGCAGACATCCCCACGGTCAGCGCGAATACCGATGCGATGCCCAGCGTCATGAGGTTTCGTGTTCCCTTCTTCATACGTGCCTCCTTAGGTTAAACCGAATAAACATATCTCATTCCAGAAAGGTGAACGTCTCCACTAACGACTACGTCCACTTCAATCTCCATACAGGTACGCCCTGTTGTGAATGCAGCCACTCGATCATGCCACCGCATAATTTCTTACCAGCTGATGTATCCACAAGGCTTCGGAGGCTCTCAGCGTCAGACTGTCGTAGCTTGCCAGATCAACCAACGCAACGCAAGCCAGCAGCACCGCTTCATGAGTCAATGAGCCAGTTCTTGGTTATGCTTACGATGATTGTGAGAAGGTCGAAGATCTTGTCCCCCTCGGCCCCTGCCAGGGAACAATGAGAATATCATTGTTAGGTATCCCGGTGGCAGCCTGTTCCGGCGTCCCTTGGGTCAAAGACCTGCAGGGGAGTGAGCGTCAGAGGTATGATCGGCGTTGGGCCTGGGCAAGTAGCTCGGCACGCGGGTCTGGATGCGCAATGGCTCTGAGCTGGCTATACAGTTTGTGCTCCTCGTCGGTCGATGAGGGCGGCATCACGATCTGGATGGTTAGAAAAAGGTCGCCGTGGCCGCCGGCTGCCGCAGGGAGTCCCTTGCCCTTCAGTCGAAGCTTACTCTCAGCACGGCTCCCAGGTGGAACCTTCACCCGGACTGGTTCCGTCAAGGTCGGTGCCATCACATCGGCTCCCAAGGCTGCTTCCCACGGGAAGACAGGGAGAGACACATGAATGTCGCTCCCCTGTCGGCGAAAGACATGGTCCGGAGCGATGGCGACGCGCAAGTACAAGTCGCCGGGCTTCCCGCCGTTGGCGCCCGCTTGTCCCTTGCCGGCCACGCGTACTCTCGTCCCATCCTGGACCCCGGCGGGGATTCGGACTTCGATCGTATTGGGACGCAGCGTGGCGCCCTGCCCCTGGCAGGTTGGACAAGGCCGTCCACGAAAAACTCCGCTCCCGTGGCAGATGGGGCAAGGCACTGGCTCTTGCAATGTGACACGTTTTGTTACACCGGTGCACACCTCGGCGAGCGTCAGGTGTACTTCGGTTTCAAGATCCTCGCCTGGGACGGCAAATCCACGGCTGTTGCCGGTTCGCCCTCGTCCTTTGAACAGATTCTCGAAGATATCGGAAAACCCTTCTGACCCGAAAGAAGCGTCCGGGCCACCACTTCCACGGTTGCCGGCTTGTCGGCGCGCCTGCTCATAGGCCTCAGCTTGTTCCCAGTTCGCCCCATAGTGATCGTATTTCTTCCGTTTGTCCGGATCGCTCAAGACTTCGTGCGCCTCGTTCAACTCCTTAAACTTCTTTTCCATCTCGGATTTCTTGGCGCCGCTATGAAGATCGGGATGGACCTGTCGTGCGAGTCGACGATACGCCTTCTTGATGTCGTCCGCTGAGGCTGACTTGGGGAGTCCAAGAATCTGATAGTAGTCGTGTGATGTGGTTGCCATGATCTAAAGATCTAACATTGATTTCAGAAAGATCAACTTGTGCGTGTCATGCCCTTGCCGGTGGCATCGTCCCGTGCGTACGACGCTGGATTTAAAGCTCAGCATGAGTCCATGCAGCTTACGGGGTCGATTGGGGCTTTTCAAGTGCTGATGAAAGCAAGGTGTATTGATCGGTGTGTCTATCACCGTGGGACGACAGTTTTGGCCCGTGCCATCATCTTGCAGTAGGAACAGACCTCGGCGGTGGTGGGTTGACTGCATGAGGTGCAGGGATGGAGGACGGCCCGGTCTTTCTCCGTCATGGTGGTCGCCGTAGGCTGTTTCTTGCGCTGCTTGTCGAGAAAACCCCAGTAAAACGTCTGCTTCGTGCCAGGCGATTCAGTCTCCAGACAATTCAGGACTTCCTTATACTGGAGCATCTTGGAGCCCTTCGCCATGGGACATTCCTCGACGATGTAATCGATCCGATTTAACACCGCATAGGCTGCAAGTTCACGCTCCGAGAGCCGGAAGAGGGGCTTCACTTTTTTGGCAAATCCTTCCACTGAGGCCGGCAGGGAGGGCCCCTGTTTGTCGAGATATTCTTCCTGCCAATGCAGCACGTTGCCCAGGAGCCTGGCCGCTTCGTCATCGAGGTTGTGGCCTGTGGCCATCACATCGTACTGCTGTTCGATCGCCACGCGGTTGAATTGGTAGCGTTTGATCGTGCCGCACGTCGAGCAGGTCGGGCGGTGGATGAGCTGAGCCAGTTCCTTGATTCCTGCGCCAGCTTCTTGTTCGACGGTATGGAGGTGCAATGTGGCTCCATGTGAGGCAGAGACCGCCTCAGAGAATTTCTTGACCTTGGCATGTGACTGCTCGGAATAGGCTCCGATGCCGAGGTTCACATAGAGTGCGTCAGCGCGATAGCCGAGCTTGAGCAGAATGTCCCAGAGCGCCAAACTGTCCTTCCCGCCGGACACCGCCACGAGAATTCGGTCTTCCTTCCCGAACATCCACTCCGACTTGATCGCCCGCGCCACCTGATCGTGAACGAAGCCGTTGAAGCAGCCTTTGCAAAAAGCCGCATTGTGGCGTGGAAGGCCGATCACCGCTTTGGTTTTACATTTGGTGCAATTCATTTACCGATCATACGACTGGCTTCGAGATGAATGCAAACAGTAAGAGGCCATCACAACAATGCGCGCGCATCTCTCGATACGTCACAAAGGATCCTTCCCGTCTGGAAGACCATGACATGATTTGCATTCCTTTCTTGACCTGCTGCCTACACAGGGATAGAAATATCCTGCGCCTCTGGCGCTACTCAGATGCAATTCCACTTACACCAAGGCGGTTGACAATGCGAGGATGGCTCCCTCTGCTCACCGTGCTGGCTATGGGGCTGGCCCTCACCGCACCTGCGTTTGCACAAACCGTGCTCTTTGGGCCGAAACAATACACACGCACCGCCGGGCCGCCCAATCAGTTCACCGACACATTCACCTTGCCGACCAGCACCACCGCGCCCTACACACTGCACGTCGTGAATGGCAACGCCAACGGTACGAATCGCATCTCCTCTGCGACCATCAAACTCAACGGCGCACAGATCCTCGGCCCCAGCGACTTCGGCCAAAACGTAGCCGTGCTCGATCGCACGGTCACCCTGCAATCGACCAACACACTGGAGGTTCGCCTCACGAGCGCCCCAGGGTCACGGTGAGCGTGCTCGACACGAGTGCCGGCACACAACCGACCGCGCTGACGCCGAATCCCTTGAACCTCACAGTTGGAGCCACTGCCAACCTGACGGCCACACTCGTGCCGGCACCCACAGCGGCGGGCTCGGTCACCGTGACCAGTTCGAACGCCGGCGTCGCGACCGTTCCAGCCTCCGTGGCCTTTGCCGCCGGCCAAACCAGCCTGCCCATTCCCGTCACCGCCGTCGCCACCGGCACCACCACGGTCACCGTCTCGCTCAACGGCGCGAGCGTTGCCAGCCAAGTCGATGTCGCTCTGCCGGTGCCGACCGTAAGCGGGTTCACACCGACCAGTGGTCAACCGGGCACCTCGGTGACCGTGACCGGCACCAATTTTGTAAACGTCCAAACTGTCACGTTCAACGGCGTCCTCGCGCCGACCTTCACTGTCACGAATCCGACAACCCTTGTGGCGGTGGTACCTCCAACCGCCTCGACCGGTCCCATCGCCGTCATGACCTTGGCCGGCACCGGGACAAGCGCAGGCTCCTTTACGGTGATTCCAGCCCCGACCGTGGCCAGTCTACAACCGGCTACGCTCTCGATCGTACGCAGTAATATCGGCACCTTGACCCTCACACTTAGCACCGTCCAGAGCGCCGCCACCTCCGTTACATTGAACAGCAGCAATACAACCGTGGCCACTGTCCCTAGCACTGTGACCGTTCCAGCAAATCAGCTCAGCGCGCCCGTCACGGTCACCGCGCTCACGCAAGGCCAGGCCGACATCACCGCCTCGCTCAACGGCACGAGTGCCACCAGCACGGTCACCGTGGTGAATCCGGTACCGTCGATCACGACCCTCTCACCGGCGAGCCTCCCAAGTGGGAGCCCGAATACGACGCTCACGATTACCGGCCAGTCGTTCGTCACTGGAGCAACCGTCACGTTCGGTGCCACCGCCCTCGTCACCACGGTCATGAGCGCCACGCAACTCACGGCGACCATCCCTGCCACCCTGCTGACAACCAAAGGCACGGTGCCGGTCACGGTCGAGAATCCCGCGTCGAGTGGCGGCGCCTCCAACAGTTTGTCCTTCACCATCGTAAACGGCGCGCCTCAACTCGCACCCATCGGCAATCACACCGTGCCGCTCGGCAGCACCCTGACGTTCACTGCGACCGCAACCGATCCGGACAACGATTCCGTCACCTTTGCCGTGACGCCGCTCCCGCTGCCGGACCGGGCGACGTTCAACAGCCAAACCGGTCAATTCATGTTCACGCCGCTTGCCACGCAGGTCGGCACCTACACATTGACGTTCGTGGGCACCGACGGCATTGCCCAGGACAGTGAGACCTTCACGATCACTGTGACCGGCGCACCGGTGGGCGGCATCACCGGTGTCTCCGGTCGTGTCGTCGATGGCTCGGGTCAACCGATTGCCAATCTCCCGATGTCCGTTAAGGGGACCGCGGCCACCACGACCACCAATGCGCAGGGCCAGTTCACGCTCAATACCCTGACCGTCAGCGGTAAGCAAGTCCTGCTCGTAAATGGGTTCGCCTTGGGCTATGCAATCCTCGCCGCCCCGGTAGATCTGATTCCGAATGTCATGAACAACCTGTTCTCTGAGCTGCGCGTTCCCGTCATTGATATGGCCTCGGCCGTCACTGTGAATCCCAACGCCACCACCGTGCTCGGCAATCCGGCATTCCCCGCTGTCTCCGTGACTATCCCCCCGCATACGGCGAAGAATCCCGACGGCACGGACTACACGGGAGTGCTCACGATCAGCCCGGTGCCGGAATATGGACGGCCAGAATCACGGCCCGTTGAATTGCGTCCTGGCTTTTCGATCACGATTCAGCCGGCCGGCATCGCCTTCACCACGCCGGCGCCGATCACATTACCGAATACCGATAACATGGCACCCGGCAATGAATTGGATCTCTGGTCCCTCTCCCCCGATACCGGCACCTTCTATGTGGCCGGCCGCATGCGTGTGAGCGCCGATGGCAGCAGGCTGGAAACCATCAGCGGCGGGGTGCAAAAGACCGCCTGGCATTTTGCCTTGGCCTTTGTCGCGCAGTTGCTCAATGATCTCAATCGCATTATCGGCGGCTGTACGGAATGCGACGTGAGTTCACGCGGCGACCTTACCGAAGGCACGCTCACGCAAGATGTGACGATCCCTGGGGTCCGCACACTCGGGCAGTCGCGCGAGCTCACGCTCCACTACACCTCAACCACCGCCGATGTCCGACCCATTTTGCCGGTCACCGCGACATTGCCTCAAGAAGCCGCCGTGCCACAAACGATTTCGGCGCAAATAACGGTGGGCGGGTTGCAGCAAGGCGCCCGCGGCTATTGGAACGCCTCACCGATGAATGAACTTGCCGCTTCAACCACCCGGTTAGGCGTGCAGTACGACGCGTCCCCCTTGCCGACTGGCCGCTATCCCTATGAACTCGTGAACTACTCCAATTATGCGCAATCCAGTATCGGAGCGATCAGTCGCGGCTTCACGATGATTCGCAACGAACAGCACAGTCCATTCGGCTCTGGCTGGACGTTGCGGGGCGTCGATCGACTGATTCCCACGACAGGCGATACATTGCTGCTGGCTAGTGGCGAGGGGCGGACCATCCCGTTTGTCAATACCTCCGTCGCCAACTTTGTGAGTTGGTGGCCGGCAGAAGGATCGGCACAAGACCTTCGGAGCGGATTCAACGGGACGCTCCAGAACGGCGTCACGTTCGCAACCGGTCAAGTCGGACAGGCGTTCAATCTGGATGGAGTGAACGACTTTATCTCGGTCTCCCACAATGTGGCGCACAATCCGCCGGTCTTGACGATGGCCGGATGGGGGTCAACATCACGCAGGCTCCGGCGACCGGCCAAGAATACTATGTGATCAGTAAATATGGCGGCAACTTCGATGGGTATATCCTCCGAGTGGGCAGCACGATGTTCCCCACATTTTCTCTCCTACGGACGCTGTCCCGTCCGCCTGTCCGGTAGAGGATTTTCGTTCGACTCGCCGGCAGTTTGCCTCGGCTCAAGCCGATTTAGCCTTACTAACGGCGACTATTTCATCATCAGATCACGATTTCTTCTGCCGTCCGCGTCTTTATCGTCTTATCACCCCCACAATCGCCCAATTTCAGACATACCGCACCGGACACATGTTCTGTCACTCGATCTTCGTCTCCCGTTGCTCGCCTCGTGACCACTAACCCGGCTTCGCCGCAAACACATTGATCCCAGCCCAGACTTCCGCCGGTGTCCGCCCCTGCAGATGATCATGGGGCCGTTCATGGTTGTACCAGGTGCGAACCGTTGTCAGCCTGCGGTCGAATTCGTGGCCGCCTGTCAGCGCCTCATGTCTTAACTCCCGTTTCACTGTCCCAATGAATCGTTCCACTCGCCCATTTTGCCAGGGGCATCCTGGTTCGATGCGTTGCTGGCGGATGCCGAGTAACCAGAGTCCGAATCGGAATAGGCGAGAGACCAACACGGCGTCGTTGTCCGTCCGCACGAACTGTGGCCGACCATATTGCTTCACCGTCTGAATCAGTTCCTGCAGCAGCGTCTACGAGGATTTCTCTGACAGCCACTGCAGGCGCAAGCAGGCTCGGCTCGTATGATCGAGGATGGCCAGGGCAAGATGTGGCTGGCCATTGCGATCCGTCTTGACCAGCAGATCACAGCCCCACACCCGATTGCGCGGGATCGGTCTCGGGATTCTGTGCTTCAACTTCCGCCGAGCCTCGAGAATCCGATACTGGTGCTTGCGGCACGTGTCTGCGACATAGGTCTTGCTCACCCTCATCTGTCTCCGGTATTGCCACCGCCGATTGAAATGATGCGCAATCGTCCGACACCCCGCCCGCGGCATGAGGGCTTTTAGGTGAATGACTTCGTGCTTGACCCACTTGGGCTTGGGTGGGGCATGAAATGGATGATGTGACACAACCGGTTGCCGACGCCATAGGCGGGGAAATAATCTTTGGCTCTGTCTCCAATCCATACTGCAACGAAGGGAGGTGAGGCAGGCAACGATCCAAATCCAGAGGATGATGAACAGATTCATGGGGTGACCGTCCTGATGAGATGTGGGGCGTACAGTGTAAAATGACGATCCGCCCGTGGTGTGCGCGTTCTGCGCGCGTGATTGCTAACTATGTAGAGAGAAAAAACGGATGAAGCTGCTCGAACTTAGCCACCGGAAATCACCGGTCGGATTTCGACCTGGTCTTCGTCGTAGAGCATTTCGTCTTCGGTCACAAGATCGTCGCCTTTGATCACTAAGTGTGCTTCGACGACGAGGTTCAACTCTCGCAAGAGGTCCTTGACCTTCTTGGGGCCTTTGATTTCGACAGTTCTGGCAGGGTGGCTCAGTTGGACGTGCATGCGAGGATGATAAGGCCGGCGTCAAAAGGATTGCAAGAACGCATTCAGCCGTCCGCTCTATGCGCTGAATCAGTGTGCTGCGAACACTAGACGACGTTATATCCCACTCTCCCGCAGGAACTTCGCTGATTCTTCCGGCGCCACAGGATTGATGTAGAACCCTGTCCCCCATTCGAAGCCGGCCACTTGGGTCAGTTTTGGAATAATTTCGATGTGCCAGTGGTAGAAGTCTCCGGTTTTTTCGTGGAGAGGAGAACTATGGAGGATAAAGTTGTAAGAAGGCTTCGCGAGGACCTTGTCCATCCGTCGTAGCGCTTCGGAAAGAAGCGGTGCGAGGAACTCGAATTGTATTTTCTGGCTCTCTTCGAAGTAGCCGGTGTGGCGTTTAGGGATAATCCACATTTCAAAGGGAAAGCGCGGGGCATAGGGGGTGACACAGAGGAACTCAGGATTTTCCGCTACGATGCGATCGCCGTCGGAGAGGTCTTGCCGGAGGATGTCGCAATAGATGCAGCGTTCTTTCTGTTCATAATGGGCGCGGCATCCGTCGATTTCTTCGACCACGCTGGTAGGGATAATCGGCAGGGCGATGAGTTGTGAGTGGCTGTGCTCCAGTGTGGCGCCGGCTGGTCCTCCGTGATTCTTGAAAATCAAAATATAACGGAACCGGACGTCTTTTTTCAGATCGATCATGCGATCGCGATAGGCCCACAGCACGTCCTCGATCCGCTTAGTGGGCATATCGGCCAGGCTTTCAGTGTGGTTTGGGGTCTCGATGATGACTTCATGGGCGCCGATCCCATTCATGCGATCGTAGATGCCGAGGCCCTGGCGGTCGAGAGTGCCTTCGATCTGGAGCGCGGGGAACTTGTTCGGCACGACACGCACGGTCCAGTTCGGGTTATTGGGTTCCACAGGCTGCGGCCGATAGGCCATAATTTCTTTCGGTGTCAATCGTTCCTGCCCCGGGCAAAAGGGGCAGAGAGTTGCGGCCAACGACCTGGCGCTGTGCACGGGGGTGAAGTCGTGAGGCCGAGCGCTACGTTCCGTCGAAATAATGACCCACCGACCGACAATCGGATCACGTCTTAGATCAGGCATCTTTCCCTCCGTTACACGTAACGCGTAAAAGGTGAAACGTGAAAGGTGAAACGTGAAACGTTCAACGTGAGGAGCCGGATGAAAGAAGACCGTTCGTTGCTTAGGGCTATTTCTGAGGCAGCATTCATTCGTTTCACGTTTCACCTTTTACCTCTCACGCTCATCAGACTCGCCACAAATTCACTTCAAACTCCGGACCGGGAACACGGAAGGTCGCAGGCTTGTGGTGCGGATACCGTGCGATTTCCAAATGATGTTCCAACACCAGAATGGTCATGTGGAGTTCCTGTCCGGCTATGAGCTGTAGCTCCTTGAACGGCACAGCAAGTTCGATAATCTCTTGATGACACATCGATTGGTAGGCGCCGATTTCTTGCCACTGTCCGCTTGCTAATTTCTCCGAGAGCAGAAACTGGTTTGACCCTGACCGATCGAGTGAAAACGACAAGCGATAGAGGTGTTCTGGCGTCTGCAACTGCAGCTCGATCGTGAGCGCTGCGTGGCGTGGTCGTGATTGCTCGTCCGGATCGAGCCGGAGATAGAGCTGGTCGAGACTCCAGCCGAATTGAATGTCGGTCCATATCCCTTCGGCTTTCCACATTGCGCCGAGCGGCGGCCGGGTCTTGATTCTGCCTGCTCCGCGCCATTCAAAAAAGTCGGTCGCCTGTCCATCGATGGAGGGGTTCAACAAGGCGAGTGGCATGGTCACGAGGTCTGCATCCGGCACACCGCGGAGATGACAGATCGGCTGATTCAACTGCTCCGGTGGCGTCAGGCCCGCAATCGTCCACACATTCCGAAGGTGGGTTCGGAACAGCCGATCGAATTCTGCTTTGTAGTCGGTATCGAAGTCGTCCCCATACCACCAGAACCAATCGCTGCCTTCGGCGGCATAGAGTTCGTCCCAGGCAGCTTGTGCGCGATCTGAGGGGAGAGAGGAAGAAATCTCCGCAAGGCGGGATCGAGTCTGGCCCACCAGATCCCATCCTTGATTGTCTTCCTGGTGGCCAATCCAGATCTTGTAGTCTTGATTGATCCAGGAACCTGAATGAAGATGGCTGATCCGGTGTGTGGCCGGTGCGGCTTGGAGCGCTTCGGAGATCGTGGCAGTGGTGGGGCGAACGGCATCGCTATCGAGTGCGCCGTTCGAGAAGGCCTTGTAGAGAAGAGAGAGAAACTGTTCGCCTCCTTCATGGTAATGTTCCCACGGGTTTTCCCCGTCCAGCACAATCGCGATGGTGACCTGTTCTTGCGGCGTGTCGTACATGATCTGGCGCAGCCGGCGAAGGACATCTTCGGCCGCCATTTCAGGGGTGGTTTTGTGGTAGACGAAGCCAAAGGCATCCGAGATCTCCCGATCGCGAAACAGCATCGTGACGTTCTGGTTTTCTGGTCCGACTTGGTAAGGCTGATAGAGATCCCGGTGGCGTTGCCAGGGTTGGTGGGTTGCAGCGAGCGAGCGAGCGAGGATGCCTTCATCGGTCGCCAGCCACCGTAGTCCGACCTTCGGCAACATCGGAATCAGTTCTGGGCAGACGGAGCCTTCCGATGGCCAGAGGCCCACGGGCGCCCGGCCGAATGTGGCGGTGTGAAATTCGACGGCGCGTTGCAACTGTGTTTCCGCATCGTCCGGTGCATGGAATCGCGAGGGGAGCGGGAGATCCGGTCTGGCGCGTCGGGTAAAATCGGTATCGATGACGAGCGGCAGGATCGGATGAAAGAAGGGGGTCGTCGTCAGCTCGATTTGCTCCCGCTCCATCAGTCGTCGATAGAGCGGAACGATGTCCTGCACGGCCACGAGCTGGAGGGCCAATACTTCTTGCTTTTCTTCTTCCGTGAAGCCTCGGTTTTTCTGGCGCAACGCAGCCAGGCGGGGATAACGACTGACGGCGCCGTAGCCGAACCAGGCGAGATTGTGCCATGTTTGCAAATCCAGGAGGTCTTGGGTGGAGAACTGTCGCGCAATCCGTTCCAAGTCATGACCATAGACGTCGGCTCCTCGCTTCACGAGCAGTTCATGATAGCGAGGGTATGGGCGCACCATTGTCGCCCAATTGGCGGAGAAAAAATGCCGGATAAGAAAGGCTTTCTCTTCCGGGCGAAGATCCGCTGCAGGGCGCTGCGCATGCTCAAAAAAGAGGTCGCGCACCGTTCCTGATCCGATTTCTTGCAGCTGTCGCAGGAGCGAAGGTGTAAAGTTGAATGTGGCTTTGACCGAGGGAGACTTTTCCAGTCCATAGGCCATATCATAATAGGCTTTGGTGGCATGCAGCCGTACCCAAGGCATACTGGCAGATCCAGCGACGGGATCCGTGTAATACGGCTGATGCATATGCCAGAGAAAACAGATGTGGGCAGTCTTCATCATCACATGCTAAATGTAGTGAGAATCAAAAATCAGTATGTCATAGAGATAAAGAGCCTGCAATAAATAGAGATGACAAAGTGAATCACGCAATTCGGCAAGGTGGGGTCGTTCAGGCATTCTGGTATTGGCTGCCGGTGGCGCTGTATGCCGGAGCGATTTTTTACCTGTCATCCCTGCCGCATCCCGATGAGTATCTGCCCTCGTTCTTGCTCAAGGATGTCAGCGATAAAGTCTTACACGCCGTGGAGTATGCCGTCCTTGGTGGACTCTGCTATCGAGCTCTTCGTTGGAGTGTGAACGGGCAAGTGGAGTCGCATGCCCTTCTCTTCGCTATCGCCATGGCATCGGTGTATGGGATGACGGATGAAGTGCATCAATCCTTTGTCCCCTTCCGCGAATCGAGCTGGCTTGATTGGCTGGCCGATACGGCCGGCGCAACCGTTGGAGCATTGAGTTGGAAGTTCATCAGGTCGGAATGAGCTGCTGTGAGACAGGCGTAATGGATGAAAAAGGTGGGGTGATTTTCTCGTTCTTCTTAAGCGTATTCTTCGGTGCGAATAGTTGAGGAGAACATCGGCTTGTCCGGTGTTGTCTGAAAGAAAACGAGTAGAGAAGATTGTGATCTTTAGGTGAAGTCTGCCCGTGAGACCCTGATCAAGGATTTTTTTGACCGAAGTCTGTTTGTTCCGTTGACGCGAGTCGTGTGAGACATGCAAGACGAGCGAGAGGGGCTAGTATCCCGGATGAGTTCCCTCCAATTCTCTCTACATCTCTAGGAGAATGGCTCAAGCTGCCCCTTACTGCGCAAATCGAACGAGCACATTTTATCGTGCATGTTCTGCGAGCAAGAGGGGCACCGAGCCGCTCCCTCCTTGTCCTTCTGAGAGGTCGCGCGTTGCGCGAGCATGAGGACGACCAGACTTGCCCGCGGTTCTCTCCATTTGTCATGCGATAGGGATTTGCAGTACCGTAACGTGGGTTATGGAACACTCCTTCATCTGTCCCTTTTGCGGCGAAGAGATCTCGATGGTCTTGGACTTCTCGGTTCGTCGTCACACCTATGTCGAAGACTGTGAGGTGTGCTGTAACCCTCTTGAGATTAGCTATACCGTCGAAGACGATTCCCTGACTCATTTCGAAGCGAAGAGCCTCGAATAGTGAGTACAAGGGGGTACGAGGTTCTGATTTTTGAACAAGCAGGCGGTCGATGATATAGGAAGAAGAAGGCCTTTAAGCAGATAGTCAAGTGGGGAAATAATGGGGGTCGACAGTGAGTCGTCGACCCCCGGGGTATTTTTAGCGGCGTTGTAAGAAGTCTTCCGACATCTTGCCTTCCGGTATGCGCGCAGCCTTCGACGGCGCGTTGTCGGTCGGTGCTCTCTTAAGCAGCGTCCGTCCTGTCAGTTCGCTTTGAGTTTGTTGCTCTATGGGCAATCGGGTCGTCGCGCTGGCAGCTCCTTCCAACAAGACATCGGTCACGAGGGCGTCTTTGGTCGAAGTGACCTGTCCGGCTTCTTGGCGTCCTATCAACATATCCATGGCCACCCCTCCGGACAGATGCTGCCCGCTCAGCGCATTCTTCATGTTTCCGATCCGCTGCGTCAAATCGATCGTGGCAGCGTGCCGCAAGCGCGGCTGTAATTCGGCATCCACCATTTGCCAGTACCCGCCCTTAACCTTGTCTAACGCCGTCTTTGTTTCATTGGCCATCTGGAGATCGGGGATCGTGATCACATTGCCCTGTTGCTCCAGCCGCGGCGTGCCCCAATAGTAGAGGGTGCCATTCAGGTCTCCGCTGGTCTCAACGGAGAGGAGCGACCGGCCGGCTATGTCGGAAGCGACCGCGCGTTCGATTGTCAGCCTGTCGCCGAACGTCGTGGGCAGCTTTGCCTCTTGATGGAACAGTTTGTCTTGGAGTTGTTGATTGAGCACGGCATAGGGTACCGGCACCGTGAGGAGAATCTTATACGGCTGTCCCTCCTGCCCCGCAACCGCCGTGTTATTCATATGCACCTTCGGCGGTAATGTTGTCGCCGACTCTTGGCACGGTGTCTGGTACAGAGCGACAGGCGTTTGTCTGGCGACTCCCATGATCGTCGTTTGTTGGGCCGAGCCCTTGAGTGAGCCCATGGTGAAGTCCTGTGCTTTGCCGTATAGACAGAGCTGGTTGTTCGCCTTCCCGACGGTCATGGGCTCCTGTAATCTATTCCAGACGAGCTGAATTGGAATGGAATGGCCCGCTCGCTCGACAGATTGGCTGATGTGCTGATTGAGCGCCTCCTGTTCGAACAGTTCGGCTAACTGATCTTTTATCGCAATATTGAACATGTTGCACTTGCTGTCGCTTTCAGGTTTTAAATTAATGGAAGTTCTTGAATCGATCATCGTGACGAGAAGTGCCTGATCCTGTTCGCGTAGCATGAGCCGTCCTGTCCCCTCAAGCACGGGATAGAGAGGGTCGAGCCGGCAAGCCCGTGTCGCAGTGGATTCGAGCTCACCGCGATAGACCGCCTGGTACTTCACCAATCCATCCTGGATGTGTACTTGAGGTTCACCCTCTCGCACAAACCGCCAGCGGTAGTCGTTCGCGAGCGGGTGATCTTCATCAGTAAATCGCTCGGGTACGGCCGCTTGAATGGTCCGTTGCACAGGAGTGAGATCGGTTGTGAGCGTCACCGGCAACATCGATTCGGGAGCCTGCGCTTGTTTTCCGCTGGCACTGAGCGGGGCGATTATCGGTGGGGTCTTACCTAATTGAGGCGGCGGCTGCGGCGCCGTGGTTGCTGGAATGGTATGGCTGCAACCTGCCAGAACGAGGATCGTCATCAGCAATGTGAGCGGTGTAAGTCTGATGAAAGTTTTCATGGCCGCCTCCTTAGAATTTTAAAGTCATGATTGCAACACTGATAACGCAGATCTGTGGAGACTCCATCACGCATTCACGCATTTCCCTACCATCGAACGACGACACCGAGCCTCATCTTGCAGGGTATCATGCATGCAACACATAGACGCCTGTGAATTTCCCTAGTCGGCAAGGTGTGATAGCTCGCATCGATATCCCTCTAATTGCCCTTCCAAGCTCGCTCGTTCTCTCTTCAGGGATGGGGCTGATTGATCTTCTACTGCGCGCGTTCTCCCGATTCCCCATTTCATTTTCAGGGGTGGCCTGGTCGATCCTCGATTGCGCGCGTCGAACGAGCACATTCTGATCGTGCGCGTTCCGCGAGCAGGAGGACGACCAGGCTGCCCCGCTTCATCCATTCCGTGACAAGATTTCCCAGCACCAGTATAATGCGTAGCCTATGGCCACTGTGAATCCTGCGGCTCCGAAACAGCCATTAGCCTTACCGGATCGTACCCTCGTCGCGTCCACCGTTGAGACTCAGCTTCCCTTTAACGGACAGTTTAAGACACTCACACCGTTAGCGGGCGATGCGTCCAACCGCCGATATTTTCGCATCGAGTTGACCGGAGGCGCTGTGCATTCTGTGATTCTTATGCAGTTGGCCGAGCCGGAGGCCTTCAAGCAATCGGAAGAAGCTGTCAGCGGGGCGGCTCATTACGTCACAGAATTGCCGTTTCTGAACATCCTTTCGCATTTATCGAAAACCGGCGTCTCCGTTCCACGCCTCTATCACTACGATCAATCGGCGGGGTTGCTCTATCTTGAAGATTTCGGCGACCTGACCCTGGCGGAATCCTGTCGTCAGGCAAGTCCGGCAGATCTGGAAGCGCGCTACACACAAGCCGTCGACGTTCTCGTGCGCATGCAAACCACAGCAACTTTACAACCTGATGTGAATTGTCTCGCGTTTCATCGAAGTTTCGACGTGCCTCTCCTCATGTGGGAATTCGACCATTTTCTGGAGTATGGGATCGTAGCGAAGCAGGGGAAACCGATGTGTGCCGACGATTATCTGCCCATACGAAGCGAATTCAAAACGATCGCCGAACTGCTCGCCGGTCAACCACGCGTGTTTGTTCACCGGGACTATCACTCGCGTAACCTGATGGTCGATGGTGCGCGCCTGGGGGTGATCGATTTTCAAGATGCGTTGATGGGGCCGGCCACGTACGATCTTGCTTCGCTGTTGCGCGACGCCTATATCGCACTCGATGAGGCGTTGATCGACCGCTTAATCGACCGCTATCTCGATGGGTTGGCCACGCATCAACAAGCGTGGACCGATCGGGAGGCCTTCCGCCGCCTATTCGACCTCACCAGCATCCAACGGAACCTCAAGGCGGCGGGGCGATTCGTCTACATCGATCGTGTTAAAGGCAATCCCAAGTTCCTCGCCGACGTTCCGCGTGTCTTGGGCTATGTGAAGCGCAATCTCCTGAAGTATTCTGAGTTGGACCAGCTCCGTAAGCATCTCACCCCCTACGTGCTGGAACTACAGTAGACGTGAAACGTGAGAAGTAAAACGTGAAACGACTGGAAACCATCCGTTGTTTTTCCCTCGCGTTTCACGTTTCACGTTTCACGTCTAACGTCTTGCACCTATGAAAGCCATGATCCTCGCAGCGGGCTTGGGGACTCGTCTGAGACCGCTGACGAATACGATTCCGAAGCCGCTTCTCCCCATCGCAGGCACGCCGCTGATTGTATGGAATCTCCTGCTGCTGAAGCGGCACGGGTTCCACGATGTAGTCATTAATCTGCATTACCTCGGGTCGATGATTGAGCAGGCGTTGGGCAACGGCTCGCGGTATGGACTGCGGATTATCTATTCGCCCGAACCAGTTATTTTAGGGACGGGGGGAGGGCTTAAGGAGGCAGAGCCGTACTTTTCCGGAGAGCCGGTGTTGGTACTCAACGGCGATACGCTCGTGGATCTCGACCTTGGCGCGTTGTGCCAGTTCCATCAAGAGCGCGAGGCTGTCGCAACGCTGGTTCTACGAAAAGATCCTGAGGCCGTACAGTGGGGCCTCGTGGAAATAGATTCGCACAACCGCATCGTCCGGGTCACCGGGCGTGGACGTGAGGATCAGGCGCCGACCCAGCCTCGCATGTTTGCCGGGGTTCATGTGCTCCATCCGCGACTCCTGCGCGATGTGCCGAAGGGTGTGGCTTCGACCATCATCGATCCCTATGTGGCGGCGATTCAGCAGGGAGAGAAGGTGTTCGGGTATGACTGTGAGGGATATTGGTCGGACATCGGGACGCCGGATCGCTATGCGCAAGCTGAGCAGGATGCAGCAGCCGGTCGCATCACCCTTCCCTCAAAACAGTTGTCTACTTAGCAGGGGTGCTGAAACTCGATACGCGGGATCTTATGGCTTCGCACTTGCGCCACAAAAGGAACACATCCCCGCAGGCTACCCACATCATTTTTCAGCATCCTGCTCCAGCTATTCCGTCTCCTCTTTTTCTTTTTGCTGCTTCAGTAATCGAGCCAGGTAGGTGCGTTGGAGTTTGAGGCGGTCTGCTGCTTTGCTCTGGTTGCCACCCGCTTCCTCGATCGCTCGCTCGATAATGTAGCGGCTATGGGCTTCAATCGACTCATGGTAGGGAAGGGAGAGATAGGGAAGGAGTTCACCTGGTTTGGTGCGGCCCATGGGATCCAAAGCCAGCATATCCGGTCCGATGATATCCGAGTGGTTCAAGACGACGGCCCGTGCGACGACGTTTTCCAGTTCACGAATGTTTCCTGGCCAAGAATGCAGGCTCATGGCCTCCATGGCTGCGAGGCTGAACATCATGCCGGGGCGTTTTGCTTCTCTCGCGTGCCGGTTCAAGAAAAACTTGGCTAAGGCAGGGATGTCCTCGGGTCTTTCGCGGAGCGGGGGCAGGGTGAGGCTGATGACGTTCAACCGGAAAAAGAGATCCTCGCGAAACTGACCGGCCTTCACGGCCTGTTGGAGATTTTTGTTCGTGGCGGCAATGATTCGAATATTGACCGATACGAGACGTGTGCCGCCGACTCGATGGAACTCTCTATCCTGGAGCACGCGCAAGAGCTTGGCTTGAAGGGGGAATGACATGTCTCCGATCTCGTCCAGAAAGATCGTGCCTCCCTCCGCCATCTCCAATTTGCCTTTTTGTAGGCGGTCGGCTCCGGTGAAGGCGCCGCGCTCATGTCCAAAGAGTTCGTTCTCGAGCAGCGTTTCCGTGAGAGCGACACAGTTGATGACCACCAGCGGCATGTTCTGGCGCAAACTCCACTGGTGGATGGAACGGGCGAAGAGTTCCTTCCCTGTCCCGCTTTCACCAAGCAACAACACGCTGGCATCGGATTTCGCAGCGCGTTGGGCGGACTCCATCACCGCACGGATCTTTGCGCTCATGCCCACAATCGACGCGTACCGGCCGTCGACTTCTGATTTGAGACAGGCCACCTGCCGTTTGAGGCTATCCCGCTCTATGGCCTTGCCAATGACGATGAGGAGGTGGTCTTTGTCTAGCGGTTTAGTCAGAAAATCGTAGGCCCCCGTTTTCATGGCCTCGACGGCGGCATCGATCGAGGCATGGGCGGTCATCACGATAACAGGTAGATCTTCCGCCGGTCTGACTTTCTGGAGCCGTTTGAGGACCTCAAAGCCGGTGAGTCTCGGCATATCCAGATCAAGCAGCATGAGGTGTGGAGCTTCCTGCTCGATGAGGTCGAGCGCTTCTACTCCGTCGCGCGCGACCACGGTTCCATAGTCGGAGGCCTGCAATCGATCCTCCAGCATCGTGGCAATATCAGGATCGTCATCGACGATGAGAATTTTCGCTTTCATGTTCAGTACCCTTAGGCGTGAGGCTTGAGGTGATATCGCCTCACTGCACGTTCGGACGATGATCTTGTTCCATCGCCTGACGCTTCACTCCTTACCCCTCACGGGCTCTCCATCACATTAATGACGAGTCCCGTCAGCGGCTTCGGGAAGAAGTATGTCGACTTATGGGGCATACGTTCACCGGCTGTCGCAACGGCTTGTACTTCATTGACTTTTGTCGCATTGAGCAGGAAGGCTCCGGTGCCGGTTCCTTGCGCAACCCAATCCAAGGCTTCGTGGTCATCCTTGGTATAGAGGATGGCCTCTTGCTCTTGCTGCGTCGGACACAATATTGAGACGACGAGTTGTTGGAGTAGCGAGACATCGAGCTTCGCGCGAGGAGAGGATTGCGCAGAGGGACGGTGGGATGGTTTCAGGCTGAGCGTGACGTAGCGATGATCTCCCTTCAGGGCCAGCCCAAAGACTGGAATGGTTCGTCCAGTCGAACGCATCGTCTCGATAAATGTTGTCCGCGTGGCTGTTTGCGTGGCTGCCGTGAATGGAAATTCCTGTAGATCGAACGTAGAACTCAGCAATGATTGCACCAGGTCATAGGAAGGCACGGCGGTGGTTGTCACCCGGTGTGTGGGAAGCACGGTTAAGCCTGGGTCCTCGAGGGCGGTCAACAGCATCAGCACGCTGTCATATGGTTGCCGGTCGGCCGGCGATCCACTCTGTTGCCGGCGAATGTTCTGATAGTTCAACGCAGTTTCATAGCGATGATGGCCGTCCGCAATAAACAGCGGTATGCTGCGCAAACTCTCGATGATCTGCTTCAGCACGGCTGGATCTGTCACGGCCCAGAGTTGCTGCCGGAACCCCACATCGTCGCGAAAGTCGATCTGCGCGGGTTTCCCCTTTACGGCCCCTTCCAATAAGCCTATCACGGCTCCTTGAGGGTCGGAGTAGAGCGACCAAATAGGGCTGAAGTTCGCGTGGCAGGCTTCGAGCAGATTCAGCCGGTCTGTTTTCGCCGCTGAACGGGTATTCTCGTGTGGGTAGATATGCCCCGAATCGAGTGTTTCCAGTTTGACCGTGGTGAGAACGCCCTTGAGAGTTTTGGTCGGCGAACCAGGCGCAGCATAGGGGGCGGTATATTCGATCGTATGATAGTAGAGGGCCGGCTCTGCGTCGCGTTTCAGTGCCCCGTTCTTCAGCCAGTCGCGAAGGGTCGATGCGGCGCGGGTATATCGATTATGCGTTGGACCGTCGCCGGGTTGATCGAGTCCCAATTCGAGTCGAATGATGTTTCGTTGATGGCGATCGTGCAAGGCCTTCTGCCCGGCTACATCGATAATGTCGTAGGGCGGAGCCACGACCTGTGTGATATCTCCAGTAACCGTCGTATCGTACCGCACGCCTTGAAATGGAATGATGGTCGACATAGCAACGTCCTCTACTTCAGTAAGTGGTTGAAGTCGTGATGGCGCAATGACCTGGATTCCTGCTGCGCGTGCCTTCCAATGGCTCAGGAGACACAGAACTCGCGAGGAGGGAGGGTTATCGATCGCGGGTGACCATATAATCGGCGACCACCGAGAGGGCTCGTTTGGCTGTACAATCTTCGAACTGATTGAGATCTCGTTGAGCCATGGCGATAGAGGATCGCGCGCAATCCATGGCGTAGGTAATCGAGCCGAATTCTTCCATCAAGCGAATGAACCGCCCGAGGTCTTCCTCTGTCAGAGTCCTGGTTTCCATACGATCGATAATCATCTGTCGGTCCTGTTCCGAACAATGATGCAGCAGATGCAACAGCGGAAGCGTGGCCTTGCCTTGGCGGAGGTCCTGTCCTAATGATTTGCCCAAGTGTTCTCCGTTGGCTGTATAGTCGAGCGTGTCGTCAGCCACTTGGAAGGCGATCCCAAGATGTCGGCCGAACCGGAAGAGTGCATCCTGCTGGACTTCTGAGGCATCTGCGAGCATAGCGCCCATGCGACAAGCTGCGGCAATCAATCCGGCCGTTTTGTATTCGACGATCTTCAGATACTCCGCTTCCGACATCGAGGGGTTGCCGTTGTAATAGAGCTGAAGGACTTCACCTTCTGCCATCTTCTTACAGGCCTCGCCGAGCACGTCGTTAATGCCATGGTTCCGAAAGTCGACGATCTGGCAGAAGGCTTTGGAGTAGAGATAATCACCGACGAGGATACTGATTTGGTTGCCCCAAACTTTTCTGGCGGTTGGTCGGCCACGGCGGATATCGGCTTCATCGACCACATCGTCGTGGAGCAGGGACGCAGTATGAATGAACTCTACCAGGCTGGCGAGTTGGTGATGGTCGCGACCGGTATAGCCGCAGAGACGGGCAGAGAGTACGAGGAAGAATGGTCTGATTCGTTTCCCGCCACTGTTGAGAATGTGCGCTGCGACGGTATTGACAAGGGCTACACTGGAGTCAAGATTCGTCCGAGCCTGTCGTTCCATCCCCTCCAATTCATCGCGGTACGCCTCCCAGACGTCCGCCATACTGTTGATCGTAGAGGTAATAATTGGACTGTGGGGCATGGTGCGGATGGTAGGGCAGAAAAGGAAACAAAGTCAAGCTGATGCCCCCTTTAGGGGGCATGCCGGTATGGCCCCTCTTTTGAGAGAGAATCTTGACAGAAGAATCGTGCTTCTATTATGGTGAACACAGTGGATACGAGCGAAATTTTCCTTGCGAGTGACGGAGTTATCTGCTCGGTCGCCTTTCTTGATGTCGCCTCCGTTAGTAGCATACACGCCCACATTTTAATGAGATACGCACGATGAGCATCCCAGGGCTTCCACTGAAGCAAGGCCTCTACGACCCTGAACAGGAGAAAGACTCTTGCGGGATCGGTTTTGTCGTGAATATCGCAGGCCAGAAATCTCATACGATTGTTCAGCAAGGCCTTCAGATTCTTGAAAGCCTGAGTCATCGAGGGGCGCAGGGCTGTGATTCTTGTACGGGAGACGGCGCTGGTATTTTGCTTCAGGTGCCGCATGAGTTTCTCACGCGTGCGGCCAGCGATGCGGGGGTGTTGCTGCCCAATGCCGGAGAATACGGCGTCGGGATGTTGTTCCTCCCGCCTCAGTTCGATGCGCGACAACAATGTGAGGAGCTCTTTTCTCGAATCATCGGTGAGGAGGGCGCTCGACTTCTTGGGTGGCGCGACGTGCCGGTCAAAAGCGATGCGATCGGTGTTGTGGCGCGCAGCACCGAGCCGTTTATGCGGCAGGTGTTCATCGCCCGTGATGTCCTCAATGAGGGACAGTTTGAACGCAAGCTGTATGTCATTCGCAAGCGAGTAGAAACGGCCATCCGCGAATCGGCGATTCAGGGGCGCAACTATTTTTATATCTCAAGCCTATCGGCGAGCACCATTGTCTACAAAGGGTTGCTGCTCCCAGAGCAGATGTCCGCGTATTATCAGGATCTGAAGGATGAGCGTCTGACGAGCGCGCTCGCTCTCGTGCATTCCCGCTTCAGTACGAACACGTTCCCCACCTGGCCGTTGGCGCATCCCTATCGCTACATTTGCCACAACGGTGAGATCAATACACTCAAGGGCAATGTGAACTGGATGCGCGCCCGGCAAGGGCGGCTCAACTCCGAATTGTTCGGCCAGGATCTCACCAAGCTCTATCCGATCGTCTCCGAGCAACAGAGTGACTCGGCGTGCTTGGACAATGCGGTGGAATTCCTGACCATGGGAGGCCGCTCGCTTCCACACGCGATGATGATGCTGATTCCTGAGCCCTGGGTCGCCAATCCGCAAATGGATCTCGATCGGCGAGGATTCTACGAGTATCACGCGGCGATGCAGGAACCCTGGGATGGCCCTGCAGCAGTCTGTTTCACCGATGGGAAGCTCATCGGCGCGACGCTCGACCGCAACGGGCTGCGTCCCTGTCGCTATCAGGTGACGACGGACGGCCTGGTGATTTTGGCGTCGGAGGCTGGCGTGCTGCCGATGGATGTCCGGAAGATCAGGCAGAAGGGCCGCCTCATGCCGGGCCGGATGTTCATGATCGATACGGTGCAAGGCCGCATCATCGATGACGAGGAAGTAAAGGCCGAGATTGTGAGTCGCAAGCCGTATCGGTCGTGGGTGACTGAATATCGGATTTCGCTCGACGAGCTACCCGATCCGAATAATGTGCCGCAGCCGGACCACCTGACGCTTCGTCAGCGCCAGCAGGCCTTCAGCTACACCGTCGAAGAGTTGAAGATGGTCATCACCCCCATGGTGATAGAGGGGCAGGAAACGACCTCTTCGATGGGTACGGATACGCCGTTGGCGGTGCTGTCCGATCGGCCGCAACTGCTCTTCAAATATTTCAAGCAGCTGTTCGCTCAGGTGACCAATCCGCCGATCGATCCGATCCGTGAAGAGCTGGTGATGTCGCTCACGACAAGCATTGGACCCAAGCCGAATTTGATGGATGAGCATCCAGAGGCCTGCCGCCGCATCAGGGTCAAACAGCCGATTCTAACGAATGCTGACCTTCAGAAGATCCGTGAGATTGCCGATCCGCACTTCACCAGCAAGACGCTCAAGATGCTCTTTCGGGTGGCCGAGGGACCTGATGGACTCGGGGCAGCAGTCGACGATCTCTGCCGGCAGGCTTCCCAGGCGATTAAGGATGGCTACAAGTTTCTGATTCTCAGCGATCGCGGGGTGAACGAAGAGTGGGCGCCGATTCCGAGCCTCCTTGGCATCGCATCCGTCCACCATCATCTTGTGCGCGATTGCACGAGGACGGAGGTTGGCCTGATCGTGGAAACCGGCGAACCGCGCGATGTGCACCACTTCGCCTGCTTAATCGGCTATGGAGCTGGGGCCGTGAATCCCTATCTGGCCTTTGAGACCATCGTGGACCTGGACCGCGAGAGCTATTTCCCCGAGGGGTTGGACGCACAGACCGCGGAAGGTAAATTCATCAAGGCCATTAATAAAGGCCTGCTCAAGATTTTCTCGAAGATGGGCATCTCGACGGTGCAATCCTACTGCGGCGCTCAGATCTTCGAGGCCATTGGATTGAATCGCGAGCTCATCGCCCGGTATTTCACCGGCACACCATCGCGTGTAGAGGGGATCGGTATCCGAGAGGTCGGTGATGAGACGCTTCGACGCCATCGGCTGGCATATGAACCGATACCGATCCGGCAACTCGATTTCGGAGGGGAGATCCACTACCGCATTCAGGGCGAGCACCACAACTGGAATCCCGACACGATCTCCAAGCTGCAGCACGCGACGAAGGCCAACGACCCTAAGACCTTTGCCGAGTTTTCCCAGCTCGTGGACGATGAGAGCAGGCGGCGTTCGAATCTTCGCGGGCTCCTCGATTTCAAGTTCCTGCCTGAGCCCATTCCTATCGAAGAAGTGGAGTCGGCCAAGGACATCGTCAAGCGGTTCACGACGGGCGCCATGTCGTTCGGTTCGATCAGCAAGGAAGCGCATGAGACGCTAGCGATCGCGATGAATCGCCTGGGCGCCAAGAGCAACACAGGCGAGGGTGGAGAAGACCCAGCTCGATTCGTTCCGCTGGCGAACGGCGATTCCAAGAACAGCTACATCAAGCAAGTGGCGTCGGCGCGGTTCGGCGTCACGAGCCACTACTTGGTCAATGCGAGGGAATTGCAGATCAAGATGGCGCAGGGCGCCAAGCCTGGTGAAGGCGGCCAATTGCCCGGCCATAAGGTCGATGAAAACATTGCGCGGTTTCGTTATGCGACGCCTGGCGTGCAGCTTATTTCACCGCCTCCGCACCACGACATCTATTCCATCGAAGATCTCGCACAACTCATTTTCGATCTGAAAAATTCCAATCCCGACGCGGCGGTGTCAGTCAAGCTTGTGTCGGAAGTGGGCGTCGGCACGGTTGCAGCCGGGGTGGCGAAAGCCCATGCGGACAAGGTGTTGATCAGCGGCGACTCAGGCGGCACCGGCGCCTCTCCACTCTCGTCCATCAAGTATGCGGGCGTTCCGTGGGAATTGGGTCTGGCTGAAACGCATCAGACCCTTGTGCTCAACGATCTACGAGGGCGTATCCGGGTCGAGACCGACGGGCAGATGAAGACCGGGCGCGACGTCGCCATCGCCACGTTGTTGGGTGCAGAGGAATTTGGGTTTGCCACCGCGCCTCTGATTGTCGAAGGCTGCATCATGATGCGGAAATGCCATCTCAATACCTGCCCTGTGGGTATTGCAACACAGGACCCGGTCTTGCGACAGAAATTTGCCGGTCAGCCGGAACACATTGTGAACTTCTTTTTCTTTGTCGCGGAAGAATTGCGCCAGATCATGGCCAAACTTGGCTTCAGAACGATCAACGAGATGGTTGGACGTGTGGATAAATTGAAGATTCACAAGGCTGTCGACCACTGGAAAGCCAAGGGGTTGGATCTGTCCCCTCTCTTACAAATCCCGGATGTGGGGCCGGAGATCGCACGCTATTGTGTGCAGAAGCAGGATCATGGTCTCGCAGGCGTGCTCGATAACAAGCTGATTGAACTGTGCAAGCCGGCGTTGGAAAAAAGAGAGAAAGTCACGCTTGACCTGCCGATCAGAAATGTGAACCGCACAGTCGGGACGATGCTCTCCAGTCGCGTTGCGAAACAGTATGGGCTTGAGGGGTTGCCCGAGGACACCATTACGATCAAGTTCTCCGGTTCTGCCGGACAGTCGTTCGGCGCATTTCTGTCCCATGGCATCACACTGATCCTCGAAGGCGAGTCGAACGACTATCTGGGCAAGGGACTCTCAGGCGGGAAGATTGTGGTCTTCCCACCGAAGCAAGCGATCTATGTGCCGGAAGAAACGATCCTCATCGGCAATACCTCCCTCTATGGAGGAACGCAAGGGGAAGCCTATTGCTATGGCATGGCAGGGGAACGGTTTGCCGTGCGGAACAGCGGCGTGAGGGCGGTCGTTGAAGGAACCGGCGATCACGGTTGCGAGTATATGACCGGCGGGGTGGTCGTCGTCTTAGGCCAAACGGGGCGAAACTTTGCGGCCGGTATGTCGGGCGGCGTGGCGTTTGTGCTGAACGAATTCGATAAATTTCAATCGCGCTGTAACTTTGGCATGGTGGAGTTGGAAAAGGTGAAGACGGAGGACGACAAGAAGACGCTGCATGAGATGATCACGTCGCACTTTATGCATACCGGCAGCCGGAACGCGAAGCGCATCCTCGACAGCTGGGAATCAATGCTGCCGAAGTTTGAGAAGGTCATGCCGGTAGACTATAAGCGCGTCTTGGAAGAACGGAAGAAAAAAGCAGCGGCCGCCAAGTAAGTGGGTAAAGGGAAAAATGGTTAGGGGTAAACTGAACAGACTCGATCGGCACGAACTCAGCACTCAGCACTGAATAGAAATGGGCGATATCAAAGGTTTCATGAAATATGCCCGTGAGGGCCCCAAGCGGAAACCGGTCGAGCTGCGCGTGCTCGATTGGAAGGAGATGTATGAACCCATTTCCGAAGACAAGCTCAAGGCGCAGGGCGCTCGCTGCATGGACTGCGGTGTGCCGTTTTGCCAGGGTAACACCGGCTGTCCAGTCGTCAACTTGATCCCCGACTGGAACGACCTCGTCTATCGTGGCCGCTGGAAAGACGCGCTCAAGGCGCTCCATACCACGAATAACTTCCCTGAGTTTACCGGTCGGCTCTGTCCAGCGCCGTGCGAAGGTGCCTGCGTGCTCGGCATCAACGAAGACCCTGTGTCTATTCGCATCATCGAGTGGAACGTCGTCGATCGTGGCTTCAACGAAGGTTACATCGAACCGATGGTGCCCGTCATCAACACAGGGAAGACCGTCGCCATTGTCGGGTCGGGTCCGGCGGGTATGGCGGCGGCGCAGCAATTGGCGCGCGCGGGGCATCGCGTCACGCTCTTCGAGAAATCCGATCGCATCGGCGGCCTGTTGCGCTATGGTATTCCCGATTTCAAAATGGAGAAGTGGGTTATCGATCGTCGACTGGAACAGATGAAAGCCGAGCGCGTCGAGTTCAAAACCGGTGTGACGATTGGGAAAGACATCACGGGTGAACAACTGCGAGCGCAGTTCGACGCGGTGGGGCTGACCATGGGTGCGGAGCAGGCCCGTGAGCTGCCGATTCCTGGCCGTGAGCTCAAGGGCGTGCATCTGGCGATGGAATACCTGACTCAACAGAATAAACGCACCGCCGGAATTTCCGTTACGGACGAGCCGATCACCGCCAAGGGAAAGCGAGTCGTCATCATCGGCGGAGGCGATACGGGCTCAGATTGTTTGGGGACGACGCACCGGCAGGGCTGTATCGAAGCGCATCAGTTTGAATTACTCCCGGAGCCGCCTCCGACCAGAGCCGATTCGACTCCTTGGCCGCTCTGGCCCATGCAGCTCCGCACCTCACACGCGCATGAAGAGGGGTGCGATAGGCAGTGGAGTATCTCGACCACGAAGTTCACCGGCCATAATGGCCAGGTGACAAAGCTTCACGGCAATCGAGTGAAGTTCGAAAGCGGCAAGTTCACGCCGATCCCCGACAGCGATTTCGAAATGGATGCCGATCTTGTGTTGCTTGCCATGGGTTTCACCGGCCCGATCAAGAATGGCCTTCTGGACAGCCTCGGCGTGAAATACGACGCCCGTGGTGCAGTGTCGGTAGACGACCACTTCATGACCAACCTCGACGGCGTCTTTGCCGGTGGCGACACCAAGCGCGGCGCGTCGCTCATCGTCTGGGCCATCGCCGAAGGGCGCAAGATGGCTGCGGGGATTGATCAGTATCTCCAAGCCGGAAAGTCGGCTAAGAAGTCAGTCTCCTAAAGTTCCCCTCGATTAAGCCAGAATCAAACTGGTCAACCTCTTTCGCGCGCAGAACCCGAGGGATGGAACCTGATGATCTTCTGTGCTCGCGCAACGCGCGGCCTCAGAAGGATGGAGAAGGAGCGGCCAGGTGTCCTTCTTGCTCGCAGAACGCGCACGATAGGAATGTGCTCGTTCGATGCGCGCAATAAAGGGCAGCCTCGGCCACTCCTCTGAAGAGAACTAGGGAGTAATTGCAGAGCCCTCGTTGGATGCGCGCAGTGGAAGATCAATCAGCTCCCATCCCTAGATAGATGGGGAGCAAGCCTGGAGGGAGCATCGATATTGCTCGATACGCGCAGGGCCAATTAAGGATATGGGCCGAGCGAGTGATAGTGTATTCTTGTGGGTGGTTATTGACACAGATCCTTGAAATACGGATGATCTCTCAGCTTTTCAGTAACCAGAGTTCTGGCAGGTCAGGGATAGGCTACCTATATCCATGTCCCTGCCGCTGCTCACGTAATAGTTAGACTGCAACAAGCAATCGTTCTATGGCTGGGATTTCCTCTCTGACGAATCGCAACGCAGTTCTTAGGGCGATGGCTGAGTACGACCAGCGCGGTCGCGAAGCCTTCCTCGATCGTTACCACTTTGGTCCCGCCAAGTGGTGGTACGTTGTGAACGACGGGAAACAGTACGATTCGAAAGCCATTGTGGGCGCAGCTATCGGCTACCAAACCGGCCGGCCTCTCACGTCTCACGATTTCAAGGGAGGCGAAGGCAGTGCTGTTCGCAAATTGAAATCGCTCAATTTCGAGGTCCTGAGGCTTCCAGTCTCCGACGCCACGTCACGGATACCAGAGGAGGTTGCGGAGTCCTATCCGGAGGGCCTGCGTACCCAAGTGATGGTGAATCGAGCAGAGCGCAATCCCGCTGCCAGGCTCGCTTGCATCGAGGCACATGGTGTGGCGTGCGCATGCTGCGGTATGACATTCGGCGACGATTATGGCTCAGAGTTCACCGGCCTCATTCACGTCCATCACCTCACGCCGCTCGCCGGTCGCACTGAGCTGGCACAAGTCGATCCTAAGAAGGACCTTCGGCCCGTATGCCCTAACTGTCACGCAGCGATTCACTTCGGGGGCGAGAACCGGAGCCTCGACACTATCCGCACTGCGTTAAAGAAGGCCCGTGAAGCCGCTGTCTAATGAGGCGTTGCTGCTGGCGAACGCGGGATCAAGGAGGCGACCGGCTCGCTGCGCTCGCCTGCCGCAATCTCGATGGCGCGTTCGCCGACGTGCCAGATGCCAGCGAGTGTGAACCTGGAGCGTAGATGGAGCGCCACATCGTCTTGGTCGTTGGTCTCAACATACGCGATCAGAACCGAATCAATCTGAAGGAACAGCAGCTTGCGCTTGCAGCGATCGCGAATGATGTTCAACTGCTCCGCGTCGTCGGCGACAAAGGTTCGTACCTGGTTGCTAGCCACCACCCAGCCGGCCAGGTGGTTCCGCTCGTTTTGAGCGCGCTCCTCGCACGGAAGACCGGTCTGAAGCTTCCAGGGGCGGCACTTGTCCCTCTCTCGGTCCTGGCCAAGGCACTCGGCGTCCTGGCCAACACCCTCCAGGTCAGGTACGGCAATGACTTCACCCTCCCAGACCACGGCATCAAGATCGGCGACGATTCATGGCGCGCGGGCCTCGCCCTGCCGGTGTTTCCGTCTCGCCTTCTCCAAGACCGCGCTGTCTTCCATAAGATCAAAAACGCAATCGTGTTCGGTTGGACTCAGGGCTCCGTGCTCGTCGCCAAGCGCGGAGCGAAGAATGTGCATTGGGGAACGACTGTTACCGGACCGGCGTCAAGCCAGGTGAGATTGCATGACGGTGCACGTCTTGAATTCACCTCACGCTCAGCCAACGTCCTGCGCGACTTGGTCGGCTAACAACGTGGTCGACCGGACCGCTGGCTCGCGTTCGCTCACCGCGAGCGTTAAACCCGCAAATGTGTACGTAAGAATGGCGACGCTCGGCAAAGAATAGGTTCAAGCAAAGAAAAGAATTCACGAACCGTTGATTGCTCCGAGTGCTGGCACGCTGCTGCGCGACCTCATCGGAAGAACGGGGACCCATCGAGGCGCGGCCAGCGCGCATGATTCATGGGGGCTCGTTACGAAACTGTGGAGACGCCAAGTGAGCCGGGCGTGTGGAGCCCCGAGAGGCCGAGGCATACTCGAAGCAGTACGGTGAGGTCGGGAGGGGCGAGCCCGCCCGCCAGTATGTAGACTATGAGCATACTGGCTTGTCGTAGCGGCGTGTCCGCAGTTGCAGTAGAGCCCTCATGGATCATGCGCGCTGGGAAAGCTGGAACTGACTGAAGCTCTGCGATCGAACGATCGCAGCTGAAGGAATTCCAGAAGGCTTCCGCTCGGCCGAGCCTGGAAGGGGCGCACGATCCGACGAGTAAGGAGGATCACGTCTGTGCGCGCCGCCGAGATGGTGAGGCGGCCGGGCCGTTCTGGGAGGTAGTGAGCAGCGGCGACAGGCCAGCAATTGAAAATGCTCTGCAAAGGAAGAGTCTAAGTGGGTCATAACCAGAGATAAACGGGAGGTTGTCCTGCCGTTGCAACAACTGGTTAAACCTTGTAGAGTTCCCTACGAGTCCGTAGGTTCCCCTACCGAGAGGAAGGCGATGACTGCACGAGCGTTAGCCCTCGAAAAGCAGGCGCAGAAGTTAACCGCAACAGAGCGCGAACGGTTGGCCGAGCGACTGCTTGTACAGATGAAGCACGAACCGCTTACAGCCGTAGATGAAGCGTGGATCGCAGAGGCAGAGAAACGCTTTGGCGCGTGGAAGCGAAAGGCGACAAAGGCCGTTTCTGGGGGCAAGGCACTGCGTGAGATACGCAAGGACCTCCATCTTTGAGAGTCCGCCTCGATCTCGCCGCGCAGCAGGAAATTCACCAAGCTGCATTGTTCTATGAAGATTGCCGGGAGGGGCTGGGACAAGAGTTCGTGGACTCGGTTGAATCAGCCTTCGAACAGATTCAGCAACATCCCACCGTGTGGCGCATCCTGAAAGGGAGATTCCGACGGTATCTCCTTCAGAGGTTTCCCTATGGCTCATCTATGCTATCGAAGGGAAAGTGATCTATATAGCAGCCGTCATGCATCTGAAACGCAAACCTGGCTATTGGGTCTCGCGGGGCCAGGCCTGAAGGTCAGGCAAGATAATCGTACGGAGAAAGCTGAGATGATGAAATATCCTCGTAGCCCCAAAGCTCTTCTCGGTGGCATTGCCCACTTGGGACGATTCATCGATAAGATTCGTTTGCGGAATGAAGGCAAGATTCAGGACTACAACTACATCACGGTGGGTTCGATAAGTACCTGGTCGATTTTCTGCATATCAATACGAAGCGTTTGAGCTACGGCTGTTGGCAGTCGGGACGTATGAGGAGTTGCTTGCCTGAGGGGCTGACAAAGGTCCCAGAAACCATTGATTGCCGGGGAGTTGGCGAGGGCTTTGCCGATATGGCTATTGCCTATTACCCTAAAGATGTGGGACATGCTATCGTAGCGGCGTGACATATGAATGGGATCCGGGAAAAGCTCAAACGAACCGAAGGAAGCACGGTGTTTCATTTGAGGAAGCGGCCTCAGTATTTCAGGATGCAAGGGCGTTCACCTTCGACGACCCAGACCATTCAGAGGGGGAGTCGCGTGAAATTACGATCGGCGTGTCGACAAGGGGCCGTGTGCTGTTCCTCTCGCATTGCGATCGCGGTGACCGGATTCGGATCATAAGCGCCAGGCGGGCGACAACAAAAGAAAGGAAGCAATATGCGGAAGGTCTCACCTAAGGCGATGAAGGATGAACTCCGGCCCGAGTACGACCTGTCAAAGCTTAAGGGGGGCGTTCGCGGCAAGTATTACCAGCGGGCATTGGCTGGAACAAATCTTGTGCTGGTTGATCCGGAGTTGGCAAAGGTATTTCCGGACACAGCTTCTGTGAACCGGGCATTGCGTGTCCTGCGCGATGCCGCTGGTGCGACAGCGAAACAATCGAGACGGGTCCGCAAAGACTCCGCACGTCGTAAACGAACGGCTGCTTAACCGGTACGAGACATCCTCCTCGTCGTATCCGCTATTGAAGCTTCTGGTCTTTTCCCCGTGAGCGATCCCAACATTGGAGAAGATTTCAATGACACAGCAAACTTATCCCCGCAGTCCCAAAGCTTTGCTCGGTGGCATTGCCCACTTGGGGCGGTTTATCGATAAGATTCGTTTGCGGAATGAAGGTAAGATTCAGGACTATAACTACATCACAGTGGGGTTCGATAAGTACCTGGTCGATTTTCTGAAGATCGAGCCGAAGGCGTTCGAACAGCGGGTGTTGACAGGCGGGACGGATGAGGAATTACTCGCCTGGGTCGTTGTGCATAGCAAGCCGCTGACGCCGGAGGAGATTGAGCGATGGTCGCAGGATCTGCTTGTTTCCGGTCCAAAAGATGATGCCGCCCGGCAACGGTTTCAGGGACGGCTGCAAGACGTGGCGACGAAACGCGGCGTCTCGGTCAGTTCCCTCCCTCCTGTTTCCACCTGGGCCGATGTGATCGAGCTCGACGAAGGGCGGCTGTGACGGATCATTCCGGTGGGACAAAAGATTTCTCCGTAAAACGAAACCGGCACCAACTTCGATTGCTGCCGGCTTCTCTTGCCTGTTGGAATATTTAACGGCCGTAGCCTCTGCGGCCGGCCATGTCGCGTTGCAGGTCTCGCCGGTTTTTACGCCGGTCTTGGCGATCGTGCCGGAGCTTCCGACGATCTTTCCGGAGTTCCCTCTTGCCTTGGCGAAGGTCTCGCCGATCTTGTGCAATCTCTTCCGGACTCGCTCCTGATCGAAGATCCTGCCGGAGATCTCGTCGATCGCGCCGAAGGTCTCTGCGGTCCTTGCCGATGTCTCGTCGGTCTTGGCGCAGGTCACGGCGGTCTTCCCGCACGCCTCCTCCCTCTGCATCGTCGTTCTGCGCAAAGGCGGGCTGTTGTGCCGCCACGAGAGCGAGTGCCAGACTGCCGATCGTTATCCAGTGTTGTCCTTTCATCGGTTCCTCCTTAGCTGGAAATGGGTTCGGCCTACCAAATCTGCACAGGATGCTCAAAAAGGCCGTTCAGCAAGGCCGCAGCGAGTGAACACCGGAGGAGGTACCCACCGCACTTCGTGGGGCCGTTCGCCCGTACAATAGATCTTGGCGAACGGGAAAACCCCTCCAGCGCTTCAGAACTCTGAAAATTTCATCGGTACGTTGAGGATCTGAACGATGCGAGAACGAGGCTGACGGACTTTTTCAGCATCCGTTAAGAGCCAACGGCGCTGAGTGTTGCTGTCGCGTGATCGATATGGGCGGGTATTGCCATCGGTGGCTGAGGTTCGACAAGGTTTGTGACTCGTTCACGGTCTCCATGACTATACCGCAGAAACTCTACTCCGAAGTGTCCGTCTTTGCACCAGCGAACCACCGAGACTTCTACGGCCACAGGGGTTGGTTCTTGCTCAACAGCAATCCGCAGTGCGAGATAGGTTCCTGCGTTCAGCGCGATGTCGCTGCGCATTCTACAGCCGGCAGGTGAGAGGTCGAACAAGACTCCCTCTCCTGCCTCGGTATCACTTTGGATACTCGCAGGGTAGTGGACTGGCACTCGTGCGCGACATCGTGGTTGCATCGTTATAATCTCTCCGTAGATGAGTCTACTTTACGTATCGGTACAGACAAGAAAAACTTGATTCTTGGACCTTCAGGATGCTGAAAAATTCCGCCAGCATCGTTCTCGCATCGTTCAGACTCTTAACGTACCCCTGAGGGTACGCCTCGAGCCTTCACTCGCTGCGGCCTTGCTGGACGGACTTTTTGAGCATCCTGCTATGGACGTGGCGATGAGACAGGAAGCTCTCAGCTAGACATAGTTTCTGAAGAAGGGTAGAGGGGTTACAAGGGACTGGAGAGGCGTGAGTGGCTCAAGACATTACGCGGCGATTTTGGTCAGAAGTCTCTTCACTTCGACGTGGGCAAAGATGACGTCAGGTTCCCGCTGAAGGGCCTCATAGTAACTCCGTTCAAATCCGTCTCCTTCTTCTGAAGGACGGATGAGGGAGCGAGCCTCTATCAGGAAGTGTTCCACCTCAACAAGCGAAAGCTCGGACTTGTCGTCCAAGATTTCATCAATGCGCACCACCAGTTGCGAGAGGGGGTGAAGCCAGGTGAACCAAGGATCGTTTAACACTAAGTGCAGCAGTTGGTTGGTCGACTTAACCCGGCCGTTGATGCGCTCATAGGTGACTTGTTCAGCCAAAATGAGGGCCTTATGTAAGCTCAAGAGGCTGCTCCGCACGTCGAGGATCTTCTCGCGGAGCGGAGTGGATTTCTTGATCGAATTCTTTTGTGAGACGGATGCCATAAAATAACTGTAGCAGGTTATTGTAAAAATGGTGACCCCTCACCTGGGATTTGGTTCGGAGGTCGATCTCCACCGCTGTGTCCATATCGGCATATTGAATCCTGTACTAAAGCACACTGTCGATAAAAACTATCACTGCGCGTTCGATACCTGCGAAGCGAGATGGGACACTATCTGATAATCTGTCAATCAAATGAACTTTCAATTCAACGGATCACTTTAGAAAGAGATTCAATCCGTTATGAAATATGCGGGCTAGTGTCTCACTCGGGAGGCGAACTGTGCAAAGAGTTCCCCTGTGAGGTAGGTGGCGTTGTGCGGGTCGCTTGTACCCTTGCGGCGCAGATAGTCGTTGAGGATTCGACCTTCGGCAGTTTTGTGGACATGAGGCAGGCGGAGATTCATGTGGTAGCGTTCGACGGAACTGGCCACGCGACTGATGAAGATTACGGTGCCATCCGGTTCTTGCCGTTCGACGATCCCGATGTGGGTCAGCGAGTCGTTTACTTTCCCGTCACCATTGTAGTCCCATGTATTGTTGAAGAAGACGAGATCACCGGGGTGGGCGATTGGTCCCCGATGGAACCTGCCTTGTTGCCGGATGTGTGCATGAATGATCCGGACGCCGTTGGCATGAGGGTCGATCGGATCAGCGTCATACAGATCGATTCCATGTCTGAGAAACACCGCACGGGTCACCCCTGCGCAATCATAGGCAATGCGCCGGCCGTGGCTTTCAATGGTGGTTGCACCCACCAATGTGGCTGCTGTCCGCACGATGGCGCTCCGACTCGGTGTGTGCTCGACAGATCGGCAGCAGGGAGATGCTGCCGATGGCGATGGACGAGGGTGTTCGATCGAGTGTGTGACACAGCCCGCGAGTGTGACAACGGCGATCGTCGCCATGATGAAGAGAAATCTCATCGCCTCACCGTACATTGAGAAACCATCGGAGTGAAATGCTAGCACGAGGCTGGTCTCCTCACCAAGAAAAGGGGACTTTGCTGCGCTGCGGCGAACGAGCTGCCAGAATCTGCGTCGTTCTCAGCCCCAAGAAATCCTCGACGTATTGCAGCGAATACGCTTCCGGTTTCTTGGAGCCTGCGGCCTTGCATCTCCTGGCAGCTGGTTCGCTCGCGAACGGTTCATAGCGAAGTCGCGTGGTCGACACGTGAGAGGGGCATGCAGAGACAGGAGGCTGGCAGTGCGTCAGATTTTACCGGGGGAGGAGAGGGCTTTGTTGACTTCCCGGAGGAGGCTCCGCTCGATTTCCGCGACTTCCTCTGCGCTCACGCTGAGTACGCGTCCCCCCTGGGCCAACTTTTCAAAGTCGGCCTTGACGTTGAGCTTGGTGATGTTCGAAGGGAGGCCCTGAAGCGACAACACATATTGATTTCTCGAGCCAGGGACTTCGAGTGAGATAGGAGGAGAGACCTTTCGCTCCGTCACGTAGACCGCCTTCTGATCGGTTTTGATACTGACTTTGATGTGGTACCCATTGCGACTGAGGGTCTCTTCCACCACCTTGGCGACTGTGCTTAAGGGGCGGGGGACGTCTTCAGTCTGGGTCCCTTTCTCTTCGACGTGGATCGTCTGTGCCGCTTGGGCTGCTGCGGTTTTTTGGACATCGGCGCTCAGTTTTTTTGCCTGGGCTGTTTGTATCGCCAGGTCGGCGGCGGCAGCGTTGGCTTCTGCTTTGGCACTTTGGGCGGATTTCTTCGCATCGCGCAATTCCTGGTTCAGCAGATCGATCTGTTGGTGCATGACCTTATTCCCGTCCTGCAGCGAGGTGACCACCGATTCTTGTTTAGACAGTTGCTTGCGGAGCGATTCATTTTCCGCTTTGAACGGCGAATCATCTGGCTTACAACTACTGGCCAGGATACAGAGCACGACCGCTCCGATCCGCAAAGGCCACTGGTTCGATTGAGTCTTGTCGCGCACGGTACATCCCTCCAGTTTTCGGATTATCCACGCTTCGCCCCAACTTGTCCATGTCGGATTCTCTGAATTGACCGTGCTGCGTGCCGGACGCTATGCTCAAACTCATCGGATGCTGAAAAATGGTGTCGGGGTAGCTGGGACGATCCCCGTGCTCGCGCAACGCACGGCCTCAGAAGGCCCTCGTTGGACGCGCGCAGTTGGGATCATCCCAGCCACCCCTTAGTAAAAGTAGTAAGTGGTCACTCGCTGGGACTGAACGGTCTTTTTGAGCATCCTAATGGTGGATAGTGTATGGGGAAGGTTTTTGCAGACTACTACATGACTCGCTTGATGGTTTTTATTGTAACGATGCCGCTCATGATGGCTGGATTCATGGGGACGTCAGGAGCGGTAGCTGGATCGGATCAGAAGGCCGATGTCCTTTCTCCTGAAGACTATGCCTTGTACGACCAAGTGGTAGCGAGTAAGTTTCTCACGTCAGCGACTCAATTGGTCGTGATCGAACGCATGACCCGGCTCCGTCTTTCTCCAGATCAGGAGGGACCGACGACAGCAAGAGCGTTTCAGGAACAGGACTACTTCGATGGCGAACTGCCGGAAGATCTGATTCAGGATTTCATCTCGATCAACCGGCAAGTAAGCCGGCTTGAAGGGCGATTTCACTTTGCTGCCGGCTACCAGTTCGCCACAGAGGGCAGGCTTGAAGATCCGGAGGTGTCCATCTCACGCCCAGTCACGATACCCGGCTCGACGCCGATTCACGCGCTGTCGATCTTGGATCGTCTGGCGTTCTCTCGTGTGGCGCGGAGCCTGCGCAACGATCATGCACTACTGTATGTCGAAACCGTTCGCCCAGACGGCACCGGAGCGGGATTCCTCATGTGGTGCCGTCGTCAAGGGCAAAGGTGGGCATTGTTCGATACGGAAGTCATGTGGACCATTCAGGTTCAAGCAGAACCAGGAGGGGGTTGACTAACAGTTCGAAATGAGGAAAGCAGGGAGTAGGCGGTCGCGGGTGGTTCCCGCTCAGCCCGCAGGCGATTCGAAACCGGATTTCGATGAGCCGAGAACGACGCTGGCGGACTTTTTCAACAGCCTGCCGGATGAAGGGCCGCTGCTTGCGCCATGATGGGCTTGGACGGTAGCATGCATTCATGCTGACGACTATGATCCGAAAAACATTCTCTGTCCCGCCCCTTGGTTGCAATTGTTCGA
>CBDDRW010000098.1:0-11222 GCA_965233175.1 uncultured bacterium
TTCAAAGCCATCTGATGCCAGCGCCAGTCAACATCAAGCCGCCATGGATTGGCATTGATTTCGACTGCCACGTGACATGTTGCACAGGCTTGGAGGATCGCTGGTATATCTACGTCGTAGCCAGGACGGCGTAAAAGCTGGCGGCCCGTCATATGTCCTAGAATGGTCGTATAGGGATTTTTAATCGCTCGGACAATCCGGGCGGTTTGCCTTTCCCTATCCATTTTGAATCGGCTGTGGATGCTGGCAATAATGAAATCGAATTGTTTCAGGATTGCTTCGGGATAATCCAACTCTCCTTCCGCCAAGATATCGGACTCTACACCTTTAAAAATGTGGAAATCGCGTCCATATGTGTTATTGAGGGAATCTGCTTCTTTCATCTGTTCGGCCACTGCGGTGGCGTTCATTCCGCCTGCATAATACGCGCTTTGCGAATGGTCGGTAATGCCCAGATAGCTGAATCCCCGCGTGCGCGTTGCCTCCGCCATTTCCTTCAACGAATTGGCGCCATCCGACCGAACGGTATGCGCATGAAGAATGCCATGGACCCGGTCTAGTGTGACGAGATGGGGAAGAGTCTTATGTTTCGCCTGTTCTATTTCTCCATCCCCTTCCCGCAACTCAGGTGGAATGAAGGCAAGGCCAAGGGCCTCATAAATCTCCTCTTCAGTCCGCGACGACATACGTTGCTTCCCGTTTGTAAGACCGTCGGGAGTCAGTGTGAGATGTTTCTCTTTTGCACGTGCTCGGAGGGATTGGATATGTGCAGCAGATCCTGTTGCAAACAACAATGTGCTACCGAAGTTCCCTTCGTGACAGAGATGCAGTCGGATACCGCTTAGTACTGGTTTTGCTGCCCGTGGCTTATCTGAGATAGCCACAAGACTGAGATCTCCAACAAGTTCGCACTGCCGCCGCAGGTCACCGGCGATAGTGATACCGCGCAACTCAGGATGTGTGTGACCGAGGTTCCTTTTTGCCGATTCAAGAAGGGCTGTTGCATGATGGATATGCTGTTTATGACCAGCTTCACGATGAATGTGAAGGCCCTGCAGGACTTTTTGTTGAAAAGCCAGTGTCACGCCTTTTTTGCCTTCCAGTTCACCACTTTCAATCGCCCTCTGGAGCGCTTCAACGTTTGAAATACCCGTGTCTTTGTAGAGCTTAAGAATCTGATTTGCGCGCATACCGGGGATGGAAAGCATTTGTAAAACACCTTGTGGTATGTCTTTTCGTAGTGTCTCCAGGGCGGGATCCGACCCTGTCGTATAGAGCCGTTCGATGACACCTGCTATGGCATTCCCCACGCCCGGAATGGATGTCAGTTCTCCTGCTGCAAGAATCTTTTCCAATGGACTTGTGAGAGCACTCAGGCTGTCGGCAGCTGTTCTGTAAGCTCGAGCACGAAAGGGATTACCACCCTGCAACTGTATGCGCTGCCCGATTTCACGGAGAAGATTGATGACTTCAACCGTTTGTAGCTTTTTTGTTCGTGGCATTCGAACCCTTATTGGTTCCACTGAGAGGGAGCTAGCACAGTTCAGAGAGACTGGCCATGTCAGGAGTGTTAGTTGGAAGAGAACGGCATTGTCGCCATGACTGGATGAGCAGCATTCCCAAGTCTGTCACTCGTACCGTGAGCAGGGGACTGGGAAAGCCCCCAGCTGGCGACAAGAGTCCATGCAAAGATGTGTGGGAGTTGCATTCCAGCCAGCAATTGCGACTGCAAAGCCTTCAGCATCGTTGTTGAAATAGGCAGTCTAGGAGACGATACAAGGCATAGTTAATTCGGTGCGGCAGCCTGGCGCTCCGATCTCCTTACGCCAACATCGGTCGCGTAAATCGTATTTAGTGGCTCCATGCCTCCACTAGTAGAGGAATATATTAGCGCTAGGTAACGAGACTGGTGGAATTCTTAAGAACGGGAGTGGAACTCATCGGGAGGAGGTATACATTCCATGCGAGCAGACAAGAAATGATACGATTGTCAATGACTAGCTGGGAATTGGCAGTACGGGGCATTCGCGCCACAGGTGTTCCGGGTCCGCGCAGAATTCTATACTGACTTAATACTCTTTATACCTCTATGGAAGGACCATCATTATTTCTCGCGAAAGAACAACTCAAACCTTTTAGGAAAAAGGTTGTTCTCAGCGCATCAGGCAACACGTCGATCGAAAAACGTCGCTTTGAGGGACACATCGTCAAGGATATTTTCAGCTGGGGTAAACATCTTCTTTTTCAGTTCGACGGCTTCGCGTTGAAGGTTCATTTTCTTCTCTACGGCACATTCAGCGCGGTAGTCGAGGGGAAATCAGTAACCGGAGATTACAAAAAATCCCGTGTCCCAAGGCTCATGCTTACATTCGAGAATGGTCAGATCGGCATGTACAATTGCTCTGTTAAGTTCATCGAACATGCAAACCTGAAAACGACCTACGACTATTCTGCGGACATTATGTCTCCCACATGGAAGTCCGCCCTCGCGCACAAAAAGATGAAGAAATTCTCCAATGAAGAAATTGGCGACGTGCTCCTCGATCAAGATATTTTCGGAGGCGTAGGGAATATTATTAAAAATGAGATTCTTTCACTGGCGCTAATACATCCAACACAAAAGATACGCGATCTCTCACCGATTGAATGCAAGAAGATTCTCGCAATCGCCCGGTCATTTTCGCTTCAATTTTATAGGTGGAGGAAAACGTTTGTTCTCCGTCATAACCTCAAAATACATCGCAAAGGCCTCTGCCCACACTGCAGCGGTAAGGTAACGCATCTAAAAACCGGTAAGCGTCATCGGTGGAGCCATTATTGTCCCGTATGTCAGAAACTACGAGCTGTAAACCATAGCGCGACATAGCGGCACATCTACATGGGTCAAGGAAGAGAAATGAACGCCGTGGCTAGTGGTTTCCACGGGACGAGAGGGCTGTGGCTATTGATAAATTCAGTACGCCAGAGAAAATGATTCCGCGCGGACTAAAAAAGACCGCATGAATTCCCACGCGTTGGGCGCTGAAGATCATTGATCCGCTTCCATATCGATCCGCCAGCTCTGGCATGCTTCGCAAGGGCATGTGGATGGATTCCCTGTACACTCATCTCCTTCCGGAAGCGCTTCATCGTCGGGATCCAATAAGGCATCAGGTGGATTCATATCGACAGACCTCCATTCAATGATGTAATCGGGGCACTGATCCATGGCATCTCGCGGCCACGCCTCGTTGCGCTATATCATTCATGGTTTTTTTCCATCATTTCTTTAAAGCGAGCGAGGTCCTCTTCTATTGTCTTCCCAGCATCTTGGCCGAATAGAGACGCCAGGGCGGCGCCTAATGGTCCCCCAGGCGGATCATACTGCAGCGTGACGGTCACTTTAGTGGTGGTTTCCCCTGTCGCTTCAAAGACGACGGAACCCGCATGCTCAACGACCGCTCCTTTCATCGTTCTCCAACCTATCCGCTCATTATCGACTTCATTGATGATTTCGGCGTCCCACTCGATTTCTCGCGTATGGGGTAATGTCTCGACAATCCAATGCGATTGGTGCTCGTTAATGGCCACGACGCTGCGGATATGACTCATGACCTTAGGCAGGTTCTCTACTTGGCGCCAGTACCGATATAGATCACGAGCGGGACGCTGAATCGTAATGGATTGCTTCATTTTGATTGCTCGATCGGTATGGACTTTTGGCCGGCCTAACAAAGAGGTATCGCTACGGTCACGAGCATTGATACCCATAGCGTGGTAAGCGGGACAATACCCACTCGCGGCGCGATTCAGTAGTGCAATCCCCATCAGGGCTGTCAGGCCACCCATCACACTTGATCTCCCCCTCAGGCTGTGCAAGACCAGTCCTCCCCCGAGTAGGGCGGAAAAAATCCGTTCCTCGTAACCCACATTTTTATGCCCATCGCCCGCATACTTTGTTTGCATATCAGGACTTTCATTATGCGGCCGATACTGTCTCTGTGATGAGAACGAACGAGTCCCGTTTTGCTCCTTCAGCTGTGCCATGGCTCGATCTCCTTTTTCATGGTAGTTCCTTGGCTGGTTATTCAAAGACCCCGAGGCCGGTACGTGTTTTAATTTCCCTGATCAACTACTTATAGGGAATGCAGACTTCGTTATACTGGAATAATCCCTAGAGTGCTTTCATTGTCATAGACAGGGAACTTTATCCCAAGGAGGGATCACCGGGAGTTAAACAATTGACAGTGTTGAGGAATGGCACGTATTCGCCTTGAGCATGGTTTGCATGTAGTGAAGGGCATGGCCATGGGCCTGTGGGTTGACCGTGGTGACGCAGTCACTTGGAACAATTAATTCGTAATCTCTCATGTATGCGTCCGCCGCCGTGTAGAGCACGCAACTGTCAGTGGCTATTCCCGTAATGATTAACTTGCGCGCCCCAACGAAAGTCAGCAAAAGCTCCAAGGGCGTACCGAAGAAGCCGGAGTGTCGAGGCTTGAGGACGATGTAGTCATTCTCGTCTGGTTGTAGATGCTGGACGATGGCCCGTCCTCTGCATCGCTCTGACAGGCACTTCTGTACTTGCTGAGGCAGATTCGATCGCCACTGGCCGAAGTTATCATTGATATAGATGATGGGTAATGCTGCCGCTTTCAAGCGGACTTTCAATTCTGTAATCCTTTCTGCCACCGACAAGACTTCTGGAAACATATGTTCGGCTTCCGGGAATTTGAATTCGTTAATCATATCGATGATAAGCAGGCACATTGTGGCCTTATTGCCGTCAGCTGCGAAATCATTCCGTGAATCATCGCGTGACATAAGGTCCTTCGATGAGTGGTGCATGAGAAAATACCGTACAAATAAGATGCATCGTCAAGGAACTCGCGAGAGCGTTCAGCCCCCGAGGGTGGCGTCCTGGTGTCTAAACCAGGCGAGGGCGTGTTCAAAATGCTGCGGATCATAATCAGGCCAATATTCGTCCCTGACATAAAAATCCGCATACACCGATTGCACGGGGAGAAAACCGCTCAGTCTGCGTCCTCCACCCCACCGTACAATTAAATCCAATCGCGAAACGTTCTTCGAACGGAGACTGCCATCTTTTATACCTGCCAGGTCCCATTCCCAACCATAGTTGACGAGTAGGTTCACTTTCATTCCGATGCCTTGACAGTGTCGGAATTCTTTCAATGCCTCAGGAAATTGTGTCGAAGTCTCATCACCGACAACCAACAGTGCTGCTCCGCGCCGTGCAATCTCAAGCGCGAACATCACGCATGCGTGGCTAAAGGCCTGTTTCTGGATGGATGACCGCTTGGTGTTCTCCTGCGTGAAACCATAGATGGACACTTCCTTGATCCCACCGACGGTTGCCATCGAAAACGAACCCTACATGATTTGGGATGCTATTTCTCAAGGACACCCTGATTTTTTAGCAGACAGGATACAGAGACAGCAGCTCATGCCCCAAAAAATTCGCGTCTCGGCTCGCTGATAAGACCAGCGACTAGTAAGCTTCGTTCCACTAACTGATTCTTTGTATCAGAGGATTGGGCTGCCCGAACTAGCAATACACCTAGTTTGAAGGTGACCGCCATGACAGCCAAGACGAATCTAGGGATATCCAGCTATGACTTTGATTCCTGTCAAAAAAGGATGGTGTAGCCTTCGGAGCCCTTCGTGACATGATTCGCACCAAGAACCGTTTCGATCGACAAGTTGCTGTGTGCCAGGGGCTGAAGATCGGCTTCCGCTCGCTTGAAGATATACTCCCCTCTGTCAACGTCCAAGATACCGCCGTTGTACGTGACATGATCATCCGCTAATCCGTCAAATCCTTGGTGGCTTCACGGCTTGCCATGTCCGGCGGATCGAGGACTATTCAAGAATGCGGAGGTTGGGCCAATCTCAGCCTCGTCGAGCGACACAGCTATTCTCAGCGCCAGTCAGTCGTCAGTATTGCAAACGGATATTAAGTGTGTGATTATACGTGGTCTTTTGCGCCTGTGGAGAGGTGCGAGAGTGGCCGAATCGGGCAGTCTCGAAAACTGCTGTCCTGGCAACGGGACCGTGGGTTCGATCCCCACCCTCTCCGCCAATTTTTAAGAGTGCCTATATGAGTCCGAGTTATTCCTGCCCGCTACACCCCTCTGAACATGTAATCTTTTTTTGTTGAGTGTAGTCATCCACCAGGCTGGAAATTTCCGAATTCAAAATCATCGCGCTTCAAAGTCTATGTGAGGGTAGGCTAAGACATTAGGCTTTCCTCTCTTCCTTCCTCCAGCCACAAATGCGAGTGCATCTACCGAGAGCCTAACCCCCGCAACACCCGACAAGTCCATGCACAGTCAATGAACTCTGACTCGCCCCTTAAACGGTTTTTTTTAGGCCAATTTTACGAGGCGCCTAGGGCATTTCCTAGTTCACATACGGCGCGCGGCGTATATGCTGCAATCCAGCCCCCGCACCTCACTTCAACCGGAGGTCCCACACCATGCTACTCCTAGAAGAAGCCATTGCTGAAAAACTGCGGAACGACGGTCCCTGCTGCTTTGACGAAATCGTCACGGGCCTTCCCAATTTCAGTTGGGGGCAAATATTCGTCGCTGTCGATTGCATGTCGCGGGACGGACGGGTATTCATTCGCAAACTCGGCTTCTCGACGTATCAAGTCTCTCTCGGCTCTCCGCTTGCGTATTCGAGCTCAACGTCTAATCAAACTGGGCAGACGACTAGTAAGGAGATGCCAATACCTCAAATGAATGCCCAATAAGTAAGATGGCAAGGAGCGAGTGGACAACCGTGTATTTGCTAACATCTCAGTAAGTCCCTGCACCGTCCAATGGCGCATTGCTTCACTCGATTCTGTTGCACCTCATGCAAATCGCTCTTGCACCTTAGCAAATAACCCGCCTACAATACGCCTCCCGAGCGAGGTCCTCATTGCTCTTCGCGATTCGCACATACCGTCGCTTCCCTGTTCAATGCTTCCTCACGTCTTACGGGTGTGGAAGATGGGTGGGGGGACTCGTGCTCCTGGCGCTGGTGACCAGCGGCTGCACCGAGTGGACGATTCCCCCCTGTAAGGGAACCCCATTCACCACGCCTTGCGTCGGGCCGTGTACCATGGATGCCGAACCAGCCGTGCCCAACTATACACAAGTGACGATACCCCTCGCCGTTGTGATTCAGGATAAGTATGGAAAGCTGCACTGCCAAGAGATCCAGCCATGATTCTCAAAGCAGATGCGGGACCACAAGAAGAATGAAGCAAGATCCCTACGACCATCATCAAGTTTAGGGGAAAATCCTCGCCCCTGCATTTCTGACACCGCCTTCCCTGAGCCTTGCTTGCTGAGACGTGAACACGATCATCGAGAAAACATTATCGAACTGCTCAACGTCCATCGGTCTAGGAACCTGCTCTGAACCATTGGACAGGATTATTGAGATGGGCAGCAGGGCGAATGTGAATGGAATTCTGGTCGTTTCTACCTCGTGTCAAGTGAACCGACTAGTGTTTCGGCGGAACACACATGGACACCAATTGCACCCATGAGTGTTGATCGAGAACTGTGGAAAGTTGCTTGCCAAACACCAGCTCAAAACGAAAATGGCGATGGTCGCATAGGCTCTCGCCTACAGCACTTCAGAGCCCTCCCTTCTTTTCTTTGCAGTCTCGCGAAGTCGACGTGTCTCAAATTGACTGGAGCAAAGATATCCTGACATCACAAGTCCTCGTGCTGGAAGTAAACGAGAGCAACTTTTCTGACGAATACGTGTCCGCGTTCCTTTCAGACATGTTACGGCACCTTCGCGCACACCCACATGATTGAACAGAGGCCCACACCCAGGTTCATCGAAACCCAGACACTTCGCTTCTTTATTGAGCATCACATTTTCTGAGAAGCGCTTTTCTGAGTTCGACCATCGCCAAGGTATCTCGTGCGCAGTATCGCAACAAGGCCTCTTCAATCGTAGCCCGCTCGACCCAATCCGTTTCGACAAAAACCATGCGGTAATACTGACTGGCCGCATGCCCTCCCTCTTTGATCGCCAGATCGTCATAGGCCAATGAAGGGATCATGGCCGGCAGCACCGACTTGATGGAATAGGACCCACCGAACGCCGGATGGTAGTAATGGTCTCGCACGATCGGGAAGAGATCCCACAGACGATTGATGACGCGGGAGAGCGCAGGCTTGAGTGACGGAAGTGCGGTAGCCAGCTGCTCCAATATAGATCGCTCATATGGCGAATAGACGCAGATACTGCCTTGGTCTCCCAGCGATTCCAGCAAGGCTTCGGCAAGCACCTTACGGGGATCGCTGACATCCTTGTGAAGAAACTCTTCATGGCGCAACTCACCGGTTGCCTGTTCAATATGATTCGACCACTGAACCGGGAGGGCTTGATAGGGCCTCGTCTCTGAGAATCGAGGCACCGCTAACATGATCGTCTCAAAATCAAGGTGGTGCACCGGATATCGCACAGCCTTTAATACAAGGCCGAGTTTCTCAGAGACCCATTCGACATTCTCCTTCACACGACGCTGAACCGGTGAGAGGTTTGTGCCTAGTGGGATCTCGTCGATTATCATCACCCCTTGCTGAGCCAACTGAGCGACCACTTGCTTCGATCCAGGCAAGTAATGAATCCAGCGTTCAGGCTTGTCTTTGGTGCAATGGTCCCAAAAAGGACAATCATAGGGTGTACGACAATGCCCGTCAGGTTCAATCGCCGGAGGGTGCGTCTGGAATAGCATGTGATTCATCGTGGCCAACCGTTCACGCACCGCCCTTCGTCGCTGAGCCACGGCCTCGGACAGATCCTGAATAGCGAACAATTCGTTCAGATTGATCGCTCCATCTCGATAGGCATACCCGGTATTGATATGCATGAGACACACGGAGAGGAGCGTCAGCCCTGTGCCTAGTATGACTTCGCTTTGCACGGCAAGATCTTCAAGATGCACATCTTTGACCTTTGTAGAAGACTTGACCTCGATCAGGCGCCAGCCGCAAGCCTGCCCTTCTTCGGTGGACACACGTTCCATTACATCCGCGCGAACCAGCACTCCAGCATGTAAAAACGCCGCTTCGAAGATAGCCGGCACGGTGAGATCCTGAACCAATGCTGCCGTCTGTGCGAGAGCAGCGTCTGTCTGGCGATAGCCAGCTGTCACTAATACCCCACCTGGAAACCGACTCCTGGCCAACTCTCCGACTTCTGTTCCCATATCGAACATCGCCTGAGTCGCTGCATCCGGCTTCGTTGCGAGAGAAGGATGATGCACTTCAAGAAACAGACGTTTATGACACTGCAGCCCGGACAGGAATTTTGACTTTGACAGGCGCGGTGCCTTGAGAAGAGGAATTGGGGAAAGATCACTGAGTTCAGTCATGGTGGGATGACACTAATCGGTCAGATACATCTTTGTCCAGCAGGCAGAATGATCAACCAGAATCAGTCGAAGGCTATTCAGAAAGTTCAGACTTTATCACCCGCCCAACCCTGGCGGTCATTTCACCCGCCCGCCCTGAGTCTGCCAAGACAGACTCTTTGCCCTGGGGACGCGCCTTCCCATACAAGGCCGCAGCAAGCGACCAACGATGGTCTTTCCAAGCTTGCTTGTGTATATGTTCCCAAGGATAGCCCGGATGAGTCCCCCGCTGCGCGCGTCCAACGAGGGGAGTCCGCGACCGCGCGTTGCGCGAGCACAGGGGACTCACCGGGCCATCCATCCTCTGCTGGCGGCCTTTATCAACAGACTGCTAGGATGGCCCGCCATGGCATCCAGCATTGCACAGATCAGAAAGTCCGTCCTCACCCTGGCCTTGCCGGTTACGGTCAGCACCCTGCTCCAACGTACCGAGGGCATCGCCGCTGTCTTCCTCGTCGGCGGTCTCGGCGCCACATCGATCGCGGCGGTCGGACTCGGTCAATTGCTGGCCTTCATCGCCACCACGCTCGTCTCTGGACTATCGGTGGGAGCCAATGTCCTCATTGCCCAATTGTGGGGTGCTCGCCGTACCAACGATGTCGGAGAAGCCGCGACACATCTCCTCGGGTTGGCCGCCATCGTGTCCTGCTCGCTCGTGATACTTGGATTGTCTCTGAACGGGATGATCATGGAGCTGTTGGGCGCTGCGCATGACGTTATCGCGCTCGCCCTTCCCTACTCGAACTTCATCTTCCTGGTCATTCCCTGCACCATTTTCTTACAGGTCCTTTCGTCGATTATACAAGGCACTGGAGACACCAAAACTCCCATGTACGCGTTGATCGCGGTGAATCTGCTGTATCTGACAATCGCCTATCCACTGATCTACGGACTCTGGGGCTCCCCTGCCTTGGGTATCACTGGAGCGGCCATGGCAGCCGGCCTTGCAGAAGGAACGGGCGTGGCCTACCTCCTCTGGTCTTGCCGATCACTCTTGAGGAAGTCACTTCATATCAGGCGCGACCTCTTACGCTCCACCTGGCAAATCGGCGCATCGGTCTCAGGAGAACGGATCTTTCAGCAGGCAGGGATTATTCTCTACACCAAGATAATTCTCATGTACGGCACGGTCACGTATGCCGCCCATCAAGTCGGCTTATCGATCGAATCCCTGTCGTTCCTTCCAGGATATGGCTTCGCGATCGCAGCCGCCACGATGGTAGGACAGAGTATCGGCGCAGGGAAATATGTCCGAGCAAAATTGGAAAACTGGGAAGCGAATCGCCTGGCCGGTATCGCGATGGCTTCAATGGGCGTGTTCTTCTTTTTCTTTCCCTACGTGCTGCTCCGCACCTTTACCAATGACGAGGCTGTCGTTGAGCTCGGAACGGTGTTCCTCCGCATTGTAGCCATCCTTCAAGTCCCGCTCGCTCTCACCATGGTCCTGGCCGGATCGCTCCGTGGAGCCGGTGATACGCGGTTCATCATGTTGGCAACGACCGTCGGCATGTGGGGAATCCGCCTGCCCCTCGCAGCCATCGCAGGGCCCTGGCTCGCACTCGATGTACTCTTCGTGTGGAGCGCGATGATCGCAGATTGGACGGTCAGAATGGGACTACTACTATGGCGCTACCGATCGGAACGATGGAAAGCCATTCAAGTCATTCGCTGAGGCGCCTGATTCATAGTGGCACATCACGGCATCACCCGAAACGCGTTCCTCTGACAGCGTATCTCGCAAACGATCATCCAGACACACTCTGTCTACCACACCTCACGAACGACGCTTCACACA
>CBDDRW010000099.1:0-65247 GCA_965233175.1 uncultured bacterium
CCAAAGGAGAGGAGCCATCAGAAAGCCTTCTCCGCTCGCCAAGATCCATGTTGCACGCCCCACACAAGGTGCAGTGTGTGCCTCCTTACTTCTTCGAGCACTGCAGACTTTTCATGGGCAGGGTTGTGCGACGTATGTACGCGACAACGGAAAGGAATTATTGTGTGGATTGAGGATTCATTTTGATCCTTACCATGTATACAATGGGCGGGCGCGTTGCAGAGAAAGACCCGAGAGAATAGGATGTTGTCCCTCAAAGCTGAACTAGCGAACGCCTTTCATGAGACACACTCGTTCAAGTGGGACCCCACGACAGGGTTCACGCTCGCGTCAGGATTACAGAGTCCTTTCTATGTCGATTGCCGGTCGCTGATGGCCCACCCGAAATCGCGCCGTCTTGTGGCCCATCTCGCGTACGAATCATTGCGGACGGTCGACCTCGACTGCCTTGGCGGATTGGAAATCGGAGCGATTTCCATTGCGACCAGCATTTCAGACTTTGCCTTCGTGGCCCAGCCGCAACGAACGTGGCGGACCTTCGTGGTGCGGAAGCAAGCGAAGGATCATGGACTTGGCAAACTTATCGAAGGATCGTTTCAACCAGGAGATCGAGCCGTGATCGTGGACGATGTGCTCACGAGCGGGGGTTCGCTTCTCAAGGCCGTCACGGCTGCCAGGGGAGCCGGCTTGACTGTGACACATGCCGTGGTGATCGTGGATCGGGAGGAACAGGATGGACGGCGTAAGGTTGAAACCGACGGGCTGACGCTTGTGAGCTTGCTGACCATCGACGACTTGACCCACGCCCAATCTACTCACCCCTAGGTGTCAGCAGAGACTGTCATACATTCGCTGACAGCCGGCCAACGCGATGAAAAATGACGGCGAGGCTTGACCGGATCTTCTTGAGTTCCCTATCATACATCCCAGTGGAATCACCCGGAACGATCGATTCATGCCTATTGAGAGGAGGCCAACTATGACCCGGCGGATTGTCGTTGCTGTTCTCGGCTTGTTTCTGCTTTCTGCGATCCTGATCAACGGGGTGTCAGCTCATCATTCCTACCAACTCACGGTCCAGCAGCTGCGTGCCGGCCTGACCAAGGCGCCTTCGATGCCGCAGAAGGGTTTCATCTTGATCGATGTCAGATCTGCGGAAGAACATGCGACAGGATTCATTCCCGGAACCGATTTGAATATTGAGTTCAGGGAAATTCAGGCTCGGCACCGGGAGATCGGAGCCCAGCCCGATGACCATCTGGTCGTCTATTGCCAGTCCGGCCACCGGAGCAACATTGCAGCAGAAACACTGGCTGATTTGGGTTACCGTCATGTCTACAACGTCACCGGCAGCATGAACGCCTGGCTCGCGGCAGGCTTTCCCATTGAATCGGGACACCACTGAAAGCAGCTTTTTTAGTTTCTCTATTGGTTATGCTCAGGTCCTGACAGAAATCGAAGAACGAACAACCTGTTGGATTCTCGGATGGGACTGGCTCACTTACACTGGAATTGAATGCCCCACCGACGCTCCTCCACGACTTCCTGCGCACCTGGTACCGGGCTGACTATACGAGTTCGCCCTTTCGTTTCCCCCTCGCGCACGATGGTATAGGGTCCGCCGCATTTCTCCTTCATCAAAGCGAGTGCATCCGTTCGAAACGAGGAGAGCATCACTCCCTGTTCGCCCGTGAAGGGATAGGCGACAATCCCCCCGTCCTCTCTTTCCTGAAGCAATTTTGCTCCCTCGCCACAACCAGCCAAGGCAAGGACGAGAAGCAGGGAGACGCGTGACCATATCTTCATGTTGTCGCGTAGGACCCCGGGCGCGCACATGAATCCTTCCCTTTCCCCCATACGTTCGGCATTTGCTATATCCCCCGTCCAGAGCCGTCCAATTCCGGTTTGTTACCCGGGAGAATTTTATTCAGCGCGGACCGATACTCGCCCATGCGCCCCTGATCGCTTCGCCTGACTTCTATTTCTTGATCGCGCTGCATCCGTTCGAGATGATCGAGTACCGAGAGGAGCGGATGAACGGAGCCAAGCAATCGACCGACCTCGAAGGCTTCCAGCGATTCCACAAATAATTCGTTTAAACTTTTATAAGGAGTTCCGGCGCTCTGGCTCCGGAATCGGGAAGCGATATCTTCATACTCCTCGATAGCCTCTAGCCTGGGCTTTACACCGCTCGGCACAGCCGACAGATGGACAACGGGTGGTAGCTTGGACGCATAGACCTTCAACTGGGCAACCAATCCACCCATTGCGTCCAGCACATCGGCAGTCTGCATGAACTCATCCTCGGGCGCATCGATCACGCCACATGAGCAAGGCCTGTCAAGATCTTCTGGCGCCGTGAGGAGGCGTGAGGCAACCAAGAGCCTGAACAGCCTGCTCCATATCTGATGGAAACGGTTTTGTATACTCTTGAAACTCACCGGTAGACGGGTGACGGAATCCTAAAGTCCTTGCATGCAACATCACACGGGAAATCTCGACCTCCTCTACTGTACAGACTTTTTTCCCGCCATAGGTCTGATCTCCTAGAATGGGATGACCCAAGGAAGCGAGATGCACGCGGAGCTGGTGAGTCCGGCCAGTGCGCGGGTATAACAGCACGTGGGCAGCGAGTTTGCCAAACCGATGGTCGACCTTGTATTCCGTCACGGACTCCTTGGGGCGTGCTGTGTGGGCAGAGAACTTTTTCCGCTCCTTCTTGTCACGGCCAATCGCAAGCTCGATCAACCCATGTCCCTTTTTCGGCACGCCTGAAATTAGAGCCTCGTACACCCGAGTAATCGTGTGCTGTTTGAATTGAGCTGAAAGAGCCCGATGGGCTTCGTCCGTCTTCGCGATGACCATCACGCCGGAGGTATCTTTGTCCAGGCGATGAACCAGCCCTGGCCGTTCTTTCCCGCCGATCGTCGACACGGTACCGCCGGACGTCTGAAAATGATGGAGGAGGGCATTGACCAATGTGCCGGCCCAATGACCCGGCGCAGGATGGACCACGAGGCCGGCTGGCTTGTTTAAGAGCAACAACACCTCATCCTCATGCAGAATCTCGAGTGGAATCGACTCACCCTTGAGTTCCAACGGCTCCGCTTTCGGAATGTCAAAGGCGATCGTGTCACCGGGCTTGATCTTGTGACTGGACTTGACGGCCTGACCGTTGATTCGCACCCGCCCTTGCGCAATCAACCGTTGCAAGGCGGATCGCGATAGCTTGGGTTCACGATTGACCAAAAAAATATCCAACCGCTTAGGCAACTCGCCAGCCGTCACGACAAACTCGGTCACCATAAACAAATTGCCCTCACCAATACGTCCGCGCCACGCTACTGCAGCGCGAGGCTCAATTGCAATCAGGAGGCCGGCATAGTCATACGCCGACCTGCCACTCTTATGGACTCTTCAGTCTGATCGGACTAGGCTGACACCCACCAAGCCGGTCCCATGCCAACAAGAATGCAAGACCATAAAGACGATGAATGTCAAATAGACTTTTGGCAGGTGAGGCTACAGAAACATCACGAGATGATATCGGAAGGGATGCCCTCATGACGGAGAAACTATTCGCGAGTACCACCATCACTTCATGGATGGTGGGGACAACGATGGCCTGAATGCTCCTCCTCAGTCGAACGCGCTGTCCCCGATGTCTGTGAGCCTGTCATGAGAAAATACATTCATTGCCTGACCAACCAATCGAGGTCGCCCTGCGCGGAGCGCGTTCTTTCGTTGCGGAAAGGGACCTTGACGCAAGGATTCTATCTCCGTCAGGGAAGTCCGAAGGGACTGAGCGATCAGCCATGCGAGCTTCAAACTAGGGCTCCAATACACAGCATTGCGCAGGCGATCGACTAGATCGCCAGGAAGGCTCACAGTGAGCCGGACCATTCGAGGTTTACGGATCTTTCGGTGCCCACTCTTAGTCGAATGACTCGAAACGGCCGGATCGGTTCGTAACATAGCGTTTCTCTCCCGGTTATGCTGAAGTGAATAATCTCAGGACTATGGCCTCATCTCATGTCGAGCCCGCTTCTCTCAGATTGGGGACCGCGCCGCTACAAGGGCAGGACGCGACCCCGATGGCAGAAGCGTGTGGCGGCGGGATGGCTCCGGACGGGCATATCCAGAGGTAGTCCCACCTGAGTGAGAGACATGCGCCTCTTGAGTGGGGACCCACCGGCAGCTCGCTTCGCCAAAAATCGTCCAGTCTGTATTCATAGCACTCTCGCCCTGATGTCCATGCAAGCAACACCTATACCAAGATTTGTTCAATGTAAATATTCCGCGTCCTATGCTGTAAGTCGTTGAGCACATGTGGTGAGGCCAGGGAGCCGTTAAGACGAGGCATCGGGCAGGAGAGTATCTAATTCGGTACACTTCGCATTCTGAAAGATACAGGCACAGGACAAGGCGGCAGAGGAAAGCGGCTGAAAGTCAGAAATGGAGCGCGATCTATTGGTGAAGATGTTTCATCGCGGCGGCGCAGAGAAGGATGAAGAGACCGATCCAGAACGCGGCTTGCTGGAAAGGAATCGCTTCGTAGGATTCTTCTTTGTTTTCTTCTACATCATCGGATTTGAAAAGCACCGAGTAGAGAAAAAGCGTGAGAAGACAGAGGACGAGAAACAGTTTCACAAAAAAGACTGTCAGATACTTCGCATGGTGCTGGATTCCGCTGCCGGTCTGCGCGGTAATGAGCTGATTGACATAGTGGAAATTGATGCCACCGGTAAACAGCAGGATAAGGAGCAGAATACCCGCGACTTTCTTGTAATGCTGATAGAACGCATCGGTGATTGGCTTGATCTGCTCCTTGGCCACTGCGTGCTTCAGCCCAGGAGTCACAGCCATGAAAAGAAATGCGACTCCACCGATCCAAATGACCGCTGCAGACAAGTGCACCCAATGATTGAGGATTGGAATCAGTGTATTGAGATCTGTGACGAGACTTAGAAGTGCGTCCATTCTGAAGATCGTTAACCGTTATTCGTTGACCGTTAACCGAAAGTCTGAATCGAATCGGACTTAAATAATATCGCGTTTCACGATTAACGTCTCACGATTAACGTCAAAATTTGAAGACCGGGGCATCGTTGCCGAATCGTTTCTTACGGAGTTCTTCCATCAGCTCGATAGTAATTAAGGGAATGCGGTTCTCGCGTGCGTGCTTTTCAACGCCTTTTTTCACCATGGCGCGCAAGAAATAGGGAATTCGGCTGAGCCGTGCCTCTGAATCTTCATCCCACGCCACGGAGCTTTCTTCAGGCGTATTAAATGCGACTTTGATCTTCTCGCCGCCCTTTGGGGTGTACAGACACCATTGATCTTCGTCCAGCCAGTCGCCGTGATCGACGTAGGGGCGTGCGCGGCAACCACCACAGATATCGGTGTATTCGCAATCGCCGCACTTACCTTTCAGCTGAGGATAGCGGAAGGAATTGAAGACGTCGGACCTTTCCCATAGATCGACGAAGCTGGTCTCGCGAATATTACCGGCGGACAACGGCATGTAGGGGCACGGGGTCAACTCGCCGTTAGGGGTCACACGGGCGTAGTTGGTGCCGGCGAGGCAGCCTCCCCCCATATAGCCAGTCGCTTTCGTGATCGGAGAATTCGGATCTTTTTCATACGCAAGCCGTTTGAAATGCGGCGCACAGCGGGCTCTGACGAGCATACCTTTGTAATTATCCTGACAATTGACTAGGTAACCGAGTACCTCTTCGTATTGTGTTGGGGTGATGTCGGTCAGTTCCTCGCCTCGGCCGGTGCAGACCATAAAAAAGACATTGAGCACTTTGGCGCCAAGTTGGTGCGCCCAATCGATTACCGAGGGCAGCTCCTGGTAATTCATAGGCTGTGCGCTGAAGTGCACTTGGAAAGCCAGCCCGTTCCGCTTACAGGCCTCGATGCCGGCAAGCGCGGCCTCCCATGCGCCGGGCACGCCTCGGAAACGATTATGTTTCTGAGAGTCGAGTGAATCGATACTGATGCCCATGCCCATCACGCCGATCTCGACCAAGGTCTTCGCCATTCGATCATCGATCAACATACCGTTGGTTCCGAACACCACCATGAAACCGAGTTTCACGGCATGCCGCGCGATATCAAGGATGTCGGGGCGGACAAGTGGTTCGCCGCCCGTGATCACGAGGAGGCAGCCTTTGTTGACCTCAGCAATCTGATCAATCAGCTTGTAACACTCTTCCGTCGAGAGTTCATCGTCCCCGCCGGCGGATTTCGTCGTCGCATCGAGATAACAGTGGTCGCACTTGAGATTGCAGCGCTTCGTGAGGTTCAGCGCGATGAGATAGGGCTTGAAGTCATCGACTGTTCGGCCATCGTGCGGCGCAGCAGCCATAGATGGCGGGCTAAAGAACTGCGAGACCTGTTGCTGGATATTGCCGAATGCGCCCGCTGCAGACGGGGCATTGAAAATTGGAAGCGATTTACCCATAGTTTAGAAGAAATGTGGAATTCTCAATTAGGCGTGGTGACTGTGTGATTCGGGGAAATTGGCTGTCCGGTCAATTCCCCATTCCACATTCATCATTCAAATTGCAAAGTTACGATTTTGTCTTGCCGGTCAGGTTGGCGATCATGTCTTTCAGGTTTCCGGTTTTCATGGCTTCCGCCATGTAGTCCTTGGCCAGTTCGATGCCCTCATGAGCCACTTCGGCCGTAATGGCCGTGACACCGATCTTATCGGCATGTTTTTCGATAAGGGCACGCGTACAGTCGCGCATAAACCCTTCAGGAGCTCGTTCGAGCCGTGATTGCGCCTCCGGCGTCCACGTGTAGGAAGCCACTGAAGCAGGTTCCACCACGTGGCCGTTCTCCTGACCATTCTCTTGCGAGATCGCCGCTCTGTTGGCGCCATTCGTAGCAGCTGTTACAGTCGCCTTGGCTTCGGTCGAAGTGCCGGTCCCCTTATTCGCAAAAATAGGCGTGTAGTCCTCTGAGGCTGCCTCCTGAATCATGGGCGCGGCATACTCCAGCGTGATCGTGGTCATACCGAGCTTACGAGCAGTCTTCTCGATTTTAGCCTTGGCGCGCCGACGTTGGTAGCCGGCTGGGACTGCACGGATTCCATCTTTGGCGTCTTTGGTCCATTGCATAGGGACATCGTCGTAGGCCAGGTCGGTTTCGAGGACCCCTTCCACATGGGCCGCCGCTTCGAAAAGCTTCTTGTCAACCAGTTTGAAGCGCTCGCCTCCTGCGGCACAGACCGGGCACTTCACAGGCGTCTCGCCCTTCCCGATGTAGCCACAGCCGTCGCAGACGAAGTAATCCTGAGTCATCCGGTCTAAATAGGCCTGAGTATTGGCACTCACTTTTGGCTTCTCCTCCACGATCTCAGTCATCATCCCGCTGAGCGTGGAACCCATAAGATCCTTCATCACAGATTCGTCGGCCTGCATCTTGTTGCGGTCGATGCCGGCGGCATCCAGGCTGCCGCCCAGCGCACGCATCGCATCCATCGCGCCCTTGGGCAGAAGATGTCCCACAGCCGTGTCGACGACGGTATTACTGATAATGGTATGGCCCTTCTCGATGGCGTAGCGGTGAATCGCGGTCTTGGCAACGCCTCTGGCAAATACGGGGATCTTTTCCATCCGGCGGAGGGCTTCCTCAGTCCAGGCAATCGTGTATTCCGCCAACGTATCGATCGGCGGCACATATTTCCGGTTCGACACGAGAATATTACAGGGGGCGGACCGCAAGAGATTTTCCGTGTTGCTACCGATGTCCATATCCTCGTCGCTGTGCACGCCGATCCGTCCGACGATCAGCAAGGCTGGGATATCTTTGCGTACGTATTGAATGATCTTCTCGAAGGCCTTGCCATCCAACAGAGTGGTCTTCACGTCGGTTTGTTCGCCCTGAGCGATTTCACGGCAGATATCCAGGTGCGACTGATAGATCTTTGCAAGGCCGCTGTCGATAATTTCCTCGTGGAGTTTTTCCTGCTCTTTGAATCGGAACACCTTGCCGGCTTCCTCGTTGAGGACACCGGAAATACTGTGGAAGGCGGCATAGTGGAAATAGGGATCGAAGGCAGAGATCGCCTCGACCGGCATATTGAATGCTTTGCCCAGCGCCAGGCCGGTCATAAGGCCGCCGAACGAATAGGGGCTGCCGTCCACCGCCACCACGATTCTTCCGCCGGTCATGGGTTGAGTTTGCTTGATGATCAGCATGTCAGAATTCCGCACGCGACGCAGCACGCGCTCGGTGTTGCTGCCGATGACACTGTCCTTCACCGCGCCGACCCCCAAGGCGCCCATGATGACCAGGTCGTAAGCATTGGTATTGATGTCTTCGGCCAACACCTTCCAATTCCGACCTTCGAGAGAACGACGCTCGATAGGCAGGTTGTTTTCCGCACATTTCTTATCAACATAGTCGAGGTAGGAATCGGTGATGATCTGGAGCCCGCGGGTAATCAACGAATCGTGGATTTGGCGCTGCCGGTCGAGTTCTTTTTCATCGTGGTACTCCTCAGGCAAGCCTGCTTCCATCTGCTTGAAACGCTTGTCGTGCATTTTGGCTGCATAGACGTGGCTCCCCACGATCTTCGAACCAAAGGTTTTGGCAAAATGAACTCCGACATCGACAGCCGTATTGGAATGGTCGGAATTATCGACCGGTACATAGATCGTCTTATACATCAAAGTGTCTCCTCAGGATGCCCTTCAGGCAGGGCGAACGAGAGTAATTATGAAAATTTCCAAACGGTTGACGTGCTTTCCACGTCTCAAAGAACGTGTATGCTAGCACCGGTCTGAATTCGAATGCAAGGTATCGATGCAGGCAGCAGAACGACGTTATGATGCGGGGGTAACAACAGATCGTTCACCTGGATCATTTGCGGAGCGAATCGATTGTCGGGAGCGGAGGATCTCTTCCAAAGATAAGAGCGCATCGCGTCCGGAGTTCCCCTCAATCCCTCGAATCAAATTCTTGTCGGCGTATTGGCCCGATTCTTTCGGGGCTTGAGAGAGGGATCCCGTCCACTTTCGTGGGTCCCTGCTTCCCTCTTTACGCTCCCAGGCACGGAGGCAGGCCTTGGCGATAAATGAGTTCAGCGGTGCCGGGTTATACAAGAGCTTCCTGATACTCGTCGGAGTCAGCATCAGGGGATTATAGCCGGCTGAGAGGTACCCTTCTTCCAATAGCCGTTGTTCCAGATCGGTATTCGGCTGAATGCCTAAAAAGAACATGAGGGGAAAGACTCGCTCCTCACCCAGGATTGAGGCAACTTTTTTATAGGACTCCACGCTTTGGAGCAGAGACTCCTCGGTTTCTTTCGGGCTGTTCAAAGAGTAGTTGAGAATGACCTTGCCTTTGAATCCGGCTTCCGCCAGATAGCGGCAACCATCGTATAGCCGCTCAAGCTTGAATCCCATATGGAGGTCGTTCAACACCATTTGGGAGCCCGACGTAATAGCGACCTCAAGATCGCCGACGCCGGACCGGACCATGAGTTTGGCCAACTCTGGGGTGATCAGCGACGTCCTGATATAGCCGGACCATTCGATCTCCAGCTTCTCTGCGAGAATCCGTTCAAGGATCTCGGTGCATTGGGGATAGGCTTCTTTCCCGGTAATAAACTGGGCATCCGTGAACCAGAACCGCCTGGCACCCCATTGATGGTAGTGCTGAGAGATATCCTTGACGACCATGGAAGGTGGCCGATAGCGGACTCGCTTCCCTTCGATGTAGGGATAGAGACAGAACGCGCAGTCGTACGGGCAACCTCGCTTCGATTGGACCCCGATGGATTCGTCCAGATACTCTCGATGTTGCGGGAAAATCGAGGTCAGGTAGGGTAAATCGACAGTCAGCGCATCAAGCAGAGCCGGCGAGCCCTGCTGGCCCTTTCGAATGGTCTTCCCTTCCCGAAGAATGTAGCGTTCGTTCTCCAGCGACTGGCCTTCTATGACTTTGAGAATCGCGTCTTCCCCTTCACCAAGAATCCCAATGGTGCCTTCCGGAAGCTTCAGAATGAGCTGATCGGCAAACGCGGTAAAGGCCCCGCCACCGATCATGATTTGCGCCTTCGGAAACTCCTTCGCGATCAACCAGGGATAGGAAAGCGCTGCCCGGATATGGCTGTAGTAACGATAGAGCTGCTTCACCCCCGCAAACGAGGCGGCAACCCGCTTGAGTGGATTGCTAGCAAAGTAGAAATTAAACGCGTGTTCCAACGAGGAGTCTCCCTCGTGCGGGGAAAAGATCTGAATGTCGCGCCAGGAGAAACAGACGAGGTCCGGTTTGAACTCGGTCGTCGCATCGCGAACCGCACTGAGCCGATGGCCATCGGGGAAAAGCGACAGGTCAATAATGCGCTGCCGCACGTCCGGCTTGCGTCGATGAATAAAATCAGCGAGATAGGTTGCCCCGATGGGGTAGACCTTCTTGCATGGGAGAAAAATATATAGAATCGATTCCATCGCGTTCTCAGTTAGACGTTCTCAGTTCTGAGTTCCGAACAACTCAGAACTCAAGACTCAGAACTAGGCACTGGCTATTTGGTGGCTACATGGATCGCCACGATCCCGCCGCTCAGATTTCGATACATCACCTGACGATAGCCTACGTCGAGGAGCATCTGTTTCAAGCGTTCCTGATCCGGGAAGTTCCGAATGGAGGCCGGAAGATATTCGTACACGCCGGTCGTGTCATGCGCTACTTTTGTGCCGACCCAGGGAAGAAGCCGGAACGAATACCAATCGTATAGAGCCCGCAGCCACCCAAAGATCGGTCGGGAAAACTCCAGGCACACAAACCGCCCGCCTGGTTGCAAAATTCGGTGAATATCCGTGAGCGCTTGCCGAAGATTACCCACATTCCTCATACAAAACCCTGTCGTCACAGCATGAAACGTCCCATCGGGAAATCCCAGATGTTCGGCATTGGCTTCGAGGCAGGTAATCTTCTGTCCCAGGCCCCGCACGGTGACTTTCTTCAGGCCTTCGACCAGCATGGCATGGTTCAGATCGGAGGCAATGACGCGGCCATTGGTCCCCATGCGCGGTTCGACCAACAGCGCGAGATCGGCTGTGCCGGATCCGACGTCGAGCGCCCTGCCTCCCGTAGTGACGGGTACATAGGAGGCGGTAATCTTCTTCCATCGGTAGTGGAGTCCAAAGCTCAGGAGCGTGTTGTTGAGGTCGTAGACGCTAGCGATCGACGTAAACATCCGCTGAACGGCTTGTTCACGGGCCGAGCCAGTCCAAGTCGAGACGGCTTGGGCCGGAGGCGTGGCTGATGAAACCGGGGGTTCTTCAAGCTTGAGCATGCCGCGATGGTTGCACTCGCTTCAACGTGTTGTCAAGCATGGATTCGCCTGCCTAGAGTCGCCTGCCGCTTGGTGAATGTGAAGACCTCTGACAGGAAACATTCTTGGCGAATCAAAGGATGAAAATCCTTGTTACTGTTAGGAAAAACGATTATAGGTGCTTCCAGAATATGGCACGCAGATTTTTTCGCTCTTCCATACAAGAACTAGAAGCGTTGTGTAAGGAGAAACACAACAACGTCGATTTTCTTCTTGTGTTGGAAGAAGAGCTGAGCCATCGGAAAACTGAGCGTGCAGCAAGATTACGCAATCAGATCAAGGAGAGACTTGCGGTATTGAGACCCGGAACACCCTCGCGAGAGCAGGTTTCTGCAGAACCACCGCCACCTCAATCATCTCAGCATCAATCGGTTCCTCACCCGCACGAAAAGCAAGAGCCGTCCCACCCTCATCCGCTTCGCCCTGAGAATCCTGTTGTAGGCCTACCCTCCGGGGGTAAGGGAGAGCCTCCGCCGCTGCCACCAATTACTAACAGACCGGACGATGTTCTTTCGGCATGGACAGCACTGGAAGTCCTTTCGCCACCTACCTACGTCGGGTCCGAAGACTTAGCTGGAGGTGATAAGAGAAGAGTCTCCACTCTAAACGAGCAGTCTCTTCCGTGGGAGCGAGGTGAGAAGTCACGGCCGAATCAACGTCTTTACTATCAGGTCGTTCTCGGCTCCATAAAAATGGGATCAGCGATAGGCCGTCTCATCGAACGATATGGTGACAGTCGCGAGGAGAGGCCAGGGGTTCGTGGGAAAGCGGTTCTTGCTATCATTGTGGTTAATCGCCAGGGCCAGCTCGTTGAGTCGCCAGCAGTTGGGATTTCTAGCTTCGGCTGGGGCGTAATGTCCGCGCTAAACGGCGAGTTGGCAGACCTTGGGCGATGGCCAGACGTTGAATCACCGTTGGTTGATCGAACCGAGAAGCTCCTTCTCGGAATAGTGCCGGGAGATGAAGACAGAGAGGAACATCGAGCACGTCCACTTACACGAGCGGCGCTGTTTGCCGCATACGAGGCACTTGTCCATGAACTGGGTTTGCCAAGGGAATGGGTCGAGCCAGCGGAGTTTGCAATTCGTTCATACGTCTATTTCAAAGATCCTAACCCACCAGAGCCTCTTTTACTCAATAGCTTCTTTCTCGCCGACCTCGCGCTCGCTCAAAAGCTATTCGCAGCAGGCAAAGCGCCACAGAATCTCCGACGTTATCTCGGCGTCGAACGTCCACAGCACCGTCGGGATTTGTTGCACGATACCGCCGCATTGGCAGAAGCTGTTAGCCCAGGTTTCACCAATCCCTCACGCTGGCCTGGCATAGGCCGTTCCCCGCTAGTATTACTTCAGCAAGCAGCCGTCAACCTGTCATTCCGAGAAACGAAGACTGGTGGGTTGCTCGGTATCAATGGGCCACCTGGCACTGGAAAGACGACGTTGCTTCGAGATCTGGTTGCCGGAGTGGTTACTGAAAGCTGAAGTAATGGCTAAATTCGACGATCCAGAGACTGCATTCGAGCATTCTGGAGAAAAACTCAAGGCTGGTGCGAGCTGGATTCATCTCTATCGGCTGAATCCAACATTGCGTGGGTTCGAGATGGTCGTGGCATCATCAAACAACAAAGCTGTCGAGAACGTGAGCGCAGAGCTTCCGAGCCTTAGTGCCATTGCAAATGACGCCCAGGAGCTGCGCTACTTCAAGACGCTGTCTGACGCAATGCATCAATCTGATACCTGGGGAGCTATTGCCGCTGTATTAGGCAATATGCAGAATCGCAGCCGATTCAAGCAGGTCTTTTGGTGGGACGACGACAACGGACTTAGCAACTACTTACGAGCTGCAACGGGTTCAGCCAAAGACATAGAAATAACCGATCCAGAAACAGGGCATGTCGATCATCGAACACCACGCATTGTCGAAGCAGAACAGCCTCCATCTAGCCGAGAGGAAGCCCTCGAACGGTGGAAGAGCACCCGGAAGCGATTTCTGAAGGCGTTGGGCGAAAGCCGCCGCCAGCAAACATGGTTAGAGGGCCTTTACGCCGAGTTAAAACGAGTGCCTGAGTTGGCTCAGGGGGAAGCGAGCACCAAAGCGCAATTTGATGCTGCAATAAAAACCGTCCAACAACACAAAGATGCGGAATCGATAGCGCAGCAGGCAGAAACCGAAGCAGGGCATCAGCTTGAATATACAGACCAAGAGCTTCGCGCGCATGGCTTGGCAAAGCCGGGATTTTGTGCGCGATTGTTCAGAACACGCCTTGCACGCGAATGGTCAGACAAGTTGACATCTCTTCGCGCCAATCATCGCGGAGCGAAGATGCAACACACAAAAACAACTGCGGAGCGCCAGCGCATCAAAGATGAACTCCGTCCGGCGGTGCTCGAACAACAGAACGCCGAAACTGCCTGGCAAGCGGCTTGCGCACAACATCAGCAGGCGAAGCAACGACTTGTTGAGGCTCAGGAGCAGGGGGTTATCCTTGCAGATGATGCGTTCTTCTCGGCAGAGCACGGCAAGCGGCACCAAGTAACACCGTGGTTTTCTCCATCTGCCCAACGCCTGCGTGACGAGGTTTTCATTTCCGCGATGGCGATGCACCGTGCTTTTATTGACGCAGCTGCCAAGCCCTTGCGTCACAACCTCGGAGCCTTGATGAATGTGTTCACGACACAGACGCTGCAAGGCCATGAGAAACAGGCGTTGCTACCGGATTTGTGGGCCTCACTTTTCCTTGTGGTGCCATTGATCTCAACTACATTTGCATCTGTCAACCGAATGCTAGGCAAGTTGCCACCTGAAAGTCTCGGCTGGTTGTTTGTGGATGAGGCTGGCCAAGCATTGCCGCAAGCTGCGGTTGGCGCACTCTTGCGAACTCGCCGAGCCGTTGTTGTTGGCGACCCTGTTCAGATTGAGCCAGTGGTTGCGCTTCCTGATACATTGACACAGGCCGTCTGTCGCCGCTTTGGTGTAGACCCTGACCACTATTCGGCCCCATCAGCTTCAGCACAAGCCCTCGCTGACTCTGCGTCCTCCTACACCACTGAGTTCCAAACCCATGTCGGCAGTCGGAATGTCGGTGTGCCGTTGTTAGTACATCGCCGATGTTCAGAACCGATGTTCAGTATCTCCAACACGATAGCTTACTCCGGGCTGATGGTGTCTGCAAAATTGTCGAAGCCATCTGCCATTCGTGATGTGCTTGGTCCCTCTGCATGGATTCACGTCGAAGGCAGCGGTGAGGATAAGTGGTGCCGAGAGGAAGGCGACGAAGTTCTGCGCATGCTCCATCAATTAAAGCAAATGGGTGTAAAACCAGACCTATATGTCATCACACCTTTCGTCATTGTCGCAGACCGATTACGCCAAACGATACGTGAGAGTGATGTGCTCGGAGGATGGGTCAGTGATGATGAATGGCACTGGATCAACGAGCGAATTGGTACCGTGCATACCGCACAAGGACGTGAAGCTGAAGCGGTCATTCTTGTACTAGGAGCACCGCACCCAACACAAACCGGCGCTCGTGGTTGGGCTGGTGGCCGGCCGAATTTACTGAACGTAGCCGTCACACGCGCAAAGGAAACTATTTACGTTGTCGGCAACCGGCAGCTTTGGCGTGAGGCCGGTTTATTCAGAGAACTTTATAGGCGGCTTCCATGAAGCAAATTCCTGTGAACGCGGATTGCTCGGTCAGAGTTAAACTGAGACCCACGTGACTTCTGTACACCCACTGTAGTCTAAGCCCCATGTTATAATCCCGCCCGTCCGCGAGACTGATTTGAGAGTGCCCTAGATCTAAACGGACCCTAATAGGCTGAGCAAGGAGGTAGTTCCATGTTTGGTTCCCTCGCGATTGAAATTTCGATCAGCCTTTCGCTGCTTTATCTCTTGTTAGGGTTGATGTGCTCCGTTCTGAACGAATGGGTGGCCGGTGTCCTGAATATGCGAGCGAAGAATCTCTGGGACGGTGTGCGGAATTTATTGTATGACTCGGAGGGAACAGGACTGGCCAAACAGTTGTACGACCATGCTCTGGTCAAGAATTTGGGAAAAGCCGGCGCGCTCCCCTCGTATGTTCCTTCTCGGAACTTCGCGTTAGCACTGTTCGACCTGGTTGCCCCGGTGAAGGACTCGACAACCACGAGAACGATACAGGATATTCGGAATGCGATCGCCGATATTCCAAATCCACAAGTCAAAAGCGCACTGGTCGCCTTGATTGACGAAGCTGGAGACGACCTCAAAAAGGCGCGGGAGAACGTGGAGCGATGGTATGACGACGCAATGGATCGTGTGTCCGGGTGGTATAAGAGAAAAACCCAGGTCTTCATCCTGCTATGGGCACTCGCGGTGACCTTGTCGGTTAATGCCGATACGATCTTAATCGCGAATACGCTCGCTCATGACGCCACATTGCGCGCGTCATTGGTTGCAATGGCAGAGGCGACGGCCAAAGAGCCGCTGCCTCAGGATGCTAAGGGAACGACGGAACGAGTCCAGCAGATGTCTTCCGAGATTAAGAAATTGGGGCTTCCAATTGGATGGTCCTCTGACGCCAAAGACCCGACGTCTGTTCCTGCTGGGATCGGAGGGTGGGCACTCAAGATTATCGGTCTATCGCTTACGGCGATTGCTGTTTCTCTTGGGGCCCCATTTTGGTTCGATGTCTTGAATAAACTGATCAATATTCGTTCTGCCGGCAAACAGCCGGAGAAAGCGCATCACGAAAAAGACCCGGCCAGTAATAAATAGTTCACGAGTTAGAAACTTTTTCGCCATAAGACTGCGAATAACGCCTCTTTATCCAAAGTTCATTTTGGTGTGTCCTCCGCTCCTAGATTCTCACATGCTATAATCCCGCCTCTGATGCAGAACTCGATCGTCATTAAAGGGGCACGGGAGCACAATCTCAAGAATATCGACGTCACGATCCCGCGTGACCGGCTCGTCGTGATCACAGGGCTGAGCGGGTCAGGCAAGTCCTCGCTGGCCTTCGACACGATCTATGCCGAGGGGCAGCGGCGGTATGTCGAGTCGCTCTCAGCCTATGCTCGTCAGTTCCTTGAACAGATGGGCAAGCCCGACGTCGATTCGATCGAAGGTCTCTCGCCCGCTATTTCCATCGAACAAAAGAGCACCAGCCACAATCCCAGGTCCACGGTCGGTACCGTCACAGAAATTTACGACTATCTCCGTCTCCTGTTTGCCCGGGTTGGGCGACCCTCTTGCTTTCAGTGCGGCGAGGACATCACCGCGCAGACCGTGCAGCAGATGGTCGATGCCATCGGCTTGCTGCCGGAAGGAAGCAAATTTCAGCTCGTAGCTCCAATCGTTCGAGGCAGGAAAGGGGAGTACCGAAAAGAATTGCTCGACATGCGACGGGCCGGCTACGTCCGGGCGAGGGTCGATGGTCAGCTGGTGGACTTGGGCGAGGAACTCGCGCTCGATAAACAGAAAAAACACACGATCGAGATCGTCGTCGATCGATTGGTGATGAAACCCAGCGAAGCGTTGACGCGCCGGCTGGCCGATTCGGTAGAGAGCTCGCTGAAACTCGCCGGCGGGCTTGTCGGAGTGCTGACGGACAACGGGAAAATGTCACTGTATAGCGAACGATTAGCCTGCATCCGCTGCGGCGTCAGTTACCCGGAAATCACTCCGCGCGTCTTTTCGTTCAACAGCCCGCACGGAGCCTGTCCTGCTTGCGACGGCATCGGCTACGCCATGACGCCCGGCTCTGCGGACGATGAAGACTTCACGTTGTTGGAACCCTGCGAGGTGTGCAAGGGTGCGCGGCTGCGGCCTGAAAGCCTATCGGTCAAGATATCAAAACAGTCGATTGCGGAGGTGACGCATCTCTCCGTGCGAGCCGCCGCCGACTTCTTCGCATCGTTGAAATTCACCGAGCGCGAATTGACGATTGCCCATCGCATTTTGAAAGAAATTCGCGAACGGCTTGGGTTTCTCGTCAACGTCGGGCTGGACTACCTGACCTTGGATCGTGCGGCCGCCACCTTGTCCGGTGGAGAAGGGCAACGCATCAGGCTCGCCACGCAAATAGGATCCGGTCTTGTCGGCGTCCTCTACATCCTGGATGAGCCTTCAATCGGTCTGCATCAACGGGATAATCGGCGCCTGCTCCAGACCTTGCTGCGCCTGCGCGACTTGGGCAACACGGTGGTCGTGGTCGAGCACGATGCTGAAACGATGATGGCGGCGGACCATCTGCTGGATATGGGGCCGGGAGCCGGGACCCACGGAGGCCAGGTCATTGCCCAGGGCACGCCGACCGATGTCATGGGGAATCTCGATTCGCTGACAGGCCAATATCTCAGAGGCACGCAGATGGTCAGCCTGCCTCGCCGCCAGCGAAAGGCTAAGGGGCTGCTGTCCATTGTGGGGGCGAAGAAACACAACCTCAAAGGGATGACCGCCAAGATTCCGCTCGGCCTGCTCACCTGTGTGACCGGGGTGTCCGGGTCCGGAAAGAGTACGCTGGTGCTCGAAGTGCTGTTTCATTCCCTCTCCCAGTTGCTCTATCACAAAAAACCAAAGATCGACGGCTGCAAGGAGCTGCTGGGCGCCGACGCGCTGGATAAAGTGATCGACATCGACCAGTCCCCGATCGGCCGAACTCCGCGGTCGAATCCGGCGACCTATACCGGTCTCTTCAGTTTTATCCGGGATCTGTATTCCAATCTGCCTGAGTCCCGCGTGCGGGGCTATAAACCAGGCCGCTATAGTTTCAATGTGAAGGGTGGACGCTGCGAAGCCTGCCAGGGCGATGGGTTGATCAAGATCGAAATGCATTTCCTGCCGGATGTCTACGTGACCTGTGAGGTCTGCAAGGGACAACGGTACAACCGAGAGACGATGGAGATTCACCATAAAGGAAAAAGCATCGCCGACGTGTTGAATATGACGGTGGACGACGCCGTCGAGTTCTTCGAGCATATCCCGTTCATCAAGCGAAAGCTCGACACCTTGCACGATGTCGGGTTGCACTACGTGAAACTCGGCCAATCAGCCACGACGCTGTCCGGGGGCGAGGCGCAACGAGTCAAACTCTCACGCGAACTGTCGAAGCGTCCGACCGGTCGCACGATGTACATCTTGGATGAGCCGACGACCGGGCTTCACTTTGCCGATGTGCAACGGTTGCTGGATGTGCTGGATCGGTTAGTCGAAACCGGCAACACCGTGGTCGTGATCGAACACAATCTCGATGTGATCAAGAACGCCGATTGGATTATCGATCTCGGGCCGGAAGGCGGCGAGCGCGGCGGTGAGATCGTGGCCGAAGGGCCACCCAAGGAAATCGCTAAATCGAAGCGGTCGTATACAGGGCAGGTGTTGAAAGAAGCAGGGGTATGAGCGGGGTGGAAGGGTGGATCTTTCGGGAGTCGGTATAATGCGTTGGAGAGGGACTGCCAATCTCCCCTTACTGCAAACCGCGTGCTCCTCTGAAGCGCGACCGAGGGTCGCATGCCGTCGCACAGCGGCACTTCTCTGGCTGTCATCTTCCTGTGCCTGCTATGCCGACTCCCGAAAGATCCACCCTTCCATCCCGCAAGAAGGAATGGGCGAAAGTGACTGACGGCGCAAATTGCCATCAGCCGCTTTCCGTTTTATTCGGAGAATAAAGTGACTCATTTGAAATTGTTATGGATCACTGGGTGATTGTTAATTTGCTTGAGAATCCGTCCTTTGCCGCCCCAAAAGCTAAAATTATCTCGCTCTGCAAGAAAGGGTTTTGTGTTTTGGTTCTAAACAATTTGGTATGTGCACGATCATTAAGAGATGGCAATAAGGTTAGAGCCAAGGACCTTTGCGCTAAGATCGAAGCTCTTTCAAAACAAGTTCCCTGTCTCTGGATTAGACCCAGGACGGAATTGCAAGAAAACGAGGTAGCTGAAGCGTTCTTTAGAATTATGGTGGTGGTGTATCAGAAGGGAAATCCTTTTCGCGATGAAGCCGTTGCCATAACACAGATGACAGGCGCATCCTACTGAACAAGACCTGGTCGATCTACAGCACGCGGTGGGGGTCGTCCCGTATGTTGACGTTGCGGTTCTTGATGGTAAATTCTGGAAATATGCTTTGACCGTCAAAAAGAATTGGAAGGGCGCGGAGCCGTTGGCTAAATGCTTTGATAATGTTACCGCCGCATTGGATTGGATCGAAAAAGAAGCCGTCCTCCACACTGATCATCGCTTCCGTGTCTAATCTCACCTCATTCCCTCTCAGTTTCCTCTGCTACATGCAACAATGCCCTTGTTATGACAAACAAGGGATAGTCCTAGGTGTCTTTGTATAGGTGATGGCTGTACTTTCAATACATCATCACCTTACGTGTAGGCAAATAAGGGACATCGAGCAAGTGAAACGAGGATATTGAGAAGGAGGGGGCAACATGGGAAGAACATTGTGGTGTTTGCTCATCGTGGGCAGCTGTCTGGGTCTATCGGCGTGTAATACGACGAAGGCGACGATAGACAGTACCGTCAAATTCTTTTCGAGCACCAGTCCGAACTCACTGTTCACCGCCGATGGAATGGTCGAACCTAAGCAAAGGATCAATCTGTTCGCGGGAGTGACCTATGAGAATCTGCGCCAAGAAGCCGCGGCTGGGAGTGGTCAATATGTCACAGCATTGGCTGTGTTGTATGGGGTGCCTGTGGCCCAACGTGAAGACTTTGGGCGGGTCTTGCAACAACGGCATACCGAATTGTTTGCCGCCGACCTCAAGGAAGACTCCCAAGCACATCTCAAGATGGTCAGCGTCCTCAACCGCGTTCTTGCCGGCGAGGGATTGGCAAACCAATAGATCAATGGATGATGCATTGGCGAGGAACAAAGGATGAATGGGAACGATAGTGACGGTTCTATTTTGTGGCTGCTCGACGTCCCTCTGTAGGTCTCCTTATGGTTTTGAGAAAGTGAAAAGGCAGCGCGCAGAGTGGTCACAAAGAAAGGAAACATCATGATGTCTCGTAAGACGGGATTTCTACTACTTGCTGCCGTTGCGCTGGGTTCGTTGCCTGTACTGGCCGCTGATATAGAGATGCAGGTCGTGGACAAGAATTGCTGGGTCGAGATCTTCGAGGATGACAACTTCGATATCAACGATCCGCATGTCAAGCTGCAGGGGCCGAAAGAGTATGCGACGTTGAAGAATCTGTCCGGCAAAGACTGGAGCAATGACATCGAAAGCGTCATTGTCGGGTCCAACGCCACGGTGGTGGCTTATGAAGATAAGGATTTCAAGGGGACGGAACTTGCCTTCGCTGCGGGCCAGCATGTCCCCAATCTCGGCAAGCTCGACATGGCGAACGATATCGAATCGATGAAGATTACCTGCGGGAAATAAGCCGGGTGGGGTGAATACCGGATGTTGTTCTCGCACGAAGAGCAGCATCCGGTAATCGCATTCGTTGCTGAGAGCGTACATCTCGTTCAGTCTCACGACCAAGAGACACTCTGACTGCCGCCAACAGTTCAACCGAAAAATCTCATTCGCCGACAACGGAGTCGTTCAGCTCGCCTGAACTTTTCATTCCATGGTTCTCGAGGATACATCTCGACGGATGTGTCGGCATTCCCCAAATTGGCGTGCTCGTCGCGAAGAATCTGCCTGAGTATCCCGTCATTGCGAGTAATGGAGCTGCTGGAGGATGCGAGGCTGCGGTCCCAAAACAGGAGGCGCATTCACGATGCCCGGGTCAGTGTAAGTCACGTCTGAATCGTGGGTAATTAGACTCGGATGATGCTATGAGGTCGTCGATATGAACCCATTCTTTGCACGATTGTCTTCTGTAATCTCATCAACACAGACTAGGGGCGCCAGAATGCCTCCCAATCCTCTTGCCGAATTTGTAATGCTCGAAGCACATCGACTGGAAGACCTGTGGATACCTGAGCCTGGGCTTCATACCCTACTATTTGTTTGTGCAAAATGAACGCCATGGCTTTTAAATGCTGGAGGCTCAGCCGAACCGTGGCCACCCGTTCAATGGGCGGCGGAACGCCAGGAGCGACCGGATTGGCCCCAGAGACTTGAAAATTCAGCGTACACCCGAGCGGCCCAAGGTTGAGTTGAAATTGGTCGGCATAGACATCAGGGGTTTCAGCCATACGTCCTCCTAGAAAATTTGGTTGTTCGAGCGAAGCGATATTAGCGTTCATGATGGGATGTGGTCAATGGAGTAAACCCTGCGCCAGCACCGGCTTCCCGCCTCAATCGGCTTATCAAGCCTACCCCCTTTTCCGCTTGAAGCGACAAGGGTTCGCCCGTAAAATGCCGCCTGCTTCTTGTCGATTCTGCGGAGAGACCATGCAGAACTTCGGACAATCACGCATTCGGTGTTCAGACCGGCCGTCCACTCCGCCAAACAGACACGCGGGGTCCCTGCCTCAGGACATCAAGGATATGGTGGTCTATGTCATCTAAAGAAAAAAAACGCGGGCAGACGAAGGAAGTCTCTAAGCCGGCAGAGCCTGCTCAAACGACCGGTACGGCTGAGGACTTTGAGAAACTCGGTGTGTTCTATCTGGGCCGGCCATACGATCTCGTCGCGAAACAGGCGAGGCCAGGCTGGCTACTCTACGATTCCAAAGACTTGGTCACGCACGCCGTCTGCGTCGGAATGACCGGCAGCGGGAAGACCGGTCTCTGCATCGGTCTGCTCGAAGAAGCGGCGATCGATGGGATTCCTGCCTTGATCATCGACCCGAAAGGCGATCTCGCCAACCTGATGCTAAGCTTTCCACAGCTTCGCGGGGAAGATTTTGCACCATGGGTCAACGAGGACGATGCCCGCAAGAAGGGTCTCTCGTCGACCGACTACGCGACCCAGCAAGCCGACATGTGGAAGAAAGGCTTGGGAGATTGGGGCCAAAGCGGCGAGCGAATTCAAAAACTCCGCGATGCGGCCGATGTGGTGGTCTACACGCCTGGCAGCAATGCAGGCATTCCTGTGTCTATCCTTAAGTCCTTTGCGGCGCCGTCGCACGAAATTCTGGGCGATCCTGAGATGTTGCGCGAGCGGATCAGCACGACGGTCACGAGTCTGTTGGGTCTCATCGGCGTCGAGGCCGACCCGATCAAAAGCCGCGAACACATTCTGCTCTCGACGATTCTCGGCCATGCATGGAAGGCAGGACAGGATCTGGATCTCGCTACATTGATCCAGCAGATCCAGACGCCGCCAGTTTCCAAGATTGGGGTGTTGGGTCTGGATTCGTTCTATCCCTCAAAGGAACGCTTTGCTCTCGCCATGCAGCTGAATAACTTATTAGCCTCACCGGGATTTTCTGCCTGGTTGGAAGGTGACGCGCTCGACGTGGATCAGATGCTCCATTCGCCTGGAGGCAAGCCGCGGCTCGCCATTTTTTCGATCGCACATCTCAACGATGCAGAACGCATGTTTTTTGTCACATTGCTGCTAAGCCAAACGCTTGGCTGGGTGCGGGCACAGTCCGGAACGACCAGCCTCCGTGCCATCCTCTATATGGACGAAATCTTCGGCTATTTCCCACCCGTTGCCAATCCGCCGTCGAAGCAACCCTTGCTTACGTTGTTGAAGCAGGCCCGCGCGTTCGGTCTAGGCGTAGTGTTGGCGACACAGAATCCCGTTGATCTGGACTACAAAGGCTTGGCCAATACCGGTACCTGGTTCATTGGACGCCTGCAAACTGAACGAGATAAGGCGCGCGTATTGGAAGGATTAGAGGGTGCCGCCGCAAGTAGCGGAAAAAAGTTCGATAAACAGGCGATGGAACAGACTCTGGCCGGTTTAGGCAATCGTGTGTTTCTCTTGAACAATGTGCATGAAGATGCACCGGAAATCTTTCAGACACGATGGACTCTCTCATACCTTCGAGGACCCCTCACGCGGACGCAGATCAAGACCCTCATGGATCCCGTGAAGCGTGAAACGTTAAATGTAAAACGTGAAACGTCTGACACCTTTCGCTCAGCACTCAGCACTCAGCACTCAGTTCTCAGCACTCAGTTCTCAGCACTCCAAGCTCGTCCCATGCTCCCACCCGATGTGCCGCAGCATTTTACCCCTGTACGAGGGAGACAACCGAATGGCAGCACGTTGGTCTACCAGCCGATGTTGCTCGGTGCGGCACAGGTACGCGTATCAGACAGCAAGGCCGGCGTCGATGTAACGCAAAATGTGGCGGTGCTTGCACCGATCTCGGATGGTGCGGTGGCGGTAGACTGGGGTCAGGCCATGGAAGCGGGCTTGGACGTGGCTGATCTGGAGTCGGTGCCCGCAGATAGTGCGCAGTTCGGTGCAATTCCCAGTGCAGCAAGCAAAACAAAAAGCTATGAGACGTGGCGCAAGGATTTTACCGGCTGGTTGTTTCGAAATCAGAAAGTCGATCTCTTCAAAAGCCCCAGTACAAAAGAAGTCTCCTTGCCCGGTGAATCTGAGCGAGACTTCCGTGTGCGGCTGCAGCAATCCGGCCGTGAAGCACGGGACAAACAATCGGATAGCCTGCGTCAAAAATACGCACCGAAGATTGCCGCCCTGCAAGATCGGATCAGGCGCGCAGGACACATGGTCGAACGGCAACAAGCAGAATCTCGTTCCAGTCAAATGCAAGCGGCGATTTCTGTGGGCGCCTCAATTCTCGGTGCGTTTCTGGGAAGAAAAACGATCAGCGCGACGAACATCGGCCGCGCGGCTACTGCGATTCGTGGGGCAGGACGTGCGATCAAAGAATCGAAGGATGTGGGGCAAGCTGAAGAGAATGTCTCAGCGCTCCAGCAGCAACTGGCCGACCTCGAATCTCAGTTTAAGATGGAGACCGATGCCCTCGCTGCCGCAACCGATCCCCTCACCGAGACATTCGACACCGTCTCTCTCAAACCCACCAAGGCCAACATCGCCGTGAAACTCGTCGCCCTTGCCTGGACACCTCATTGGCAGGACGGGAGGGGTGTGCTGACACCGGCTTGGTAATAGACCGCCGACCCGTTTGAACCCGATACATTCTCGTAACCCTTGTATCAGTGCTTGCGATCTTTCTGCATGATTTTATCGGTCCATGCGAGGAGGATCGCCGAACCAAGGAATGTCATGTGGATGAAGATCTTCCACTTGATATGTTCAGGGTCTTCATGCTCGATGTCAACGAAGGATTTGAGCAAATGAATGCTTGAGATGCCGATCAGGGAGGCCGCAAGTTTAATCTTGATGGTGCCGGGATCGATGTGGGTCAACCATTCAGGTCGATCGGCATGCCCATCTAAATCCAGTTTACTGACAAAGGTGGCGTAGCCGCCGATGATCACCATCGTAAGCAAGTTCGCCACCATTGTGACATCGATCAACCCCAGGACGCCCAGCATGAACACGGTCTCCTGCTGCTGGTTGATGTGCCGGATCATCTCCCACAATTCAATGAGAAACTTGTACGCGTACAGCAGTTCGGCCACGATGAGGCCGCCATACAGTGGCGCTTGAATCCACCGGCTGGCAAACACGATGGTCTCAAACAGATACTCGACGCGGTTCATGGGAGCATGTGGGTGCTTCACGGCAGGGGATTCTGACGATGAGGAATGAGTCACGGGGCGCTATCCTAGTTGGCGAGAGAGGGAGCTGTCAATGCGAATGACTGCGCTGAGGTCATGAGAGTTGTCGCTGCAACGCAGTAGAACGTTGATCAATCAGCCAGCGTGGCAAAGGGGGATGCCGCCGGTTCGACCTGGCTAGGTGGGGCACACAGAAGATGAAGCGTCTGGATGATCTTTTGACCCTCCGTGGCCTTCTCTAGATAGAAATTGGCTCCGGCAAGAGAGCAGGCCGCCTGGTCGTCGCGCGAAGGGTCATCCGTGACGATAATGATGATCGGCGGGATCATCAATCGTTTGATATGTCGAAGTACCTCGATGCCGCGGCCGTCTCGAAGGACCGCGTTCATGATGGCAATATCCGGTTTGCGATTCAGAATCATGGCGGTGGTTTCTTCTGAGCCGGACGATTCTCCTACTACCTGCAAATCGGCGATCTTTTCAAGTCGCTTCTTCAGTTTTTCACGAAAATAGACATCTGTGTCGGCTAGAACAATAGTCATATATTTTTACCAGTGAATGATACGACTCTCTCGGATGCTATAGGAAAATTCCCGATGCTGCGCTGATCATGCGGCACGTGCGAACGGTTCAGACCTGCACCGCTATTCCCCGTAACCCACAGACTCTGTGTGTGCAAGCAAGCCATTGTTGTGGTCACTCAACTAAGCGATGGTCGAGGGCATAGCGGATCAGTTCGGCGGTAGTCGTGAGCTGAAGTTTATCCAGGAGCCGAGCGCGATAAGTGCTCACCGTCTTAATACTCAGAGCGAGGGACTCGGCGATGTGCCGGACGGACTGGCCCTGGGCTAACAAGATAAAGACTTCGAATTCTCGTTCAGACAAGGTGTGATGGCCGGGGCGAGTGGGATGCTTGGTCAGACTGCCAGCCATGTACTCGCCCAGGGAGGGGGTCACATACATGCGGCCGGCCAGAACCTGCGTGACGGCTCGGGCCAATTCGTCCGGTACGGTCTGCTTGGAGAGATAGGCCATGGCGCCGGCGCGAAAGGCCCGCACGGCGTATTGCTCTTCAGTGTGCAGACTCAAGACCATCAATGGAAGATCAGGGGCGAGGCTGTGTAACTCGCAGAGCAGTTCCAACCCACTCTGATCCGGCAGGCTAATGTCCACAATGGCCAGATCCCACGTCTCCTGCTGCACCGCCGCAATCCCCTTCTGCCCGGTATCCGCTTCCCCGATCTCGACGTGCGAGAGGGCTTTCTCCAGAATCTGCTTTACACCCAGGCGCACCACCTCATGATCATCGATGAGAAGGATTTTCACCACCTGCGTCCCAATCATGAGACGAATCCCTCAGCAACAGGTACCGAGGCGCAAGCCGTGGTGCCACCCCCAGGCTTGCCCACGATCGAAAAATGGCCCCCGAGGAGGGTGGCCCGTTCTTGCATGCCGCGCAGCCCACAGGAGTTCGACGTGGACAGATTCTCCATGGTAAGACCCTTCCCGTTATCCGTCACGACTAAGGTCACCTGCCCGGCGTCCTGAGACAGCTGAATGTGCACCTGCGAGGCGGCCGCGTGCCGCGTCACATTCGTGAGCAATTCCTGCGTGGTGCGAAATAACGCCTCCGCCACATCGGCGGGCAGCACGGTGGAAGCCACCGCCGGGGCCACGTCGATCGTACAGCGGGTCCCGGTGCGCTGCTGAAACGTCGCCCCCAGGCACTCCAACGCCGGGACCAATCCGAGATCGTCCAACATAGCAGGCCGCAGCGCCGCCGCAGTCTCCCGCACGGCTCCCAACAGGGCATCGACCGATCTCGACATCATCTGAACTTTGCGCACAAGCTCCGCAATGGCAGAGGGCATCAACGCGGGCGTGAGGGTCACGCCACACCACGCCAAATCAAATTTCAAGCCGGTCAAGGCCTGTCCAAACTCATCGTGCAACTCCCGGGCAATTCTGCGCCGTTCCTCTTCCACCGCGCTCTGCACCCGGCGAGCCTCGCTCCGAACTTGAGCCTGCACAGGCCGGGGTGCCTCTTCCTGCACGGTCTCGGAGACGACGACGGTTCCGATCGCCATGAGTCCCAATATGTTCCCGTACTGCCCCACCACCTGTGTCATATTCCAGGAGAGCCTCGTCTGAAAGCCTGTGCGCCCCATGAGGGGAAACTCACATCCTCTCACCTCGCCCCCGTCGGTTACGCGTGCGAGTGCAGCCAGAAATGCCGCTCGCGCCTCAACCGGGACATACCGATCCACATAGCGGACCCCCAGCACTTCGTGCGCGCTCCAGCCGGAGATGATTTCCGCCGCACGATTCCACCCCAGAATGATGGATTCGGGCGAGAGCAGGAGGATCGCACCGCTGGAGGCATCTAGGAGGGTGCGATAGCTCGCGTCCAGCAGCTCCCCGAGGTTCGGAGGCAGCGATGGGACATGGACGGTCTTGAGTCTCCCGTTCGGCCTCACGCCGCGACTGCGCGCATAAGGCGAGGCGACCGTGACAAAGCGAGGTCGTGGATGTTTCATACGGGTGTAAGGATCGGTTCAAGGTAAATATACGCCGTGATACACGTGCCTCGCCCCACGGTGGATTGGACGTTTAAGCGGCCCCCGATTTTGCGCATCCCGTCCTCCATCCGTGCGAATCCTGCTCCCTTTTTCGCTTCAAGGCCGACGTCGAATCCGGCTCCGTCATCGCGAATGCTCAGTTGGACGCGGGAACCAAGGTGCCGGAGGGCGATCACGATACGCGTGGCCTGAGCGTGACGCACACTGTTGCTCAGAGCATCTCGTGTGATCATGACGAGTTCACGGGCCTCTTCCCCGGTCAGAATCTCCTCTGCCGTCGGGTCGATCCCGATACGAATCTGTACATCACTCACTTCCTCAATGGCCTGGACGAGAGCGTGTAATTCGGAAACCAGCCCAAAAGACTCCACCGGATCGGCCTCCACACTCAGAATCATCCGCTGGATGTCTTGAATAAGCCTATTCAGTTGGCCGGCCGCCTGATTATGAGCGCCGAACCCAGACACTGGGCCTGCAGGATGTAATTCAGAGTGCTGTTCAAGGGTCAACCTAATCGCGTAGAGGGCTTGCAGCACAGAATCGTGCAATTCTCGTCCAATGCGACCGCGGTCGTGAAGCAAGGCGCTCAATCGTTGCTCAGATGCCTTGAGACCGGAGATGAGGCTGCTTCCAACCTCTTCTCTCAATAATAGGCAAGCAGCAGACTCACCTTCGTCAGAGGACATTCCCTGCGCATACATTGTGCGCGGGGTCACCCGTGTGCCGATACCGTGCCGAAATCCGTCCATAATCCGTAACCCTCTTCGGTCTTTCATTGTCTGAATTTCCCTTATTAGCAACACCCCAATGACCTGAGCATCTTCAGCCTTCGTTCTCATACATAGCCCTGCAGCTTGGAATCGCATTACTTATACGTAACACCACGCATTTCGTCACCTGGCGGATCCGCCAGGTGAACAATATGTTCAAATTTGTGACTCTGCGGGCTAAGTCCTCGCTTCATTGTGTTCAAATTTGTTGGAGGTGATCCCCATGAGCAACGAAATTAGGCAGGAATCCAGACAGATCGCATTTTATGAAGGGGAGTTTTTGGTTAAGGCGCTCGAAAGCGAGGAGGAGTTACGGCAGGCTTACCATCTTCGACATCGAGTCTTCGCCGAGAAGCTCAGATGGGTGCCGGAGACAAATGACCAGCTTGAGTCCGACATCTATGATGCGTGGAGTACCTCGATTGGCCTTTTCTCTAACCAACAATTGTTCGGGATGGTAAGGATGACACCAGCCCCGTTCCCATTTATGCTAGAAAGCGAGTTCAGCGGATGCCTGGTTGGGTCACATCGCGTTCGTAAGAATCTCGATACTGCCGAAATTACCCGCCTAGCTGTAGATCCGGCAATTGCCGACCGCGGTCTTTCCGCAAGGCTGATGCGGACAATTTTCAAGGGCATGTATCAATGGACCCTCGCGAATCATATTCGGTATACCTACCTGGTGGTTGAGAATAGACTGCTACGTGCGGTGCAGCGAATAGGCTGGCCCTGTCATGCGATCGGTGCTCCCGTCGCCCTTCCTCCAGCGGATGTGCTCTCGGTTGGAGCACTCCTCGATCTCGACGAGTTTCGCTCAGATGCAGCAGCTAAGCGTCCCGGGATGCTGGACTGGCTGAATGCCACGGAGCCAGTCACGACGGAAACCATGGCAAACGCTTGGGACGCGTGATCATTTTTGAATTGAGATGAGAAGCGCTCCCGACATAGCGAACGAAATCGTTGGAGAGAGATGGCTAGCTTGCGCTTGGAAGGCCATGCAGGACGGGAAGCCCATGTTCCATAGCTTGGGCAACTGCCTGTGAGCGGGAAGTCACATCAAGCTTAGAGAAAATGCTCGCAAGATGGAATCGCACCGTTCGCTCTGTGACCCCAAGAATCTGACCGACTTCCCAGTTCGTCTTGCCATTCTTAATCCAATTCAGGATGGTCACTTCGCGTGGGGACAGTTCTTTCACGCACTTTTCTGTCGCAGGAGCATCCTTCCGGGCTGTTCTCAACAGGGCAAGATGGAGATGGTGACCGAGATACTCTATGAGTTGAGCATACCGTTCAGCGTTCACCTCTTCTTCTCCTGCAAAGGAGAAAAACGTGGCGAGACCGCAGGCCGGGTCGATTGAACTGGTGGTGATCCCATCGGCCAGGCCAAATCCCCTGGCGGTTTCGATAAATTCTATCTCCTCGTCGGAGGTTGCTCGCTGGTAAGTCTGTCTCCAGATCTGGGTACCGGAATATTGAGAGGCCGCTCGGAACACGGGGTCAACGCCGGCATACCCATTCTTCCAGTAGAGGTAGAGCCATTCGTCCGGATAGCTCACATTGACGACATTCGTGAAGCCTTCAAATTTTCCACTAGGACTCAGGCGCGCCAGCCCACCAAGGAGACGGTTGAACGGAAACAGCTCTTGAAACCGAATCATTGCGTCTCGCACATCATCCGCGGTCTCCGATTGAGCGGCGTAGTGAAAGACTTCTAACGCATGTTGACATTCCTGTTTTGAGAAATCGTCGAAGAGCTGACTTGGAAGAGGGTACTTGAAACTTAGTGCCATGATAATCTCCTACTCAATGAGGAGGACTAGCGACGGCGCGTAGTATACACTGGTCGTTCGTCAGATTGAACATCTATTTTTTCATTCTTGAGTAAGGCCAAAAAGCCCTATCGAGGTTCTCTATTTTTACAGATAACATCACCTCTCTTTCTTCCTAAGGAGCATGAGCGTCTATGAACTTGGTATTGTGCTCTGCGTTCCTCATGGTGGTTCTTTTCCTCCCATCAAATACTTTCGCACAAGCTATCCGATTTCAACCGCAAGGAGCGGCTGCGAACGGTCAAGGAAATGCCTTTGCTGCTCAGGCGGACGACGCCTCGGCGATCCACTTTAATCCGGCTGGATTGACTCAGGTAGAGGGCGTCCAGAGTATTGTTGGTTCGACTCTCATGGGAGGGTCGATCAAATACAAGAGCCCGGCCGGTGGCGATACACGAGGTGACTTTGGTGGGAGCATCATCTCTCCACCTCCAAGCCATTTCTACATGAGTGCCAATCTTGGAGCCCTTGGTGCATCGACATTTTCACCCGTGACAGTGGGGATCGGTCTTACTTCGCCATTTGGTTCGAACACCCGCTATCCTGTCGATGGTCCCTTCAATTCTTCTGTCACCTATTCAACGCTTCCGCTCATCGACATCAAACCAACCGTGGCCTTTAAACTTCATGATCAGTTGGCTATCGGGGTCAGCGCAGACATTTATACCTTTGCAAGTTTTCTCGGTGAGGGCCATGTTGAGCAGCGACTCGTATGGCCAGGCGGTTTGGGTATTCCGCCAGGTTCCTTCATGGAGTTCAGTGGAAACGGGACGGCAGCAGGATTTACCGCGAGCATGCTGTATACACCGCTGCGTAATGCGGAGGGCAAGCCGATCGCCTCGGTGGGGCTTGTCTATACTAGTCAAGCGGTTCTGCCTCTCAACGGAACCTTCTTTGCCAATGGGACGAAGGTGGCCGATGCCTCCACAACGCTCGTGTTACCGCAAATCTATAGAGGAGGGATGGCCGTGTGGCCAGTGCGGGATCGGGAACATGAATGGAAATTGGAGGTCGATGTCGAGTATGTCGGCTGGAAGTCCGTCAGGAACTTTGATCTTCACCTGTCCAACGGTGCCGTGCTCCCGCAACCGCAACAGTGGAAGACTGTGCCCGTCGTGGCTATCGGCACCGAATTCAAATGGCTGAACCCCGCGTGGTTGCCGCACTGGAATGTGGCCATCCGATCAGGCTACACACGAACTGAGGACCCTGTCCCTGACACGACGTTCAACCCAGGGGTGATTTCTTTATCGTCCAACGCGCTGTCCTTAGGAGCTGGGTTTTTGTGCAAAGATCAGGGCCGATTTTTTGGAATAGTGGCCTGCAGCGGGGTATCCGCGCTTTGGCCAAAGGGGATTGGACTCGATGTGGCATTCCAGGAATGGTTCTATGAGTCACGGGCGGTTGATGGGAACCTCAACCCCACCGTAGACGGGTCCTACCATGCCTATGTGCATTTGGGAACCGTCAGCGCCAAATTCATATTTTAGTAGACTGCTAGGACACGACCGGTCAATCCTGACACTCTGCACACTACACTGCGCATGTTCGGAATCGAACATGCGCGGAATCATCACATTCAACTGCGAGACGGATTCGTGTCCGAGATAGTTTTTCGTATTTCCAAGACGGTCTCGGCATCGAAACCGAAAGCCGCCAATTCGTCGTCCGTGGCGGCAGCAACATTCGTCAGACTGCCATATTGTTTGAGCAAGCGGGCCCGTGTGATTTTGCCGATGCCCCTGACCTGATCGAGCGACGAGGCGATCAAGGCCTTGCCACGTAGCTTGCGATGAAAGGTGATCGCAAATCGATGTGCCTCATCGCGAATCCGTTGCATGAGATGGGTGGCCGGGGAGTTCGCCCGAAGCACAATAGGATTTTTTCGCCCTGGGATAAAGATCCGCTCCTCTTTGTCACCTTTGGCCTTGGCTAAGCCGATGATGGCCAAATCTGGTTGACCAGCCTGTTTCAGTGCCTCGATCGCAGCAGACAGCTGTCCCAGCCCTCCATCGATCAGCACAAGGTCCGGTTTAGTGAGGTGTTCGCTGTCGCGATAACGCCGCATGACGACTTCCTGCATACTGGCAAAATCATTGGTCCCAGTCACAGTTTGAATTTTGAACCGGCGGTAGTCGGCTTTCTTCATCTGCCCGTCTTCCCATACGACCATGGACGCAACGGACTGATTACCCATAGTGTTCGAAATGTCGAATCCCTCAATGCGGCGAGGCGCGATATCCAGGCGTACGAGCCGCTTGAGTTCTTCAACAGCCTGCCGTCCGATTTCTTCGTCTCGCAAATGATTGGCGACAGCGGCGCCGGCGTTCTCTTCCGCCAGAAGAAGTAATTGGTGCTTCACGCCTCGCTCGGGTGCCACGACGCGGACGGCGGCTCCTCGTTTACCTGAAAGCCACTCTTCGATCACCCTGGCATCGTCGAGATCGACTGGGATAAGCAATTCTTTGGGCGGTTGGCCATCTTTGTTGTAGAACTGCTCGATCGCTGACCGAACAAGTTCCTCGTCGCCGGCATCGGCTGAATGGGGCCAGAAGAAGTCTTTCCGTCCGATCAACAGACCGCCTCGTACAAAAAGGATCTGGAGATCGACCGCCGACCCTTGCCGTGCCAGTCCGATCACGTCTTGGTCTGTCGTCGTCGTCTGGGTGATGCGTTGCTTCTCAAGCGTACGTTCGATGTTGAACAGTCGATCGCGTAAGCGCGCCGCCTCCTCGAAATCCTCACGCTCCGCCGCCGCTTCCATCTGTGTCCTCATGTCGTCCAGCAGTTCTCGGTCGCGCCCTTCCAAAAACTGTCGGACCTGCGCGACGATATGATGGTAGTCCTCTTTCGATTGATTGCCGGTGCAGGGCGCCATGCACCGTTTGATCTCGAATTCGATACAGGCCCGTTCCGCCTTGCCGTCTATGAGGATCGTGCAAGTGGCCAACGGGAAGGTTTTCTTGATGACTTTCAATGTCTCTCGCAAGGCTCCTGCCGGGGTGTAAGGCCCATAATACAGTGCGCCGTCTTGTTGCACGCGGCGAACGATCGAGAGGCGGGGGAAATCTTCTTTGATCGGCAGGCGAAGATAGGGGTATTGCTTATCGTCCCGTAAGACCACGTTGAAACGGGGCCGATGCCGTTTAATCAGATTGCTTTCAAGGATGAGCGCTTCGAGTTCCGATCGGGTGACGATCGTTTCGATATCCGCAATGTGACTGGCTAGGACGGTGGTCTTCGGAGAGTGATCAGTCCCTTTTTGAAAATAAGATCGCACTCGATTGGATAGAACTGCGGCTTTCCCGATGTAGAGCAATTCACCCTGTCCATCCCTGAACAGATAGGCCCCAGGCTGGTCTGGCAGATGGTCAAGTTTGGATTGAAGATCGGCAGAGAGAGCCATCGGGTTACCTCGCTTCCGCAATCAGCAAGAGAAGAGCGCGTGCCTGGTACCATTCTAAAGCTCGAGGCACTCTAGGGCAACCAGGTTGCAGGACTGACGCGAGAGTTGACGGCTGATGGCCCGCTCAGCGCAAACTACGCACGAAGGAGGGACTGAGACTTCCCTGCGCGACTTCCGCAACAGGCCCCTTCATGGTGAGACTAAAGTCTGCGGCGACCTCGATGTGAAGACTACCTCCCGGCATCTTGACTGTGACGGGGCTCTTGACTAACCCGAGCCGGACGGCGGCGCTCGCGGCGGCGCAGGAGGAGGATCCGGAGGCCTGGGTTTCTCCAGCACCGCGCTCCCAGATCAGGATGAAGAGTTCTCTTGGGCCGGTCGGCACGGCCAGTTGCACGTTCGTTCGCTTTGGGAACAGGACGTGATGCTCTAATGCCGGTCCCAATCTCAGGAGATCCTCTCGGGACCAGGATTGCCCGACCGGTTTGAAGACGACACAGTGGGGATTACCGACGCTGACTCCGGTAAAGGTCAGGGATTGGCCTGCGGCATTGATAGGCTGTTCGATCAGTTCGCTGGCCGTGAGGGTGCAGGGAAGGGCGGCAGGCTGGAACGTCGCCCGGCCCATTTCGACGGTGATCAAACTCGCATCCCCATGCCTGTCTATATGCAGCGCAATCGTGACCAGTCCGCCTTTGGTCTCGACGGTGAAGCGCGTCTTTTTCGTCTTGCCGGTCGCGTGAAGATAGCGGGCAAAGATACGCAGCCCGTTGCCTGATTTTTCCGCCTCGCTACCGTCAGGGTTGAAGATCCTCAGGCCGAAGTCCGCTTTCTTTGACGGGACTAGCGCAAGGATCCCGTCGCTGCCGAGTCCCCAATGACGATCACAGACGGCGTTGATCCTCGACGGGGTGAGTGAGAACGACAGTTCTTTGGAGTCCATCACCACATAGTCATTGCCCAGCCCATGCCCACGGAAGAATCCGTTCTTCATGCGCAGCTCCTTGAATAGAGAAAAACAGGGGATGAGATACCTAGCATGAACCGCGGGGGGAGGGAAAGAGGTACGCGACGTGTGACTTAGGAGACTGCGGAAAAACTCGATTTATACAAAAATGCCGTTGGAATCTTTTTCTTATGGCGCTGATGTTAAAACAGTTTCAGGATGCTCAAAAAGGCCGTTCAGCAAGGCCGCAGCGAGCGAAGAGGCGAGGCGTACGCTTCGGTACGTTGAGCCTCTGAGCGACGCGAGAACGCCGCTGGCGGACTTTTTCAGCATCCTGTTAGACGATCTTGACGTCTAATGGGCGCTCGATAAGTTCAACTTCGTATCCGTCCGGGGCATCAATGAAAATGAAGCGGCTGCCGGAGGATGTCCGCGTCGGGCCGTCTGTCACCTTGATACCTTTGGCATTGAGTGACGCAATGGTGTCGTCGAGGTTCTCTACCTGAAACGCGAGATGGATGAGATCTTCCTGCACTGTGACTGGTCCGCTCGGCGGAAAACTGGTCAGCTCGATCAGTTCCTCGCTGTTGGGTACCTTGAGAAAGGCCAGGTGCGAACCACGCGGCGACGTCTTCCGCTCCAGCACCTCAAGCCCGAGCACATCCGTATAGAACTGGATCGTCTGTTCCATGTCGCTGACCCGCATGCGGGTGTGGAGAAGCTTTTTGACTTGCATAGACTCCTTCTTACTTTCCCCTCACCGGGCCGCTGGTCTTGCGCAGCAGGATTTCGGCACTGCCAGGGATCAGAAAGTTCGGCATCGGGCCAACCTCCTGGTAGCCCTGTTTCTTGTAAAATTTCCGGCCCTGGTCGTTGAAGTCCGATACACAAGCGAACAAGTTCTTGACCCTCGCGAAGACGAGTGCTTCAACGTGGGCGAGCAATTGTCCACCGAGTCCCTTGCCTCTTGCCCAATCCGCCACTCCAAACAGTTCCAAATAGTCACCGAGCAGGAATTTCTGGCGAACGATCGCGATGCCGGCCACGCTGCCGTCCTGTTCCGCGACAAAACTGTCACGCCCCTGGGGTAGTGGTGTGAAATAGACCTCCCAATCTTTGGCTCGGTAGTCCAGACGTTTCCAAGGATCGGCGTCTGTTAATAATTCCACGACGGCGGCTCGATCGTCCGCCGCCATGGGCCGTATGATCGGCTGAGTCATGGCATTGCTTTGCCACAGGATAAGAGCTCGCTCACAGTCATAGGAGTAAGATTCCGATCCGGCAAGAGATGTTGATGGAGATCTTGCACCACCTCATACGTATGTTGGCCCTTCCCGTTGGCATGCATCACGATCACGCTTCCCTTCCGGACAAACCGCTTCAGGCGACTCTCGATTTGGATCGCCGTGAGCGTGGGGTCGGGATCGCCGGACACAACATTCCACAAAATGAATTGGAGGCCGAGTGCTCGGGCCACATTGACCGTATCGTCGTTGAACTCTCCGTAGGGAGGACGAAACAGGGTCGCGTCATGTTGGTACTTGCTTTTGAGCAAGCGAACCGGTCCGAGCATTTCTTGCTCCTGCTCCACCGCCGAATGGAACGGCATGTGCACGTGGACCTCCCCATGGGTACCGACTTCAAAGAACGGAATCCGGAGGAGCGCCTTTACTTGTTCGTCGTGTTTGGTCATCCATTTCCCGGACATGAAGAAGGTGGCGGGAATCTTCTGCTCAATCAAATAGTCGATCAGCGCCTGATCGTAGCCCCCTCCCTTCTGCACCGGGCAGAGATCGAATGTCAACGCAACTCCTGGACAAGAGGGAGGGCCTGACTTGATCACTTGGGCCTGCGTGAAAGTAGGGATCGCTGGGACCAGCAGCATGGTAATGACGAGGCCCAGCATCCCTGACGAGTGGCGTGATCGCATGGTGATGAGTATACCCGATCCGGAGGCTTCGGAAAAAACGATTGTACGTTGAGGGTCTCGACGATGCGAGAACGACGCAGAGGAAAAGGTGCGTCCCTGGGCAAGGAGGCTGTCTTGGCAGACTCAGGGCGGGCGGGTGACATAGTCGCCAGGGTCGCAAGGGTGGGAAGGGAGACTTTTTCAGCAGCCTGTACGGAGGTGAGTCTGCCGTTGACGCTGGAATTCCCCTACTGTTACGGTGAAGCCATGGCGTTGCCTAATTGGAAAATCGGCCGGGCGCTTGGCATCCCGATTCACCTGCATGCCTCCTGGTTTGCCGTATTCTTCTTTGTCACCTGGTCATTAGCAACAGGCTATTTACCCGACACACTGCCTGGTCTATCGGCACCACGCTATTGGGGAATGGGTGGTATTGCTGCCCTCCTGTTGTTTCTCTCTGTCCTTCTGCATGAACTAGGACATTCGTATGTGGCGCTGCGCTATCAGATCCCCATCAGACAGATTACCTTGTTCATTTTCGGGGGGATGGCGCACATGGGGAAGGAGCCTCCCAGTCCGCGGGCCGAGTTTTTGATCGCAATGGCGGGGCCACTCGTCAGCTTGATCCTGGGAGCCGTTTGTCTCGGCGGAGCCATGGCCATGGAGTCAATATTTTCACAACCAGGCATGAAAGGGCTCATCGTCCTTGGGAGTCTACTGGGAATGGTGAATATGCAGCTTGGACTGTTCAATCTGATCCCGGGGTTTCCGCTAGACGGAGGGCGGGTGTTACGGGCTGGCCTGTGGGCCCGAAACAAGGATTTTCATCGAGCCACCAGCCAGGCTGCATTTGCGGGAATAGGATTCGGTATCGCGCTCGGGTTGATCGGTGTGGTCTTGATTGGAGCAGCCTGGTCCGGGATTCTGAGTCAGTCCATCACGACGAACGGGGTTTGGCTCATGTGCATTGGCACATTCCTCTTTGTCGCAGCCTTGACACACAAGCGGCAGACAGCCCCGCAGATGTTGTTGACGTCGGTGGCCGTCCGTGAAGTCATGGTCCAGCGCCTCGTGACCTTGCTGCCGGACATGAGTGTGCAGGACGCGGTCGATCAGTACTTTGTCGCGCAGGGATATGGCGAATTCGCTGTGTGCGAAGAGAGGCAGATTCTGGGGGTGATCACAGTGCGAGACGTACAGGCGCTTCCTACGGCCCTCTGGTCATGGCGCCGCGTGCGCGAGATGATGCGCCCGATGTCACCGACGCTCTGCATCCCTCCGGATTGGTCCGTCATGCAGGCGATGGACCGCATGGCCCAAGCTGGCTTTGATTGTCTCGTGGTGATGGAGAACGGGGAGATGGTTGGCCTCATCACCCGGTCGGCTATCGCACAGTACGTACAGTTGCATAAAGCGTGAGGCGTCAAAGGTGAAACGGACAAGGTGGGGGAAACCAGGAGGTTGAACGGATTTGTCCTTTCACCTCTTACGTTTCACCTTTTACGCCGTACGCTCATTCATTCGCCTTGGAGACGGATATGTTCTGCGCAATAGAAATACGCACCAGATGCACCACCAGCAGAAATCCATAGACGACGCAGAAGAACTTGAACGTCGCGCGGTAGAAATCCGATAGGAGGATGGGAAGACAGAGGGCAAAGAGGAGACTTGCGATCAGCGTCATGAAGGTCAGCCGTTTACAGAATTCATGGGAGGCTTCCCGCCCGATCTGTTTCAGGGCGCGGGCATACCGATCGGCTCGTTGAAGTTTGGCTGCTTTCAAGGCTCCTTCCGCCGCACCCCAATAGCGTAAATAGCCATAGCCAACCAGGATCAACAGCCAAGGTGCTGCCCACAAAGGCCAATAGGTTGGACCTCCGTATGTTTCACTGGCAAGCAGGGCAGCGAAGGAGGGGGCATAGAGCAACCCCAACACCAGCGGCAGAATGCGCTCATCGTTCGGACGCTCACCCTCCGGTCCTCCATGAATCAGTTCACGCTCAAAGAGCGGATATCCATACTTGAGCACGACAAGCGCGATCGCTGCACTCATGGTTTTATCCGGAACATAGCGAATCCAGTTCTGAAACCAGTTCACGATCCACCAACTCAGACTGTCACCCCACGTCAACCCAAAGAGGGAGTCGAGATAGAGATGCGCCGTCTGTTCCCATTTGAGCACACGCTGGCTCACGGACTCGGCCACGTCAGGGTTCAAGGCAAAAATCGTTTGCTCATGCAATGCCGCTTGGATCACAGTTCCCGGCAAACTCATGACGAGCGCGCCGCCGACACCAAAGATGTACAGGAACCAACCATGGGAGAGAGCGGAATTGCGCCCGGTGCGGAGATAGGTCTGAAAGCCGAGTTGCCTCGCCATCCAGCCCCAATAGAATGCGCCGGCGATGTTGACCAGCGACCAGGGGAAAATGACCACATCTCCCCCTGTTTCTGGGTACAATAACCAGTTCACAACGGAATTCGAGAGGAGCGCGACAATGGCCCCCCACCAGGGGCCCAAGAGAAACGCCACGAGTGCTGTTCCTGTCATATCGAGAAACAGGATACTCTCCAAATGCCGGCTCAACGTCAGCCCAATGTAGTTGAGCAGCAGGCCTGCTGCGACGATGACGCTGGTTTCGTACAAGAGCAGATAGGAAACCCCTCGGAGGGGTTTTGATGAAAAAAACCCGGTCGTCGAAGGCGAGTCAGCAGTCGCACGCTCGATTGGGGACGGCGATTTTCGTTCCTTCTTCGATGTCAGCGACGTAAAACGGGCTTTGACTTCGAGTAGCTTCTCCAGAAGAGTCAATACCGTCGCGATGAAGCCAACGACAGTGCCGCCAAGCATGAGCATGTCTTTGCTGAAATCGTCGAGCATGAAGCGGCTCCTTGTATCGGGTGCTATTGTAGCCACGAAGGGATCTCCCCACCAGAAAAAGTCCAGAAGCCAACAGGCTGATTTGGTCTAGGTAGTTGGCCTGGTGAGTCTCGTCCGATTGAGAAAACCGATGACACCAGAAGGACCCGTGATCTTCTTATGCCGACGGATTCTTCGGTACGGCATGGTCTGACTGCACAGCTCTCGTCACGGCGGCTGATAGGACCTGCGCCTGCTGCTGGAGACGATGGGCGACCTCGGCGCCGAACAGCAAGAGGGCCGCGGAGTAGTACACCCATAAGAGCAGTAGAATGACTTCCAAAAGTGATCCATAGAGGTCACCGTAGACGGTCGCGTAGGTGCTATAAATCACGAACAAGAGTTTGGCAGCGACCCAGAGCAGGCTGAACGTCAGAGCCCCGATCATCGCCTCACGCCATTTTGGCCGCCTCCGAGGAACGAGCCGATACAATCCAGTGACTGAGAGGAAAGCCAGTGAGAAGGGGAGCGTATAGGCAAGAAACAGATCATGGGCTGCCAAGGCCAGGAGATCGAGCCCCCAGAGTCTTGGTGCATATCCCGTTATAAAATTGACAGTTTGGGTTGCGATGTAGGAGAGAATCAATATCAGTCCGGTCACGCCGACCGAGGCCACCGCGATGGCGGTTGAGATGAGGGGATGGCGGCGCCAGGTACTTTCGAATACGACATTCAGCGCATAGTCAAGTTCGTAAAACACCAATCCGCCGAACCAGGCGAAGGTGAGAAATACGGCCCACCGGACGGTTTCCAACGCGCTCACTCGATGCAATTCCTTCACAACATGTTCTCCCATCGATGGGAGGAAGCCTTTGAGGAAACTGAGAAGGACCTGTTCCCCGATCACGTCGTGACTCACCACAAAGCTCAGCCCATAGAGCAAGAGGAATACGAGCGGAAAGAGAGAAAGTAATGAGAAAAATGCAAGAGAGGCCGCTAGACTGGCGCACCCATGGCGCAGAAACGATCGAGCAAGATCTCGGAGGAAACGAAAAATCCGCATAAGATGCGAAAGGTCAAGGGCGTATCATCAACCTAACATGAGTCGCGCGCTCATGCACATACCGTCAGACGAAAGGATGAATTATTTAAGAGTCAGGACAGATTGGAGCGCAAAGCTGACGAGAGGGTTGGGAAAGAGGCCGAACAATATCACCCCCGCGACCGCGCATGCCAACACGAAGGAGAGGGTCGGTGAAGTGACGAGGTGTGGCGGCGCAACGGAAGAAGGGCTTGGATCGCGCATATACATCACCATCACCACCCTCATGTAGTAGTAGGCTGATACCACGGCGAAAATCAGAGCGATGGCGGCGAGCCAGGCCAACCCTGCTTCGACTGCGGCCATGAACACATAAAATTTTCCGATGAACCCGGCGGTCGGGGGAATGCCTGCGAGCGAGGCCATGAAAATCAGCATGAGAAAAGCCGCGAGTGGCTGGCGCTTTGCGAGGCCTGTAAAATCCTCGATCTCTTCTCCTTCAAGTCCACCTTTCCTCAGCATGCCGATGACGGCGAAGGCCCCGAGCGTCATGAAGGAATAGAGGACGAGATAGATCATGATACTCGCAAGGCCGGGCGTTCCCCCGGACAGGCCGACGCCCCGACCTGCCGCCACAAAGCCGATCAATGCGTACCCGGCATGCGCGATACTGGAATAGGCCAGCATCCGTTTAATGTTCGTTTGCACAATGGCAACAACATTGCCGAGCACCAGCGTGACGACGGATATGAGGAGAAACAGAAGCGACCAATCGGCCTTGAGCCCACCAAGTCCTTCGACGAAGACACGCATAAACGCAGCGAAGCTCGCGGCTTTTGCGGCGACCGCCATGAAGGCTGTGACAGAAGTCGGTGCGCCCTGATAGACATCGGGTGTCCACATGTGGAACGGCACCGCCGCGATCTTAAATCCGAACCCCACTGCCATCAGGATCGTGGCAATCAACACAAGAGGATCGTCCGCCCCACGAGTTCCAATCGCGCTGGCGATCGTTCCCAGCTTGGTGCTGCCAGTCAGACCGTAGAGCAGTGAGATGCCATACAGCAGGATCCCGGAAGAGAAAGCGCCAAGCACAAAGTATTTCGCTGCGGCCTCTAACGAGCGAGGCTTCGACCGATTCAGACCGGTCATCACATAGAGCGAGAGAGACATCAGCTCGGTGCCCAAGTAAATCGTCAGCAAATCGACACCGGAGATCATGACCATCATGCCGGAGAGGGCGAGGAGAATGAATCCATAGTACTCGCCGAGGTGTATACGCTCCGCTTTCAAATAGGGCCGCGACATCAAAATGGTCAGAGCCGCCACGCCACAGAGTAGGATTTTCCAAAATCTTGCATAGGGATCGATCACAACCAATTCGCTGAATGCAGACACTCTGGCATTCAGTGAACTAATCTGGCCGATGATGATACCGAGACTGATCGTGAGCGCACCGACACTCAGCCAGGCCAGGAGGTCTCGCCGTGAAGCGGGCGTGATGGGGTCTAATGCGATAACGAGACAAGCCGTGACGACGACGATGAGTTCAGGAAGCAGAAGCAAGAGGTCAGCGCCGTACACACTCATCGCGATGGGCCTTGAGCCGTAAGCGGCTCTGTGCCGCCCACCAGCAGTGACTCCGTCGTCCCTCCGGCGGAGGGCTGGGCAGTCGGCGCAATTTTCGCGCGGGACATGGAGGCAATCGTGTTGGTCACACTCTGATGCATTCGACTGACGAACGGATTGGGGTAGAGCCCGATCCAAAATATCAACAAGACAAGTGGAATGAGGGTAGCGAACTCTCGTTGATTCAAATCACTGAGTTTCGGGAGATGGTGTGGGGATGGGACCCCGAAGACCACACGTTGGACCATCCAGAGAAGATAGGTGGCGGCGAGGATAATGCCCAACGAGGCCAGGGCAGTCGCGACCTTGCTCCAGAGGAACGTGCCGACAAGCACCAGAAATTCTCCGACAAAACTATTGGTACCGGGGAGGCCGAGCGAGGACAGGGCGAAAATCACCAACAGCGTGGCATACAGCGGCATCGGCGCCGCCAATCCGACATTGTCGGCAATCAACCGGCTATGGGTGCGCTCATAGATGATCCCAACGCAGAGGAATAGCCCGCCTGTCGTGATCCCATGATTAACCATTTGGAGGACAGCGCCTTCGATCCCCTGCTGGTTCAGCACAAACAGGCCAAGAGTCACGAACCCCATATGGCTCACGCTCGAATAGGCGATCAATTTCTTGAGATCGACTTGGGCCAGTGCCATATAGGCGCCGTAAATGATCGCGATGATGGAGAGGGCGACCATCATGGGCGTGAAGGCACGGCTGGCATCGGGTAACATCGGCAAACTGAATCGCAAGAATCCATAGGTGCCCATTTTCAGAAGAATACTGGCGAGAATGACGCTGCCCGCGGTTGGAGCCTCGACGTGCGCGTCCGGAAGCCAGGTGTGAAATGGAAACATGGGGACTTTCACCGCGAACGCGGCGAAGAATGCCAAAAAGAGCCACGTTTGCAGCGACGCCGGGTAAGTGCCTTGGCTGAGGGCAAGGATGTCGAACGTGTGTCCTCCATAAAAGTACAAAACGAGGATGGCCACCAATAACAGTACGCTTCCTGCGAGGGTATACAGAAAAAACTTGATGGCCGCATACAGCCGGTTGGGTCCTCCCCAGACACCGATCAGGAGGTACATCGGAATCAACATGGCCTCCCAAAATATGTAGAACAAGACAAAATCCAATGCGACAAAAACCCCCACCATGGCCGTCTCCATAATGAGCAGGACGGCCATAAAACCTCGTCGACTTGTGGTGATCGTATTCCAGGACGCTAAGACGCAGAGAGGCATGATTCCGGCAGTCATTAAAACCAGCGGGAGGCTGATTCCATCGAGACCCAGGCTATAGTAAATGGGAGGGGAGGTGATCCAGGCGACATGTTCGGTGAACTGCATCTGATTGGCCTGTGGATCGAAGAGCCACCAAAGTGGAACGGCAACCAACAGGTCTGCGAGGGTTGCGGCCAATGCAATCCAGCGCGCGGCCGATTCTGTCACGAAATACAGGGCGACAGCTCCCGCAAGGGGCAGCACGAGAAGGAGTGAAAGCCAGGGCAAGGAACTGGTCATCGGTCAATAGTCAATTGGCAATGGGCATTGGCAAGAGAACCGCTGTGCATGATTCCCCTGGACCAGTAACCGTCGACCATTGACGCTCCTTTTATAAGAATAAGAACATCGTCACAAGGACGACTGCCCCCAGCGCCATGCCAAGTGCATAATGTTGCGCCTGCCCGCTTTGCATGAGCCTCAAGAGCCACCCTCCCCAAGCGATCGCGCGGGCCACGCCGTTCACCGCACCGTCGACCACGTTCACATCCACACGCTTCCATAGCTCGGTTGCGACATACAACGTGGGGCGGACGATTGTGCGATCGTACGCCTCGTCGACATACCACTTATTCAGGGAGGCTCGATACAACGACTGCCACTGTCGAGCGAATCGATCCGGTAGCGTGGGGTTGAGCACGTAGACATAATAGGCGCCGGCGATTCCGAGTAATCCCATGGCCGTCGCCACGACCATGATGCTGACGCCGACTCCTCCCTCATGAGCGACTCCGCCTGCGTGGGTTTCGAACATCGGTCCAAGAAAATCCGGAATGCCCAGATAGCCTGTTGCGATGCTGAGAATGGCAAGAATGATCAGCGGAAGAGTCATCGTCGTTGGAGATTCATGGATGTGGCCTGCATGATGAGGGTCGACATGCGAGGGACCCCAAAACGTGACGAAGACCAGCCGGAAGCTGTAGAACGCCGTCATCAACGCCGTTACGAGGCCCAAGATCGTCAACCATTGACCGAGCGGTCCAGCCGACCAGGCCGAGATCAGCAAATCGTCCTTGCTGAAGAACCCGGACGTCAGGGGAAATCCTGCAAGGGCGAGCGAGCCCACGACAAATGTCCAATAGGTGACCGGCAATTTGTCCTTCAGCCCTCCCATGCGTTGCATGTCCTGTTCATGATGCAGGGCAATGATGACGGACCCGCAACCAAGGAACAGGAGGGCTTTGAATGCGCCGTGGGTCAGGAGATGGTACATGCCGGATGCATAGGCGCCGAGCCCACATGCCATGATCATGTACCCGAGTTGGCTGACCGTGGAGTACGCCACCACACGTTTGATATCGGTCTGGGTTAAGGCGATGGTCGCCCCCACGACCATGGTCACGCCTCCGGTAAGCGCCACCACCGTCATGGCGGTGGGAGACAGATTATAGAGTGGCGCCAAGCGTGCAACCATGAACACGCCCGCCGTGACCATTGTCGCCGCATGAATAAGCGCCGAGATAGGGGTAGGGCCTTCCATCGCATCAGGTAACCAGACATGGAGCGGCACTTGAGCCGATTTGCCGATCGCACCCGTGAACAAGAGTAGACAGATGAGTGTGAGAACGGAGACGTCCCATGTTCCCCCAAATGGTCCGAGAATATTCATCACGTCGCCGGCAGATTCGTGCGCACGAGGGAAAATTTCCTGGTAGTCAAACGATCCGAAGCTGTACCAGACCAAGAGGAGCCCGAGCATGAAGCCGAAGTCGCCGATGCGGTTGACGAGGAACGCCTTCGTGGCCGCAGCACAGGCAGTCGGACGATCGTACCAGTGGCCGATGAGCAAATAGGAACAGAGTCCGACGGCTTCCCAAAAAATGAAGAGTTGCAGCAAGTTGTCGGCCATCACCAACATCAGCATCGAGAAGGTAAAGAGGGCGATATAGCTGAAGAAACGGGCATAGCCAGGATCTTCGCGCATGTATCCGATGGTATAGATATGGACGAGAGAGCTGACGGTCGTGACGAGGAGCAGCATCACAGCGGTGAGTCGGTCGATAGAGAAGCCGATGTGAATATCGAGGATGCCGGAGGTCAACCAGGTGTAAAGTGGGAAGCTCGTCTGGTGGCCGTTCGCGACGTCGAAAAAGACCAAGAGCGAGAGGAGCCACGATACGAGGACAGCCGGAACCGCGACGAGATGGGCATTGTCCTTGATCCAATGGCCGAAAAGCCCGAGTATCAGGAACGAGACTAGTGGAAGAAGCGGAATGAATTCGTACGTCATCTAGGAGTCGTCTCTCGTCGTTCGGTCCTCGCGAAGCGCTGCAAATGAGAAGTGTCCCACTACACACAATCCGTCAGTCACGAACGACGCTTCACGTTTCACGACAGACGGTTTCTTTACCATTTCAGTAATTGAAATTCGTCGATGTTGATTGCAGATCTGGCGCGGTACAAGGCAATGATGATGGCCAATCCGACCGCGACCTCTGCGGCGGCAACCGTGAGGGCAAAGAAGACAAAGACTTGCCCTGCGACGTCGTGGAAATACTGTGAAAAGGCGACAAAATTAATATTCGTCGCATTCAACATGAGTTCGACGGACAACAAGATGATGATGATGTTCCGGCGAAGGAGGACCCCGACGAATCCGGTCAGGAACACGATACCACTGAGAATTAAATAATAACTTAGAGGAACCATGCGATACTCACTTATGATTTTTCACTGTTCAATTCCGGTCATCACTGAACAGTGACCGTTCAACACTCGCCGATGTCTTTTTTGGCAAGCATGATCGCGCCAATCATCGCGACGAGCAAGATTAGGGACGCCACCTCGAACGGAAACAAATAGGTGGAGTAGAGCACGTCCCCTATCGCTCCAGCATTGGTCGTCCCCCCTACAGTCGTCTCTGCGCCGGTTGCCACGACAGGAGCTTTCCAACCTTTCATCACCGTGAGAATAATGGCTTCAATGATCAGGGTCGCCCCCACGACGCCTGCCATAGGCCATTGCCGATGGTAGCGATCGTCTTGCCGCAGATTGAGCAGCATCACGACAAAGAGATAGAGGACCAAGATGGCGCCGGCATACACGATGACTTGAACGGCCGCAAGGAACTCCGCGTGAAGCGTGACGTAGAGCCCCGCCACGTGAAAAAACATGATCAGCAATGCCAGCGCGCTGTAAACGGGATTGCGCAGCGCAACGACCAGCACCGATGCCGCCGCAATCACGAACGCAAAATAGAAAAAGAATACCTGCTCCATGTACGCCTCTTTCTCTATGCCTTAGGAGCCTGCCGGCCCCACAGTCCGTGGCGCGTCCCACGACGTGGCTCGAAACGGCGAGCCCTTCGAACCGTGAACATGGGCAATTCAGCCGGGTTTTTGCGGCAGGTGCTTGAACGCGACGTTGAAGAACGCCACATTCGGATGTTGGAGCTCCAACTGCTTTTCTCGAACCGGGAACGACCGGTCGCCGATGGCGAGCAATTGCTCCTTATTGAGATGCAGTTGCCGCTTGTCGTACACAGACCACTCGAATTCACGCGTCATGCCGAGAGCATCCACCGGACACGCATCAACGCACAGCCCACAGAACAGGCAGCGGGTCATGTCCATGTAATATTCTTTCGAATAGCGCTTCGTGGGCTCGCCCGGAACCTCCGCACTGACCACTCGAATGACTCGCGAGGGGCAGGCGGCTTCGCACAGATCGCAGCCGACACATTTTTCTGTTCCGTCCTCGTACCGCAACAACGCCAGCATCCCGCGATAGTTATCAGGCAACGTCCGCTTTTCATGCGGGTACTGCTCGGTGACCGGCCGATAGTGCAGCATATGCGACATCGTCGCTTTCATCCCGATGAGGATTTCGTAGAAGGTGATGGTCTTGATCCACGCTTTGAACGTCATGATGATCCGGTCCGTGTCTTCTGTCTGTTTATTCGCCGCTCTTGTGTATCTCGTTGATTTCGATGTCTGTGTCTCTTACCTCAAAACGAACGGCGCGCACAGATCGCCGGATGCTCAAAAATGCCGTCCAGCGCGGTCGCAGCAAGCGAAGAGGTGAGGCGTACGCTTCGGTACGTTGAGCCTCTGAGCGATGCGAGAACAACGTTGGCGGACTTTTTCAGCATCCTGTTAACCCCTCGGAAAGAAATACAGAGTAATCGACGTGATGATGATGTTCGCCAATGCGATCGGCAGCATGACCTTCCAGCCGAACCGCATCAATTGATCGTAGCGCAGCCTGGGCAACGTTGCTCGTATCCAAATGAACAAGAAGAGGAAAAAATACACTTTCGCCGCAAACCAGATGATGTGTTCTATCCAGGACAGCTGTTCGAGGCCGACATACTCGAAGATCGTGCCAGGATAGGGGGCGTTCCAGCCGCCCAAGAACAGCGCGGCAGCGACGCAAGACACGAGAGTCATATTGGCGTATTCAGCGCTGACGAAGAAGGCGAACCGCATACCGCTATATTCCGTAAAAAATCCAGCTACAAGTTCACTTTCCGCTTCCGGCAGATCGAATGGGATACGGTTCGTCTCGGCCACGGCAGAAATGATGAAGACGACAAAGGCGAAAATTTGAGTGTGGATCGGGAAGAATCCGTCAGGACGGCCTCCCCAAATGAACCAATGCCAGAATCCGCCCGCCTGAGCCTCTGTGATTTGCACCAGACTGAGGGTGCCCGCCAACAGCAGCACGCCGACGAGCGCCAGCCCGACGTTTAACTCGTAGCTGATGACCTGGGCTGCGGCACGCAAACCTCCCAGCAATGAATATTTGCTGTTGGAGGCCCAACCTCCCAGAATAATACCGTAGGCGCCGATCGAGGCAATCGCCAGAATATACAAGACCCCGATATTGATGTCGGCGACGACGAAGGGCTTGATCGTCATCCCAAAAACGTCCAAGGTCAAATTCGGGCCGAATGGAATGACGGCAAATCCGATCATAGACACGACCATCGTCAGCATTGGTGCCAGAGCAAACATCGCCTTGTTCGCGCCGGCCGGCACAATGTCTTCTTTAAAGAATAATTTGATGCCGTCGGCAACCGGTTGGAGAAGTCCGTACGGACCGACTTCCATCGGGCCCATACGATCCTGCATCCAGCCAAGCACCTTCCGCTCGAAATAGGTCAAGGTCGCGACCGTGATCATTACAATGCTCATCTCTGCCAGTATCTGGGCGAACGAAACCGCGAGCCGCAAGCTTAACTCCGTCACGACAACACTCCCGGATGACAAATAGAACACACCATAGATCTTCGCCTAACTACGTTGTTTTCATCACTGACACGGACGCTGTCCGAAAGGATGGAACTTTTGTATCGGGATCGACGACACAGTCAAAGAGCCGTAGGGCACCCTGCGCAAAATGATCGGGGAACCATGCCAAACCCTCAGGCACACGGTCGAAGACTTTCACCGTGGTGGTGAATTCACCCCGGCTATTCGAGAGGCGGACTCGATCCCCCGTATTGAGACCAAACCGTGCCGCATCCACGGGACTCATTTGCAAGAATCCGCTCGATTCGACCTCCAACAATCCCTTCGAATAGGTCGAAAGCTTCCCTGAATGGAACAGGCTCTGGACCAGCCCAAGCTCGACGGTTCCCTCCTGACACACAGCTCGCGCTGGCAGAGTATACCGACTCGAAAGGTCCCGGCGATACCCATCGGTGACATACCGTCCGACAACCATAGGATTCACTGCGGGAGGGATCGGCGAGGGGCCGAGCGATCCGTAACCAGAAATCACGGCCCGGATCTCTTTGAGAATCTCTTTGCTCTCGCCGTATTCCAAGGGCACGCCGGTGAACACAGAGATAGCCGACAGGATTTCCCAGTCTGGCCGGCTGTCTCCAAGCGGATCGATCGCAGGCCGAACAGCCTGGACGTGGCCCTCCGTGTTCGTGAAGGTCCCGGCCTTCTCCATAGCGGGGGCGGCTGGGAGCACCACATGGGCAAGCGCGGCCGTTTCAGTAAGAAACAGTTCCTGGCACACAAGAAGATCGAGTTTGCTCAGCGCCTCTTTGACTCCAGTCTGGGGCGGAAGGCTCCCGACAGGATTTTCTCCGATGACGAAGAGGCCCTTGATGAGCCCGGCTTGCGCACGATCGATCATCTCGATGAGTGTGGCCCCTGCAGCCGACGGAAGATCCTCTTTCCAGGCCCGAGTGAGCTGCGCGCGCGCATCCAGATCTGTGAGATCATGTGCACCCGGCAGCAGTGCGGCAACCGCGCCCATCTCAACCGCCCCTTGATCGTTATTCTCCTCCGCCAAGGGAGCAAAACCGCAACCCTGCGCGGTCAACTTCCCGGTCAGGAGAAGCAGATCCAGGAGATTGACACACATGCCGTAACCGCCTTGGCTACGGAGCAATGTCTGACCGGCAAGCACGACAACTCGACGCCCTCCGGCCAGTGAGGCGGCCATCTGAGCAAACGATTCCCGCGGTGTCCCGGTGATCACAGCCAGATCGTCCCAGGCCAGTTGCTGGACAGCGTGCGAAACGGCTGAGACATAGTCCGATCCCCGCTGCTGGATTGTATTGTCGACGTGGCCGCCTTCAACCACTGCCTTCAGCAAGCCCAGGATCGCTGCGCCGAACTGCGACGGTGCCATACAAATGTGTTGTTGGGACAGGTTAGAAATGTTGCTGATCGTGCCGATCGCTGGTTGTATCGCCTCAATCGTCAACAGTGTCGCGCCCTGTTTCTTGACGGCTTCTTTTACTTTTAGCCCGGTAATCGGATTGGTTTCTGTAATGTTGGTACCGATGAGGAGAAGCACATCTGCTTGCACGATGTCCTCGAACGCCACAGTCCAGCGATGGGTGCCCTGCACCAATCGCATCGCCTGCACCCCATTGATATGGCCATATCGTGCGCTGCTGTCGAGATTATTCGTCCCGATGGTAAGGCGCATAAATTTCTGGAACAGATACAGTTCTTCATTGGTACAGCGGCCGGAAATCAGTCCGCCGAATGCCTGAGGCCCATGCGCGAGCTTGAGCCGTTTGGTCTGTTCGGCCACAAACTCCAGCACTTCTTCCCACGTGGCTTCGACCAGCGTACCGTTCCGCCTGATCAACGGATGGGTCACTCGGTTGGGATGGCTCGTCGCACGAAATCCAAAAAATCCGCGCGCACACAAATCTCCGCTGTTCCGACCGGCGCCATGGGCGCTGTTCACCTCGATCAACTCCTGGTCCTTGGTTTGGACCGTGATTTGACACCCATCTCCACAAAAATTGCAGACGGTGTCGGCGCGTTTGAGCATCCAGGGGCGATATTCGTACATCGAGAGCCGACTGACGATAGCGCCGACTGGACAAATCTGCACGCAGCCGCCGCAGAATTCGCAGTCCAGGGGATGGGAACCGAATGACTTGATCTCAGTCATCGTACCTCGTCCGACCGGGGCGAGGGCCTTGACGTCCATGACCTCGTCGCAATAACGGACACAACGCAAACATTGCACGCACCGGTTCATCTGCGTTTCGATGAGAGGGCTGAAATACTCTTTCTGGAAAATGCGCTTGGTTTCCTCAAACCGGCTGGTCGCGGTGTACTGATGGGAGAAGTCCTGAAGGTCGCACTTCCCACCCTGATCGCAGACCGGACAATCCAACGGATGATTGGCCAGGATGAATTCGAGCACCGATTTGTGAGCGTTGTGCACGACCGTCGTGGCAGTCCGAACAGCCATGCCTTCGGTCGCCACGGTGCTGCAAGAGGTCTGGAGTTTCGGCATCCGTTCGACTTCGACCAGGCACATGCGACAGTTCGCATCCGGCTTGAGTTTCGGATGGTAGCAGAAATGCGGAACCATCACGCCGACTCGGCGAGCGGCTTCGATCACCAGGGTGCCTTTCGGCACCGAGACGGATATGCCATCGATCGTTAAGCGGACGGTTTCTGTCGTAGCATTAACCATGGTTCTGTTGACTCAATGTCTTCCTGCTGGCTCCAGCTTGATCAGGTTCGCGGCCTCCGCTTCCTGAATCAGCGCGACATATTCAGCCCGCCAATGTTTGAGCGTGCCCATAATCGGTGCTACTGACGCATCGCCGAACGCGCAAACCGTTCGGCCCTCGATGTTCTTGCATAGATCGACCAAGGTTTCAAGGTCCTCCATCCGCCCCCGCTTCGCGACGATTCGGCGCATCGTTTGTACCAACCATGAGCTTCCTTCGCGACAGGGGCTGCACTTGCCGCAGGACTCATGATAGAAAAACTCCATGAGCCGGAGCGCGGCCCACACCATATCGGTACCCTCTTCCATCACGGTCACCCCGCCGGAACCGAGCATGGAGCCGGCTGCGGCGACAGACTCAAAATCGAGCTTGACGTCGAGATGGTTTGGCGTGAGGAATGGCGCCGACGCTCCTCCCGGGATGAAGGCCTTGAGTGGTTTCTCGGAACGCATCCCTCCAGCTTGCTCGTAAATCAACTCACGGAAGGTGACCCCCATCGGCACTTCATAGTTCCCAGGCCGTTTCACATGGCCGCTGACACAAAACACTCTGGTACCGGTGCTCTTCGGTGGGGAACCGATCGATGCGAACCATTCGGGTCCCCGGCCGACGATGTGAGGAAGGTTGGCCAGGGTCTCGATGTTGTTCACCACGGTCGGTTTGTTATAGAGACCGTGTGTCGCCGGAAAGGGAGGCTTGACGCGAGGCAAGCCGCGCTTGCCTTCGAGTGACTCCAACAGGGCCGTTTCTTCTCCGCAGATATAGGCGCCGGCGCCCCGGTGCACCCACACATTGGCGGTGATGCCTGTGCCCAGGATATTCGTACCTATGTAGCCGGCGGTCCGCGCTTCGGCAATCGCCTGCTCCAAGATCTTGGCCCCGAGGACAAACTCGCCCCGTATATAAATGTAGGCGGTTTCTGCCCCGATCGCATAGCAGGCGAGTACGATACCCTCCAAGATCTGATGGGGATCTCGCTCGATGAGCTGGCGATCCTTGAACGTGCCCGGTTCGCTCTCGTCCGCGTTGCAACAGAGATAGCGCGGGCCCTGATAGCCTTTCGGCAGGAATCCCCATTTCACACCGGTGGGAAAACCTGCGCCGCCGCGCCCCCGAAGCCCTGATTTCATGACCATGGCAGTGACTTCAGCCGGTGGCACCTTCCCGACAATCTTGCGGAGCGCTTGATAGCCGCCCGCGCGTTCGTACTCTTGGAGCGACCCGGTATAGCCAGGCTGCATCATGTTCTTGAGCAATATCAGTTCGTGCTTGGGCATAAATTCAGCGTGAAACGTAAAAAGTGAAAGGTGAAAGGCTGTCAGAGCTCCGTATTCCAGTACATCCCACGTTTTACATCCCCGGCTTTGCCTGGGCCGGTTCAGGCCACATAAACGGACCTGTCTTGAGTGAGCAGGTCCCGTTTTCTTTGAGATCGGCTAGGATTCGGTCGAATGTTTGCTCTGTGAGCCGTTCATAATAGTCATCGTTGACCTGCATCATCGGCGCAGTGCCACAGGCAGCAAGGCATTCGACCGCGCTGAGGCTAAAGAGTCCGTCAGCCGTCGTCTCGCCCGGCCCGATGCCGAGTTTCGTCTTGACCCACCCGATCACGGTATCCGACCCAGCCAGCGCGCACATCAGGGACTTGCAAACTTGAAGATGAAATTTCCCCACGCGCTTGAGATTGAGCATCGTATAAAACGTGGCCGTCTCATAGACTTGGGGCGGGGTCAAACGCAAGAGACCCGCGATCTCCTTCATCGCCGCCTCGGAAATGAAGCCCTCATCCCGCTGCGCCAAGTACAGCAAGGGAATCAACGCCGACCGCTTCACCGGATAGCGGCTTATGATTTCCTCAATTTCCGTTGCGTATTTCTCTTTCAACATTGAGTCCTCTTCTCCGACCCCTCGTGAGACGTAAGGGGTGAGGCGTAAGGGGTGCGACCTTTTCTCTCGCCTGACGCCTTACGTTTCACACCTAACGTCATCTGTCACATTCCCCCATTACGACATCGTAGGTCCCGAAGATCGTGATGATGTCGGAAATCAGGTAGCCCCGTGCCATGTGGTCGAAAGCGCCCATATGGACGAACGACGGCGCGCGAATCTTCAGTCGGTAGGGGCGAGGGCTGCCGTCGCTGACGATAAAGAATCCCAACTCGCCCTTCGGGGCCTCCGTCGCACAGTAGGTTTCGGCCTTCGGTGGCTTGATACCCTGGGTGTAAATGATGAAATGGTGGATCAGGCTTTCCATGTCCCGCATGACCAGTTCCTTGGGCGGCGGGATATATTGCGGCGCTTCGGCCATAATCGGCCCCGCCGGCAGCTGATCGAGGCATTGTGCGATGATCCTGGCGCTCTGACGCATTTCTTCCATGCGGATCCAATACCGGTCGTAGGTGTCCCCGTTCTTGCCGATCGGCACTTCCCAATCGACTTTGTCGTACACGCCGTACGGCTCAACCTTGCGGACATCGTAGGCGACACCCGACCCTCGCAAGACCGGACCGGTGCAGCCGAAACTGATGGCGTCCTCGGCCGAGAGCACGGCGATATTCTTTGTACGGCCGAGCCAGATGCGGTTCGACGCTATGAGCGAATCGTATTCCTTGACCTTTTCCGGAAAGGTCTCGAGGAAGGCCTTCATCCGTTGAACCAGCTCAGGGGTAAAATCGCTATCGACACCGCCGATGCGATAGTAGTTCAGGGTCAGCCGGGCCCCGCAGAGCTTTTCGAACATGTCCAATAGTGTTTCACGCTCCCGAAAGGTCCAAAAAAACACGGTCATGGCCCCGATATCGAGGGCCTGCGTACCGAGCCAAAAGAGGTGTCCGATGATGCGTTGCATCTCAGCCACGAGGGTCCGGATATATTCAGCCCGGATCGGCACCTCGATCTCGAGGAGTTTTTCCACCGCACGCACGTAGGCGTAGTTGTTGGACATCGCGCAGACATAGTCGAGCCGGTCCGTGTGAGGGATGATCTGCATGTAGGTCAGGCCCTCGCACAATTTTTCGACACCCCGGTGTAGATAGCCGAGGTCCGGTGTCGCCTTCACAACCCGTTCGCCGTCCAGCATGAGCACGACACGCAACACGCCATGGGTGCTCGGATGTTGCGGGCCCATGTTCAGCAGCAACTCCTCTTTCCGCTGAGAAATGGGTACGTCAGGCTCAGCGCGAAAGACGCTTTTCTGCTCTTCGGAGAATTCGCTCTCGATGACATTGACCGAGGCTTCGTCAAGTCTGGGAATAAACTCGAATTTGCTGCGCCAGCCACGCCCTTCGGTCGGAAAGTCTTTTCTCAAGGGGTACCCTTCGTCATAATCCTCCGGCATCAAAATACGTCGGAGATCGGGGTGGCCGGAAAAGCGAATGCCCATCATGTCGTACACTTCGCGCTCCAGGAACTCAGCTCCCTTCCAGACTCCAGTGACCGACGCAATCGTCGGGTCGTCTTCCGTAAGGCGCGCCTTGAGGCGCAAGCGCTGCCGAAGAGGAAGCGAGTGCAAATGGTAGACGACTTCGAACCGCATCTGATCTTCTGGATAATCGACCGAACAGATATCCGTCAGATGGTCGAAGGCCGCCTCCGGCGCATCATGCAAATAGCGCGCAATCTCTGAAAGATGCGCAGCCGCCACGGAGACAGCGGTCTCGGCACGTGCGGCATCCGTACGGGTCGCGAGGATCGCATCTGGAAATTTCGCCTTCAGACTGTCGAGCAGAGCTTGCATAATCGCCGTTACACGTCAGACGTAACATGTGAAACGTGAGAGTTGTGAGAACCGTGCGATTGTGCCGTCCCCCACACCTCACTTCTCTTTCGAATCTTCTGGCTCATCGCACGAATACTTTCTCTCGCTGGATCTTTTCTTGTAGTTTGAGCAATCCATCGAGCAACGCTTCCGGGCGGGGTGGACAGCCCGGCACATAGACGTCAACCGGAATAATCTGGTCCACACCCTGAACCACGGCGTAACTGTTGTAGTGATTGCCTGAGGTGGCGCAGGAACCCATAGAAATGACGTACCGCGGTTCCGGCATCTGATCGTAGATGCGGCGGATCACCGGCGCCATCTTGCGTGTCACCGTCCCGGCGATGATCATGAGATCGGCCTGTCGTGGGGACGCTCGAAAGACACCGGCGCCGAAACGATCCAGGTCGTACCGCGACGAGACCGTGGCAATCATCTCGATCGCGCAGCAAGCGAGGCCGAACGTCATGGGCCATAAGGCTGACTTCCGAGACCAATTTACGACTGCGTCCAGATTGGTCGTCAGGATATTCGCCTCAAACTGTCTCTCCAGAAAGCTCATCTCTTCTACTCCACCAATAACTGGAAGGGGATCGTCGGGATGCCGTTCACTGCGCGCGTCGAACGAGGGCCTCTGGCCGTTCTCACCCGCCCGGCTTCGCGGCGCCTAGACGCCGCGTTCCCAATTGGCCGCGCGTTCCGCGAGCACGAAGGGCGTCCCGATGATCGCCTGCTCAATCCCATTCGAGCGCCCCCTTCTTCCAGGCGTACCAAAATCCGGCCAGGAGGATGATGATGAACACGAGCATCTCGATGAGGCCCAGCAGGCCGAGCGACTGAAACCGAATGGCCCAGGGGATCATGAAGATGACCTCGATATCGAACACAACGAACAGCATCGCGATGATGTAGTAGCGCATGGGAAACTGGATACGCGCATCGGAAAACAGCGGGCTTCCGCTTTCATAAGGAGTCAGTTTGGCTCGATAGGGGCGATTCGGCCGGACGAGCCTACCGCCGAGCAGTGCGAAAGCGCCGAAGGTCAGACCTACGACAATAAACAAGAGAATGGGTATATAATTCTCAGGAATGCTCGTGCTATCCATGCGAGCTCCGAGAAGCGTGATCTGGCCGATACAAGATCATGGTGTTGTCCTTACAGAGGTCATGCTGCGGAACAGCCTGCCAGCGCCGAACCGAAGAAGGGCTTGAATTTCAAGCCGTCAAGTTCCGGACGACTGATGCCCTTGTGTTGAACGAGCACCTTAAACGTGCTGCCCATGCCATTTGGCTTGAGGAGATGAATCGCGGCGCGAAACTCAGGACTATCCGGCTCCAATTTCTCGATCATCTTTTCAACCCCAAGTCCCATCAGAAAACTCATTTGGTTCGTAAATCCCGTCACCTGAAGTCCAAAGGCTTCACCCGCAACAGCCAGACTCGTAAAATCTACGTGCGCGGTCATATCCTGCTGGCCGACACGAATATATGGATCATCGTTCGCCTGTTGCCTGAAATAGCAGAGGAACGTGCCGTCCTTCCGGTCAGACCCATAGAGATCCTGGGCTGTATGGCCATAATCGACGGTCAAGACAAATCCACGATCCATCCGCTGACCCACCTGCTCCATCCAGTCCATTGCGAGGAGATTGACTTCGGTTCTGTAGCCTTCCGGCCACACAGTATTGAGATGCTGGAGATAGTGAGCAATCGCGGCCGAAGACAAGGGTTTGACGCATTCCACAAAGCGTCCGTCTCGGTAATCTACAAAGAGTTCTTCAGTCCGTCCGTCCTTGACTTGAACCCGGTGCACCGGAAAGGCATCGATCAACTCATTGCTGAAGAACAGACCGGTTACGCTCTGCGGGGCCAGTCGATCGAGACCGTCCATCCAAGTGACAAGACCAGGCGTGCTGGACCAGGAGGCTAAGTTCTGACGCTGTAGTTCCCGCATCACTGGGCTCCGTTCGATCAGGACATAATGGACGCGCGAGGAGAAATCATCCTGATCAGCATGGATCGCCGCGAGGCAATCGCGAGCTAACAAGCCTTTACCGCCACCGATTTCAACAATCGTGAACGGAGCGGGACAACCCAATACTTCGTCCATTTGTCTGGCTTGCCCCGCAATCGCACGGCCAAGAATCGGATGCACGTCGGAGCTGGTGTAGAAATCGCCGGACCAGCCGATACGCTCGTGGTCCAGATCGTCCGATCGGCGCATGTAATAGCCGTATTGAGGGTGATAGAGTGCCAGCTCCATGAAGCGGGCAAAGGGAATCGGTCCGTTTCTGGTGATTTCTAATGAAATGGCAGCAACAAGTTCAGGATACCCGGTTGTCACAACCAACTCCTCTTAATTTCCTTCTCTGGATACCCTCACGGCTTCTGGCAATAAGCTCCATCCCATCGACAACACACGAGAAGTGACACCAATAGCCGAGGAGACACCCCACCCCTCCCTCTCGAAGGGTCAACACAGGGCTAAAACTGGCTTAGATTAGCCTTGAGCTTGCGAGTAAGTCAAGGCGGAGGGTATTGGAATCTCAGGCGAATCTCTCGGTTCGTGTGAGAAGAACACTCCAGGAAAATATTCGCGATGCAAGGAACGGAATGACACCACCCTGACGTAAGGCAGGGGCCCTGACGTCAGGCGTTATGGCTTGCCGAGGTCGCCGCCCATGGATATCCGAATCAGGTGTCATGGATCAAGAAACCCGGCAAGCCCCTATCGTGAAATAGGGATATTTAGTATAATACTTATCTGCCATCTACCCAAGGGAAAATCCGTTCTCTGGGCGGTGCATCCATGGTCGTGCAATCTCTTCGATCTCGTCCGCTTACCCTCACAATGTCAGCCGCTGAGCTACATGGGATGAAGGCGCCCTCTGTTTAGATTTGCACGCCCGAGAGAATGCCAATAGATCTGAATTGAAGAATGTCGCTATTGCGCGGAGACGACGGGTTTACATAGATCTTCAGCCGATGCTATATCGCGTACGACCGGAGCAGCAAGGCGATCCGCATCATTGATGCGATGAGGGATATCACGATGCAGAAGCGAACAGAAGAGGTGGTGCTGAGTATCGCCAAAGGTATCTCGACCGTGGCGGGTCACATCTTCTTTCATTCACTGATGGAACATCTGGCAAAAAGCCTTGGGGCCGACTATGCGTTCATCGGTGAGCTGATGAAGGGGCGCCCAGGTCGGGTACGAACTCGCGTCGTGTGGGGACAAGGCCGTCTTGCGGATAATTTTGAATATGACTTGGCCGGCACGCCTTGCGCCGATGTGGTACGGCAGAATCTCTGCGGCTATAGAAGCGGGATCCAGCAATTGTTCCCGCTCGATCAATTATTGGCCGACATGCAGATCGAGGGGTACGTCGGCACGCCTCTGCACGATGCCCACAGGAGAACGCTGGGTCTCTTGGTCGTGATGTTTCAGAAACCCGTGGACAACTTAGCCCTTGCCGAGTCCATATTGAATATCTTCGGCGTACGCGCTGCGTCGGAATTAGAGCGTCAACAAAGAGAGGAGGCCCTGCGCGAGAGCGAACAGCGCCTGAACCTGGTACTGGAAGCGACGAGTTCGGGGGTGTGGGATTGGAATGTCCAGACCGGGGAAGTCTATTTTGACGACCGATGGATCAAGTTGTTGGGCTACAGCCCGGAAGAAGTCTCGCATCATGTGGATTTCTGGGAGCAGACCGTCCATCCAGAGGATCTGCCACGCATCCGTCATGCATGGCGAGACCACTTCCATGGCCAGTCGCTGCTCTACGAATGCGAATATCGTCTGCGGACCAAGTCGGGGGTATACCGTTCGAATTTGGATCGGGGGAAAATCGTGGAGTGGGATGCCGACGGCCGGCCACTCCGCATGGTAGGCACCAACACGGATATCACCAATCAGAAACAACTTGAAACCCAGTTGCAACTCATTCAATTCGCAATTGATCGCGCCGCGGACGCAATTTTCATCGCTGATACGCACAAGCGCTTTCTGTACGTGAACAACGAGGCCTGTCGGTCACTCGAGTATACAAGGGACGAGCTGATGAAACTGACGGTTTTTGACATTGCTCCATCTCACAAATCGGAGACGTTCCAGAAGCGGTTTCATAGTCTCAAAGAAGCCGGAGTGGTGCGCTATGAGACCATTCACCGAACGAAGTCTGGCCGCGATATTCCGATCGATCTCACGGTTACCTTGTTTGAGCTTAACGGTACGATTTCAATGTGCGCCGTCGCGCGCGACATCACCGAACGTAAACGGACGGAGCAAGAGCAAAGCCGGCTCATCGGGGATCTGACCCGGTCGCAACAGCACTTTCAAGCCCTCTTCAACTGGACTCCCTCGGCTGTCGGGATCAGTACACTACCGGAAGGCCTGTTGTGTGACGTGAATGAGGGATTTTGCCGGCTGACCGGATATGCGCGGGAGGAAGTGATCGGTCGCTCGACGTTAGAATTGGGGTTGTGGGCCGATCCATCGGAGCGTGCGATTGTGCTCAAAGAAATTCGGGAACAGGGCCATCTGCACAATCGGGAAGGGCTGCTCCGAACCAAGTCAGGAGAGATTCGCACGCTCATGGTCTCCGTCGATTCGATCCAACTCGGGTCCACTCCCTGCTTGATCTATCTGAGCCATGATATCACCGAGCGGAAGCGGGCGGAGGAGGCGTTGCGTGAAAGTCAGCAGCGATTCAGAGAACTCGCAGAGAACATCAAAGAAGTGTTCTGGATGTCTGATCCTCAGAAGAATGAAATACTCTATGTCAGTCCTGCGTACTGGCAAATTTGGGGACGGACCTGCGAGAGCTTGTACGCATCGCCACGGTCTTGGCTGGAGTCCATCCATACGGAGGATCGAGCACGAATCCTCGATGCCGCTGTGACCAAACAGACCGCCGGCACCTATGATGAAGAATATCGTGTCGTGCAGCCAGACGGGACCACGAGATGGATTCATGACCAAGCCTTTCCCGTCCGAGATGCAGCCGGAACAGTGTGCCGCATCGTCGGAATCGCGGAGGATATTACCGAGCGCAAACAGGCTGAGGGCCAGGCTCAGCGATCTTTAGAACAGCTCAGGGAACTGACCGGACAACTAGAAATGGTTGAAGAGTTGGAACGCAAACGGATCGCACGGGAGCTCCATGACGAGTTTGGTCAGATGATCACCGCCCTCAAGCTGGACCTCACATGGTTGAGCCGCCAGCATGACCAAGCGGGAAACGGAAGGCAGCCAGAAGCATTCGCTTACAGGCTGGAGGCCATGAAAAAGGTGGTGGACGCTCTGGCGCAATCTACCAGGCACATTGCCAGTTCCCTGCGTCCCAGCGTCCTGGACGACCTCGGGTTGGTCCCCGCCCTGCAGTGGCAAGCGCGGGACTTTCAGGAGCGGACGGGCCTCGAATGCGAGGTCCGGCTCAGTGACGACGTCGCCCAGCTGCAGATCGACGACGCCACAGCAACGGCTTTCTTCCGCATCGCCCAGGAACTTCTGACCAACATCATCCGTCACGCGCATGCGCAGCGCGTGGAAATCAGCCTCTCGGCTGACAATGGTGTCCTGGCGATGATCATCAAAGACGATGGAATAGGGATTACGGAGAAGGACTTGGCCAAGCCGACGTCGTTCGGTCTGCGCGGTATTCAGGAGCGAGCAACGCTCATCGGAGGAGAAATCGAGATAGATGGCGCTCCCCATCAAGGGACTAGCGTGACCCTGCGTGTCCCCCTTAACCGACTAGGTAAGGCACCGTGAAGGGAGAAATGGGAGCCAGAGATTATGTTGAGAATCCTCGTTGCTGACGACCATGCCATCGTCCGCCAGGGATGGAAACAGATTGTCGCGGAAGGCTTCGAACAGATGGTTGTGGTGGAAATCGAAACAGGACGAGGCGTGCTCGATTCCCTGAAGGATATGTCTTGCCACGCGGTGGTCTTGGATGTGGATCTGCCGGACATCAGCGGTCTCGACGTCCTCCGACAACTGAAAGCTTCCCGACCTGACTTGCCGGTTGTCATGTTGAGTTTTCACACGGAGGCGGAGTATGCCATTCGTGCCTTCAAAGCAGGCGCTTCCGCATATCTGACGAAAGACAGCGCTCCAGACGAACTGCTGGCTGCGCTGAAGAAAGCGTTACAGGGAGGCAAATACGTCACGGCGTCCTTGGCTGAAATGTTGGCCGGAAGTCTGGGAAGCGATACTCCGACGTTACTGCATCAGACACTCTCGGACCGGGAACTTGAAGTCCTCTGCCTGCTAGCCAAGGGCAAAACCCTCACGGAAATCGCCGACCAGCTGTGTCTCACCGTTTCGACGATCGGCACGTACCGGACCCGCCTGCTTGACAAGCTGAAACTACGCACGACCGCGGACCTCATACGCTACGCCGTTGACCACCGTCTGACTAACTGACCTTTCCTCCCCTCCAGCACGACCATCACATGACCCCTCTCCCTGCTCTCTGTGCGGCCTCCTGTCAGAAAAAACACGACAAGAGATTCGCGGTTCCTATGATGTGATGTCTAGAAATTAGCAGGCATAATGTGCCTCAAGCTGAGGACTCAGGGCGAAGCTCGCGGCCGGTACAGGAGACCCCTCCTGAAGGTGGTCATCGCCGACGATGCAATCACGTTTCGCGAGCGGGTAAAAATTCTACTCGCCGACCTGCCTAAGGTCCAGGTTGTTGGAGAGTCCGGTGACGGAATAGAAGCCTTGCAAGTGATTCTGGCGTAGCGGCCAGACGTGGCGATTCTGGACATTCAGATGCCGGGCGCGAGCGGTGTTCAGGTATTGCGAGAGATCAAACGCGCGATCCCCAAGACGATCGTCATCATGGTGACGAATGCCAGTTCACCGGAATATCGAACGTGCTGTCTGGACGCGCGCGCAGACTTCTTCTTCGACAAGGCTGATGAATTCGAGATGATCCAGCATATCATTCGAGATTTGTTGATACGGGCATGAGCAGAGCTTGATGCGACTGTTCGGATCGTCGCCGCAACGTTCCAGCACCCTCACCCTGGCGCTTCGTATTCCGTATTTTTCGAACAGCCTCCGACTGCGACCAACGATTCCCCGACAGCAGAATCCGTGTTTCGCTGATGGCCTGCTCGCGGCTACTCCCGCATGCTGGCACGGCACCAACCACTCACTCGATTGATCACAGAAGGACTATCCATGAAAGTTGTCATTGCGGATGATGCGTCGGCCGTACGCGACCGGCTGAGCGCACTGGTGGGAGAGATACAAGGAATCGAAATTGTCGGGACGGCTGCGACCGCGAGCGAGGCCCTCGCCCTCGTCGAGACCCACCAGCCCAACGTGGCCATCCTCGACATCCGTATGCCGGAAGAAGGCGGGATCGCGGTCCTGCAGCGGATCAAGAGTCAAAAGTTCGGTCCGATCGTCATCATGCTGACGAATTACGACGAAAAGGAGTACCGAGCCGCCTGCCTTTCCGCCGGCGCCGAATTGTTTCTTGACAAAACTCACGGCTTGGATCACGTCGTCCCGCTTATACGGGGTCTGAGCAAGCAGTTTCATGCGCTGCACACCGAAATTGCCGCCCATAAGCAGACCTCTGCGGCGCTTCAGCAGACCAGCGAGCAGCTTCGGGAAACGATGGAGCGATTCCATCTCGCGGTCCGCGGTTCAACCGATGGCCTCTGGGACGTCGCCTTTGTGCCGGGTGAACCCTGGCACGACCCGGCTCAACCAGTGTGGTATTCTTCACGCCTTCGGGAGATGCTCGGTTTCAAGGAGCATGAGTTCCCCAACGTGCTCGGGAGTTGGGATGCGCAGCTACACCCCGACGACCGAGCACGAGTCTTCGCCGCCGTCACGGCGCATCTCGATCGTCAGACACCTCGGTACGATATCGAATACCGGTTGTTTACCAAGGCGGGGGGGGAGCCCTGCTGGTTCCGCGCGCGCGGGCAAGCCCTTTGGGACGAATCCGGACACGCCATCCGCATGGCAGGGACACTGAGCGATATTACCGACCACAAGCTTTTCGAAACGCGGCTGCTCCAAACACAGAAGATGGAATGTTTGGGCCAGCTGGCCGGCGGCATTGCGCACGATTTTAACAATGTTCTGACGACCATTCTTGGCTATAACGATGTGCTCCTGGGATTGCTCTCGCCAGAAGATCAGCGTTACGATTTCGTTCGGGAGACACGCAAGGCGAGCGAGTATGCTGTCGCGCTCACAGGCCAACTGTTGGCCTTCAGCCGGAAGCAGACCCACCATCCGCAGATGCTGGACCTGAATGCGTTGATCAGAAATATAAGTGAGCTGCTCTGCCGGTCGCTTGGAGGCCACATTGAGTTGGTGACGCACTTGAATCCCTCGTTGAGACCCATTTTCTCGGATTCCAACCAGATCCAGCAGGTCCTCATGAATCTTGCGATCAACGCCCGCGACGCCATGTTCCGCAGGGGGACCCTCACGATAGAGACAGATGAAATCGAGCTGGACGAGGCTTTTACTCTCCAGCATGAATCAGTCTCGCCCGGTCCCTATGTGATGCTTGCAGTGGCCGATACCGGCTGCGGCATGGATGAGGAAACCAAGCTCCACATCTTCGAACCCTTCTTCACGACGAAGGGGGACCGAGGAACGGGCCTGGGTCTCGCCATCGTCTACGGGATCATCAAGCAAAGTGGTGGAAGCATCTGGGTCGATAGTGAACCTGGGAGAGGCACCACGTTTAAGATCTACTTTCCTCGCATTCCGCAGGGCGAGGACAGAACAGCGGACTCGTTGTCTGCTCAAAAGGAGGCTCCGCGAGGTGCCGAGACCATCCTTCTCGTCGACAATGAATGCGCGATGCGTAGTATGGCCAAGAACGTCTTGGAGTCTTTGGGGTACACCGTGTTGGAGGCGGGCGGCGTCGGTGAGATTCAAGAGATCCTACGGAAATACTACAAGCCAATTCATCTGCTGGTAATCGAGGTGGCGATGTCGAAGATGCTCGGCCGGGAGTTGACCCAGAAGGTGCTGAAACTGCTGCCTGAGACAAAAGTGATTTTCACGGCGAGTTACACGGAGGCCTGTGCCACGGCGGAGGGCTTGATGGACCCGGGCGGTGCATTTGTGCAGAAGCCGTTTACGATCCTCTCGCTCGCGAGCAAGATCAGAGCGTTTCTGGATACGACAACGCCGACGGCGACGGACGGCGAGGAATAAGGGCTCACGACAGGAGCTGGGAGATGCCGCAGGTACTGATCACTGATCGAGGAATGCCTCGGTGCGGAGGATGGTTTATGATTTTTGTCGCTGATCGATCACCGGACAGCACAGTCGGTCTCGCCCTCTCCCAAAAGAATCCAGTTAACCCAGCTGCAGTGAACCTCTTCATGCCGGAAAAGACGGAATCAATCCATTATAGAACTCATACGAACACAGTAGGACATGTCTTCACCATAACCGTCGGCGGACAGAGCAGACTCTTCTCTCTTGGACCCACCGCATTCGTCTTGGGGGACAGGTGTTGTTTTTCCGTGCTCTGGGTAGCCCCACGAAAGAGAAAGCATGAAACCAGTCAGAGTTTTGATCGTGGACGATTACGAAGTCGTTCGAGTGGGGTTGCAAACCATGCTCAGCCGAGAGGGCAGTATCAGTGCCGTCGGCGAAGCGGCTACCGCCGCGGATGCCGTTGCTGAATGCTGCCGCCTCCGACCGGATGTAGTCCTGATGGATGTCCGCTTGTCCGGCGGGAGCGGAGTGGATGCCTGCCGTGCGATCAGAGATTCCTGTCCTGCCACGCGTGTGCTCTTTCTGTCTTCCTATGAAGACGATGAGGCGGTGCTCGCTGCGGTTTTAGGAGGGGCCTCCGGCTATCTGTTGAAGCACGTGGACGCCGAGGGGTTGCTGAGAGCTATTCATGCCGTCGCTCAGGGCCAGTCGGTCCTCGATCCAGCCATCACTCAGCCAATCTTGACACGCATGCGGTTGCAGAAAGAGGCGGCGTCAGAGCCTCAACGGACGACCCTTTCGGCCCAACAGCAGCGCGTTCTCGCGCTCATGGCCGAGGGGAAAACAAATAAGGAGATCGGCTCATCGCTCGAACTAAGCGATAAGACCGTGAAGAACTATATTCGATTCATCTTTCAGAAACTGAACGTGACTCGACGTACCCAAGCAGCGGCCCTGTTCATCCGTGACTCCCCATTAGAGAAGCGTTCAAGTCTACAATCCTAAAACATGGAATAGATCTGGAGGACCGTTCAATCGAAAATTAGTTTCGATGTCAAGCAACGGTGAGATGAACGGTCGAATTGACGCGGAGGAGAGAGACGGGCGCAGCGATCCTTCTCTACGTTCCGTGGCATTTCTTGTATTTTTTCCCGCTGCCGCAGG
>CBDDRW010000100.1:0-10693 GCA_965233175.1 uncultured bacterium
CACGATATAATCTGCACCCTGCGCCTCTGCCTCCACCGCCTCTTCTACTGCATGCACGGAGATACCCAGCAGACGCTGTGCCCCCAACATCTGCCGTGCGACCGACAGAGGCAGACTATTGCTACGCAAATGGACGCCGACCCCTTCCAGCGCCAATGCGACATCGACCCGATCATTGATAAGCAGTTGAGACTTGCTCGAAGCCGTAACAGCCTGCACGTCACGCGCAAGCGTCACAAGTTCCCTGGCAGAAAGATCGCGCTCACGAAGTTGAATTACCGATATCCCGGCTGTGACCACCCGCTGCAGAAGGGGCACCAACGAACGCCCCTTAGTCTGATGACGATCCGTGACGACAAGAAGACGGCTGGAGAGTGTCAGCATCGGCAGGCACTGAGTCAGAAGTGCTGAATCCTGAGTGCTGAGTGAATATGTTTGGCGCTATTCATATCCGTTATCTCAGCACTTCTTATGGATAACAGAATGCTCAAAACGTTCGTTCAGCAAGGCCGCAGCGAATTATCACTTTTAAGGGGTGGCCGGGATGATTCCGACTGCGGGCGTCCAACGAGGGCCTTCCGAGGCCGCGCGTTGCGCGAGCACGGGAATCGTCCCAGTTACCCCGTCCTCTTTTTCAGCATCCTGATTAAAGCATGCCTTCGATGGGGCTACTCGCCGTCGCATACAGTTTTCGCGGAATTCGTCCCGCCTTGTAGGCAAGTCGCCCTGCCAGCACCCCATATTTCATCGCCTCGGCCATGGTGATGGGATCTTGAGCGCCGGCAATGGCGGTGTTCATGAGCACCGCATCTGCTCCTAATTCCATCGCAAGGGCAGCATCGGACGCAGTCCCAACGCCGGCATCGACGACGATCGGCACTTTGATCATTTCCATAATGATTTTTAAATTATAGGGATTGCGGATACCGAGTCCCGATCCGATCGGCGCCGCCAACGGCATCACGGCGGGACATCCGATGTCGACGAGCTTCTGCGCCACAATCGGATCGTCATTCGTATAAGGCAACACGATAAAGCCTTCTTTGACGAGAATCCTTGCCGCTTCAAGTAATCCGACCGTATCGGGGAAAAGTGTCCTCTCATCGCCGAGTACTTCCAGCTTAATCAAATCGGATACGCCGGCGGCCCTGGCCAAGCGGGCATAGCGCAACGCGTCTTCCACATTGTAACAGCCGGCCGTGTTGGGAAGGATGGTGTACTTCTTCGGGTCGAGATAATCGAGCAAATTCTCTTTGGACCGATCGGTGATGTTGACACGCCGCACCGCCACCGTCACCACATCGGCTCCCGACGCCTCAATGGCCTTCTTCGTTTCGGCAAAGTCCTTATACTTCCCGGTCCCTACGAAGAGTCGGGATTTGAACTCATGCCCCCCGATTATCAGTCGATCATCCACCATACTTATCCTTTATAAATGCATCCATCTGATGCACTCGTCAATGGCACCTATTCTATAAACCGCCACCGATGAAACTCAAGATCTCCACTCGATCCCCCTGTTTGAGACGGCGTTGATCAAACTCCTTGCGATCGAGGATTTCTAAATTCAGTTCCACGGCCACACGCTCAGTCTTAATGGCCAGTTCGCGCAGTAAGTCCCCCACCGAGGCATCCGCCTGACAGCCTCGCTGTTCGCCGTTTACCTGAATCTGAATCCCCTCCGCCATCGTCACGTATCCTAGGGGACCAGAATTCCGAATGTCAACAAAGCCCAAAGTCCCTGTAACGAGCTGCACAGCCTGTCCAGCAAGGTCGCCGTAAGTTGGAGGCTCGCTCCGCCGAAGGCCGGACCTTTATTGTTGCTGCTCTGACAGCATGCCCTCAATAACCTTCACTTTTACATCCTCCTATTGCCAGCTCGCAGCCAGACCGCCTGGACCTCTTGCGGTTGATCGATGCCCTGATCCCAGGTAAAGCCGGTTTTCAGCAACGGCTCTTAAGAATCGGGTGGTATTCAACAGCGAGGCCGAGGCAGGAGCAGTCGGGTACCACAGGGCGGGGAATTCTCCTATAATGCGCGGTAGTGCCAAAGGCGGGATTTGATTTGAGGGTAATCCAAGATTTGAATGTTGATGCGGACTTGGCGATTTTATTTCAGACATTCAACAACTTATGATCTGAGACGGAGTGGTGTTGAGTGACATAGAAAGAGCACAAAGTAGCTTTGCTATACGACCGGTTTACGACCGCATAATATTTTCGCAGTGCGCACGGGTCTAGAGCTCTTATTCCAGTTCAAGTCCTAAGCGGCAAGTGATGATTCCCCGGGCCCTCTGAAAGTTAGTCCCGATCTAACAATCTATATATTATTACGTTCGGTGTAGACAGTGACACCCACAATTGACCAAGCCCGCCCATCAGAATAAACTCTCGCCTTCAGTCCATAACCATAGGCAATTATGTCGCCGGAACCGGATAATTTTGGCTGGCTAATCAAAGCACGCGTCTTAAATCAGGAAGTGCTTTTACGACTCTACAGGTTTGCTAAGGCATCTGATAAACCTCAATCTGATGAAATAAGCCGATCTGTATTTGCCCTTCTCGTCGGTGCGGGGTTCTCTCTATGGCGGGCGGCCTTTCTTGGAGATGCCACCCGAGAACCGTCCAAGATCACGGAGGACGCCATAAAACTACTAGAGAGGCTCGTCCGAGACAATGCCGTAAATTATCCACAAGACCGTGAGACGCGCGAATGGATGGCTGGCTATTACATTAACAACGCAATATGGCGGCTTCTTATGGCGTGGCAATTTCTGGAAAAGGAAGGACGTCAGGAGCCAGTGCCGCAGGCATTGCTCATACTGAAGGATTTCGAGGACCGTGGTTCGGAAATAGAGCCACCAATGGAACTGTGGAATCTTTCACACGAAGCACTAACCGCGCTCCTACACGCTCTCGAAAATAGGACATAGCGAATACCGTCCCAAGAGCGGCAAACCTACTGAGAGGAACTAATTTGACAGACTCATCGTCCAGGTTTCCGGGATCAGGGAGTTTGCCTCAAAGACTCCGAAAAATACTTTACCCCGATCTGACAGATCATGAAGTTGAGACCATTACAGTTTGCCTAATGGCCCATTTACTGATCGAAAACTCTCTCAATGAATGCTGTATCGATGGTTAAGACGAGATACGGCGATGATAGGGAGTGCAGAATCCAAAAATGAAGCGGGCGAAACACTATGGAATAATGTAGTGAAGTTGGATTTTGCAAAAAAGTATTCTTTGGTGGAGCCTTTTTTCTCGGTGTATTCTTCTAAGGAGGCTGCAGGCAACCCTTGGAAGATCAACGACCTGAGGAATGCCATATTCCATGGTCGAGCCATCAAAGAGGCCAAATTCCAGGGAAAGCTGATATGTGATGAAAGCACCGTTGAAAACATTTTTCTAGTTGCACAGGCAACATGTCGGAACTTTGACAAATTTGAGGAAATGCTCGACGCACCACACGCACTCGCTGATCGTTGGAGAAAACGCTTGGAAGAGCTTCATGACCAATCCTATGACGCAGAGAGATTTGCCGTTGTTAGGTTACTTGCCTGGCGTACTCAGTTTTCCCACTTGGGGATCACACCCAGGCCCTCTAGTTTTGTGTAACTAGAAATTCCATCCTTTTCGACAAGAGGACTAATTACCCCCGGTTCTCGTGCATACAAACCAACCATAAATTGAAGGGTTGAATTTTTCATATCGAGCATGCAATTGACCATGTCGACGCTATCATGCGTGCGTCTGTACACGGACTCAGAGTTGTTCGGCCAGTGAAGTTTGAATCCACACATCGCATCGTCATCATCCACCAGAACTTCCATCAGCCCCTTATACACGGGATCATAGGGTATGGCTGTGTGTTTTTTCACACCCCAACATTTCCTGGCCGCAATCTCGAGACCGAAAAACGTGGAGATGAAAATCTTTGACTTGGTGATGATTTCGTTTAGTTCCTTCAATGCGACGCTAAACGCGCCAATGCTACCCGTGCCATTCCTGCATCTAAATTCTTCATCGGTCAAGATGTAATCCGAGTGGCTAATAGCATTGCGAAGTTTGCCGTTGTAGAAATCATCAAAAATGTCCCCGACGGATAGATTGGCTTTGGCTGAAAGTGTTTTTATGATTTCAATCTTTTGCTTTGGACAAAGGCCAGACCTTTTGGAGCGCTTCTTCTGGTCGGTGTTGAGAAACATATAGAAGGGATTTGGACTGTAGCCATTCCCAAGACGAAATCTCAGGAGGTTAGTTATGACCTCATAAGGAGCATCCATCTCAACTATGTGGCTATACATCAAGAGTCCCATTCTCCACATGGTCAAATCCGTGTCGGGGAACTTCGCGCCCGGAAGGTCCATCTGAAAAATGGCATTCAAATCTTCAAGGATCGCTCGGGACTCAAGGTATGGGTCCCACCCCTTGTCTTCCATTCCAACTACTCTTAACAAAGATGCAAAATAGTTAACTATGTCGTTAGTGACCGGATCCTCAGGCAAGAATAGTGTTCTTAGGCTGTCGGTATATTTTCGCCGTATGGCTTCAAGTTCTTCTTCTTTCATCTCGACAATCTCTTAACAAAAGCTATGAGCGGTCTTGATTGTTCCACGCTTCAACGGCTAGCCATCTGGGGGGGGGCAACTAACCGATCATTAGAAACTTTCTCTGCAACTGAGCCCCCCTCACCGGGTTTAGCCTCGCCACATGCCTCATCATCCCTCGAAGTGTTTCCCTGGCCTTACCTGGTGAGGTAGCGGGAAACAATTCCCTAAATCCTCTTGTCGCAGCAAGATGAACAAGGGCTCGAACCTTCCTGTAGTAATCTTTATCAATATTAAGTTTCTCATTCACCGATATACCCGTTACAGTTTTCTTTTCTCCTCGTTGTCGGACAACACTTTTTTCTACATTCAATACAAATCCTTCGCTCTCAACTATGCGTTTCAATAAACCTTCCACTTGTGCTGCCCGCCTCGACCCAGACACGCAGATATCATCTCCATAAATTGATAAAGCTAGGCCGTGCTGCACGCATACCCCAGAAATTCTCTTAGCAAGCGGAGCGAGTACTTGATTGGCTATACCTGGGCTTGTTGGTGGCCCCTGAGGTAATTGATCCTGGAAAGTGGTCAGTGTGGTCAACATCCTTGAAACTAAGGAAGAGCAGCCATTCTTCAAATAAATTTCATAGACCCTATTGGGGCGTATGCTCGGGAAAAAATCCTTGATGTCAAATTTAAGAAGAATCGGGTTCCCCACGTGCACCGACGCATTCGTGATAGTGTCTCGTTTCTTTCGATAACTATGGATGCTTTCATGTACAGGCAATCGCCTTAAAAACTTTCGATGAATGCATCTTTGGACCTTTTTCAACTCACTATTTGGAATGAAGTAGATACGCTTCCCTCCACTTGATTTTGCTTCTACCTCCTTGCGATAGAATTTCTCTATCTGACGAGCAAGGCGCAATAGCTCAACGCTCGGTACTTCAAGTAGCGCTGATAAGTCAGTTAGCGTTGAGAGGGTAAGAGTATTCAGTGACACAGGACAGGGACCATTATCCCATTCGCTTCTGATTGGCCACACGAAGGGCTTCCATTTCAAGAACAAGGCGCTTTAGCTTTAGGATGGAATCTTCTTCTTTCGCAGAACTCATCTCAGAAATAGATTCAGACTCCCATAGCAACAGACTTGTTGGAACATTCAATTCCTTGGCAAGTGCACGCAAGACTGCCAAACTAGGCTCCCGCTTTCCAGCCTCGACTAAAGAAAGATAGTTAGCGTTGATGCCCGCGCCTGTGGCTAAGTCCTTTTGCTTTAGGCCAGACACTGTTCGCAGAAGTTTGATGACGTGCCCGATATTTCGTTCTTGCTTTGTCATAGCCATCATTTAAGCCTAATATTTTCTTGAAAGTGTAGGAGAGAGAATTAAGGTCTCGATAGGTGTTTGGCTATTTTGACAATCACGACAACAGCCCTGCGTTGCATTTTCCAGAACTTATCTCTGGACTTCGCGCCGGCTCTCTCCATCTTTTGCATGGATTGTTGTAATGAGTGCAAGTCACCAAACAACCTACCGAGTTTCCTTGGGTCTAGCGGTTCTTTGCTCGAAGCCATCTCCTCTAATGAGGCGACAGCTCCATTGAGCAACTGCAGTGCCCTTCGACTCGGTGGCTTTTGCATTGGCCACCTCCTCTCTCCTTCCGACTCCACATAGCATCGGTGGACCGCTCTACACCTGACGTGGCTCCGATCTGGCCACGCCAGGGAACCCTGTTAATAATCCCACCCTCGACCGTTTAATTGATCATTCACGTGGGTAGGTAAGGTGTGTTCCTGTGATTGTATAGGTCATTCGCGTTTGCTAAACCGCGAGCGTCGACTACACACTTTCGCTGCAGTCCACCTATACAGGTCCAAGAGGATCATGGGCATCCCCCCTGATCAGGTACACAGCCCCTTATTCTTGATTGGACAGATGAATCACAATTTTTTTAGTGCTTCATCCACCCTGCTACGGAAGGACTCATTCGAAGGGCTGCTATGTCAAAGAACAATGCCCCAAGGGCGATTCGCCCTTGAGACAGCGTCACATTACTATATGTGCTAGCATTATGTCAAGAAGTTTGACTCATAGATATTTAATCTATCTTAAAAGATATTATTGATTAAAACTGGTTGTGCCATATAGTGTTTCAGTTTCAATTCCTGGACAAATTGAGATGGAAACTCAGTAAAACTTTCGGGTCCGCAAAGATGTCTGGAGGACATCTGTTTTAAGGACAGCAAATGCCAGGTCTTAATAGCTGGAATTTCGAGGGCGTGAGGACCAGAATTCCTACAGATTTTGTGGACAGCGAGTACAAGGATAAGGGTTGGAGTCCTCAAACAGGCCCCCCGCCCATCGAACAAGACTCCCCTCCTCCGCCCGTGGTCCAAGCCACGAGTGACAGGATTCGACGTCAGGCTAGCACGGCGTGGCCTCAGCGATCGCTGACTGAACCGGCACGATTCTGTCAAGAAAAGACCCTTCACAACCTGAGCACCTCAGTATTTAGAAGATATTTCCCGCACCGGGGGTGTAGCTTACACTGATGACACTGTTGCTGATGAGCGTATCGCACTGCACCACTCCACTAAATTTCGACATGCCTGAGTTCACGGTGACCATGCCTGAACTGTCTTTGATCCATCCCACGACGCTACCCTCTGTAGGCCTACTTAGCTATGTCAGCCCCTTGTTTATTTAGTTGATTTGGTTCATCTGGTAGTTTCGCCAACCAAAAAAACCAGACAAACCAAATGAACAAGACAGTCGCCCAGGCATTATTGTCTTGAGCCCTACCGCAATATCGCATACCCTAGGGGCCTGTCCGACATTGCCTTCATGACGAAGGGAATGAGGCGTGACCAGATGCAAGGCCGCCAGGTTGGATTCTGGCCCTCGTTTCACACCTCACGGTTCACGGTCTTTGGAAACGGGTCGAGAACGACGCAGATGGTCGCGGATCGTTCGCCGCAGTAGAATGGTCAATGTCGAGCAGGCTCCTAGACAAGATCCGGGCCTTATTGATATGAAGTCCGTCGCAGTCACACACAAAAGAAAGGACAGCTCATGCGCGCTATTGTCTCCTGTTTGATCACCCTGCTCTGCCTTGGGACTCCTGCGGCATTCGCGGCGGCCCAAGAGCCCACAACCGATGAACAAAAAACTCTTTACGCCTTGGGATTAGCCATCAGCCAATCGCTCGGGACCTTCAATTTGAACGAGTCTGAACTCGATCTTGTGAAATCCGGCATGGCCGATGGGGTGTTCAAAAAGACTCCCAAGGTAGACCTCCAGACATTTGGCCCGAAGATTCAACAGCTGCAACAGGCGCGCGCCTCGGTGGTCGCAGAAGCGGAGAAGAAAGCGGGGGCGGCGTTCCTCACCAAAGCTGCGGCAGAATCCGGCGCCAAGAAGACAGAGTCCGGCGCCATCCTCACCATCATCAAGGAAGGCAAAGGCCCGATGCCGAAACCCACAGACACGGTGAAGGTCCACTATCACGGAACGCTGACCGATGGGACAGTATTCGATAGTTCCGTCAAGCGAGGCGAGCCGGCCACGTTCGGATTGAATCAAGTCATCAAGTGTTGGACAGAGGGGGTTCAGCAGATGAAAGTCGGCAGCAAGAACAAATTGGTTTGCCCCTCAACCCTCGCGTATGGTGACAAGGGCGCGCCCCCCACGATCAAGCCTGGCGCGACACTGGTATTTGAGGTTGAACTCCTCGAAATCGTCGCTCCTGTAGCTCCTGTCGCTCCTGCGAAGTAGATTCCCTCTGCCATCCTCATTCGGTCGAGCGGGAGCATGTCCCGCTCGACCTGCGCAGCCATCTGATCGACAGGACGGGTACCCGGGCACGCGATGAGGGGACGCCTCTCCCCCCTGTCGGCATAATTGTCTTGACCCCCATGCGCGACATCGCATAATTTATATTTGTTCAATTCGTACGGTTTCAGACCCGTAGCCAGCACTTATATAGAAAGGACAGCTCATGCGCGTCATTGTTTCCTGTTTGGCAACCCTACTCTGCCTTGGAACCGCTGGGGCATTCGCGGCAGCCCCAGAACCCACAACCGATGAACAAAAAACACTCTATGCGTTAGGATTAGCCATCAACCAATCGCTCAGCAATTTCACCTTGAACGAGGCTGAATTTGAAATCGTGAAGTCCGGCATGATCGACGGGTTCTTGAAACGGACTCCCAAAGTGGACCTCAAATCGTACGGCGTGAAGATTTCACAACTACAAGAAACCCGCGCAGCGGTCGTCGCAGAAGTGGAGAAAAAGGCGGGAGCCGCATTCCTCGCGAAAGTCGCAGCAGAGTCCGACACCAAGAAAACCGAGTCCGGCGCGATCCTCAAAACCATCAAGGAAGGGAATGGCGCCACCCCGAAAATTACAGATATGGTAAAGGTGCACTATCAAGGAACGCTGATCGATGGGACCCTGTTCGACGGTTCCGCCAAGCAAGGCGAACCTGCCGCGCTGAGAGTGAATGAAATGAGTAAGTGTTGGGTGGAAGGGATGCAACAGATAAAAGTCGGCGGCAAGAGCAAGTTGGTGTGCCCGTCGAATCTCGCCTTTCGCGACAAAGGCCTTCCTCCTTTCATCAAGCCCGGCGCGACGTTAGTATTCGAAATCGAACTGCTCGAAATCATCGCGGCCAAGTAGTTGCACGCGACGCGTTCGCACGCATCAAGCGACTACCACTCTTCTATTTACTCACTTGAGGGGGCTAGATGGTTTCCCACTGCGCGTGTTCAACGAGGCCTTCTGAGGCCGCGCGTTGCGCGAGCACAGAAGATCGGCAGGCTCCATCCCCTCCCAACCTCCTCGTCCCTACTTCCCTTTAAGAATCGCGTGGTCGATCCTCGAATGCGCGCGTCGAACGAGGCCTCTCTAATCCTTTACTTTCCCCAAAGGGAGTAGGCAAACCGTCTTTCACTGCGCGCATCGAGCGACCACCGCTTTATCGTGGGGGCTCTGCGAGCAAGAAGGATGGTTGCCTACACCCTCATCCCTCCCCTCTTGCAGTTCTCTGGCCTACCCCGTACACTGACAGCATTCGCGATCCAGCCTGGCCTGAACAGTCCTGCCTGATCGTTTATCAGTCTGATCGATACCATTATCATTCATTCGGTAGAGCTATGCCACCAACAATTCTCTTGAGCTGCGAATCCATCAGCAAAAGCTACGGAGTAAAACCACTGTTTGCCGATCTCTCGATTGGGCTGGCTGAGGGCGATCATGTCGGGCTAGTCGGGCCTAATGGTTCCGGCAAATCGACCTTGCTGAAGATCATGGCCGGACTCGAAGAACCGGACGAAGGCACCAGATCGATGCGCCGGCAGCTCCGCATCGGCTACGTGCCGCAAGACCCGTCATTTGACGGAACGCAGACGATCGAAGAGGTACTCGCCCAGGTGTTGATCGACGAAGGCCTAGACCCTCACGATCACACCAATCGTACGTCCGCAGCCTTCAGCCTGGGGGAGTTCCCTTCAACTGACCAGTCCACCGCCACCCTCTCCGGCGGATGGAAGAAACGTCTCGCCATTGTCCGGTCACTGATGCTGGAGCCGGACGTCCTGCTGATGGACGAACCGACCAACCATTTGGACGTCGAAGGCATCCTGTGGCTGGAACGATTGTTACGGGCAGAAGCCCGCGCCTTTCTTGTTGTCAGTCACGATCGGCGTTTTCTCGAAGCCGTGACGTCGAGGATGATCGAGATTAATCGGAGTTATCCCACCGGAGTATTCGAAGCCAAAGGCAATTACAGCGATTTTCTGGAACAGCGGGATGCCGCGCTCCACGCGCAAGCGAACTATGAAGCCTCATTGGCCAACCGTGTCCGCCGCGAAGTGGAGTGGCTCAGGCGCGGCCCCAAGGCCCGCACGACGAAAGCCAAATCTCGGATCGACTCAGCCGGCCGCTTGATCGAAGAACTTAACAGCGCCGATGCTCGGAAAGACCAAGGTACGGCTGGCATCAATTTCACCTCATCAGGCCGTAGATCGAAACAGTTGGTCGAAATTACACAGCTCTGCAAATCGCTCGGCGGGCGGCTGATCGTGAAGAATCTCGATCTGTTGCTTGGACCAGGACAGCGGCTTGGACTATTGGGTCCGAAC
>CBDDRW010000101.1:0-24808 GCA_965233175.1 uncultured bacterium
CCAAGCCGGGCAATCGCTTGGAAAATGGGCGGCACAGACCAGGCGCTTCGTCTCACCTGTGCCCGTACGCCAGAGGGAAACACTCGCGGGAGATTCTCGGTAATGCCGCCGCCGGTGATATGAGCAATGCCGTTGATGGGATATTCCTGGATCAAGGTGAGAATCTGTTTGGCATAAATTCTGGTCGGTGTCAGCAAGACATCGCCAAGCGGTTGATCGAGCTCATGCAGGCGACTGGTGATGCTGAGTTGCGCCTGATCCAACAAGACACGGCGCGCGAGCGAATAGCCGTTGCTATGGAGGCCCGTCGAGGCCAATCCAATTAGGGCATCACCGGGCACGATGCTGCGCCCATCGATGATCTTGGGCCGATCCACCACCCCGACGGCGAACCCTGCCAGGTCATACTCGCCATCCGCATAGAAGGAAGGCATCTCGGCGGTTTCCCCACCGATCAAGGCGCAGCCAGCCTGTCGACAGCCCTCGGCAATTCCCTTGAGTACGGACTCAGCCTTAGAGACGGCAAGCTTTCCCGTTGCAAAGTAGTCCAAGAAGAACAACGGCTCGGCTCCGCTGACCACGATGTCGTTCACACACATGGCCACCAGATCGATCCCGACGGTATCGTGACGATCTGTGAGGAAGGCGATCTTCAATTTCGTCCCGACTCCATCGGTACCGGAGACAAGGACCGGTTCGGCATAACGATGCGCCTGGAGCTTAAACAAACCACCGAACCCGCCTAGGTCCGTAAGGACTTCCGGACGGAACGTGGATCGCACCAGTGGTGAAATACGGTCGACGAATTCGTCGCCCGCATCGATGTCGACTCCGGCATCTCGATAAGTGGTCATAGGCTGCGCATCTTAGCGGAGCGCTGGCAGATCGGTCAACGCACGTATACTTCACTTTCGTTGTCCTGTAGCGGTAATTATTTTGCGCAAATATTCTACCGGATCCTCCTGTACTCGCCCCTCGGCTTTATGAAGCATCCGGTGGCAATTGGAGCACACAGTAATCAATTCATCGACTTTGGTCACAACCACCTTAGCGCGTCCTCTCCGACCAAGCGGCTTGACATGGTGACACTCTGAGAAACCATTCCCAAGGCTCGGATACGTTGAGGCAAAGTTGAAACCGCAAATCCTGCATTTATAATGGTCGCGCTTCTTAGCAGCCCGAGCAATACGTTGGCTTCGGCTCATTAGTCTTAGAGATTTCACTACTCTTTCTGTTTCCCTTGCCTCTGAAACTGGTTTCAATTTTTTGGTCAGGACATTAGCCACATGGATTGTTCCTAGTGGAGTGAGCGTCTCTTGAAAGAAATTTCCAATAGTGTTTACTAAGACTGATGAGATCCTATTCCGGCTATCAAATTTTCCAAAGAAGTACTCATTGGGTTCGCGATATAGCTCCAGAAAGGGATGAGAAAAATGGCTATGCCGAAGATTATTTTTGAGATGCCAAACACCGTTCGTCTCGGTATAGCCGTTGTTCTTTATGATATGGGATACATTGACGCATTCTTTCGAATTCGAGAAAGCTGCACGAAACATCTTTTTACTTTGCCAGTGGTACCCATACCACAGCACCTTGCGAGGATATTGTGCATATTGATCGAACCAAAGTTCCAAAAACATGTTTTTACCTTTGGCAATCCTGATTTTATTTCCACCGGTTTCAGTATTCTTGGCATCATCGCTGAGCCTCATGAGTCCACCGACCTTCGGCAGATGCCGTCTCAGACGGTTGGATAACTTCTTTAAGAAGGCCTTTTCATCTGAACCGCTTATATTGGAGCTGAGGTATTTGGTGTGTTTCATGAGCAAATCCCTTGCTTTTCCGCCCTCACACCTTTGAGGAGGGCTGGGCTGCTGAAGCGGGCAGCGGAACCGTGTCGTGTTCCGATGTAGCCGAGCCGAAGCGACGGCTGAAGGCCGATCGCGAGGACTGTTCGAAGCTGTGTTTGCGCCTGCGCAACGAACACAGCAAGTTCCGGAGCGAAGCGAAGGCGAGGCTTACAGCGGACCGACACGGTTCAGGCTTTAAGCGGCAGCAGCTCAGCCCTCCGGTCTCATCTCCACGTCCAAGAGTTTGATTTTTCTATGGAGGTGGCTCCGTTCGATTTTTAAATCTTCAGACGTGCGAGAGATGTTCCAGTGATGCTCACGCAACTTTCGCGCGATGTAGTCCTTTTCGAATGCGTTTCGGGCATCCCTGAGCGAGTCATACGACTGCGTGACGAGGGGATTGACTGTGAGAGTAGGAGTTGCAGCCTGGGACGTCGGTCCAACTGGACGCGCTTGCAGGGAGAGACCCGCTTGTGCCGCTTCGATAACAGGTCCCGGCACCATGATCATGAGTCGTTCGATCAGATTCCGCAACTCTCGAATATTCCCAGGCCAGTCATATTGTTGAAACACCACCATTGCGTCCGGTGAGATGTCTTTCATTCGCAGCCCCTGCTCTTCCGCGTGAACTTTCATGAAGTGGCGAATGAGCAGCGGGAGGTCTTCCCGGCGTTCTCTGAGCGGCGGCACGATGATCGGCACCACATTGAGCCGATAGAAGAGGTCATCGCGAAAGAGGCCTTTTTCGATTTCCTTGATCAAATCCTTATTGGACGCAGCCAACACTCGAACATCGACCTTCAAGAGCTTGGTGCCACCAACACGCGTGAATTGCTGTTCCTGTAACGCCCGCAGGACTTTTGCTTGGGTATTTAGGCTCATGTCTGCGATTTCGTCCAGAAACAGTGTACCCCCGTCCGCTTGTTCGAACTGTCCGCGTTTCATCGAGGTGGCACCGGTGAAGGAGCCTTTTTCGTGTCCGAATAACTCGCTCTCAATCAAGGTCTCCGGGATGGCCGCACAGTTCACTGCCACGAACGGTCGACCGGCTCGAGCGCTGTGCTGATGGATGGCCCGCGCCACCAGTTCTTTCCCTGTCCCGTTCTCCCCTCCAATCAACACGCGGCTGTTTGTTGGGCCAGCCGTCTCGATGAGTTGCCGTAACTGTTGCATTGCAGGCGACTGTCCCACCAACTCGAATTTCCGCTGGACTGTAGTTCGGAGTGTTCGGTTTTCTTGTTCCAACCGGTGTTGGTCCAAGGCGTGTTTGACACGCAGCGTGACATTCTCGAGCGATAAAGGTTTTTCAATGTAGTCATAGGCCCCCAGCTTAATTGCCTTGACCGCTGTTTCGATCGAGCCGTGTCCGGACATCATCATCACTTGTGCCGTCGGCACCAGTTCACGAACCCGGCGTAATGTTTCCATGCCGTCCATTCCCGGCATCCAGATATCGAGGAGCATGAGATCGGGCGGATCTATGGTATAGAGGCGCAACGCCTCCATGCCGTTCTTGACCGCCGCCACGTCATACCCTTCATCCTGCAAAATGCTGCTTAAGGAGGTGAGAATTGATTCTTCGTCATCTACAACTAAGATCGATGCAGACATGAATCCCCCATACAACGTGACGACTGGGTCGATGCGGGTCTGATGGCTCAGCACGCATCGCTCTTCCGATTACACCGGCAATTCGAACGTGAATACGGCCCCTTTCGGCTGATTCTGTCCGGCCTGAATCTGGCCCTCATGATCGGTAATAATGCGCCGCACGATTGCCAAGCCCAGCCCAGTTCCTGTTTTCTTTCGCGTAAAGTATGGCACAAACAGTTTTTCACGGTCTTCCAGTGCGATGCCCATGCCTTCATCCGCGACGCTTACCACGGCCCGCCGACGCTTCGTATCATATTTCGTCGACACCCACACCCGCCCTTTCTGTTGCATCGCTTGAATCGCATTATCCAGCAGGTTGACCATCACCCGTTTGAGTTGTTCTCGATCAAAATTGAGCGATGGGAGATCTTCGTCCAGTTCCACTATCAGCTCAATATCCTTGTGGGCTCCCCGATAAAGTGCCGTGACTTCGCTGATGACATCGTGGAGCGACTGATGCGCCATCTGTGGGGTCGGCAGCCGGGCGAACTTCGAAAACTCGTCGACCATATGTTTGAGACTTGTCACTTCGTTGACGATGACGTTGGTCGCCTCGTCGAAGATGGTCTCGAAGTCCGGTGACTTTTCGAAGAACTTCTTTCGCAACCGTTGCGCAGATAATTGGATGGGCGTCAATGGGTTCTTGATTTCGTGGGCAACTCGCCGCGCCACCTCCTGCCATGCCGCGACTTTTTGCGCCTTGATCAACTCCGTGAGATCTTCGAACACCAGCACGATGCCGAGATCCTTATTCGCCTCATCCTTCATCCGCGACCCGTGAAGCCCTACGGTCAGGAATTTGCCGTCGATCTCCATCGGCCCCTCGAGTGTCAGAGTGTCGCGCTGATCGGCCAGCATCCGATCGTAGACCGTCTGGAACAGATCGAGGCGAAACTCTTTGAAGACTTCATTGGCCGGTCTGTGGCGAAATCGATCCGCCTCGAGGCCCAGGATTCGCTCGCCGGACGGATTGAAATTCGTGATCAATCCATTCTTATCGATGGAGAGCAGGCCCGCGGCGATCGTTTCGACCACCGTCTCGATGTAGGCGCGGCGGCGATCGAGCTCGAGATTGCTATGACGCAACGAAATGTTGGCGGCTTCGATCTCAGACTTACTTTCCTGCAGATCCGATGTCATACGGTTGAACGAATCGATGAGTGTGCCGATTTCATCAGTAGCCTTGGCTTCGATCCGGACAGAGAGATCCCCTTGAGCAATGGCTTCGGTGGCTTCAGCCAACCGTTGGATCGGCACCGTGATGCTGCGCGCGACATAAAATCCAAACCAGGTTGCTCCGAACAAAATGAGCACGGTGATGACGGCAACGAAGAGATAGGCTCCGACCTTAATGGGATTCTTCATGGCCTTGGTCTGCTTATACTCATCGTACTGATGGCCGATCCCTTCCATTTTCGCCAGCAACGATTCCGGCACATAGGCTTCCACCACCACCACGCCCCCGATCTCGCCGCTACGCCCGCTTGCCGCGATGGGAGCGGCGGCTCGCACCAAACGCCCGGATTGCGCCTCCTGCACCGCATTCACTTCCTGCTTCCCCGTGATCACTTGGAGGACGAGCTGCCCGATCGGCAGATCGAGCGCCGCGGAAGGGACGTCGAGATCCAGCGCTTTGGTGAGCGTTTCCATTTTCGCCGAAAAGACTTCAATGCCCGCCACGCCAAATTCCGCCCGCTTGCGCGCCATGGCCGCTACCAGCAGATCGCGTTGTTCTGTCAGCAGCATGTCCTCTCGATAGATCTCATGGCTGATGGCTCGGGCACTGTTCACTGCGAGGGTAATGTGGCCGGCATGCTGCATTTTTGCCACGTCATATGAGTCCCGCATGACCTGCTCAATCTGATCGCTGAACCACACGTCCACGGCCTTATTCACCAGCCCACTTGCGACCAGCGCGAGGAGCACGGTCGGAATGAGCGAAAACCCGATGAAGGCCGCCACCAATTTGGTTCGAAATCCAGACCCGAACAACCGATGCCGCCGCTCGAAATAGGCCTTAATGAGGTTGCGGGAAAGCAGGAGCAGCAGGACGACAAACCCGATCAGATCGAGATTGATCAGGAGGAGCACGAAGGCGTAGCTGGTCGTCGGGAGAAAGGAATCCGTTTCCTCTCCGCTTGGAGCCAAGAAGTGGGAGTAGTAAAAGGTCAGCGCCAGACAGGGGAGTAGGAGAATTAGAACGATCCAGACCGGCCGTAAATGCATGGTCCGGCGTTCCGGCTCCAGGGTCGGCTTGGATCGTAGCGAAGATTGTTCGGAATTAGGATGCGGCGGTGCAACCCTGGTCATGGAACGATGGTCCGTTTTTGCCCCGGAAAGGTGGCGTGGATTCTTCGTCGTATCATTCACATCGGGCATCCCTGATTGTCGGCGCGAGATATGTGGAAGACAGAATAGGCACCTTCACCGAATCAGGGGAATCTTCCCCACGTCATATCAACCCTGGCGGCTGACAGACACGTCTGGGCTCGGAAGGCGGCAAGAGGGTATGACTACTTGGCAGCCAGACTCACGTACTTCATCCGAAGGGCGTAGAGCATATCCCGAAGCACCGCCTGTTCATCCGTTGTGAGATTGCCTTGGGTTTTGTTTTCCAAGACCGAGAGCAAGTCGATAATGTCTTTCGCTTGCGGCAGATTTGGCGGCATAGGAGGCTGTTGGGGATCCAGCTGTTCTCCCATCAACATCATGGAAGAGCTGCCCAGCGAAATGACGAAGGAGGAAAAGGTGACGGGGATGCCGGAACCTTCGTGCTGATCGGAAGGTGCCGACTCCTGGTGGGGCTGTACCTCCGGTGCGGCAGGCGAAGTGGTAGAGGGACGGTCGGGTCCACTCCCGCCCCGCCGATCCCGAACGACAAATCCTTCTTCCTGTTCTGCGGCCACAGGCCTCTCCCCCGCTCTAGATGCAGCGATGGTACCCTACCATAGGCTCTGAACCGGCGCAAGCCGAGTCGAGGAGGATGCTGAAAAAGTCCGCCAGCAGGGAAGGGAGGGGCCAGGTGCCCTTCTTGCTCGCAGAACGCGCACGATAAGAATGTGCTCGTTCGATGCGCGCAGTAAAGGGCAGCTTCGGCCACTCCCCTAGAGAAAGGTAAAGAAAGTTGAAAGGGTCGCGCTATCGGCCATTTTTTGCATCCTGTGCGGTGTTCTTCTGTTGTGCTATACGTGTGGGCAATTGAGTTTCCCCCGTGCCACAATAGTTTTTCTACAGCCTGCACAGCTGATTGAAGCCTGCCCAGAACCAGGTATAATGAGCGCCCAACTCGGGTTGACCATGAGCAAACGATGTCGGAACGATTTTATACACTCGTCGATTTGATGGCCGCACTACGGGCGCCGGATGGATGTCCGTGGGATCGCAAGCAAACGCACGAGTCGCTGAAACCCTATCTGCTCGAAGAAACGTATGAAGTGTTAGAAATCCTGGACCGACAGGATCGCGCCAAACTTCCAGAGGAGCTGGGCGACGTGCTGCTACAAGTGCTTTTTCATAGCCAGATCGCATCGGAGGCGGGGAGCTTTACCATAGAGGATGTGCTGGAACAATTAGCCGATAAATTGATTCGCCGGCATCCCCACGTATTTGAACGTGGGGATGCAAATCTGACTCCGAAGAATGCCGACCAAGTGGTGGCGCGATGGGAGGAAATCAAACGAACGGAGCGCCAGGCCACTGGACGACCACACTCAGTGCTTGATGGTGTACCGCAGACGCTTCCGGCCCTTCTGAGAGCCTATCAACTTCAAGCCCGTGCCTCACGCGTCGGTTTCGATTGGACCCACGATGCAAAAGGCTTCGATCAGGTTCTTGGCAAGATTGAGGAGGAAATCCAGGAACTCCGTGCCGCGATCCGAGCCTCAGCGTCTGACCAGGCAGAGCCCGATGCCGGCGCTGCAACAACTCGACAAGCGCAGATCGTTGCGGAGTTCGGTGATGTGGTGTTTTCACTCGTGAACCTTGCCCGTTTTATCAAGGTGAATCCGGAAGACGCCCTCCGTCAATCCTCCAATCGATTCGTCGAGCGATTTCAATTCATCGAAGCCCAAGCAGCCATCTCTGGCCGCGCGATTGGAGATCTCTCGTTTGCAGAAATGGATCGATTATGGGAGGAAGCCAAGAAGCAGAATCCTGCGACTGTCACCGAGGAACACCGTCATGAGTGATGAGTCCAATCCCTACCAGGAAGGCAAGCGCGCTGGAATTCACCCGCTCATCGTGGTGTTCGTTGTCTTGATCGGGCTCTGGCTGTTTGTGTTTCTCATCGTGCCCAGCTCGAAGAACAAGCAAGCCACCGGGACAGAGGGGCCGGCTGGGCCGATCACTGAAGATCTCGAAGCCGCGCCGGTACTGTTCAAGGTGCAAGCAGTCGTTGCAGACATGAACGCCATCAGTCTCTCGGTTCCTCCAGAAGCGACCGACAGCCAAGTCGCCGGACTCTTGAAGCGGTTTAAAAGCGATCGGCTTGCCGGCACCTTGACCGAGCTCCTGCCCCCGACAACTCCCGGTCACAATCTGGGGGATCATGCCGTTGCCGATATCTACATTGTGTCCGATGTCCAATATGCACAGGCTGATGTGATCCGCATCTTGACCCGCGGCGCGCATGCACCGGGCAACCTATACCCCCAGGCTGTTCCTTTCGAAGTCGCGATGGAAGCCATCCGCGGCCACTATCGCATCGATCTCAACGACACCGGTAATCCCGACAGCGCCTCACTAGGATTCTCCGATGAGTCGGGGGTGCATTCGCGTCAGTATCGAAAAATCTTCTAACGGGCAGGCTGCTGAAAAAGCCCGGCAGCGGCGTTCTCACCTCGAAAGCATCCTCAACGTAGCCCAGAGGCTACGCCTCCGGTGCTTTCATCGGCTGCGGCCTTGCTGACGGCCTTTTTGAGCAGCCTGCCACGGCAGCGCATGCTCGCCTACGTAAAGGATTGCCGAGTCGAAGATACGAGCTTAGGTTATTCATTCGCATTTTCCCCTCCTGCGCGCTGAATGATCGATGTGGCATTCTCATTGTCTCTGGCGCGGAAACCTATAGAATCTCACTTCAGGTTGCCTTGAGACATCAACGTTAGGGATACTGTGCGATTGCAAGTCATGACCCTGGTGCCGGTTGTTTTGTAGTTCGCTTGGGGAATTATTGGTCCGACCACTGAAAAGTAGTTCTGGTGGGCTTTAGTGCCTCAATATATCAGGGAGGCGTTGAAATGCGGCATCCCGTGCTCGGCGTTGCTGCCACAATTGCAGTGCTATTCCTGATTGCTTGCACAAATAGTAAGGGGAGCTTCTCTCTTGTCAACAAGACCAAGGAGCCGATCGTCCGTGCGTCGGTGACGATCTGTGGTCAGACGATCGAATTGAAGGACATTCAGCCCAACACAAGAGCTGTGGGTTCTTACGAGGTGAAGTTCGATAGCCATTACACCATTCAGGTCGATTTCAGTCTGGAAAGACATTCCAGAAAGAAACGGGATACGTCACGAATGGAGTGGACTTCCAGCACGAGATCGAGGTCGCCGAATCTGACATTGAGATCACTGACACTAAAGTGTCCAGTCCGGCTATCCGGTAGAGGAATTGGGTTCTTCGCTCGATCTTGGTCTTGACCTCTGCCTTTAGCCTTTCCTAGACGCCACTGTCTGACTACAGGCCCACTAACGTTTTGATTTCTGCACGCAACGTGTCTCGCTGCTCCCCCGCCCAGGTATCGAGTCGTGTGAACAGATGAGCCAGGGGGCCTGTGAATGGGGCCACCACGGTGTCGCGTCGCTCTGTCAACATGCCGTCGGTCTCGGCGATGCGGAGTTTTTCATTCGCAATCTGCCTCGACAGGAATTTTGAAATCATGAGTTGCTGCCCCGGTGTCCCTGCGACGGACCCAAGTATCTTGCTCCGAAGCACATCCAACTCCTCTGGAATGGCTACCTTCACACGCACAGCCTGGGGAGTCGGCCAGGACGCTCGTTGAACTGAATAGTCAAAGGAAAACACCTGCTCGCGCGGTTCGCGGTAGGGTCCGGTCACATCCAAAATCTTTATTCGGACATCCATCGTGATTCCTTCTCCAGAATTATGCGCGCTCTCCCGATAGATAGCGTACGACGCGTTCTGACGCAACCGCTCCGTCACGGATACAGTCAGGGATTCCAACGCCGCGATAACCGGCGCCTGTCAGGATCAACCCTCCATATCGACTGAGTGCTGCCTCAATTTGGTCTAGCCGGTCGAGGTGTCCAAGCGTATACTGCGGCATGGCCCGTATCCAGCGATTTACCTCCACAAACTCCGGCTCTGCAGTGACGCCGCACATACTCGCCAATTCTGCCCTGACCCGTGCCACTAAAGCTTGATCATCCAACTTTAAAATAGCCTCTCGCCCGACTCCACCGACGTAACAACGAACCAACAGTTGGTCCGGAGGAGCGCGGTGTGGCCACTTGAGCGATGTCCACGTTGCGGCAATGAGGTCGCGTCCTTCTGCGCGCGGAACGATAAAGCCGAAGCCCTCAGCGGCGCCGGACACCGCCGCACGCGGATAGGCCATCGCGATTGTCGCTGTCGAAGCATAGTGAATTAATTCCAGCAATCCACCGGCAATGGGGGTGAGCGGACGAACCAATTCTGCCGACACATAAGCCGGGGTTGCCAGCACGAGACTCTCCACGGACAGGGCAGAACCGTCGTGGAGAATGACATCATACATCCAGCGACCAAGCTGATGGGAGCGCACACGCAGGGCGTCGACCGCACAGCCTCCCTTGAGCACGACGCCTTGGGCTGTCAAACGGCGGACGAGGGCAGCGACTAAATCCGACAACCCGTTTTTGAGACTAATGAACATCGTACGTTTCGGATCGGATGGTGAGGCGGATGGGGCCTCCTTTCGAGACGCCATCATTCCGCGAATCACACTGCCGTATTGCTGCTCCAACTCGACAAATCGCGGAAACGTCGCCAGCACGCTCATCTGTTCCGCATCTCCTGCATAGATGCCGGCCATCAAGGGTTCCAGCATCCGTTCGAAGGCTTGTTGACCCACACGCCGACGGAAAAACGAGGCCAACGATTCGTCCTCCGGCGACCGTTTCGCCGGTATGGCCAGATCTAGTCCCATTCGCGCAAGCCCCATCCAACTTAAGAGGCCACTTCGGAGAAAGGGACCGAGTTGATTGGGTGTAATGACGACTAGTCCCTCTGGAAGCTCATGCAGATGTCCTCGCGAATAGACAGAGGCCCGCTTGTTGGTCTCGTTGGTGTTGATGAGCTGATCGGTCAGGCCTAATTTAGCGCAGAGTTCAATACCGGCTGATTTCTGGGATAAAAAAGAATCGGGTCCCGCCTCCGTGACAAGATCCCCAACTCGATGTGTGACAATCTTGCCTCCCCAATCGGGCGCGGCGTCAACCACCGTACAATGGATCGGGATGCCGGCCGCAGCAGCCCGTTCCTGAAGGGCAAAGGCCGTTGAGAGACCTGAGATCCCTCCACCGATGACGGCGACTGTCCGAAGATTGTTCACAAGGTATTGCAGAGAGACGATTCGTGCGCGTGTAGCACAGAAACCAACGTGCCTGCGAGTGAAGCAGAATGATTCAACATGGGCGATATGCTGTCGGCACTATCGTTGACTCAGTTTGTGCACCATATCGATAGTCGCGGCCACATGCTCGATCGGTGTCGTCGGTAAGATCCCATGGCCTAGATTGAAGATATGACCTGGACGGCTGCCGGCCCTGCGAAGAATCTCGTCCACGCGCCGTTCGATTTCATGCAACGGTGCGAATAACGCGAGGGGGTCGAGATTTCCCTGGACCGCCACGTCGTGTCCCACTGTCGCCCAGGCCTCATCGAGATGGATGCGCCAGTCGATTCCGATGACGTCGCCTCCCGCTTCCCGCATCTGACGCAACATGGCTGAGGTCCCCGTCCCGAAGTGAATCATCGGTACGCCTTCGTGCTTCAGCCCCGCAAAAATCAGCTGGACGTGCGGCATCACGTATTCGACATAGTCGCCGACCGAGAGGCAGCCCACCCAACTATCGAACAACTGAATCGCCTGCGCACCGGCCTTGATTTGTCGCCGCAAATAGCCGGTGATCACCCGCGCGAATTTATCCATGAGTTGGTGCCAGGCCTTCGGTTCGCAATACATCAGTTGCTTGGTCAGGAGATAGTTTCGCGAGCTCCCACCTTCGATCGCGTAACTGGCGAGTGTAAACGGCGCTCCGGCGAATCCAATCAGCGGGACCCGCCCGTTTAAGCCGCGTCGAGCTTGACGGATGGCTTCGGCCACGTAATCGAGTTCACCACCGTCGATAACGTGGAGCCGGTCGACGGCCGCCTGGTCCCGGACAGGATTGTGGATGACTGGTCCCTCGCCTGCCGCAAACTCCAGGCGGAGCCCCATCGGCTCAAGCGGTAACAGGATGTCGGCAAAAATGATGGCCGCATCGAGCGGAAAACGATCGATCGGCTGGAGTGTCACCTGCGCCGCCAACTCGGGCGTCTTGCACAACTCGAGGATCGAGTGTTTTGCGCGGAGGGCACGATACTCCGCCATATACCGGCCTGCCTGACGCATGAACCAGACAGGTGTGCAATCGACCGGCTCACGCCGACAGGCTTTGAGAAAGCGATCATTGACCATGTTCGGCATTCTAGAGACGAGGGGGCAAAGGTGTCAATTCACGATGAGGTTGGCCCACGTCGATGTGCAGCAAGACATGGGGTCTGTGCGAACCGTTGTTAGGCCCTTTGCGTTTAGAGTAGGAGAAACAGAGAAGCACGTGTGGAAATAGCCCTGGTTGACAGGGTAGGAAATTCTCTACTAGACTGCAAAAGGCCGCTGGGAGTGAGCAGTCAACGCATCAATGAGGTAGATAGGGAGGCCCGAATTCGGATGGCGAAAAAAACGGCAAGTGAATCGGACGAAACCAGACTCAAAAAGAAGGTGTCGGAGAAATTGGCCGAGAACAAGGACCATAAAGGGGATGAAGCCCTTCGTTCGCTGCAGAAGCGACTGCGGCGGGCACAACGGAAACGACGCGCCTTAGCGCTACGCAAGAAAAATTCTGCGAGCCAGAAGACGGCTGCTGCAGCGAAGTAGCCTTCCTGGCTGGCAGTTGCCGAGCCAATGAATCGATGACCCGGATTATTCATGAGGTGTCCGGGGTTAGGTAATACGAATGGAACCATCACAATCCCCAGAAGAGAACGCGACTCCCGCCGCTGCAGATACGGTGACCGATGCATTGACCGATCAGGTGGCGGCAGAGTTTACGGGGGTGCACTCGGCCCCGACAGATCCGACGGCGGAATCGGCAGAGCCAGCCGTTCTTGAAGAGGAGAAGGTCAAGGACGAGATCGAGATCCAGATCGATCTGCTGAAGGATGCCGACTGGGTGGTCCGTCGTGAGGCCGCCATTACGCTTGGGGAGATGGGAGATGAACGATGCGTGGAGCCGCTGGGTCATGCGTTGCGAGACGGCGACTGGCAAGTTCGAGAAATGGCGATCGAAGGATTGGGTCAGATCGGTTCTCCCGCCGTCGAACTGTTGATCAAGCTGCTCCGTGATTGGGACGTGCGGAAGTATGCGATTGCCGCGTTGGGGAAGATTCACGACGAGCGTGTGCTCGATCCGCTTATGATGCAGTTGCGGAACGACGAGTTCAAAGACGACGCGCTTAACGCGTTAGTTGAACTGGGGCAGCCAGCGTTGCCGCGATTGGTCGCGGCGTTGAAAGACAAAGATGAGAATGTCCGGAAGCAATCGGTGTTGGCCTTAGGACGGATCAAACATGCGGAGGCGATCGATCCGCTTATCGACATGCTCTCCGACAGTGATTGGTTTACACGATTGACGTCTGCGGCGGCGCTCGAAGCGATCGGCGACGACCGAGGCCGCGAAGCGATCAAGCCGTTGATGAAAGATCCGGATATGGTGGTCCGGATGCGGGTGGAGCGGATATTGGCGAAGTGGAAAAAGAAACAGCCCGCATGATGCTGAAAAAGTCCGCCAGCGGCCTTCTCACCTCGAAAGCATCCTCAACGTAGCCCAGAGGCTACGCCTCCGGTGCTTCCATCGGCTGCGGCCTTGCTGACAGCCTTTTTGAGCATCCTGCTAGAAATTACTTATTCAGCTGCTTATCCACCTCCCGCTGAATTTCGTCGAGTTTTTTGATCGATACCGATTTTCCCATCGACAAATCCAGCCGCACTTCCCGAAGCGTTCCAGTCAGTGCCCGTATGGCGAGGGTCGACTCATCCTGCTTCGCACCCTTTATGGCATTGTCCAGTATGTCAACGGCCTCACCGAGTTGCTTGGCCGCATTTCCAAGATGTGTATCGAACAGGTCTGACTTGGCCTGCACCACCCGTGACTTCGCGTCGAGCAACCCCTGCCGCCTGCGGAGATCTCGCTCTATTCCCATTGTCGTATCGAGGATAGTGCGCGACGTGTCTTTGAGCGACTGTTGCAGGTTCGAGACCGTGTGTTCCAGCGTGCCGACGGGACGCTGGCCGAAGTAAAAGCCGAGGCCAAACGATGCAGCGGCGAAGACAAGCGCAGCGATAAATTTCCACATGATCTTATCCCTTCGGCTGACGCACTTTGGGGGTGGGTGTCGTACGACGGAGCTGTTGGAGCAAACTTCCTGCTGCAGCAAGACGAACGGTGACGTCTGAGTCTTCCAAGGTTTTTTTGAGTAATGGTGTCACTGATGCGTTGTTCGCGCCTAACGCTTTCGCAGCGAAGAGACGTGGCTGTGGCTGCTTGTCTTGCAGAAGTGTGTGCAGGATTGCCACGGCTTCTTTGTCGGAGGTCGCGGACAGTGCATGGGCAGTCGCAGTCCGTATCGAGGGATCCGGGTGTTTGGCCAAATCCGCGGCAAGCAAGAGGGCAGATGTGTCGCCCAACCTCAGTAGTCCTTCCACCGCGCTAGCCCGTACCTGCATGCTGGCATCGCGCGTGAGCGCCCGCAGTAACGGGTGATTTTCTCGAATACCCAGCCGCCCGAGACTTTGGGCTGCAACGGCTCGTACGCGCGCAATTTCGTCTCCGAGCGCATGAGTGAGGGGGGCAACGCCGCCGGCTTGCCCATAGTCTCCCAAGGCCCCGGCGGCGAACGCGCGAACCGATGGCTCAGGATCGTATATGCCCTGGCTGAGGACCGACAGACTCGATGGGCGTTTCAACCGTCCTAAGACTCCCAAGGCTGCCATGCGAACATCGGGCTCCGGAAGTGTTGCCGCTCCGGTAATATCGGTCAGCATGTCTTGTTTGCCGAGTCTGTAGAGTGCTGCGGACGCGAACACACCTTCCGGCCCCTCGTCTCGTCTTGCGACTTCGATGAGATAGGGCATGATGTCGCTAACCTTGGCTTCACTGAGTGCGTTCATCGCGGCAATTCGGACGGGTGGCGTGGCATCGCTCAGAGCGCGTCGCAAGGAGCCGGACTTCCCGGCGAGTCCGGCTTTGCTGATGGCGTCTGCCGCACGGGCTCGTACGAGAACTGAAGCATCGAGGAGGCCATCTTCCAGGACGGCCTGTAGGTCTGAGAGCCCGAGTTCAGCCAATATTGTAAAGGCCTCGATCCTGACATGCTCTTGCGTATCGCGGATATGGCTGGTGAGAAAGCTGAGTGCCAAGGGACGTAGCAGGGCTGGATCGTCCGGTTGACCCGTAGGAATAAGCCGCTGATAGAGCGTGAGGGCTTCTTCTGGCCGACCAAGCTTGAGTGTGCTCTGGAAGGCGAGACGGATGAGCGGTTTCGATGCGGTGGCGTCGGGTGATGCCGAATACCAGAGCTGTAAGACCTGGTCGTATTCAGCACGGTTGAATGATGCTGTGGCTTCACGTTCGAGGGCTGAGCCTGCTGGCGCGCCGGCGTGTACAAGAGGTGGGCTTACGAGAATTGAGATCAGTGTGAGCAGCAGGAGCACGTGTAGGTGTGCTGTGGCAGTGCAGTAATTCCCTTTGAAACTATTCACGTCTATCGTTTCACGCGTCACGAATCGCTGGAGGCTCGATTACCATTTCGAAGGCGCGATGACCATGGCAGGCGCATACATCGTGTCGACGTATTCCTTGACCATCCTTTTGGTGCAGAAACGGGGGGCATTGGTTCGAAGACTTTCCTTCATGATCTGCAACCAGCCGCGAGGGATCCCGTCGAGATCTCGTCTATAGTAGAGGGGAATCACCTCTTGTTCTAGTATGCCGTAGAGCTGTTGCGCGTCATGCTCGTCCTGGGCCTGATGGTCTTGAGTCCCGACTAAGGGTTCAATACCCCATCCGTTGGCCCCGTTGTAGCCTTCTTTCCACCAGCCATCAAGCACGCTGAGGTTCATCACACCATTCAGTGCAGCCTTTTGCCCGCTTGTGCCGCTTGCTTCCAAGGGAAACCGTGGAGTGTTGAGCCAAATGTCGACCCCTTGGACGAGAAACTTCGCCATGTGCATATCGTAGTTTTCCAGAAACGCCACGTGTCCGCCCAACTTATGATCGTCGCAAAAGCTCAACACTTCATGAATGAAATAGCGACCAGGTTCATCGGCTGGGTGAGCTTTGCCGGCAAAGATCAATTGAACGGGACGCCATTGGTTGTGGAGCAACCGTTTCACCCGTTCAAGGTCGCGGAACAACAAGGTTGCCCGCTTGTAGGTGGCAAAGCGCCTGGCGAAGCCGATCGTGAGCGCTTCGGGGTCGAGCAGTGTGCCGCGTGTGATGACCTGCGAAGCTTGAAGGTGCCCCTGTATCCAACCGCTCCTGGCGCGTTCCCGGATGAAGCTCATGAGTTTACGTTTCATGGTTTGACGTACGGTCCAGAGTTCCTGGTCAGGGATATCCAGGACTCGTTGCCACATCGTCGTGTCGTCGCATTTCTCTGCCCACTCGGGGCCGAGATACTTGCCGTAGAGTTGATTGAGTTCCGACGCGATCCAGGTCGGCGCATGGATGCCGTTGGTCACGCTGCGGATCGGAACTTGTTCGATTGGGAGACCCGGCCACAGATGATGCCACATCTCTCGTGAGACCTGGCCATGTTCACGACTGACCCCATTGATATGGGCTGCCAGCCGGATGGCGAGTGCCGTCATGTTGAAGCCATGCCCCTGGGATTCGGGGGTATCTCCCAGGCGAAGGAAGTCTTCTCGCGAGAGGCGCAGCTGTTCCCAATAGCCGGCAAAGTACCGGTCCATAAGATGGTGAGGAAATACGTCGTGACCAGCCGGCACCGGGGTGTGGGTGGTAAACACCGTGCTCTGGCGGATGGTCTCGCTGGCGTCCGCGTGCGTCGATCCCTTCTGAACCAACTCGCGAATACGCTCCAAGGTGAGGAAGGCGGAGTGGCCCTCATTGGCGTGCCAGACCGTCGGTGCAATGCCCAACGCACGAAGCATGCGAACACCGCCAATCCCCAACAGAAACTCTTGGCAGAGGCGCATCTCCTGATCGCCGCCATACAGTCGAGCCGACAGCGCCCGATTTTCTGGACTGTTCTCGGGGACATCAGTATCAATGAGGTAGAGGGTCACCCGCCCAACGAGCACTTTCCAGACCACTGCCGTCACGATCCGGGATCCGATCTCGACCGTAATCTTGCACGGATCTCCCGACGGAGTCAGGGCTGGATGAATCGGGGATTCTGTTTGATTGAAAGGCGAGTAGGCCGCTTCCTGCCATCCCTCCGGCGTAATCCGTTGCCGAAAATATCCTTGCGGGTACATGAATCCCACTCCAACCAGGGGCACACCGAGATCGCTGGCTTCCTTGCAATGGTCTCCGGCGAGAATGCCCAGACCTCCGCTATAGATAGGAATGGACCGATGCAAACCAAATTCTGCAGAAAAGTAGGCGATGGTGGGAGCTTTCAAATCGCTGTGCCGTGTTTTAAACCAACTGTGTCCGTTCTGACGGTACTCGTCGAACATTTTGAGGACGGCAGAGTAGAGCCGCACATACGCAGGATCTTCGGCAAGGTGCATGAGTCGGTCCGCTCTGACTTTGGCCAGGAGTTCAACCGGGTTGTGATGGGTCAATACCCAGAGGGTCGGATCGATGTGTTCGAACAGCCGACGGGCCTCCGGAGTCCAACTCCACCAAAGATTCTGCGCCAATTCCTTGAGTCGTAAGAGTCCTGATGGAATGGTTTGTGGCGATATATCTGCTGTCCGCGGAGTATCCACTGCACCTCCTGGTATCTATAGTCTAAATAGGTGTGATTGTCAGCGATAGCCTAAGCTTGATTGGCGAGAGCAGTTAGGCGTGACCGGCCTTATGCCAAGATACCCATTCGTCGGAGAATGCCACGGAAGCATACCGTTCGCCAAGTACTTTCGCGACTCGGTTCATCAGTTTGGCGATTCGTTGGATATCCTCCGGGGGAAGATCTTGTCGAAATCTGGGGTGTAGCCCCCACCGAGTTTCCACTTCTTCTCCGGTGACGGTCGACATCACGCTCACCAACGTGATCTCGGTGCCTGTCGGACCTTGTGGCCCAGGCGTCGGGGTGAGGTGGGGCGGCGCGGACTGTATGGAGGTTGCCAAGGATGCGGCCGCCCCGACTGCGGCGACCGGAGGAGGATCTCCGGTCAGGATCGCTTTAATGGCAGGAATCACGGCGCTCGCGCAGAGCGCTGCGGCGGAGGCTACTTGAGCGTTTCCCACGATTCCCATCGTGTCAGCGACCCGCCCGCCAAAGTCTTTCAGCATCTCGTCCTTCACGGGATTCTGTTCAGTGACGAGGAACCGATACCGTTCATAGGTCTGCCGACTTTCTGCCACAGCCACACCGACGGTGAGCATGACTTCTGTTTGATCGGCGCCGGAACCGAATGCCGGATCCAGCACGTTTTTTAATTGCAAGGTTACCGCGTCCTCAAGACTATCCATGAACTGAGGTTGTGATTTAACCGGCAGGTACAACGCGGAGAGTCGGTCGGTCAGATTAAACATGACCTTGAGGAACTCAAGGTAGATGTCCCACTCATCGTGTCGTTTCAATTTCAAGGCCCGCTCCGGGGCGTTCCGTTTCATAACGGTGACGGATTCTCCGGCAACGGCCAGGAGGAGTTCGGCGAGTTGGCGAAGTTGGGTCTGGTGTTCTTGGTTGACAGTGGCCATAGGGTCTCCTCTTCAATGGTGGGATTATAACGGAGACAGGTTCGGCGATCAAAGAGGCGTTTCAGCAATTTCTTGTCGGTACAACACCTCGCAGGTACGATCGCATTAAGCGGAATGCTGAAAAAGACCGCCAGCATCGTTCTCGCCTCGAAAGCATCCTCAACGTAGCCCAGAGGCTACGCCTACGGTGCTTCCATCGGCTGCGGCCTTGCTGGACAGTCTTTTTGAGCATTCCGCGAGGTTAAATCTTAATAGCGAGGTACATGAGAAGATGGCGATGAAGAAGTTCAGATGCAGTTGGTTATTCTTTGTCGGGTTGCTGGCAATGGTTGGGCTATTCGGCTGTAGTCAGGAGACGCCGGCGGAGAAGGCAAAGGCTGCGGCTGCGTCCAGCAATGCGACGACGCAGGCAGCAGGGCAGGCCGCGGTGGACGCGATAAAGATGCCGATGGATCAGGCCCGTCAGACAGAAAGTGTATTGGGGCAGTCAGCTGAGCAGAGGGCCGCTCAGAGCAATGAACCGACGCAGTAGCAGAGGGAAGGGGTGTGGCCTGGTTGGTCCCCCGTGCTCACGGAACCCCCACGATGAAACAGTGGTCGTTCGACGTGCGCAGTTGGGGACCAAGCCAGGCCACCCCTTGAATGAAGGTAACGAGCAAGCTTGGAGGGATCATTGAGCCAGAAAGGTGCTCGCGCAACGCGCGGGGGGAATAAAGGTGTCGGCTTTGTTTGAATTGACAGCTGTGAGTTTTGGTGAAAATGATTGCTGACATCTTTATCTTTCAGGTCAAGTACGAAGCTCGCGATTGCTTCACCCACGTTCATATCAGCCACACTTCAGTCTCAGGATGAAGACATCCAGAATGAAAACAGGAAATTTGTGAGTGGCTGTGAATGTGTAATTCACTACTTGCATCCGATGTAAATGGCTGCGTTCGTCTCCGACCTGTAAGGATTCGTCCTACATAATCTCATCTGTCCTACATCAGTTCCCAGGTAACTACCTAGGCCAAAAAAATACCTTGTTGTGATATGGAAACGTATTCTCAGTTATTTGAGGAGGCCACATGGCCATGGAACCCCGTGATTGATGATGAGCCGTCCTTGCCCAGCGAAACCGAGAACAAGCTCATGGACGATATTCTCGTATTGTTCATCAAGAATAAGCTCACCCCGCGTCAGTCACAAGACCTGCTCGAACGGTTGAGCGGGATCATAGAGAAGGTACAGCAGGTGGCGAAGTTCAGGCGGCCACCATCAGCGGGTCAATCTTAGCTCAGTGGTCGGTCGGTTTCTATTGAAGACACCCGTGGGAGCGACGGAGGATTATTTTCGGTACCATTTGCCGGTGTGGCTTTGACATCTATAGAGATGAGGAACGATCTTAAGCCAAACCGTTTCTCTCGATACTTTTTCGTGCTCCATCTCGTTTGATCGGTCTTTCCTCTGCCTTTGATCTCGGTGAATGATTGGGATAGAGCCGATCAGGGCCGATAGTCGCTGGGGGCATCTGTGGTTTCAAATCTCGCCCTCTCATCCATTTCTAGCTAGGCAAAGCTGGGTGAGCTTCAGGGCTGCCGCGCAATGACATTCATGAGCGCTCTGGCTTTTCATCCATTGGCTCCTTGGTGGTCTGGCGATCCTCGATGCGCGTGTCGAACGATATAAATCATCCTCCCAAGCTCGCTCGTTGTCTCTTCAGGGATGGAGGCTGATTGATCTTCTACTGCGCGCGACATTCTCACCCGCCCACCCACTGGCACGCCTAGACGTGCCAGTTACCCTGGCGAGGGTCGTTCGATTACTTTGGCTCTTAAAGGGAGTGGCCAAGGTTGCCCTCAACTGCGCGACGTTCTCACCCGCCCAACCCCCGAGCGCGCCGAGACGCACTCTTTTCCCTGGCGAGCACGGAGGGCACCTGGCCACTCCATCCCCTCTTCTCTTTGAAAGGGTGGAGCGGAGTATGCTATACAGCGCTTCCCCTGAATGACCGGACTGCCCAATAATTTCTTCGTCATCTCCATGGAACGAGAAACCAAAACGTATGTGCTGAAGCGGCCGATTGACGAGGGCATTTCCCGGAAGTTGTCCATCGATTACGCTGTGGCGTTGAATAGCCAGCAGCTTGCGGCTGTGACGGCGGGTGAAGGACCCTCGCTGGTCATCGCCGGCGCCGGCAGCGGCAAGACGCGCACGTTGGTGTACCGTGTGGCTTATTTGATCGACTCGGGGATCGATCCGTCTCAGATTCTGCTCCTGACTTTTACACGAAAATCGGCGCAGGAAATGCTTGATCGGGCCGGTGAACTGATAGGGGTGCGTAGCGAACGTGTCCGTGGCGGCACATTCCACTCTGTGGCCAATATGTTGCTCCGCCGCTATGGCCGATCTATCGGTCTTGAGCCAGGTTTTACGATTTTAGATCGGGGCGACGCTGAAGACTTGATCTCCTTGGTTCGCGCACAGCTGGGTTTGAACGAAAAAGATAAGCGATTCCCTCGCAAGGGTACGATCGCGGAGATGTTCAGCAAGTCTGAGAATACATTACGCCCGCTCGACGAGATTGTGGTTGAAGAGTTCGAACATTTTTCGGACCATCTGGATGCATTGGAGCAATTGCAGCGAGGCTATCAAGCGTCGAAGCGTCAGCGTCAACTGGTGGATTACGACGATCTGCTGGTGTTGCTGCGGCGGCTTGTGATGGAGGATGAAGAAATTCGGCGGACGATTTCATCGCTGTATCGATATATCCTGGTGGACGAGTATCAGGACACCAATCGCTTGCAGGCGGATGTCGTCCGGCATCTTGCCTCCACCCATCAGAATGTGATGGTCGTGGGTGACGATGCCCAGTCGATTTATGCCTTCAGAGGCGCCACGTTCAAGAACATCATGGAGTTCCCGGCGCTCTTTCCCGGTACCACCATCTATAAGCTGGAGGAGAATTACCGTAGCACCCAGCCGATCCTGGATCTCGCGAACACCATTATCGAAGAGGCGAGGGAGAAGTACAGTAAGCATCTCTTTACGAGGAAGCTCGATGGGCCGTTGCCTGTTCTGGTGGAGGCGGCAGGGGAGAATGCCCAGTCGCGCTTCATTGCACAGAAGATTTTGGAGTTGCGGGAGGAAGGGGTTCCGCTCGGAGAAATGGCGGTGCTATTTCGATCGAGCTTTCATTCGTTCGATCTTGAAATCGAGCTCTCACGTCACGGACTGCCGTTTATCAAGCGCGGCGGGGTCAAATTTATCGAGACGGCGCACGTCAAGGATCTGTTGGCCCACTTGCGCGTAGTGGCAAACCCGATGGATACCGTGAGTTGGCATCGCATGCTCATGCTCGTCGAAGGTGTGGGACCGAAGAAGGCGAAGGATGTCATGGCCGCGCTGGTGAAATCGGATAAGCCCTATGACACACTGTGTGAAATGACGGGGCGATCTGGGAAAGGGCTCAGGGACTTAGCCTTGACGCTCGAAAGTCTTGCCGGAGCCGGCGAGCTTCGTCCTGCCGAGCAGGTGAATCATATTTACGAGTACTACCTGCCGATTCTGAAGACCCAATACGACGATTATCCCAAGCGCATGCGGGACCTGGATCATTTGCAGACGATCGCGGAGGGGTATCAGGAGGTCGAAACATTTCTTGCGGATTTGGCGTTGGAGCCGCCGGATGGGAGTGTCGCCGGCGTGGAGGCGACCGATCGAGACGACGAGCGATTGGTATTGTCCACGATCCATTCTGCCAAGGGGCTTGAGTGGCAATGTGTGTTTGTCATCTGGATTGTGGATGGAAGATTCCCATCGGTCTATTCGTTTACTGAAGATGAGGGATTGGAAGAAGAACGCCGGCTGTTCTATGTCTCCGTCACGAGAGCCAAACGGCATTTGTATTTAACCTACCCGATCAATGTGTTTGACAGGGGAAGTGGGATGATCCTGTCTAAGCCGTCCCGGTTTTTGGACCCGGTGTCATCGGGACAGCTGGAACAACTGGTCTTGATGGAAGAGGGTGGGCAGGCGGACTGGTATTCTCGCGACGATCTCTAGCAGGATGCTGAAAAGTCCGCCAGCGGGGAAGGGAGCGGCCAGGTGCCCTTCTTGCTCGCAGAACGCGCACCATAAGAATGTGCTCGTTCGATGCGCGCAATAAAGGGCAGCTTCGGCAACTCCCCGTCGCGCTATACGGCCTTTTTGAGCATACTGCATGGCCATGAGTCATGTGGACTGAGATCGATGGTGTGTGCGTTGGGAAAAGTAGTCGCAATCGGTCTTCTCATGGGCATGATTCTTCTCGCACCCAATGCAGGGATGTCAGAGGATCGTCTCGCGCCAGCCGACCGGATGTGGGGGCAGTTGATTCGCGAGGCTCAAGCGCTAGGCCTTCCAACAAAGTTCCTCGCGGCCGTCTCACCGAGCTTCGTTCAATTTGAATTTGACGATCTGCAGAGGTATGCCGCTGAGTATCATCCTGAGGAACATCGGATGGTGCTCAATCGTGTGCTGTCCTTTAATGGAGCTGGCGCCACGTTGCGTCCGCTCGGGCAACTTACCCATGCCCAGATCGAAACGCTCTACCATGAACTGTTCCATGCCTTTATCGATTACTTGGTGTCAGCGGCACAGGCTTCGCCTGAGAAGGCGCCGGATCCTGTGCTGGCGTTTGCGAGAGTTCAGCAGGGCTGTCGCTATGGAGCGGTGTTGATCACGCCGGTGGTCCAGAGAAAGGGCGACACTGAGGAACGGTTTCTGACTGACCGAGAATCCTGGGAAGCACTCAATGAAACATGGGCGGTGTTCGTTGGGTGGGCCGTATGGAACCAGCTAGAGCTCACCAGCAGGACCGGACGATCGATTCAGAAACCTGGAAAGAATCAGGAGGAATGGATACGTCGTCTCAAGCATGCCGATCGCGAAGGGATTCTTCATGGGTATTATGAACCGGAAGATCCTGGTGAACGGACCATCGCTCGAAAGCGGTACTTGGCCCCTTCTTCTCGTTTGTCGGAAGTAGAGGCCACGATACTGATGAAGGATGTTCTTGAGTTTTCCCCGAGTCTACGCGCCCGTGCGCGAGGTGCGCTCTCTAATTTCGGGGACGAGGCTGAACAACACGGACAGTGCGGATGAGGGTAATACGTATTTACATAAGATCATGAAATTACTATAGAAAATTATAAAGACGCGAGAACGCTGTCCTAGGGTGTAAGCGATTAAAAAATAAATTACGAAAAAAAAGAGCTGTGGCTGATGATGTCGATAAAATTCTTACGAGCAGGTGCGATCTGAGAAAAAACAAGATAAATCTGTTTTTTAGTCTTGACTTCACAGTACTTCATCAATAGAATCCAGCGTTTCATAAACAAGTCTGTGTCCACAGCTCGCCGTATTCATCCTTATTCAATTAGGGAAGGGAAGCCGTGCGTGGACCGGCTTGCTTTTCTTTTTTTCATCATTGCGATGGAAGAGAAAGGCAATGATAAGGATACCGTATTTATTTTTTGTGTCGCGTGCAGGGTGTTTCGGGCAGGTACCCAAGTGGCCAAAGGGGGCAGACTGTAAATCTGTTGCCATCGGCTTCCAAGGTTCGAATCCTTGCCTGCCCACCACATGAATGACGCAGGCAAGTGGCAAGTGCTGAGCGAGCGTATACAATTTGAACCAAGAAGAACTCAGCACTGAACTCTAGAAGGGCGGGCGTAGCTCAGTGGTAGAGTTCCAGCCTTCCAAGCTGGCTGTCGTGGGTTCAAATCCCATCGCCCGCTCCAATGAGAAGACGTGTGCCGTAAAGCGTGAAACGTCGAGGCCGTAGCACAGAGATGGTCTGCCAGTCTGTTGTTTCACTTTTTCCGATTCGCGTTTGATGGAGAGGGGTGCCCACGTAGCTCAGTTGGTAGAGCACGTCCTTGGTAAGGACGAGGTCACGCGTTCGATCCGCGTCGTGGGCTCCATGCAGGGCTTGCTCGATCTGCGCGCTCATACGAACGGCATCGGAGACTTTTAGAAAAGGAGCGAGGTGAGGTATGGCGAAGGCGAAATATGAGCGGCGGAAGCCGCACGTGAATATCGGGACGATCGGGCACGTGGACCACGGGAAGACGACGTTGACGGCGGCGTTGACGAAGGTGAGCGCGGATAAGGGGATGGCGAAGTTCATTT
>CBDDRW010000102.1:0-5813 GCA_965233175.1 uncultured bacterium
TTGTCGAAAGTAGGTTATCGACAGCACCTTCAACCAATCGAGTCCGATCCGTATCTTCAATACGCAGCACGTTGACACCATTGTGATGACGCGCGAAGAGATAACAATAAAGTGCGGTGCGCAATGATCCGACGTGGACGAAGCCAGTCGGTGACGGAGCGAATCGAACGCGGACCTGTGAGGAGATCTCAGACATGTGAGTGATCGAAATAAAAACATGAAAGCCCTCGGGTTACGAGGGCTTTCACGGATCGTCGACGATCCATGCCCGTATCATGGGCTGTTCAACAAATGGGGTGAGTGACGGGGCTCGAACCCGCGACCTCAAGGGCCACAACCTAGCGCTCTAACCAACTGAGCTACACCCACCATTCTGAGAAGAATTCGACACAGGCTGTGTGGAGGTAAGGATCTTAGCAAAGACAGAAGAAGCCCCGCAACCAGACTTGACGTGACAACGTCAAGCCTACAATACCTTCTGCTCAGCGCTCGGTTCCACTCTTGGCACACAACGATCACCGCTGGTCACCCCTGGCATTAAAGGCCTTCTGCATTTCCGTCAAAATGGCCGCGGCAGCAGCAGCAGGATCTGAGGCGTCTCTGATGGGTCGACCAACCACCAAATAGTCGGCCCCCGCCGAAATCGCCTGTGTCGGTGTGGTCGCCCTGTGATGGTCATCGACACCTTTGCCGGCAGGACGCACACCGGGCGTGACGATGAGAAATCGCGGACCAACCTTGGGGCGGAGGATCGCCGGCTCTTCGCCCGAAGCCACCACCCCATCACAGCCCACTTCAGATGCCAAGAGGGCACGCGCGGTGACCAAATCCTGAACGCTCCGTTGAATGCCCATATCGTGGAGATCATGGGTGTCAAAGTTGGTCAACACTGTCACCGCCAACAATTTCAGCGTGGACGATCCACGGCCTTGAACCGCTGCGGCCAGCGCCTTCCGATTGGCATGCACCGTGAGGAATTCTACGCCCATTGTCGCAACCCGCGCAGTGGCCCGACGAACCGTTTCCTCGATGTCGAGGAACTTGAGGTCCAGAAACACTCGTTTCCCTCGCGTAATCAGGTGGTGAACCATATCAGGTCCACCGGCGGTGAACAGTTCGAGTCCAACTTTCACAAACATAACTTGATCCTGCACGCGATCGAGAAGCCGGTCGGCCTCATCGCGCGAGGGCACATCGAGAGCCAAGATTAAACGGTCACGGGCAATGATCGTTGACACAGGTTTATCCTTTTCAAAATGGCTCACCTTGACGCTTTAGAGAGCCGTGTGGTACAAGTGCGTCCTTTAAACAGAGGAGTCTACTATGCCGGTTGTCCATAAATCGACGATTCGCCGAGCCCGCCAAGCTGTGAAGCGGCACGCCCGTAACAATGGGACGCTGGGTGCTCTTAAGAGCCTCGTGAAGAAAGTGCAAACCGCAGTGGCAGAAAAGAAAGTCGAGGATGCCAAGGCCTCTCTGCGCCTCGCCACGTCGGCCCTCGGCAAAGCGGTGACGAAGGGTGTGATGAAACCGAACACGGCTTCGCGCCGGATTGCTCGGCTCACCCTCCGTGTCAATTCCTTGTCTGCTTCCTCCTCGTAATCGTCCGTACATTCGAGATGGTTCTCCCTCTCATCGGTTTTGGCGCATCGGTGCGAGGGCTCGGCGCGGGTGAATGCGATGGTCCCTGTGCCCGATCGCAGAGCCGCAACAATACATCTTCTAGAATTCGAGCAGGACGCCCACCACTTCCACCCTTCAGCTTGGCATCCGTATTTAAGAATAACTGAAGCGCCTCCTGCAAGTGGGCGTCGGGAAATTGATCGAGAAACGCTCGTACTTTATAGGGGTCCATGCGCAACGTCCGAGCCGCCTCCCCTTCTCGTCCACCTTGCCGTACAACTTCCTTGACCTTCCAGAGCCTACGATATTGCCAGGCCAATGAGCCAAGGATTCTCAATGGAGCCTCTCCTGCTTCCAGATTCCTGGCCAAAATCGCCAAGACTCTCCCACGGTTTTTCGCGCCGATCGCCAAGGCTAAATCAAACACTGATGCGCCTGGCTCCATCCCTCTCAAGGTCGTTGCGTCAGCAGCCGTGACGATCTGACCGGGCGAAACATACGCAGCGAGTTTTTCCAGCTCGCGCCGAACCGAGTAGAGTGAGCCGCCACAGGAGTCTTTGAGCAAATCAATCGCGTCGTCGTTGAGCCGAATCCCAACCCGTTCAGCGTCCTGTTTGAGCCAAGGAAGCCACTGCGCCTCTCTCAGAGGAGAGCAATCGACCATCACCGCGGCCTTCATGAGAGCCTGGGTGAACTTGAGTCGTCCGTCAAGTTTCGACGCGACAAACACGACCGCCGTAGAATCGTTTGGTTCCTTCAGATAGGGAAGGATCGCATCGCATTCTTTGGCTGGAAGTTTATCGGCCGCTTTCACCACCACCATGCGCCGAGCCGCGAACACCGCGACCTCAGAGGCACAGGTGACAATTTCAGCCCCACTGACATCGTCTCCATAGAACAGATCACAATTGAAATCACTCTCGCCTTCCCCCAATAACGAAGACTTCAGCGCACCGAGAGCCATATCGCGCAGTAAATCTTCCTCGCCGACCACCGCATAAAGCGGCGCGACCGAGCCTTGCGCAAGCTGCGCATCGAGCTGAGCATGAGAAATAGCGGACGCCATAGATATCTGGTGTATTCTTATTTGATGGTGTGATCCACGCTGTCAGATGCTTGACGCTCTGGTGGCTTTGTCAGCTCTCCTGATTCCAACTGGAGCAGAAAGCGGGAGGCTAAATCCTCGGCAACGAAACGACCGGCCTGCTCCAAGGCCCGGTTCTGCAGAACGCGGTTAAATTGCAAGTCCGGCGTCACGTAGAACTCCGACGCACCCTTCGCCACTTGTGTCCACACGACACGTTGCGTCCTGGTCTCCTCCACTTTGACGATCACAATCACCTCTGCGCGGCTTTCAAGCGTGGTGGTCTGGCTAAAACTGAGCGTTGGAAGACTCACTGAGAGAATTTGCCCTGACAGCATCAAGTCGGCCGCCTCAGAATCTGGAACGATCTGGGCTCCACTGCCCGAGGAAAATTCATGCCGCAGATAGTTCGTATAGCGTGTCTCTAAATTCGGCTCAAACGTTCGGTTTTCCAACGTCCGGATGACCAACCGTGGTGGCGGTGACGTGGACGAGGAGGCCGTAGCCGCTCCCCCAATCGTGGGCCCAGCCCCTTCAACGCGAAATTGATAACCACAAGCGCTGAGCGACAGGCTCAGCGCCAAGGACAACGTACACAGGCAAACGTACAAAGTTCCTGTGCACCCACTGTCGCCTTTTAACGTAAAGCTTTTTACCTGCCGCATCCGCTATACCACAAAGTTTATAAGCTTTTTTTCCACGTAGATCACTTTTTTCGGCTCGTGACCCTGCAGCCATTCGGTGATCTGCGCGCGAGCCATCGCTTCGATCTGTTTGCGAGCGGCATCGGCGCCCACGTCGAGTTTGGCCCGCAACTTTCCATTCACCTGGATCGGAATAGTCAGCCGATCGCTGACGGTCCGCGCCGGGTCGAATATCGGCCATGGCTGCTGCGAAACGCTCGGCTGGTGACCGAGTTTCTCCCACAACTGCTCACAGAGATGTGGCGCAAAGGGAGACAGGATAAGCACGAACGGTTCCAACAGGACCCTGGGCCGCTGCTCCAGCTTCGTCATTTCATTGGTGAAGACCATCATCTGCGAAATGGCGGTGTTGAACCGCAACTCCTCAATATCCTCTGTCACCTTCTTGATGGTTTGATGCAGCAGGCGGAGCTGATCAGGACTCGGATCATAGACACCGACTGCCGAGCTCAGCGCGCCGTCTTCATTGACGATCAGCCTCCAGACGCGGTCAAGAAACCGTGTGACTCCTTCCACACCTCTCGTGTTCCAAGGCTTCACGGCCTCCAGCGGACCCATGAACATTTCATAGAGCCGCACGGCATCGGCTCCAAACTGGTCCATCATCTCATCGGGATTGACGACGTTGCCGCGGGATTTCGACATCTTCTGATTGTCTTCCCCCAGGACAATTCCTTGATGCACAAGCTTCTTGAATGGTTCCGGCGTACTGACGACTCCGATGTCGTACAACACCTTGTGCCAAAACCTGGCATAGAGCAAATGGAGCACGGCATGTTCGCTGCCGCCGATATAGAGATCTACCGGCATCCAATACCGCTCCTGTGCCGGATCGACAAGCTGCCGCTGATTCTTCGGATCGATAAATCGCAGATAATACCAACAGGAGCCGGCCCACTGAGGCATCGTGTTGGTTTCACGACGCGCCGCGGCCCCACTGATCGGATCGGTGGTCGTCAGCCAATCGGTTAAATTTGCGAGCGGGCTTTCACCATTCCCGGACGGTTTGAAATTGTTCGTCTCCGGCAACAATATCGGCAGACGCTCTTCCGGAAGCGGAAGGGCCTGACCATCCACCCACACAATCGGAAAGGGCTCGCCCCAATACCGCTGGCGAGCAAAGAGCCAATCCCGCAATTTATAGTTCACGGCTTTGCGCCCCTTGCCCTGAGACTCTAACCAGGCCGTGATTTTCGGAATGGCGTCGTCCGGCGTCAGACCGTTGATGGTGAAGCTTCCGGCTGGCGTCGTGGAATTGACGACAATCCCTTTATCGGTCGCAACGAACGCCTCTTGTTCAACCCGTCCGCCCGCGATCACTTCGCGGATCGGCAAGCCATAGGTCTTCGCAAAACCCCAGTCTCGCTCGTCATGCGCGGGCACGGCCATGATGGCCCCGGTCCCATACCCCATCAACACATAATCGGCAATCCAAATAGGCAGTGGTTCTTTATTCACCGGATTCACCGCATAGCCACCGGTGAAGACTCCTGTCTTTTCCTTTTCGAGTTCCTGCCTTTGAAGGTCGCTTTTTCTCGCGGCGGCTTCCTGATAGGCGGTGATCTCATGGCGGTGGTCGGTGGTCGTCACGGCTGCCACTAACGGATGCTCCGGAGCCAACACCATATAGGTCGCGCCGAACAAAGTATCGGGCCTCGTGGTAAAAATCCGAACTGAACCGGAGACACCGGCCAGATCGAACTCGACTTCCGCACCGATCGATCGACCGATCCAGTTTTTCTGCATCTCCAATGTACTGGCCGGCCACTCGACCAGCTTCAGATCTTCGAGCAGTCGATCGGCATAGGCCGTAATCTTCAACACCCATTGGCGCATCGGCTTACGCACCACATCGAACCCGCCGACTTCGCTCTTGCCGTCGATAATTTCTTCATTCGCGAGCACCGTCCCCAGCGTGGGACACCAATTGACGGGCACTTCCGCCACATAGGCCAGCCCTCGCTCAAACAGTTTCAGGAAAATCCACTGTGTCCAACGATAATATTCAGGATCGATCGTGCTGATCTCACGCTCCCAGTCATAGGAGAGCCCGACCCGCTTCATCTGACGCTTGAACGTCGCGATATTTTCAGCTGTCGTGACGACCGGATGGATTCCGGTCTTCACCGCATACTGTTCGGCAGGAAGTCCAAATGCGTCCCACCCCATCGGATGCAATACATTGAAGCCCCTCATACGCTTGTAGCGTGAGACAATATCAGTTGCGGTATAGCCCTCAAGATGACCGACATGAAGGCCCGAACCGGATGGATAGGGAAACATGTCGAGGCAGTAGAATTTTGGCTTAGCCCGGTCGTCAGCCACGCGAAAGGTTCGGTGCTGCTCCCAATAGGCCTGCCACTTCTCTTCAAGGGCTCGGTGATCGTAGGTCTTACTCATGT